>NZ_NJAJ01000166.1 GCF_002632825.1 Xenorhabdus stockiae
CAATTGTTTTTGGGTTATTGTTTTTAAAAGAAAAGTATGACCAATTTGTCGGAAGGCAGTCATGAAGATTGGCAGCCAGTACTTCACCCTAATTGCTCTGATGATGGTCTCTGGCTTGTTCTGGTTCTACTACAGCGAGTATCAGGACAAGGCAGAAGAATACAGTAGGTTAAAGCGACAGTATGTCGCACAAGTCATTGCCATCAATAAGCAGCAAGAGCGTATCCAACATTTTTCCGAACTAGACAAGATTCACACTCAGGAACTCGCCAATGCCAAGACTGAAATTGACACTCTTCGGGCTGATGTTGCCGCTGGTCGTCGCAAGCTGCGCATCAAGGCCACCTGTCCTGTG
>NZ_NJAJ01000167.1 GCF_002632825.1 Xenorhabdus stockiae
TTGATTGCTTACTGCCTTAAAGAGAAAAAGCCATCACTGAAAATTTTCTACTCAGAAGAAGATATTTCAGCAATAGCTTAAGCGGAATTGGGGTTATTTTAAATAGAAACTGATATAAATTAGTTTTCATTATATTTATATCTAAAATAACCAGATGGATTAATTTATTTTAGATATAAAATATAGATTTAAAATTCATAGTGTTATTGTTTTCATGAATTGTTTTATGTCCTGTTAACTCCCTATTCTATATATACGCAATTAACTTGAAGATGCAGGAATTAAAGTCTGGAAATTATCGGTCAGCCGGGTAGCTAATTCCTGTCCTTTTTCGGGTAAGGTGACAT
>NZ_NJAJ01000168.1 GCF_002632825.1 Xenorhabdus stockiae
GTCTACTGTGGTGCCTGTCGTCGCTCGTCCCTGTCGTAAGCAGGACTGACACAGGTGCTTATCCCGTTGTTTGATAGTGGCTCTGAGTTTGTCCCATTGACTGCCATAACCGCGGGCATGTCGGTTCTTGCCTTGTTGGTGAGCCTGCCAGCCGGTATGCAGATGGTCAGGACAGTAGCCGCTGCGATCTGTTGTTGTCTTGGGGCAACCCTGCTTGCGACAGGCTCGGGGGATGCGGGGTGGCATGCCTTACTCTCCTGAGGTTAGACCTGTGAGCTTGATAGGTTCTTCACCTGCAGTCTGACTCCAGTCGTTAAACTCACTGATCGCCCGTCTG
>NZ_NJAJ01000169.1 GCF_002632825.1 Xenorhabdus stockiae
CGGCCAACGGGAGGAGGTGACCCGGACGGAGTTTGATGCGGCCGGCAACCCCACCCTGCAGATTGCCCCGGACGGGACCCGCACGGAGTGGGTTTATTATCCGGCCAAAGGGGAGGTGAGGCGCTCGGATGACGATTGCTACGGCTGCCCGGCTGACCCCCACGGGTTTGTCCGTTACGTGAAATCGAAAACGGTGACCCCGGGCGTGGCTTCCCCCATCGGGGCCTATGACGATGCGCCGGGGCATGAGGTGATTTACC
>NZ_NJAJ01000017.1 GCF_002632825.1 Xenorhabdus stockiae
GACAAAACTGCGCCCACTGGGGGATGAAAAGACGACAAAAGTCGTCGACATCGCAGAAAATTTCAACTAACTTGTCCATGGCCTGTTCCTCCCCGGAGTCGTTTTAGGCTTTCACCAAAACTTTGCTCCTGGAACAGGCCTCTCGTCAATTTCTTATCCAGAATTCAGGTTAATTAATATTCCGGGTTAATTGTTTATAAAAAATTGCATTATTATTTACAGACAAATTTCATGCACTCATTAAATAAGAAATAAGCATAATCAGTGATTAATAAATTAAATTACTCAACACTTATTAAAAAACAGTCTGTATTGAAAACGCTGTAAAATGAAAAGTTATGTAAAAATAATTTAGATAAAATCAAAGAGTGCTTTAAAGTCAATATGGTATATTTGGCAGATTCATAACTACATTATAATGCTCAGATAGCCAGCTTTCTAGGGATCATCGATAATCACCTACTCATTAAAGTAGTAACTTTAGCGAGTAACTATAGATAACAAAGAGAAAATCTGAAAGATGATGAGTATATATTCAATAAAAAAGTGGTAGAATAGCGCCACTGCTTTTATTATTTTGGATTTATAACTAATGAAGTATCTACAACAATCTGAAACTAAAACGTATTCAGGCATAAAACTGTTTACCGACCTTGTCGGGAAACGTATTACACCAGGGCTACACTGGCATTCCTCGAGCAATCGGGCGAAATTTGCTTTACGCAGTTTTTTTACACCAGTTTCTACATTTAAACTATTGGACAGAATTGCCAGCACACCTATTTATCAGGATATTTTAAAAAAACAACCGAGTTTGCCCTGTAAACCACATCGTCCATATTTGAGTATTAACTTCAAACGAAACCAGATTGTTCATGCAATTAGTGAGCATTATGAAATTTTATTTCAACAGCTTACTCCAACTGTTATTGATAAAATATTTAATACTGATGCTTATTTATTGGCAACTATTCAGGGAAAAAACGAGTCGTTCAATATATATATAGACTCTTTAGATAATCTGAATAAAGAAGGTGAACTATCTTTATATATGACTACAGAAGATAATGTCATTCTGGCAAAATGTGCATTCACTTTATTAAAAGTAAATGGCAAGCAAACATTATTTATCGGAGTATTACAAGGCCCAGCTAAAGGGGATAATTCTCTGGATATTATCCGTAATGCAACAAAAGAGTGTCATGGTTTATTCCCTAAACGTTTATTGCTCGAATCTATTTGCCGTTTTGCTGAACATACCAACTGTGAGCAGATCTTAGCCGTCAGCAACGAAACTCATATCTATCGCAGTATCCGTTATTGGCATAAGAAAAAACACCTGATGGTGGCTGACTATAATGCGTTTTGGGAATCTCTGAGTGGTTCCAGAAAAGATAACAATGATTTTCATCTGCCATCAATCATTGAAAGAAAACCATTGGATGAGATCCCCAGTAAAAAGCGCTCAGAATATCGTCGCCGTTATCAGTTACTGGATGATTTGGAGAGCCATATTAAAAGCGCTCTCACCCGTTAATAATCATCACAAAAAACGAGTTTTCTGATACGACATTCAGCGAGGCTTCGCCATTAACCATGTAAGATGCGTTTTTATGGCAGGCCATTCGCTGAGTACTATACTGTATACGCAAGTATCCCTAATTGTGCCATTTTTTGCCCGTAAGTGATTGCGCAAAATACCATCCAGCTTTGCCCCCAAGCGTTCAATTGCTCTGCGACTCTGCTGATTCAGAAAATGAGTGCGTATCTCCACAGCAACACAACCGAGTTTTTCAAACGCGTACTCCATTAACAGGTATTTTGTTTCTGTATTAATAGGCGTGCGTTGCGCTGATTTAGCATACCAGGTCGAACCAATCTCCAATCTGGGAAGCGTGGCATCAATATTCATATAGGATGTCATACCTACTGCCACATTCCTTTGATTATCAATAACAGCAAAAGGGAGCATTTTTCCCTGCGCATGTAGGCCCAGACGGCGTTCAATTTCAGCTTTCAAACCATCCGGAGCAGGTACATTGGCGCACCACAACTGATGTAATTGACCATCTTCAATAGCGTTGACGAACTCATCATGCCTTTCCTGCGTCAAAGGTACTAAAGTGACATGTTTTCCTGTTAAAGTGACTTGTTCAGTTATGTTTTGCATCATATTGTTATCCTTGGATATTTTTACTTTTTACTGCTATGCACTATTTTTAAAGACAACCTATAAACAAGGCTGATTTTTACCGGCGGCAGGGTAACTGAAAAAATCCTCATTATCTTAAATGAAAGTTAAATAAATATTACATTCATGTGAAGTTTTTTTGTGGGATTTATTCAAAATGAAATTTTATTTAACTAAATCTTCAAACCCATTGAGTAAGATGATTTCATGATATCTGTCACAATCAATTAACAAAGTGATTCCAATCAGACTGGAACCGTCTAAATTTGTACCAATCTCATCCGACCACTTAGCGAATCGCTAAGCCATATTGAAAACAATAATAATGTGTGAGTCGTCAAATTATTCGATGGAGACTGTAATGAGCAATTACCCTCACTTATTTACCCCTCTGGATTTAGGCTTTACTACCTTAAAAAACCGCGTCCTGATGGGTTCGATGCATACAGGGCTTGAAGAACATCCTGACGGAACCCGGAGGCTGGCTCAATTCTATGCCGAACGAGCTGCTGGAGGGGTTGCCCTTATTGTTACAGGCGGTATTTCTCCCAATCCACAAGGCGTAGTTTCAGCAGGTGCAAGTGTGCTGAACAGTGAAAATGAGTTACCTCACCATAAGTTCATTACAGATGCAGTACATCAGGCCGGTGGCAAAATTGCTCTCCAGATCTTGCATACCGGGCGTTATAGCTATCAAAAAAAACTGGTTGCGCCTTCTGCTCTTCAGGCTCCGATTAATCCATTTATCCCTAAAGAAATGACTGAAGAGGATATACAACAAACCATCAGTGACTTTGCCCGCTGTGCTCAACTGGCGCAACAAGCCGGGTATGATGGTGTTGAAATCATGGGTTCAGAAGGTTACCTCATTAATCAGTTTCTGGTTGCCCGCACTAACCATCGGCAGGATCAATGGGGAGGCAGTTTCGAAAACCGCATGCGTTTTGCCATAGAAATTGTCAAAGCTGTGCGCGCTATCGTCGGGAAGCAGTTCATCATTATTTATCGCCTTTCCATGCTGGATTTAGTGGAAGAGGGATCCGACTGGCAGGAAATCGAGCAACTGGCTCTGGCCATTGAACAGGCTGGAGCTTCCATCATCAATACCGGTATTGGCTGGCATGAAGCCCGTATCCCGACAATCGCCACAATGGTGCCCAGAGCCGGGTTTAGCTGGGTGACCAAAAAGCTGATGGGGAAAGTAAAAATCCCTTTGATTACGACTAACCGTATCAATGACCCCCATGTTGCAGAACAGATACTCAGCGAGGGCTGTGCCGATATGGTTTCTATGGCGCGCCCTTTTCTCGCTGATGCGGAATTTATGCTAAAAGCAGAACAAAATCGGGCGGATGAAATCAACACCTGTATTGGCTGTAATCAGGCGTGTCTGGACAGAATATTTGTCGGCAAACTGACCTCCTGTCTGGTCAATCCACGCGCCTGCCATGAAACAGAATTTATTGCTGAACCCGTGACTTCTCCTAAAACTATTGCCGTAGTCGGAGCCGGGCCGGCTGGTTTATCTTTCGCTACCACAGCCGCCAGCCGCGGGCACCATGTCACATTATTTGAACGTGAAAATAAAATTGGCGGGCAATTTAATATTGCTAAGCAGATCCCGGGTAAAGAAGAATTCCATGAAACACTGCGCTATTTTGAACGCCAGCTGGCGCTAAATGGTGTTGACGTCAGACTTAATCACACTGCAACAGTAGAACAACTTGCTTCATTTGATGAAGTCGTCATTGCCAGCGGCATTACACCACGGACTCCCGCTATTGATGGCATTCACCATGAAAAAGTCCTGACTTATCTGGATGTGTTAAAGCATAAACGTCATGTCGGGCCGC
Source organism: Xenorhabdus stockiae (assembly GCF_002632825.1). Classification (GTDB taxonomy): domain Bacteria; phylum Pseudomonadota; class Gammaproteobacteria; order Enterobacterales; family Enterobacteriaceae; genus Xenorhabdus; species Xenorhabdus stockiae. Next base: position 4,045 of record NZ_NJAJ01000017.1, read on the forward strand.
GCGTTGCTATTATCGGTGCCGGTGGGATTGGTTTTGATACGGCGGAGTATCTGAGCCAGAGTGGGCAAAGCAGCAGCCTGAGCAGCCACGCATTCTCTCAGGAATGGGGAATAGACCAAACGCTTTCTCACCGAGGCGGATTACAGCCAGAAGGCGCACGAGTGGAACTCTCGCCCCGGAAGATTTATCTGTTACAGCGTAAAGAGACTAAAGTCGGGGAAGGTCTGGGTAAAACCACTGGTTGGATCCACCGAACCAGTCTCTCGATGCGTGGCATCACGATGCTGAATAATGTCCAATACCTGAAAATTGATGATCAAGGGTTACATATCAGCCGTGAGGGGAAGCAGCAATGTCTTGAAGTAGATAATGTGGTGATCTGCGCAGGGCAGGAGCCGCTGAAAGCGCTGTATCAGCCACTACAGGATATGGGTAAAAGTGTACATTTAATTGGTGGAGCCGATGTCGCAGCCGAGCTGGATGCCCGCAGAGCGATTGATCAGGGAACCCGGCTGGCAGTAAAGATTTAGTGCAGAACGCAGAACTTAGTGCAGAAGTGAAAAGTTAATACAGATAAAGAGCGGATAGAAGAGTGACAATAAACCTACCGCTTATTGTCACTCTTGCTGTTTATCATTAGCGCCGGGCTAACTCTTCAGGCACCCGTTTTGCGTCTTCAGCCTGACAGGCTGCGGCAGTAAACAATACATCTGTTGAGGAATTCAGGGCGGTTTCAGCCGAATCCTGCAATACACCAATAATTAAACCTACCGCAACAACCTGCATGGAGATCTCATTGGAGATACCGAACATACTGCACGCCAGAGGGATTAATAATAATGATCCACCTGCTATCCCCGATGCTCCACATGCTGCAATTGCTGAAACCACACTCAATAGTATCGCCGTTGGAATATCAACAGATATACCCAGTGTATTTACCGCTGCCAACGTCAATACCGTGATGGTCACCGCAGCACCAGTCATATTGATCGTTGCTCCCAACGGAATTGAGACTGAATAAGTATCTTCATCCAGATTCATACGGCGGCACATTGCCATGTTAACCGGAATATTGGCAGCAGAACTGCGGGTAAAGAAAGCGGTCACACCACTTTCACGCAGGCAGTCAAAAACCAGTGGGTAAGGGTTGCGACGTATTTTCCAATATACAATTAATGGGTTAACAACCAGTACAACAACAATCATACAGCTCAGAAGTACAACCAATAGATGTCCATAACCGAGCAATGTATCAAAGCCTGTTGTGGCAATAGTGGAAGCAACCAGACCAAAAATCCCGAGAGGAGCCAGACGAATAACAACACGAACAACCTGAGTCACCGCTTCAGCCAAATCCTGAACCACTGATTTAGTTGATTCCTTCGCGTGGCGTAATGCGATACCCAACCCGATTGACCATGCCAGAATACCAACGTAATTCCCTTTTAATATCGCATCAATCGGGTTAGCAACCACATTGAGCAATACTCCCTTCAATACTTCAACGATATTATCCGGTGGTGACATTTGAGCATCATTAGTCACCAGTATTAATGTTGATGGGAATAAAATACTGCCGATCACAGCGACAACAGCAGCAAGGAAGGTTCCCATAATATAGAGAACGACAATCGGTCGGATATTAGTTTTCTGGCCTTTCTTATGGTTCGCAATAGAAGACATAACCAGAACCCACACCAGAATCGGTGCAACCGCTTTCAAAGCACCGACAAAGAGCTCGCCTAATAAGCTGGTTGATTGAGCAGCAGAAGGCGCTACCCATGCCAGTAATACCCCTGCAATTAATCCAATAATAATTTGTGTGACTAGGCTTCCCTGTACAATATATTGCACAAAGCCTTTTTGTTGTTTTTCCATAGCCTATCCATTTGATATTTTGGCTTAATCAGCCTGTTGGTTTTGTGTTTGCTTTTCCAGTAGTAGGAAAGTTCATAAAACTGAAAATAATAATTAATAAAAATATACAACCAACTCAACAAGTGATAACAAAATAGTCACATTTGTGTGATCCATTCTACACATTTCCTATTTCATCAGGCATCCCTGAAATCTCAAAAGGAATAAAGATTAGTATTTGTATTTTATAATCAAATAGTTATATGAATTACCCGCTTTGGCGATAGTCACCATAATCGGCATTATCTCCAATATTATTTATGGATTTTTTTTACTATGTGATGATAAAACGAAGTTTTTCTGGCTGGAAAAGACAGAAATACAGCCATACAACAGGGAAAATCAGAAAACAGAGTTATTTTATGCAAACTTCGTAACTGAATTAATTAATTGATATCTCTGGACGATGTTACTTTTATTTTCATACAAATGTTCAATTGCTCACCAAAATTTTCTGTTTCACTACTGATGATTTTGTTAGAGTGTCCCTGTCATTTATTCATGCCATTTGAAAGGAGTTTGAAGGCTCATAATTGTCAATCCGTATATAACTTTTTGTATATTATGATTATTTAATAGTAAAAAATCATAAATACACCATAAAAGTAAGATGTAATCCTTAACCCGTGTTTTAGGAACATTTGATGGAAATTGTAACAGACCTTATTTATGCACTTTGGCACCAAGATTACGCAACACTATCTAACCCCTCATTAGTTTGGGTCATTTACCTTCTGCTATTCACAATCCTGTTTCTGGAAAATGGGGTGTTACCTGCGGCATTTTTGCCCGGCGATAGTTTACTGATATTAGTTGGCGTTCTGGTTGCTCAGGATACAATGGATTTTTCCATTACATTAATTGTTCTTACCGCGGGTGCAAGTCTCGGTTGTTGGGTTGGCTATCTTCAGGGACGCTGGCTGGGGAACACAAAATTAGTGCAGGGATGGCTGTCCCATCTTCCTCCCCATTATCATCAACGTGCCCATAATCTCTTCCATCGTCATGGCTTGTCAGCACTGCTCATCGGCCGTTTCATTGCTTTTGTCAGAACATTATTACCCACACTGGCAGGCCTTGCCGGACTGAATAATACACGTTTTCAGATATTCAATTGGCTCAGTGGTTTCCTATGGGTCATTATCCTGATGACTCTGGGCTATGCTCTCGGTAAAAGCCCCCTATTCCGCGAGTATGAACACTATCTGATGAACTTTCTGGTGCTATTGCCTGTAGGTCTGTTACTGATCGGTTTAATTGGTAGCCTGACGTTTATCTGGCGCAAAAAACGCACAAATAATTCTCCACAATAATTCTCCCTCTTTATTTCCCCTGTAGCATTGCGGATAACCATGTTGCAGGGGTTTGAGCACCAATTCCTGCTATGTATTTAGGATTAATCTGTCGCATCATGTGATAATTTTTCACCATCTTGCCTTTAAACTCCTTATAAAAACGTCTATGGTAGAAATTCATTCACCGTATATATACGAGGAGAGTTCCATGCCACAGAAAAAAAACTCTGACGAATTACGTGCTGAATTACAGTCCCTTGCAGATACTCTGGAGGAAGTTCTCAACAGCTCCGGTGAACAATCCAAAGCAGAACTGGAGAAAATTCGCAATAAAGCAGAGAAGATGTTGAAAGATGCCCGCACTGTTATCAGTGATGCCGGCGATAAACTCACAGACCAGACCAAAGAAATAGCCGGTCGTGCAGATAATTATGTCCGCGATAATCCCTGGACCGGTGTGGGTATTGGTGCAGCAGTAGGTATCGTACTGGGTGTATTACTGGCAAGACGCTAATATGACGCAATTACCCCATTCACAAGGCCCGGGGAGAGGAATATTTAATACCTTACGGCGAGTAGCAACTCTGATTGTCGGCATGGTTGAAACCCGAGTTCAGCTTGCAGCACTTGAGCTGGAAGAGGGAGCCGCCACGCTGGTGAAATTATTGTTGCTGGTAGGGTTCACGCTGTTATTCGCAGCCCTTGGCATAACATGTTTGTTGATACTGGTTTTTCTGGCCGTTGATCCGCTCTACCAGATTACTATTATCGCTATTGCCGCAGGAACCTTGCTGCTTCTCGCCGTGCTTGGCACGATTTGGACTATCAGAAAATCCCGCCATCTGGCTTTTTTCAATGCTACCCGAGAGCAACTCAGAATCGATCGCAATATGTTGGAAAATGACCATGAATAAGTCGCGACGCCTGCAACGAGAACAGCGCAAGCAGGCATTACTGCAACAAATCCAGCTACAGCGTCAGTCTCTTTCAGAGCATGGTCAACAATGGCTCGCCCTTACCCGCACTTACGATCATAGCTGGCAGACACTGCTCTCTTTCAAGCCTTATTTTGCGGTCGGCAGTGGTATATTACTGCTTTATGGCATCCGCCATCCTAAAAAGCTTTATCGTTGGTCGCTCCGCATGCTTGGGATCTGGAAACTCATTGATACTACCCGCAATATCTTTAACAGCCGTTAATATTTTCTACCGGATTATTCTTTTTCAAATCTCTTTACGTATATTGAGGTATTCCTTCAAAAAAATTGCATTAAATTGTTAATATTCCTTACTATCAACCAGTAACACCTCTCCTTAGAATACCCTCCATCAACAAATACCATCAATAAATGATGAGCTTAATTGTGCTTTTTAGAACACACGCCTGGAGACGTTCATGAAAAAATTTGAAGATAGTGGTTTATTAGTCGCACGTATTTTAATTTCAGTCCTGTTCATTATTGCAGGCTATGGGAAGTTAGGGAGTGCTTATGCAGGCACACAAGAATTCATGGAAGCAATGCACGTGCCCGGAATTTTACTGCCACTCACTATCTTACTTGAACTCGGCGGTGGCCTCGCTGTGCTGTTCGGATTGTTTACCCGTACGACAGCCGTATTCACTTTTATTTTCTGTATCCTGACCGCACTGCTGTTCCACTATGATTTTTCAGACGATATGAACCAGACGATGTTCCTGAAAAACTTCTCTATCGGTGCAGGTTATCTGTTGCTGGCAATGATGGGACCGGGCAAATTCAGTATTGACCGCTTGCTGAAAAAGAACTGGTAATTACCTCCTGCCATAAACAGCAAAGCCCCTCACTCAGGGGCTTTTTGATAATGGCTACTTGAATAATTTAGGAATTTCCCGCAGGCACCACGCCTTGGCTTCTCCCATCCGGTCACGCCGCCATGCCATAATAATGTTAGTTTCATGGATATATTCCGAACCAACAACCCGCAGACGACCTTCTGCAATATCTTTTTCCACCATCGGATAGGGCATTGTTGCGACCCCCAGACCGGCCAACAGCGCCCGCCGTTTATTTTCCAGTGAACTGACCGTTAACCGGGGTTGCTTATCCAGTAGCTGAACTGTCAGCACCGGGCGTTCTCTTGCCGTATCAGCTACCGCTATCCCGCGGTATTTAACCCGCGTAGCATCGGATAAAGGTTCCGGCTCATTGTGGATAGGATGATCCACACTGGCAACGTAAACATTTTTGATGGAGTAAAGAGGGCGTGAGTTGATCTCTGCTGATGCCCTGAAATGAAGATCTGGCGCAATCACAATATCTGCATAGCCAGTTTCCAGACGCTCCCAAGCACCTGCCAGCACTTCTGTGACCAATGAAAGCTGAGTATTCGATTTATTCGCCAGCTTGTCCACAAGGGGAAAGAGTGACTCAACCGGAAACAAGGCTTCACAGACGATAAATAAATGGGTTTCCCAGCCACGGGCAAGTGCCTGTGCATCTGTGGTGAGCTTATCTGCGGCTTCAAGCAGTACCCTGCCCCTATCAAGCAACATTCGGCCAACATTGGTAAATTTTGTGCGATGTCCGGAGCGGTCAAACAGCACAACATCCAGCTCTTCTTCCAGTTTCTGCATGGTATAACTTAATGCAGAAGGTACTCTTCCCAACTCATCCGCTGCGGCCGCAAAACTTCCTCGACGTTCTATTGCATCCATAACCCGCAGGGATTCCAGTGTTAACGCTCGTTCTTTACCCATATATGTCCGTTACCCATAATTTCTCAATCAGTAAATTTGAATATAGGGAGCAGATTAACTGGCTAACATTTCAACGTCCAGATAATTAAGATTGAGACTGACAGTGTGTGGCAAGGAGAACATACTTATGATAATAACCAGAACAGCAAATCAGTGTGGAAAAGCCGACTACGGTTGGTTAAAAGCTAAGTATACTTTTTCATTCGGTCACTATTTTGACCCAAATTTTTTGAACTACGGGGCACTACGAGTACTTAATCAGGAAATACTTGCCCCACAAACAGAACTCAAGCCAAAGGCTTATCCTCATGTCGATATCCTGAATATTATTCTACAGGGTGAAGCGGAATACCGTGATAGTGCAGGAAACTACATTCAGGCTCATCAGGGAGACTGTCTGCTATTTTCCACGCGTCAGGATCTACGCTACAGCGAGCATAATCTCAGTAAGAAAAAATCGCTGCATCGCCTGCAAATCTGGCTTGATGCCAAGCCACATCAGGCTCCGCAACCGGTACAGTGCAGGAGGCTGTCAGCTCAGCCATTAACATTACTCGCTTCACCTGCTTCCGGAAAAAACAGCATGCACCTGCGCCAATCAGCGTGGATAAGCTACCTTATGCTACAAGCTGGTGAGTCTCATAACGTACCGTTACAGGGGAAACGTGCCTACCTACAATCAGTTAGCGGTAATGCTGAAATTCATACTGACAGAAAATCTGGCACAGCAACTCATGCCAATATCAGGTGTGGAGATGGGGTATTTATTCAGGATGAAACACAACTGAACCTGCGAGCAACTTCTGCATTTCAGGGGCTGCTGATCGATTTGGGAAACCAATCACCCTGACCCGCTTTCTGATTAATATCCTGAATAAAAGAAGAAGCCCCATAAAGCTAACGCTTTATGGGGCTGAATCTGTGGAGTTGGCCGATAAGCCGGGTTCTGTCGTGGACAATCATTCATCTAGGCCAGAACTTACGCGCTGGCTCAAGCAACCTACCCGGGTTCGATACGGGCCGTACCATGTGAACCTCTATTTGGTCTTGCTCCGGGTGGAGTTTACCGTGCCACGGACTGTTACCAGCCGCGCGGTGCGCTCTTACCGCACCCTTTCACCCTTACCTGATCTCAGCTTCTCACGAAGAAAGGCTGAGCCATCGGCGGTTTGCTCTCTGTTGCACTGGTCGTAGGCTTTCACCTCCCAGACGTTATCTGGCACCCTGCCCTGTGGAGCCCGGACTTTCCTCCCCTTTACTCTTCCCCGAAGAGAGCAGTAAAGCAGCGACTGTCTAGCCAACTCCGGCGCGGATTATAAGGGGTTTATTTCCTGATGTATAGGAGTTTTCACACATCCCTTTATACACAATGGATTTCACATTTCAGTTTCATTTTGCTCAATAGCATGACGATACAGAGCATTTTTCTTCACGCCATGAATCTCAGCAGCCAAAGCCGCAGCTTTCTTCAACGGAAGCTCTTTTTGTAATAATGCCAGTGTCCGTAATGCTTCAGGCGGGAGACTGTCATCAGCGGGTTTGTGATACCCCTCAACAATCAACACCATTTCTCCCCGACGGCGAGTTTCATCTTCCCTGACCCACGCCAGTAATTTCCCCACAGGCATACCCTGAATAGATTCCCATGTTTTCGTCAGCTCTCGCGCCAACACCACATATCGCTCAGCTCCCCAGACTTCAACAATATCTTCTAAGCTGTCCAGCAAACGATGAGTGGATTCATAGAAAATCATTGTTCTTGATTCCTGAGCCAAATCACGCAGCGCATCCTGACGCCCTTTGCTTTTGGCTGGCAGGAAACCTTCATAGCAAAACCGATCTGAAGGCAGACCCGCAGCAGATAATGCCGCAATTGCCGCACAAGGCCCCGGCAACGGAACAACACTAATCCCGGCTTCACGACAGCGGCGGACAAGGTGATAACCCGGATCATTAATTAATGGCGTTCCGGCATCAGAGACGAGCGCAATACTTAAACCTTGTTGTAATTTCGCAATTAATTGATCTGCTTTCTGCTGTTCATTATGATCATGAAGTGCGAACATGCGCGCATTAATGGCAAAATGTTGAAGTAACAGGCCGGTATGTCGCGTATCTTCGGCAGCAATCAAATCGACATGTTTAAGAACTTCAAGTGCGCGCTGAGTGATATCCCCCAGATTCCCGATAGGAGTTGGCACAACATACAGCGTAGATGTCGTAACCACTGCTCGATTGGTTTGATTCATTGTTTCATCCGAATGACCGATTTAAAATTGAGCATCTTTGAAAAAAACATCACTGGATACAGTATGCTTCCCTCAATTTTTGTGCGTTTCAAAACTGGTTTAGTCTGCACAGCATTGCTGACAACTATGATTATTGCAGGGTGTACCATGCCTACACCACAAGGGCAACCACCTTCTGAGCCACAAGACAAGATCAGCGCAGAGATTAACCGCTATCAAGCCATTATTGATAATGCAGGCAACCAGCCTTCTCTGGAAGTCATCCGTGCTTATATTGCACTGGAACCCAATATAGAAAATGAAGCCGCACATCAGCAAAATATTGATGATACTTGGCAGGCCCTGACTCATCTCACTGCCCAGCAGCTCAGCGAACTGGTCATTAATGCCAATGAATACACTCTTCAGGGTTGGCTCGACCTGCTCAACGCTTATCAGGCTAATAAGCAGGATGCGGACAAACTTCGTTCAGCCATTCGGGACTGGCAAATTCGTTATCCGGAAAACCCTGCTGTTCAGAGCTTGCCTTCCCCTCTGAAACAAATGTTACATGTCATTCAAGACCGACAGGCCAGTATCGGGCTTTTCCTGCCTTTGAGTGGTCAGGCTAAAGCATTTGGTGATGCGATTCGTCAGGGGTTTCTGGATGCACAAAAAGGGCTGCCAAAAACTGAACTACCTGTAAGTGCATCAGCTGTAACACCTAGTAGTGCCGTTGATAATACTTCCGTTGATACCGATTCTGTTGACACGAATTCTGTTGATAGCAGCATTACCAATGCGGTGGAAGCTGATCAGGCGATCACAACTGATACAGCGGAAACAGATATGGCAGGGCAATTCACCATTAATTCAGTTCCTGTCAATCATCAAGTGGTGAAAATCTATGATACCGACAGCCAGCCTTTAGCTAATCTGCTGGCACAGGCGGAGCAGGACGGAGTAACACTCGTCGTTGGCCCTCTGCTGAAACCTCAGGTAGAACAGTTAGTACAGATAAATACGCCGTTAAATATTCTGGCATTGAATAAACCGGATACAACACAACTTCATCCTAATTTCTGTTACTTCTCCCTGTCACCTGAGGACGAGGCTAAAAGCGCAGCGCAGCATATCTGGCAGCAACAGAAACATAATCCACTGGTATTAGTACCACGCTCTGTATTAGGCAGCAGAGTGGCAAATGCCTTCGCAACTGAATGGCAGAAATTAGGGGGTTCCGAAGTATTACAACAATCCTTCGGCACAGTGGCGGAAATGAGGCAATCCATGAACCGTGGTGTCGGCATCCGTATGTCCGGAACCGCAATTCCGGTCAGCAGTCCCGTTTCTGACGATAATGAAAAGCAATTTGCCGATACAACAAAAGCCGATAAGCGCTTAGCCGTTGTCACCAGCACATCTCGTGGCCCGGTTGATGCGGTCTATATTGTGGCAACCACCGATGAGCTAACACTTATCAAGCCAATGATTGATATGGCAATCAGCTCCCGCAAAAAACCGGCTCTTTATGCCAGCTCACGCAGTAATAAAGCCGATGCAGGCCCGGATTTTCGTCTGGAAATGGATGGTATGCAGTTCAGCGATGTTCCATTATTGACGGGAGCGAATGTTCCATTGATGAAGCAGGCTGCCAGTAAATTCGGGAATGATTACTCTCTGATGCGCCTCTACGCAATGGGAATTGACGCTTGGTCACTGGCTAATCATTTTGCACAACTACAACAAGCCAGCGGTTTCAATATGAATGGCGAATCTGGTGAACTCTCTGCCACAAATGATTGTACAATATATCGCCAACTGCCGTGGATGCAATTCAGCAATGGGCGCATTATGCTGGAGAGCCGCATGACAGAAAATAACGCAATCGGAAATACTGACAACACGCTGAACAGTACTACAGAGAGCTCAGCTACTGACAATCATGCTGGGTAGAGCCTGAATGCAGTAAGTCAGCCCGATAAATAACATCTTCTTTTGAGTGGTAATTTCAGGATGAAAAAGCCCCGAATTAATCGTTACGCGCAGGGATGCCATTACGAACAGCAGGTTAAACAGTTTCTGCAAAAACAGGGTCTTGTGTTTATTGCAGAGAATGTGAAAATTAGTGGTGGAGAAATCGATCTGATCATGCGTGACAAGCAGATCTGGGTTTTCGTTGAAGTTCGTTTCCGCCAGAATGCACAATATGGTGATGCCATTGCTACAATTACCCAGAGCAAACGCAGAAAGTTATTGCATGCGGCTTCGGTCTGGCTTTACCAGCATAACGAATCTCTTGATACTGCGGCCTGCCGTTTTGATGTTTGCGCAATTACCGGTCAGAAATTTGAATGGCTGAAAGATGCCTTCAATTTAAATGAAAACCTATTTGATAGGTTCTGAATTTCAATAAATATATTATCAATAATATAGGTCATAACGTGCTGGATAGAATTAAAGTCTGCTTTACAGAAAGTATTCAAACGCAAATCGCAGCAGCAGAGGCATTACCGGACGCCATTTCACGCGCCGCAATGATGATGGTTCAATCACTGCTGAATGGCAACAAGATCCTGTGCTGTGGCAATGGCGGGTCCGCCGCAACAGCACAGCGTTTTGCCGCCAGTATGATAAATAGATTTGAAACAGAGCGGCCAAGTCTGCCAGCATTGTCGCTGAATGCTGATAATGTTGTTATCACTGCCATCGCCGGCAGCAGGCAGCCGGAAGAAATCTACGCTAAGCAGGTCCGGGCGCTGGGGCAGGCCGGAGATGTTCTGCTGGCTATTTCTACGCATGGTAACAGCCGGGCTATCATTAAAGCCGTAGAAGCAGCCGTTACCCGCGATATGACCATTGTTGCACTGACAGGTTTCGATGGCGGTGAGTTAGCAGGGTTACTGGGACCACAGGATGTGGAAATCCGTATTCCTTCCCATCACAGTGTCAGGATTCAGGAAGTCCATATGCTGACAATCAACTGTCTGTGTGACTTAATCGACAATACTTTATTTCCTCATCAGGATGACTAAGGAGCCAAATAATGCGGTTACTCTCTCTATTACTGGTATTTTGCAGCACAATGTTACTACAGGGATGTATTGGTGCAGCCCTTGTAGGCTCTGCAGCAATTGCGACCAAAGCAGGCACAGATCCACGATCGGTCGGGCAACAAGTGGACGATACGACTCTGGAAGCTCGTGTCAGTAATGCCATAAGCAAAGATCCACAAATTAAGTCTCAGACCCGTATCGTAACGACGGTTTATCAGGGAAAGGTTTTGTTAACCGGGCAAAGCCCTGATATGCAGCTGGCAGAGCGGGCAAAACAGATAGCGTCAAAAACTGAAGGTGTCAGTGTGGTCTATAACGAAATCAGACAAGGGAAGCCCGTTTCTCTCGGTACTGCATCAGTGGATGCCTGGCTGACAACGAAAGTACGTTCAAAAATTCTGGCCAGTGATGCTGTGAAGTCATCAAATATCAAAGTGGTGACTGAAAATGGAGAAGTCTTTTTATTCGGGATTGTGACCAAACAGGAAGGCGCTGATGCGGCGAAAATTGCCAGTGAAACTGATGGCATTAAACGTGTAACCACCGCATTTACTTATCTCGACTAACCGCCGGGTTATTTTTACAAGCAGGTCAGCATAAAAACAGGGCTGCTCTGCTTGTACTTCGATATGCACCGTCTTTCCAGCAATACCACAACACGATATCTTCAGTTTATTTGAGTCAGAAAATGCTTCCCTCCCAATAACTGCATTTGACGTAATATCCATTGCTGGCGTTGCAGCACATAGGCAGAAGGTGCATCAACCCGGTAGCGTATCGGATTAGGTAATACTGCCGCCAGAAGAGCCGCTTCAGAAGCAGTCAGACGACTGGCTGGTTTACCGAAATAGTGCCGGGAAGCGACTTCCACACCAAAAATTCCTCTGCCAAATTCAGCAATATTCAGATAGATAGTTAGAATACGTTTTTTTGACCACACCAGTTCCAGAACCATTGCCATTCCCGCCTCCAGACCTTTCCTTACCCAACTGCGCCCTTCCCACAGGAATAAATTCTTGGCGGTTTGCTGAGTAATGGTGGAACCACCACGTATCCGTTTCTGATCTTTTTTATTATGTTCCACTGCCATTTTTATCGCAGAAAAATCAAATCCCCAGTGTTCCGGAAATCGTTGATCCTCGGCAGCAATCACGGCTAATGCTATATAAGGTGAAATTTGATCTTGGTCCACCCAAATAGAGCGAGAAACATAAGATAAATTAATTGAGATTAACGCATCTACCTGTCTTTCCAGCATCACCATAGAAAACGGCACTGGCAGAAATGAAAATGTGATTACAGCAACAAACCATAAAAGAGTGATCGCAAGCACAATTTTCTTCAACCAGCGCCATAATATTGAAAAAGGATTTCTCATCCTATTACTCAATCATTTCCAATATTTTTCTGACTAATTTATCGATCCCTATTTCAGCCTCAGACAAGGATTGAGCCAGCATATATGCTGGGGTTGTTACAATTTTGTTTTCAAAATCAATAACAATGTCGTCAACCGGACATTCAACATGAATCCCGCCCATTTTCTCTATCTGTGATACCGTTTCAGGATCATTACCTATAGTGACTTTTATCGATTCGCCTAATATTTTAGGCACCATCACAGGAGCAATACACATAAACCCCATTGGCTTACCTTTTTTGTGCATATCCTGAACAATACTAAAAAATTCTTTATTTATTTCACACTCAAATCCTTTAAATGCGAAATTACTTAAATTTTTAGCTGCGCCAAAACCTCCGGGAACGATAAGTGCATCCAATGTATCGGCATTAATTTCAGATAATGGCTGAATATTACCTCTTGTTATGCGGGATGATTCTTCCATTATGTGACGTATTTCTTGTTTTTCCTCTCCATTAAGATGATTAATTACATGATGTTGTGACTCATCTGGAGAAAAAAAAGACACTTCAGCGCCTAAACGGCTCAAAGAGAGCATAGTTAGGACTGATTCATGGATTTCACTCCCGTCATAGACCCCACATCCACTTAATATCACTGCAACAGATTTCATATTTATCTCCATTTGTAGTAGATTAATGCTTAACCCCTTAGAGGGTTAAACACCAATCTTCATCACAGATTTTAATGAATCTTGTAACAAAAAATCTTATCTTTGCTATGTTGGTACTTGTGTTCTGTGTGAAAGAATTCTCAAATTACTCGCGCCTAAAAAAAATCTTAGATTAGCGGGTAAACAAGTTTCCCTGGTGTTGGCGCAGTATTCGCGCACCCCAACTTCGGTTGGGGTTATTTTTTTGTAGCGCCCGTTAACCAGTTTCTTAATGTTTCCGTATCATTTTTCCATTCCAGATTTAACTCATCTACCCACTCTTGTACGTTATCCCACCACGCGGGTAAATCCGGTGACTGGATCTGCTGTGCTAACTGTTGCAGATGACGTAATCCGACAGAGCCAGCAGCGCCTTTAATTTTATGAGCCTCTTCTACAATCCCTTTTTGGTCTCTCGCCGTCATATTTGAGTCCAATAGGGCAAGGTAGCCTGGCATCATGTCCTCAAAAATGGTCAGGTTATCGATGACCATTTGCGGCCCGACCAAATCGATATACTGGTTAAGCATCTCAGTATCGAGTAACTCTTCCTCTTTCTTCGGCTCAATGAATTCCGGTAATACAGTTCCAGCCTCCGTTGACTTACCCCAGAATTTTTCCATTACCGCAGTCAGTTCCTTAACAGAAAGCGGCTTACTGAGTACTTCATCCATGCCTGCATCAAGATATTCTTTTTTATCTTTCAATACATTGGCAGTCAGAGCGATCAGAGGAGGAAGCGTGTGATTCGGGTAACGTTGATGTAATTCGCGGGCAACATCCAGACCCGTCATATCCGGTAACTGAATATCAAGCAGCACCAGATCATATTCATCAGGATCAAACATATCCAGAGCATCGCCGCCAGTCATGGCCACATCCACACTATTACCCAGTTTCTCCAGAACAGAACGGGCAACAATCACATTCAGTTCAATATCCTCAACCAATAGAATATTCAGGGCTGGTAATGGCAATGCGTCTTCTTCTTCCGTCCCTTCCGGGTTTTCATCAATCGCAGGAGCGATGATAGATAAAGTAAAACAAGAGCCTTTTCCGACTATACTATTAACTGTGATATCGCCACCCATAGCCTGTGCAAGCCGTTTCGATACTGCCAGGCCGATCCCTGTTCCTGTTGCCGGACGACCACCAGCACTGTCTCTGACCTGATAATACATGGCGAAGATTTTTTCTAATTCATCAGCCGGGATGCCAATACCAGAATCAGTCACTTCAAACAGCAGGCGATCCCCTTTTTCACGCCAGATACGAACTTTGATCTCCCCTTTCTGGGAAAACTTCACCGCATTACCAATTAAATTCCATAGGATCTGGCGCAGGCGGGTTCCATCAGCCAATATTCTGGCCGGTAGTGGCAGCTCAGGTTCCAATACAAAACGGATACCTTTTGGCTGCGCCAGTAATCCGGATATGTTCTCCAAATCCGCTATAAAACTGGTAAAATCAATGGGCTGGCTGTCGAGCTGGACTTTTCGGCGTTCAATCTTATCCAACTCAATGATGTCATTGAAAATATTACCCAACGTGATTGCGCTGACATGTATTGTTTTCAGGTAGTTGCCCTGTTCTGGTGTCAGGTTAGTATCCATCAGAATACGGCTTAAACCGACAATGCCATTTAAAGGCGTACGAAGCTCATGGCTAATCGTAGAGATAAAAGTAGTTTTGTCCCTGCTGGCATTCTCCAGTGCATCCTGATAGCGTTTACGCTCGGTTATATCGCGACCGAATCCCATCAGACCATGCCTCTTGCCGATACGATCATAAAAAGGCACTTTTCTCAGCTCAAAACAGGACTTTCGCCCATCAGGATAAACCAGCCACTGCTCATAGGTCAGTGAGACATTGTGCCGAAAAACTTTTTCATCCGTCTCCATTACCTTGTTGGCAATTTCTTTATCGTAGACTTCTGTCGGTGTCAGGCCAATCAGCTGCTTTTCACTTTTACCGGTCAGCAACTCCATTGCGCGGTTACAACCGGAAAATTCATTGTCTTCGTTGCGGTAATAAACCAGATCAGGCGAAGCATCAAGAAACGAACGTAACAGAACGGATTGTTGTTCAAGTTCAATCTGTGTTTTTTCACGATGCTCCATTTCTAATTTCAATTTATCCAGCAGAACCAGATGCGCCTGTTCCGCTTTTTCTCTTTCACTGATTTCCTGATTCAGTTGGGTAATATTGTCTTTTAGCTGTTGATTCAGTTTGGCATCACGCTGGCGCATTTCCTCCAGCTTTGCCACCAGACTGGATAAACGCTGGCGTGACTCTTCTAGCTGTTCCACAACAATAGAGAGAAAATAGACAGCCCATGGTGTAATTAATAAACCAAAGAAAATAGAACGGATTAAATCAATACGCTGCACTTCCCCATGCAAGACGAAAGTGACGGCCATTTGCATCGTCATTGCCAGAATTACCAGAACAGACGCCAGTAGTAATGAAAAACGCACAAGCCCGAGTTTCATCATTAAATCAACGTAATATTGGGCAAGCCCCCTGATAAACTTCATAACAGCTCCAAGTAAAATCACCAGATTGCATCATAGCTTAAAAAAAGCCTGACTTCGTTAGGGGATATTATTTCCAATTCCCAAAAAGAATAAAAAAGCATAAAAACAGAATAATAAATCAATTCTGAATTTAATTACCCACAAAAGATTAAAAAACAAACAATAATTTATACTTAACAAACATAAAATACATAACTACATTCTTAAAAAAGCAATAAAAAAAGATTAATAAACCAATAAAACACAATTTTAAAGCACATTTAAAACGCACTTTAGGTGTAGAATGGTGATATAAATCACATCATATCCAAGTCATGACACAGGTCACAAAACGGATTATTAACGAATATATTACATATATTCAATTAATTAACCTCATCATCATGGCTAAAAACACCTTTAGACACAATTTGACCTACTTTATTTTTCTCGCTAAGTTGGGAATTCACTGAAAATCACCTGCTAGTTTTTTAGCTAGCTCATATTTATGCAGTACCCTTATACAGAAACACAACATCATTTTGCTGTCTGTTATTAGCGGTAAATGGTACTGCCGATAAGACAAGCAATATTTGACTGAGGGCGCAATTCAGACGCCTGTAGAAATAATGATTTATATCATCACGTAATTGATGTGAGAGTCGGACAGAACTTGAGGGATTTACCATGTTGTATGACAAATTACAGGAAAAAGATAACTGTGGCTTTGGGCTAATCGCACATATTGAAGGAGAACCAAGCCATAAAGTAGTGCGTACAGCGATACATGCATTAGCCAGAATGCAACATCGGGGAGCTATTCTGGCAGACGGGAAAACCGGCGACGGCTGTGGTTTATTAATGCAAAAACCTGACCGTTTTTTCCAGATGCTCGCTCATGAACAATCGTGGCGACTGGCAAAAAACTACGCCGTCGGTATGCTGTTTTTGAGTCAGGATAGCCAAATCGCTCAGGCATGCCGCAATATTATTGAGCAGGAGTTAGAACATGAAACCCTGTCTATCGCTGGATGGCGGGAAGTCCCCACCAATCAGGATATTTTGGGTAATATCGCCCTGTCGAGCCTTCCCCGTATTGAACAGGTTTTTGTCAACGCCCCAGCCGGATGGCGATCGCAGGATTTAGAGCGCAGGCTGTTCATTGTCCGGCGGCGCGTGGAAAAACGTATTACTGATGAAGATTTTTATGTTTGCAGCCTTTCCAATGTAGTCACTATTTATAAAGGGCTATGTATGGCGGCTGATTTACCACGCTTCTATCCGGATTTAGCCGATTTGCGGATGGAATCTGCGATCTGCCTGTTCCACCAGCGGTTTTCAACTAACACCGTTCCCCGCTGGCCGCTGGCTCAGCCGTTCCGCTATCTGGCTCACAATGGAGAAATCAATACCATCACCGGCAACCGCGAGTGGGCAAGAGCAAGAGCTTACAAGTTTCGTACTCCTTTGATCCCCGATTTACAAACGGCGGCTCCTTTTGTCAATGAAACCGGCTCCGATTCCAGCTCACTGGATAACATGCTGGAGCTGTTTCTCAACGGAGGGATGGATTTAATCCGCGCAATGCGTTTACTTGTCCCGCCAGCATGGCAGAACAATCCCGATATGGATGATGATCTGCGCGCCTTTTTTGATTTTAACTCCATGCATATGGAGCCATGGGATGGCCCTGCCGGTATTGTTATTTCTGACGGGCGTTATGCAGCTTGTAACCTTGACCGCAACGGTTTACGTCCGGCCCGTTATGTGATTACTAAGGATAAACTGATTACCTGTGCTTCAGAAGTGGGAATATGGGATTATCAGCCCGATGAAGTCGTAGAGAAAGGGCGGGTCGGGCCAGGCGAATTAATGGTGATCGACACCCGAAAAGGCCGGATTCTGCACTCTGCGGAAACAGATAACGATTTAAAAAATCGCCATCCTTATAAAGAGTGGCTGGAAAAAAATGTCAGGCACCTGACACCATTCGAAAAATTACCGGAAGCGCAGGTTGGCAAGCGAGATCTGGATGATCGTATGCTGGCAACCTATCACAAACAGTTTGCTTACAGTAATGAAGAGCTGGATCAGATTATCCGCGTACTCGGTGAGAATGGTCAGGAGGCAACCGGATCAATGGGCGATGACACCCCGTTTGCCGTCCTTTCCAGCCGACCACGCATTATCTATGACTATTTCCGCCAGCAATTTGCTCAGGTCACCAACCCTCCTATTGATCCGCTGCGTGAATCCCATGTCATGTCGCTCTCCACCCGCATCGGCAGGGAAATGAACGTCTTTTGTGAAGCAGAAGGTCAGGCTCACCGCCTGAGTTTCGAATCGCCGGTACTGCTTTACCCTGATTTTGTGCAACTGACAAAGCAGCAGGAATCTTATTACCGGGCAGAAACGCTGGATTTAACCTTTAATCCACAGGAGAGCACTCTCAAAAATGCCGTCTCAGCCCTGTGCGAACAGGCCGAAAAACTTGTCCGTGATGGTGCCGTCTTACTGGTGTTGTCTGACCGTCATATTTCTCCTGAAAAATTACCGATCCCTGCACCCATGGCTGTTGGGGCCATCCAGCATTGTCTGGTAGAAAAAAGCCTGCGTTGCGATGCCAACCTGATAGTCGAAACGGCCAGTGCCCGCGATCCTCACCATTTTGCCGTACTGCTTGGATTTGGGGCTACCGCTGTTTACCCTTATCTGGCGTACGAATCCTTAGGCAAAATGATCGATGACGGCACGCTCACAACCCCATACGCCCGCGTGATGCTGAATTATCGTAATGGCATCAATAAGGGGCTATATAAGATCATGTCCAAAATGGGGATTTCCACAATATCCTCCTATCGTTGCTCTAAATTGTTTGAAGCCGTCGGTTTGCATTCCGAAGTCACAGAACTTTGCTTCAATGGTGTCGTCAGCCGTATTGAAGGGGCTGATTTCAGTGATTTTGAGCAGGATCTGCATAATCTCTCCAAACGGGCCTGGTTGCACCGTCATACTATCGAGCAGGGAGGGCTGCTGAAATATGTCCACGACGGAGAGTATCATGCGTATAACCCTGATGTTGTCAGCACGTTGCAAGCAGCCGTTCACAGCGGTAATTACAGCGATTACCAAAAATACTCACAACTCGTCAATGGTCGTCCGGTAACGACACTGCGCGATTTACTGGCTATCTCACCAAAAGGTGAACCCGTTCCCATTGAAGACGTCGAATCCGCAGAGGAACTGTTTAAGCGTTTTGATACCGCCGCCATGTCAATTGGCGCTCTGAGTCCCGAGGCTCATGAGGCGCTGGCTGAAGCAATGAATACATTGGGTGGTTTCTCCAATTCAGGGGAAGGCGGAGAAGATCCTGCCCGTTATGGCACGAAAAAAGTCTCCCGCATTAAGCAAGTTGCCTCCGGACGCTTTGGTGTTACACCGGCTTACCTAAGTAGTGCCGATGTGATTCAGATTAAAATTGCTCAGGGAGCAAAACCCGGAGAAGGCGGGCAATTACCGGGGGATAAAGTCACGCCTTATATAGCCAGACTACGTTACTCAATCCCCGGTGTAACACTTATTTCACCACCACCGCATCATGATATTTATTCTATCGAAGATTTAGCTCAGTTAATTTTCGACCTGAAACAAATCAACCCCAGAGCACTGATTTCCGTTAAGCTGGTTTCTGAGCCGGGAGTAGGAACGATTGCCACCGGGGTAGCAAAAGCCTATGCAGATCTTATCACTATCGCCGGTTATGACGGCGGAACAGGTGCAAGTCCTCTCTCCTCAGTTAAATATGCCGGCTGTCCCTGGGAACTTGGTCTGGTAGAAACCCAGCAGGCTCTGGTTGCAAATGGCCTACGCCATAAAATCCGCCTTCAGGTTGATGGCGGTTTAAAAACCGGAGTCGATATTATTAAGGCTGCTATTTTAGGTGCGGAAAGTTTTGGCTTTGGCACAGGGCCGATGGTCGCCCTCGGCTGTAAATATCTGAGGATCTGCCACCTCAATAATTGTGCTACCGGTGTGGCAACGCAGGATGAGAAACTGCGCCAGTCCCATTATCACGGCCTGCCGGAAAGAGTGATTAATTACTTCCATTTTATTGCGCAGGAAACGCGTGAAATTCTGGCGCAACTGGGAGTCCGTAAACTAACAGATATAATTGGCCGCACAGACTTACTTGAAATACTGGAAGGTATCTCTGCTAAACAAAGTAAACTTAATCTTGCGCCTCTGCTGGAAACCGTGCAGCCCCACGAAGGCAAGGAACAACACTGTACAGAAGATAATCCGTCTTTTGATCCGGGAATTCTGAATAAAGCGATTGTCAAACAGGCTCTGCCTTACGTAGAAAAATCGCAGAGTAAATCATTCTATTTCGATATCCAGAATACGGACCGTTCCGTCGGTGCAGCATTATCCGGCATCATAGCAACCATGCACGGTGATCAGGGATTGGCTGGTAATCCCATAAAACTGCATTTTTCAGGAACAGCCGGGCAAAGTTTTGGCGTCTGGAATGCTGGCGGGGTTGAACTTACACTCACCGGCGATGCCAATGACTACGTCGGCAAGGGTATGGCTGGTGGAAGAATTGTTATCCTGCCTCCGGTTGGTTCAGCATTCAAAAGTAATGAAGCGACTATTATTGGCAATACCTGCCTTTATGGGGCAACCGGTGGAAAACTCTTTGCAGCAGGTCGTGCCGGTGAGCGCTTTGCCGTAAGAAATTCAGGCTCCATCACTGTGGTTGAAGGTATCGGCGATAATGGCTGTGAATATATGACCGGCGGGATAGTCTGCGTGCTGGGTGGCACTGGCGTCAACTTCGGCGCAGGCATGACCGGAGGATTCGCTTATGTTCTCGATGAATCCGATGATTTCCGCAAACGGGTTAATCCAGAATTAGTCGAAGTTCTCTCAATCGATACCCTTGCCATTCATAAAGAACATCTGCGCGGATTAATCACTGAACACGTTCGTCTGACCAGCTCCCCACATGGTGAAAGCATTCTGGAAAACTGGTCACAGTGGGTCAATAAATTCGCACTGGTTAAGCCTAAATCCAGTGATGTCAACGCGCTGCTGGGGCATCGTAGCCGTTCCAGCGCAGAATTACGGGTTCAGGCACAGTAGGAGTCAGGAATGAGTCAGAATGTTTATCAGTTTATCGATCTACAGCGTGTCGATCCTCCAAAAAAAGCGCTGAAAGTCCGCAAAATAGAATTTGTGGAGATTTACGAACCTTTCTCTGAAATTCAGGCAGAAGCTCAGGCAGATCGATGCCTTGACTGTGGTAATCCTTACTGTGAGTGGAAATGCCCGGTACATAACTATATTCCGAACTGGCTGAAATTAGCCAATGAAGGACGCATTATTGAAGCCGCAGAGCTATCTCATCAGACCAACAGCCTGCCGGAAGTCTGTGGGCGGGTTTGTCCGCAGGATCGTCTGTGTGAAGGTGCCTGTACGCTGAATGACGATTTTGGCGCTGTGACCATCGGCAATATTGAGCGCTATATCAATGATACCGCCATTGCCATGGGCTGGACGCCTGATATGTCACAGGTGATCCCGACCGATAAACGGGTGGCTGTCATTGGAGCAGGCCCGGCCGGATTGGCCTGTGCTGATGTTCTGGCCCGCAATGGGGTACAGGCTGTCGTTTATGATCGTCATCCTGAAATTGGCGGTTTACTGACGTTTGGGATCCCAGCATTCAAACTGGAAAAAGAAGTGATGAGCCGCCGCCGTGAAATTTTCGCCGGAATGGGTATCGAGTTCTGCTTAAACACGGAGATAGGTAAAGATGTTGCTCTTGCTGAACTCACAAAGCAATTTGATGCCGTTTTTTTGGGAGTCGGGACTTATCAGTCTATTCATGCCGGTCTGGAAAATGAAAATGCCAACGGAGTATATGATGCCCTGCCCTTTCTCATTGCCAACACTCGCCAGTTAATGGGCTATGAAGAATCACCAGAGCAGCCTTATATTGATATGAAAGGTAAGCGGGTTCTGGTTTTAGGTGGTGGTGATACTGCGATGGATTGCGTACGTACTGCGGTTCGTCAGGGAGCAAGTCATGTGATTTGCGCCTACCGACGGGATGAAGAGAATATGCCGGGTTCCCGCCGCGAAGTGAAGAACGCCCGGGAAGAAGGCGTCGATTTCCAGTTCAATCTTCAACCTATCAGCGTTGAAATCAATCATAACGGGCATGTTAATGGGGTCAAAATGGCTCAGACGCAATTAGGCGAAATGGATGAAAAAGGACGTCGTCAGGCGGAACTTATCCCCGATTCGGAGTTTGTCATTAATGCTGACGCAGTCATTATGGCATTTGGCTTCAAGCCACATTCCATGACATGGCTGGATGACCATCAGATCAATCTTGACCGACAAGGACGTATTATCGCTCCCGAATCCAGTATTTTACCCTTTCAGACCAGTAACCCTAAAATCTTCGCTGGCGGGGATGCTGTTCGAGGCTCAGACCTAGTCGTTACTGCCATTGCCGAAGGCAGAAAAGCTGCCTCCGGTATTCTCGACTACCTTGAAGTCTAATTCCATTTTCTCCTGAACTCTTCTCCGGTCTTTTGGCCGGAGAAACTCCTGCCAAATAATCGATACTCGCATCATTATCTTTTTACTACCATAATGATTATGTTTTTTTACATTATGCGATTATTCCTATATCCCAAAAACAAATATTTAAATTTAATATCCTGAAAATTACCAAATAAATATTTTTCCTAAAAAAACCTCAGGAATACAGTGTACCCATGAAATAAAATTCCGTTTATTACAAAAACAACAGATTTAACATCTGCTATCTCAAGCCGATTACATAATAATTAATTGAACAGGATTTCTGGGGGCAGAAGGTAAAGCGCTCAATTGAAATCCGGAAGATATAATAACAGAGAGAAATAAATGCGTTTATTAACTAAAACATCCCTGTTTTCTTTCGTACTCTTGATTAGTTTTTCTTCTATCGCCGGTTTATCCACGCCAAAGGAGATTATTCAGCAAATTACAGAAAGGGGAGTGAATTCCACTGTTGCTGAAATAGGTGAAAGAAATAAAAGAAATGAAATTGCTAAACTTATTGCTACCGGAGATCCTGAATGGCTAGAAGTTGCTTTTCGGTTGACTCCCAATACCCATCGGGAATTCTCCAATCAGATCTTTGACTCCTTATCACTTGCTCTGCTCAATAACCCGGTTGAAGTCTTAGCTCAGGCCAACAAATACAGGCCTAGCTTAACAAATAACATCTGTGATCTTTCATTGACAGTTATAGCAGAGAAAAACAAGCATAAACTTATCAAAGGCATAGTTGCGAGTTTAAAGAGCGCTGAAAAATCCGCAAAAAGAAAAGATAAAGAAAATATAGAAAGGTGTATTTTGAAGTTGAACCAAGTATATCCTAGATATTTTTAAAATACTCCCAATTGGTTAACCTACTTTTTTCTCCCCATCTTTATAAAAGTGATTGAAGCTGAGTTTAGTTTCAATCCTAATTATTCTCCTGTTTTAGAAAGAAAAATATCTTCAAATAATCTCCTACGTCTTTAAAAGCTAATTTCCAACTCAACATATAAAGATTTTTCTTAAAGAAAGATTTCAGAAAATAGGGTATGAGTGAAATAAGATAATATTTCATACGTAAATTACAGATTTGACCCTAATACTTTTAAGTAAAATACATATAACAACATTAAATAATAACCAATTAAAAATTCATTACATGATATACCCTGTGGATTTCAACGTGCAGCAAACAAAGCCGTAAATTGAAAACTATGGATATAATAATTGGGAGAGATAAATGCGTTTACTAACTAAAATATCCCTGCTCTCTTTCATATTCTTGATTAGTTCACCTTCTGTCGCCGGTTTATCTACACCAAAAGAAATTATTCAACAGGTGAAGGAGAGGGGTGTAAATTCTGTTGTTGCTGAGATTGGTGAGAGAAGAAAAAGAGAAGAAATCGCTGACTTTATTACTACCGGAGAGACTGAGTGGTTAGAAGTCGCTTTTCAATTAGTTCCTAACATCCACCACGATTTTTCCAACCAGATCTTTAATTCATTATCCTTTGCTCTAATTAATAATCCGATTGAAGTTTTAGCAATGGCAGATAAATATCAGCCATCGTCAACCAATAACATCTGCAATATTCCATCAACGCTAATAGGAACACAAAGCAAAGAAAAATTTTTTCTGGATGTCGTTGTAAGCTTAAAGAAAGCCAAAACATCAGCAAGTAGAAAAGATGAAGAAAATATAGAATTGTGTCAGTTCGCGTTAAATAAATCTTATGCTGCATTTTTATAAAAAATAGAGGAGAAATTATCTCCTCTATTTTTTCGTATTACCTTTATAACGCTTTATTTTACAACACGTAACGTCGGACGACCTTTTGGAGGCTGAGGTGGCTCATCATCCGGCGGGTTATCATCATGAGATGTTTTCATATCACGAATCAATACCAGATTATCGGCTACCGGAGACTCTGAAACTTCCAACTCTGAGTCTGTTTCATAGGCGATTTCTGGCTCAAACATCATCCCGGCACCGTTTTCACGGGCATAAACCGCAATTACAGCAGACATAGGAACAGATACCTGACGCGCGACACCACCAAAACGGGCATTAAAACGAACTTCGTCATCAGCCAATTCCAGATTACCAACCGCCCGTGGAGCAATATTCAGGATTATCTGTCCATTCTGCGCATATTCCATCGGGACGTTGACACCATATTGAGTCACATCCACAACGATATGCGGAGTCAAATCATTATCCAGCAGCCACTCATAGTGTGCCCGCAGTAAATAAGGGCGGCGGGGAGACATTTGAGTCATATCCATACATTAACCCCGTGACTGTAAACGTATTTCACGCTCTGCTTCTGTCAATGAAGCCAGAAATGCGTCACGTTCAAATACACGCTGCATATAAACCTGAAGATCTTTGGCTCCCGGGCCAGACAGCTCAACGCCCAGCACAGGCAAACGCCATAACAACGGAGAAAGATAGCAGTCAACCAGACTGAATTCATCACTCATGAAGAAAGGCATTTCTCTGAAAATCGGTGCGATTGCCAGCAACTCTTCAGCAAGGCGTTTCCGCGCAGCATTAGCTTCCTGAGCACTTCCTTCCTGAATTTTATACATCAGGGAATACCAGTCTTTTTCAATTCGGTGCATCATCAGACGACTGGAGCCACGTGCAACAGGGTATACAGGCATGAGCGGTGGATGCGGGAAACGCTCATCCAGATATTCCATTATGATGCGAGAATCATAAAGAGTCAGCTCACGATCTACGAGGGTAGGAACCGTTTGATAAGGGTTCAGATCAATCAGATCCTGAGGCAAATTGCCTGCTTCAACGTGTTCTATCTCAACGCTGACCCCTTTTTCCGCCAGTACAATTCGCACTTGATGGCTAAAAATGTCGGTCGGGCCGGAAAACAGAGTCATTACCGAACGTTTGTTGGCAGCGACAGCCATGAAAACCTCCAAGTTTATCTAAAAAAAGGAACGAACAGCCCTTCAATGAACAATGGCTATTCTCGCTCATATTCTCATCCGGTTTCGCACTTATTATCCGAGGATTATTAAGACAAGTCAGGCAAACTCATGGATAAGGCAAAAAATTGTCACTAGTCTACCAGATTTTGAACATTTTGTGGGGAAGTAGATTGAGAATTAATGATGATATATCGGAGTTCAGGGAATTATCTCTGCAATATGCTTTTTTTTCTGCAAAAAAAGCGTATTCACTAAGGAAATAAAACCCGGCAATAAAAAACCCGCCATAAACATGGCGGGTTTCAACATTAATCCAATGCCACCGTAGTGACAAAAAATTAACGCTTGGAGAACTGTGGACGACGACGTGCTTTGCGCAGACCCACTTTTTTACGTTCAACTTCACGAGCATCGCGAGTAACGAAGCCAGCTTTGCGAAGATCAGAACGCAGAGTCTCGTCATAAGCCATCAGTGCACGGGTGATACCGTGACGGATTGCGCCTGCCTGACCAGAGATACCACCACCTTTAACAGTGATGTACAGATCCAGTTTGCCCAGCATGTCAACCAGCTCAAGTGGCTGACGAACAACCATGCGCGCAGTTTCACGACCGAAGTAAACTTCGAGGCTGCGTTGGTTGATTACGATGTTACCGCTACCTGGCTTAATGAAGACACGAGCGGATGAGCTTTTGCGGCGACCAGTGCCGTAGTATTGATTTTCAGCCATTGCCTATAATCCCGATTAAATGTCCAGAACTTGTGGTTGCTGTGCCGCGTGGTTGTGCTCGCTGCCCGCGTAAACTTTCATTTTACGGTACATTGCACGACCCAGAGGCCCTTTTGGCAGCATGCCTTTAACCGCGATTTCAATGACACGCTCAGGACGGCGGGCAATCATCTCTTCAAAGGTCGCTTGCTTGATACCACCGATGTGGCCAGTGTGGTGATAATAGATTTTGTCAGCACGTTTGTTGCCAGTTACAGCAACTTTCTCTGCGTTAACAATAATGATGTAATCACCAGTATCAACGTGCGGAGTATATTCCGCCTTGTGCTTGCCGCGCAGGCGACGAGCTATTTCAGTTGCAAGACGGCCCAGAGTTTTGCCATCTGCGTCAACAACATACCAGTCGCGTTTTACGGTTTCTGGTTTAGCTGTAAAAGTTTTCATTAAAGCTTACCCAATTATAAGTTACACGTTGGTGAACACTCGAGGTTCAGAAACTTTGTTGAGGTTCACACGACTCATGTCCAGCAAACCTACCCCTTCGAATAGCCTATGCCGGCACTAATGCAAGTTTTTTGGGAAATAAAAAATCTTGCTGTAACGTGGGGTCGCAAGATTATAGAGAAGTCGTTATAAAAAATCGACCCCAAATTCAATAATTATCCAAACTGTTGACTCTGAACTCTCTGTCTGACAACCAACAAAGGGTTAATCTGAAAGACGAAAGAGCATAGATATCAGGGTAAATGCGGTCGCTGTAAATATTCTTCACTCTGCATCTCCTGTAAACGGGACAAGCAACGCTGATACTCAAAACGGAGCAATTCTCCCTGATAAATCCTTTCCATCGGGGCTTCGGCATTGATGATGAGTTTCACATGGCGCTCATAGAATTCATCAACCAGTGCAATAAATCGACGTGCAGCGCTTTCATCCAGTTTGGTCATGATCGGCACATCATGCAGTAAAACGGTATGGTAGATCTTAGATAACGCAATATAATCCCGCTGGCTACGGGGATCTTCACACAGCGTTTTAAAGTTGATTGCCAGCACACCATCAACACTGTTTATCGCTGGCATATCACGATGATTAATTTCCAGTACCGGAGCTGGTTCCCCTTCCCGCCCCGCCAGACGCAGGAACACTTGATGCATCTCCTGTCGGCTCTCTTCCGATAACGGCGTCAGGTAAATATGGGCCTGAGTCAGCGTTCTCAGCCGGTAATCGATGCCCGCATCCACATTCATGACATCACAATATTTTTTGATCTGTTCAATAGCCGGCAGGAAACGGGCTCGCTGCAAGCCATTACGGTAGAGTTGATCCGGTGGAATATTTGATGTCGCCACTAACGCGATTCCGCGCCTGAACAGCGCTTCCAGTAACGTGCCGAGGATCATGGCATCCGTAATATCAGAAACAAAAAATTCATCAAAGCAGAGGATATCAGTCTGTGCCTTGAAACCATCAGCCACAATTTCCAGTGGATTTTCATGCCCCTGCAATTCAGTTAATTCTTCGTGTACCCGCAGCATAAAACGGTGGAAATGCAGGCGTAGCTTCCTTTCAGTCGGTAAACTCTGGAAAAACATATCCATAAGCCATGTTTTCCCCCGCCCTACACCACCCCACATATACAGTCCCTGCACGGGACGGATATTGTCCTTTAATGAACGCCCTAATAGTTTATTCCACAGACTTTTTAATCCGCCGGAGCCATCTGAATGCGCCGCATTTTTGGCTAAGTTCTGTACAAGCTCATGGTAAATCATATCCAGACGGGCGACAGTATTACGCTGCACTTCATCAGGTTGATACTGCCCTTCAGACAGTGCGGTCTGGTAAAGAGACGTAGGTGTAATCGGTGACATTAATATAGTAATCCTTAAAAATTTTTATCCCCACCATATATACTTAATAGATTTCAATTGAGTATATACATTGGGTCTAATTCACAGCCTATCATGACAAATTCGTATAAAATTAACACCTCAGGTGATATATAAATTAATTAAATAATAATCAATATTCCACTCTGACTGAATTAGCGGTTATAGTGGTAGCTATGATGTTAAGAAAGGAGTTGCCATGACTTGGGAATACGCACTGATAGGATTAATTGTTGGTTTTATCATCGGAGCATTGGCTGTCCGCTTTGGCAGCCGAAAACTGCGCCAGCAAAATGCGGCACAGGCTGAGCTGGAGAAAAACCGGGCAGAGCTTGAAGAATATCGCAAAGAGCTGGTCAGCCATTTTGCCCGCAGCGCTGAGTTGCTGGATAATATGGCCCGGGATTATCGCCAGCTGTATCAACATATGGCTAAAAGTTCCAGTGAATTAATGCCAGATATGCCAATGCAGGAAAATCCCTTTAATTATCGTCTTAACGAATCTAAGAACGATACCAATCAAATTGTCACTGATGTACCTCCACGGGACTATTCTGAAGGTTCATCCGGGCTATTGCGTCCCGTTCAGGAACAAAAACAGTAATTTTTCTCGCCGTGGCCATAATTTATGCCCACGGCAATATTATTTATCCCACTGTATTTAAATGTTTTTTCAGGTAAATCCCTGTAAAGACATTCGACAAAACGACATTATTAGTGAACTTTGCTGAATACTTGGTAGTCATAACTGCAACGAAACAATTATGCTTGAAACCTGTTCTGATGAGTGTAGTTTCTCAGAAAAACGGAATTCCCTTGTCGGTTCGGGGCTTTAAGTACGATTTTCCTTTTCTGGCTTAGGTAAGTAAGAGAACGCATTCAATGAAAAGTAAAAACACATTGCTCAGCGCATTAGCGATCAGTATTGGTTTATCTTTAGCTTCGGTACCAATGGTAAGTAATGCGGCTTTACCCGCTGCTATGGCCTCTCAGGAATTACCGAGCCTTGCTCCAATGTTAGAAAAAGTCCTTCCTTCCGTTGTTACCGTTCATGTTGCCGGCACTGAAGTTCAAACCCAACAACTCCAGCTGCCAGAAGATTTTCAGTTCTTCTTTGGGCCGGGTTTTCCACCAGTGGAACAACAAAGAAGCCGCCCATTTCAGGGGTTAGGTTCTGGTGTCATTATTAATGCCGATAAAGGATACGTACTGACTAACAATCACGTCATCAATAACGCGGATAAAATTAAAGTCCAGCTCAATGACGGGCGTGAATACTCCGCTAAACTCATCGGTCGTGATCCGCAGACTGATATCGCACTTTTGCAGCTTAAAGATGCCAAGAACCTGACAGCAATTAAATTTGCCAATTCTGATCAGCTTCGCGTCGGTGATTATGCTGTTGCTATCGGTAACCCATTCGGGCTGGGGCAAACAGTAACTTCAGGGATCATTTCGGCCCTTGGCCGTAGCGGCCTGAATCTGGAAGGTCTGGAAAACTTCATCCAGACAGATGCCTCAATTAACCGGGGTAACTCCGGTGGTGCCCTGATCAACCTGAGAGGGGAGTTGATCGGTATTAATACCGCTATTGTTGCACCTAGTGGCGGCAACGTGGGTATTGGTTTTGCGATCCCAAGTAACATGGCCAGAAATCTGGCAGACCAGTTAATAGCTCACGGCGAAGTAAAACGCGGCCTGCTTGGTATCAAGGGTACTGAAATGTCAGCGGATATCGCTAAGGCACTGAATGTTGATGCCCAACAGGGCGCATTTGTCAGTGAAGTAGTTCCTAAATCTGCTGCGGCTAAGGCTGGTATTAAACCCGGAGATGTACTGACCTCCATTGATGGTAAGAAAATTAATAGCTTTGCTGAACTAAGAGCGAAAATTGGTACGACTGCACCGGGCAAAGAAATCAAAGTAGGTCTGCTGCGTAAAGGCAAGCCTATGGAGGTGTCTGTTGTTCTGGAAAATAGCGAATCTCCATCAACCAAAGCAGAGAAATTAAGCATTGCGCTACAGGGTGCGAATCTCAGTACTGGCATTGTGAACAATACTCCCGGCGTGAAAGTTGACGGCGTCGCCAAAAATTCTCCAGCCGCAATGGTCGGTTTGCAGAAGAATGATTTGATCATCGGGGCGAATAATGTTCGGGTTAAGAATATCAATGAGTTACAAAAGGTACTTGAAGGAAAACCATCCGTTATTGCACTGAATATCCTGCGTGGTGGTGACAATATTTACCTGTTATTGAACAATTAATCGGTATGCCATTATTTTTCTGATTGCAGTACATTAAGCAGACACAGCGCAGGCTGTGTCTGCTTGCTTCTGTGCTATGCTTTTTTAACTTATTGATTACTGAACAATGCTATGTTGATTAAATTACTGCGCTCCATATTGGCGGGATTACTTATTGCAGCAATTTTACTGGTTGCCATACCCTCACTACGTCCCAATAAGTTAAATAATCTCCTGTACAGCGATAACACAGAAAAACCATCCAGTTACAGTCAGGGTGTTCGTCGGGCAGCACCTGCGGTTGTGAATATATATAGCACCAGTATAGGGAGTTTCTCCCATGAACCCCGGGAACTACTTCCATTGGGTTCCGGCGTCATAATGAGTGAACAGGGCTATGTACTCACCAATAAGCATGTTATCAACAAAGTAGGCTCTATTATTGTTGCGTTGCAGGACGGGCGTTTCTACGAAGCTTTACTGGTCGGCTCTGATGGCCCGACCGATTTGGCAGTACTCAAAATAAAGGCCGAAAATCTGCCGGTTATCCCTATTAATCTCAAAAGGGCACCTCATGTCGGGGATATCGTGCTGGCAATCGGCAATCCTTACAACTTAGGGCAAACAATTACTCAAGGTATTATCAGTGCGACCGGACGTGTCGGGCTGAGTCCGACACGGCGCCAGAATTTCCTACAAACAGATGCTTCAATCAATCAGGGCAGCTCCGGCGGAGCACTGGTTAATACATTAGGTGAACTGGTCGGCATTAATACACTGTCGTTTGATAAATCTGAATTTGGCTCTACACCTGAAGGACTGGGATTTGCCATTCCCACCGCGCTGGCCACAAAAATTATGCAGAAACTGATCCGTGATGGTCGGGTTATCAGAGGATATATCGGCATTTCAACAAAAGAGCTACCAAATATCCGCTCGTCAGATACCCAAATCCATCAGATTCAGGGAGTGCGGGTTTTTCAGCTTTTACCGGGAAGCCCAGCCAAGAAAGCAGGAATACAAGTGGGCGATATTATCATCAGCCTGAATCACAAACCGGCGCTCTCGCCTGCCGAAATAATGGATCAGGTTGCAGAAATTCGGCCCGGAAAAGTCGTTCCTGTTACTGTCTTACGTAATGGTCAAACGCTTACCTTCAACGTTATGATTGAAGAATTTGATGAATATTGAAATCAATAATGAAATGGAAATCAAAGAAAGAATGGATTTTTAAAGTAGTGCTATAGCGCACGAAAATAAATCCCCGGAAACATAGATAACACTATATTTATAGCTATGTGACCGGGGTGAATGAGTGCCGCTAAATTATAAGACGAAAGGTATATTTACTTAATACGTTCGATATTGGCTCCCAGACCACGCAGCTTATCTTCGATATGCTCATAGCCCCGGTCAATATGATAAATGCGATCGACGGTTGTTGTTCCTTCGGCAATGCAGCCAGCAATTACCAGACTCGCGGAAGCACGCAGATCTGTTGCCATTACCTGAGCACCGGATAATTTCTCAACGCCGTGGCAGAGTACAGAGTTACTTTCAATCTCTGCGTGTGCCCCCATGCGAATCAATTCAGGAATATGCATAAAACGGTTTTCAAAAATAGTTTCAGTGATCATGCCCGCACCTTCAGCAACAATATTCAGTAAGCTGAACTGTGCCTGCATATCTGTAGGAAAACCGGGATGCGGCGCTGTACGGAAAGTTACCGCTTTTGGCCGCTTGCCATGCATATCAAGGCTAATCCAGTCATCGCCTACCTGAATCTCTGCACCCGCTTCACGTAATTTAGCCAGCACGGCATCCAGTGTATCAGGCTTGGCCTGACGGCAAACAATCTTCCCGCGTGAAACAGCCGCTGCAATAAGGAAAGTACCGGTTTCAATACGGTCAGGCAAGACACGATAAACACCACCGCCCAAACGTTCTACGCCTTCAATCACAATGCGATCTGTTCCTGCACCCGTAATTTTTGCACCCAACGTATTCAGGAAGTTGGCTGTATCTTCGATTTCAGGCTCGCGGGCTGCATTCTCAATAATGGTCTTGCCTTCCGCCAGTGTTGCAGCCGCCATGATAGTGACCGTTGCACCGACACTGACTTTATCCATGACGATGCTGGCACCTTTTAAACGACCATCTACGGATGCCTTAACATAGCCCTCATCCAGCACTATTTTTGCACCAAGTTGTTCCAACCCGGTAATATGGAGATCAACAGGACGGGCACCAATGGCGCAACCACCAGGTAAAGAAACCTGCCCCTGACCAAAACGGGCAACTAATGGCCCCAGTGCCCAGATAGAAGCGCGCATGGTTTTGACCAGTTCATAAGGAGCACAGTATTCATTAACAGCGCTGGCATCAACAAAGACAGAACCATTCTTGCGTTCCACTTTCGTTCCCAGACGATTCAATAGCTTGATTGTGGTATCAATGTCTTTTAATTCAGGAACATTTTGTAATTCAACTGGCTCTTCCGCCAGCAACGCTGCGAACAGGATTGGTAATGCGGCATTTTTTGCCCCGGAAATAGTGACCTCGCCTGACAAGCAGGTCGGCCCTTTCACTTGAAATTTATCCATCTGTCATAATTCTCTTATTTAATTCAAAGTGTGCTGTTCGCGGCGAAGCAAACAACCTCAGAAACCCTGGAGCTTGCGGTCACGTTGCCATTGCGCAGGTGTGTAGGTCTTAATTGACAGGGCGTGGATACGATTATCAGCAATGTATTCCATCAGAGGTGCATAAACTGTTTGTTGTTGTTTTACCCGGCTCAGCTCACCAAAAATTTCACCTACAGCAATTACCTGAAAATGGCTGCCGTCGCCGCTAACAATAACTTCATCAAGTACCAATTTTTCCATCAGTACCTGTTTAATCTCATTAGTATCCATATCTTGCTCACATTCGTCGTTAAAAAATAATAGTAGATGCCTATCGTAATGGAATCCAGACGACTCTTAAACCAAGAAAAACGCCCTTATAAGACAATGACTCATAAGGGCGATAATTATATCCACCTTTCAGGTAACAGAGTTATCAACAACACCCTGAAATCTGTTAGGTCGAGAATGAAGGCATTATATTTATTCTGGTGAATTTCCTTTCTCAGGCGAATTATCAGCAAAGAGACTTTGTAGACTATAGAGCGCAATCAGTGTGTTCAATCGCTCCCCTATGCCAGAAAATGTCAGTACCTTACCACTCTGCTGCCAGTCGCCTTTTATGCGGACAAATAGGGCCATTCCCGTCGAATCCACATGCTCAAGCCCTGAAACATCAATGTTTTCAATGTGAGCCAATAAGCTATCCTTTTGCTGCCAAAAAGGCAGCAGGCTATCGCGATCCAGAGTACCTTTCAGAAACAGGGTGCTTCCTGTCTGTTGCCAGCTAAGCGGTGTTTTGTCAGAGGCTTTATCCATCCCCCGGTTTTTCATTTCACCGTTTTCCATGTCACTTTTTCTTTTCTAAAATGATTGGAGCCTGTGCACTGCTTTTCAACTGCTCCGTCAAACCATCAATACCTTTCTGGCGCAGGATTTCCGACCACTCATTCTGTTTAGTCGTAATCATGCTCACACCTTCAGCTATCATGTCGTAAGCCTGCCAATATCCGGTTTTACTGTTTTTACGCCACTGAAAATCCAGACGAACAGGAGGCTGACCATTCGGATCGGTAATGGTGACACGAATAGCGACGATATTCTTATCTCCCAATGGCTGCTCCGGGGCAATCTGATAATTCTGCCCGTGATACATTGCCAGAGCCTGGCCATAAGCCTGTGCCAGATAATCTTCAAATGCTTTAAAATAGGCATCACGCTGCTCTGGCGTCGCCTGTTTATAATAAGGCCCCAGAACCAGCGCGCCTGCATATTTTACCTGAACATAAGGCAATAGCTCCTGACGCACGATCTGAGGCAATATTTCCGGATTAGCACGAATCTGCGATTGTTCACCCTTCAGACGTGAAAAAGTTTTTTCTGCTGCGACTTTCATCAAAGCATACGGATTAGTCTGATCAACCGCATTGGCAAGTGGTGCAACCACCAATAAGGCAGCCATAAGTAATCGCTTAAACATAATTGCTATTTCTCCTAAGCAGTAGATTGCTGGTTAATGTACCTGTGTGGGAGCCTCAGATGATTTTTGATGATCATCACTTCCGCTTTTGTACAGGAACTGACCTATTAAATCTTCAAGAACCATTGCAGGTTTGGTATCCTCAACGCGATCTCCATCTTTCAGCATGGTGATCCCCAAATCAGCATCATCAAACCCAACATTCAACGCAACATATTGTTCACCCAACAGACCTGAAGTCCGGATAGACAGCGAACTGGAACTTGGAATATTGTCGTACTGCGAGAAAATATCCAGTTCAACCTGCGGAGTATACGTTTTCTTATCGAGCCAGATTTTCCCTACCCGACCAATGACCACCCCTCCGACTTTGACAGGAGAACGCTCTTTTAACCCACCTATATTGTCAAATGCTGCAATGACATGATAAGTGGTCTGATTGCCAAAAGATCGGACATTAGCGACCTTCAGGCATAAGAAAATGATTGCGGCCAGTGCAATTAATATAAAACTTCCAACCCATATTTCATTTTTCTTGCTTTGCATCGAATTAGTTCCCAAACATCAGTGCTGTCAGCACAAAATCCAAACCCAATACTGCCAACGATGCATGAACCACCGTACGCGTCGTCGCCCTGCTGATCCCCTCTGATGTAGGGATAGCATCATACCCATTAAACAGTGCGATCCATGTCACCGTGATGGCAAAAGCTAAGCTCTTAATAAAACAGTTAAGTATGTCTTTCTGCAATTCCACCGCTGATTGCATGGAAGACCAGAAAAAACCACCATCAATCCCTTTCCAGTCGACTCCGACCATCGCACCGCCCAGAATACCGACAGCCACAAAGATCAATGCCAGTAAAGGCATACTGATAAAACCAGCCCAAAAACGCGGGGCAACTACCCTACGCAATGGGTCTACTGCCATCATTTCCAGACTGGAAATTTGCTCTGTCGCTTTCATCAGGCCGATCTCTGCCGTCAAGGCAGAACCCGCACGACCAGCAAATAACAGAGCAGTCACGACCGGCCCCAATTCCCGCAGCAGCGATAACGCCACCATCATGCCAAGACTGCCTTCAGCACTGAAAGTCCTCAGTACAAAATAGCCCTGCAAGGCCAGAACCATACCGATAAACAAGCCGGAAACTACAATAATCAATAGTGACTGAACGCCTACACTATAAAGCTGTTGGCGCAATAACAGCCACTGCTTTGCAGGTTCGGGCTTACCAATAATCGCGCTGAATAACATAAAACCGGCCCGACCGAAAGAAGCCACAACTTCAATCGCACGCCTGCCAAATGTTGCCAGCGCCCGTGTTAACATCAACATTCAAGTATCCTAATAACGATTTCTGTTAGTTAATAACTCGGTTTTATAATCCCCCGCAGGGAAACGGAAAGGCACCGGCCCGTCAGCAATACCATCAAGAAACTGACGTACCCGCTGATCCTGATTCATTTTCAACTGTTCAGGCGTCCCTTCTGCAATCACTTTCTGCTCAGCCACGATATAGGCATAATCAGCAATACTCAGTACTTCAGGAACATCGTGGGAAACCACAACACAGG
This sequence comes from Xenorhabdus stockiae, assembly GCF_002632825.1. Classification (GTDB taxonomy): domain Bacteria; phylum Pseudomonadota; class Gammaproteobacteria; order Enterobacterales; family Enterobacteriaceae; genus Xenorhabdus; species Xenorhabdus stockiae. The sequence continues at coordinate 39,973 of NZ_NJAJ01000017.1, forward strand.
TAACACCGAGCGCATGGTTAAGTTCATCGATCAACTTAACCAATACCCCCATAGTGATGGGATCCTGACCGACAAATGGCTCATCAAACATGATTAAATCAGGATCAAGTGCAATCGCCCGCGCCAGTGCAGCCCGCCTTGCCATACCTCCCGATAGCTCAGATGGCATCAGTTTTGCCGCACCACGTAATCCTACCGCTTCCAGCTTCATCATCACTGTAGTGTAAATTAATTCTTCGGGGAGTTTAGTATGCTCACGTAAGGGAAAAGCGACATTGTCGAACACATTCAAATCCGTAAATAATGCGCCCGATTGAAATAACATACTCATCTTCTTACGCACTTCATAAAGGCGCTGGCGGGATAATGCCGGGATATTATCACCATCAAACCAAATCTCACCGCGCTCAGGGCGGATTTGCCCGCCCATCAGACGCAGCAGAGTCGTTTTTCCAATACCGGAAGGCCCCATAATGGCTGTTATTTTCCCTTTTGGAACAGTCAGATTGATATCGGAAAAGATCGGGCGCTGACCACGGGTAAAAGACATGCCGCAGATCTCAATAAGATTTGCTGTTAGTTGACTCATTATTGATAGCCCTTAATCGTTAATAAACGAATTTCTTACTGTTTCTAAATAATTAGTAATGCATACTACAAAAAAATTTTCCAATTTGCGTTAGCAAAGTGATAGCAAATTTTACTTTTTAACTTTCGGCCTTCAGAATATATAAATCTGGCTAAATAAATATTTTTGTCCAGAAATCAACCAACACTGGCATTGTGCTCACATGAATTTTCTCTAAGGAACACAACATGTTTCTGACTATTTTACTGCTCATTACCGGGTTGATTTTACTGGTGTATGGTTCTGATAGATTAGTATATGGTGCTGCGGTATTTGCGCGTACATTAAAAGTCCCTCCTTTTATTATTGGTCTGGTGATTATGGGCATCGGCACTTCTTTGCCTGAGCTGATGGTTTCTGTAAACGCGAGTCTGAACGGGTTACCCAACATGGCCGTAGGTAATGTACTTGGCTCCAATATTACCAATCTGCTACTGATTACCGGCGCAGTAGCACTGATTCGCCCAATAACAGTGCAATCAGAGATCCTGCGGCGGGAATTACCACTAATGTTGCTGATTATGGCCTTTGTGGGTTATCTGCTGTCTGATAACTACCTGAGCCGTCTGGATGGGATTTTTTTATTACTGACTGCCCTGTTTTTTATATCAATAATGATAAAAATGACAGTCAGTACCCAATCTGATGATGTCGACAGCTATACACAGGAGAGAGATGCAGAATTACCCGACGAAGGTAATAATGGTATCGCGCTGCTTTGGGTTGTATTGGGCCTGCTTCTCCTACCGATATCCACCCGAATGGTCATTGATAATGCTACCGTCATTGCACGGATTTACGGTATCAGCGACTTGGTGATTGGTTTAACTATTCTGGCGGTGGGAACAAGCCTGCCAGAACTCGCCACCTCTATTGCCGCAGCCATTAAAGGTGAAAATGATATGGCAATGGGAAATATTATTGGTTCTAATGTTTTCAACATGACCCTAGTATTAGGTGTTTCCGGCCTATTTTCACCCAGCGTTATTTCATCCTACGCCTTTTCCCGGGATTTTTGGATCATGATGGCGGCGAGTGTACTATTCACGATATTCTGTGTGAGAAGAAAACATCGGTTTAACCGGCTGAGTGGTGCGCTATTACTCAGCTGCTTTATTGCATATTTTGTTGCACTTTTTGTGCTGCATAGTGATTAATATCCGGTGACTAATGTATGGTGGCTGATGTTTGATAATCACGATTTGATGATCAATGTCTGGTGATCAATGTTCTGAGTAATTACTGGTTGTAATGGGAATAAGTGGGAGTAGAAATGCCTAAGATCGATTTTCAGCAAGCAGGTAAAAGAGTATTACATATCGAACTCGAAGGATTGGCGGAATTAGAGCAATACATCAATGACGATTTCAGCAAAGCCTGCGAGCTTATGTTTGGATGTGAAGGTAAAGTCATTGTTATGGGGATGGGAAAATCCGGACATATCGGGCGGAAAATCGCAGCCACATTTGCCAGTACCGGAACGCCTTCATTCTTTGTCCACCCCGGCGAAGCCAGTCATGGTGACCTTGGTATGGTAACGCCAAAAGATATCGTACTGGCTATCTCCAACTCCGGCGAATCGAATGAAATCCTCGCACTTATTCCGGTACTTAAGCGGCAGAAAGTTGCTCTCATTTGTATGACAAATAACTGTAACAGCAACATGGGCAAAGCTGCGGATGTCCACCTGTGCATTAAAACACCACAGGAAGCCTGTCCTCTTGGGTTAGCTCCCACCACCAGTACAACAGCAACGCTTGTTATGGGAGATGCACTGGCTCTTGCCCTGCTGGAGGCCCGTGGCTTTACCACCGAAGATTTCGCCCTCTCTCACCCCGGTGGGGCTCTTGGACGTAAACTGTTACTGCTGACCAGCGAATTAATGACTACAGGGGATGATATTCCGCGCGTTCCCCGCACAGCTACCCTTCGTGAAGGCCTGATAGAAATTACCCGAAAAAAACTGGGCATGACGGTTATCTGTGGTGATGATATGCAGATCGACGGTATTTTCACTGACGGGGATCTACGCCGAGTGTTTGATATGGGGATTGATTTAAATAATGCCAAAATTTCTGACGTTATGACCACCGGCGGGATCCGTATCAAACCAAATACTCTGGCGGTTGATGCCCTGAATCTGATGCAATCACGTCATATCACTTCCCTACTGGTCACTGAAGGTGACACACTGCTCGGCGTATTACATATGCACGATCTATTACAGGCAGGAGTTGTATAAAAAGCCGCCATGTAAATCTGATAGGATGGTGAGGCTAATAGGGTTGTACCCGTAAGCAATACTGATAAACAGTATCAGCAAAGATGTATTAAACAGGCCTGCAACCGGGGCCTGTTGCAAATTATGAATAGAGAAATTCCTGAATGAATCAAAATACCTATCTGGATACCTGTTATGGCCCAGTTAATGTAAACATTATCGAAAAAGCCCGTAAAATTCGTCTGTTAATCTGTGATGTTGATGGTGTGATGTCAGATGGCCTGATATATATGGGTAATCAGGGTGAAGAACTGAAAGCCTTTAATGTGCGTGATGGTTACGGCATCCGCTGTTTAATAACTTCTGGCCTTGAAGTCGCCATTATTACCGGTCGTCAGGCCAAATTGCTGGAAGATCGTGCAAAAACTCTTGGTATTACACATCTTTACCAAGGTCAGAACGATAAGGTTTTGGCGTATCAGGAACTGTTGGATAAACTAGCGCTACAGCCTGAACAGGTTGCCTATATCGGCGATGACCTTATCGATTGGCCTGTAATGGCAAAAGTCGGCTTATCTGTTGCCGTAGCAGATGCCCACCCGCTACTGCTGCCCAAAGCAGATTATGTCACTCGGATTGCCGGTGGTCGCGGTGCAGTCAGAGAACTTTGTGATTTGGTGCTTTTTGCTCAAAACAAGCTGGAAGATGCCAAAGGTTTATCCATATAACACATGAACTGAAAAAAGAATGAGCAGAACTCAATCCTGGCTGATCGCAATACTGACTTTAATTGTGCTTGCATTGATTGGCTGGAATTTATCCAATTCAAATGAAGGCGCCTCCTCACCCGTTTTGGATGAGGGTTACCCGACTTATCAAACAAAAGAAGCCACGACATTTGTTTATGATCCAGAAGGTAAACTGGTTTATAAACTAGAGGCAGATAATGTTAAAAATTATACAGAAACAAAGCTGACTTGGTTTACCAAGCCAGTATTAACAACGTTTGATGCTAACAGTAAATCCACACCGCCACCGGCAACATGGACAGTACGTGCCAATAAAGCGAAACTTACCCATGATAATATGCTCTACTTATATGGGGATGTTCAGGTAGATAGCCTGAATGACGCATCACAACTGAAACGTATTACAACAGAAAACGCGACCGTCAATCTTGTGACGCAGGATGTGGCATCCGACGATAAAATTACATTAGAAGGTGTCGGTCTGAGATCTGTTGGGATGAAAATGCGCGGCAACCTGCGAGATAAAACTGCTGAACTGATTGAAAAGGTGACCACTCAATATGAGATTCCACATGAAGAACCTAATCCGTAATACTTTTATTGCCAGTACATTGGTTGCAGTCAGTTTGCCTGCACTGGCACTGAAAGATGATACCCAAAAGCCCATTACCATTGATTCAGCCAGACAATCACTGGATTTAACGGGGAACATTGCCACATTTACGGATAATGTTATTGTAAAGCAGGGTTCTATTGATATCCATGCAGATAAGGTTGTTGTCACCCGCCCTGACGGGGATTCCAAAAAAACGGTTATTGAAGCTTATGGTAACCCGGCAACATTTTATCAATTGCAGGATGATGGTAAACCTATCAAAGGCCATGCTTCGAAGATGCGCTATGAGATGAATAATGAGCTGATCACACTGACAGGTAATGCTTATCTTGAACAGCTCGACAGCAATATCAAAGGCGATAAAATCACCTACTTAGTACCAACACAGCAAATGGAAGCCTTTAGTGATAAAGGTAAGCATGTTACCACCGTCCTGTTGCCTTCTCAGTTACAGGAAAAAGGCCCGGGTGTTAACAATACCGGTACTAACAGCACTGAAGTTCATAAAAAGAGTAAATAACGACGTATGGCAATATTAAACGCAGACAATCTGGCAAAGTCTTATAAAGGGCGTAGGGTTGTTGAGGATGTCAGCCTGAAAGTGAAATCAGGTGAAATTGTGGGCCTGCTAGGGCCAAATGGTGCAGGTAAAACCACAACTTTCTATATGGTCGTTGGTATCGTGCCCCGCGATGCAGGTACTATCACCATTGACCATGAAGATATCAGCCTGCTGCCTCTGCATGAACGTGCCCGCCGGGGCATCGGCTACTTACCTCAGGAAGCCTCTATCTTCCGTCGGCTGAGCGTATACGATAACTTAATGGCTGTTCTTGAAATCCGCAAAGATATCAATCAGGAACAGCGTAAAGAGCGCGCTGAAGAGCTGATGGAAGAATTTCATATCTCCCATTTGCGTAACAGTCTCGGTCAGTCATTGTCCGGTGGTGAGCGCCGCCGTGTGGAAATCGCCCGGGCACTGGCAGCAAACCCTAAATTTATTCTGTTGGATGAGCCTTTTGCGGGTGTTGACCCTATCTCAGTCCTTGATATTAAAAAGATCATTCAACATCTGCGGGATTATGGTCTGGGAGTCCTGATTACTGACCATAACGTCCGTGAAACGCTGGATGTTTGTGAGCGCGCTTATATTGTCAGTCAGGGGCATCTGATTGCTCACGGTACACCAGAAGACATCCTTAACAATGAACAGGTTAAGCGTGTTTATCTGGGTGAAGGCTTCCGTCTTTAAGGCTCATTGTCAGGCAGAGTTCAGGGAAATTACAGTTCGAGGGTAATCCATTCAGGAGGAAGTGAAAACGTTATGAAGCAAAGTTTGCAACTCAAACTCAGTCAACAATTGACGATGACGCCACAACTTCAGCAGGCAATCCGTTTGTTGCAACTTTCTACGCTCGAACTTCAGCAGGAGATTCAACTGGCTTTGGAAACGAATCCCCTGCTTGAACAGGAAGACACACTTCAGGAGATTGATGCTCAGGATTATTCAGATCCCGAAACAACGGTTATGGATACCCTCGAAGCGCTTGAACAAAAGAATATGCCGGAAGAATTGCCTCTCGATACCAGCTGGGATGAAATTTACAGCGCCGGTACATCTTCAGGAACGCGAAGTGACTACAGTGCGGATGATTTCCCCGTCTATCAGGGGGAAACCACCCAGACACTACAAGACTATCTGACGTGGCAGGCTGCGCTGACGCCCTTTACTGAAACAGATTCAGCCATAGCCACATCAATCATTGATGCTATTGACGAGACAGGCTACCTGACCGCCTCTGTCGAGGATATCCTTATCAGCATCGGCAATGATGAACTGACACCGGAAGAAATCGAAGCCGTACTCAAAAGAGTACAACATTTTGATCCCATCGGAGTCGCGGCACGTGACTTACGTGAATGTCTACTCATCCAGCTTTCGCTGTTGCCGATAGAAACCCCCTATCTGAAAGAAGCCAAACTGGTTACCAGCAAGTATCTTGAACTGCTGGGCAACCGGGACTTCCGAAATTTATTGCGCCAGAGCAAATTAAAAGAGAGTGCTCTGAAAGAAGCTATTGCTATCATACAGTCACTGGAGCCACGGCCGGGGTTAATGGTAAATACCGGTGAATCCGAATACGTGATCCCCGATGTACTCGTCCAGAAAGAAAATGAACACTGGCAGGTCAGGCTGAATACAGATAGCATTCCCCGCTTGTGCATTAATCAGCACTATGCTGCGCTGGGGCAGCAATCTCAGAATGAGAGTGACAGCCTGTTTATCCGCAATAACCTACAGGAAGCTAAGTGGCTGATAAAAAGTCTTGAGAGCCGCAATGAGACGCTATTAAAGGTCAGTAATTGCATTGTGGAATGGCAACAGGATTTCTTTGAGCATGGCGCAGAGTACATGAAACCACTGGTACTGGCAGATATTGCCTATCAGGTTGATATGCATGAATCCACCATTTCTCGTGTGACAACCCAGAAATACTTGCATAGTCCACGGGGAATTTTTGAATTGAAATATTTTTTCTCCAGTCACGTGAATACTGACAGCGGAGGCGAAGCTTCTTCTACAGCAATACGGGCACTGGTGAAAAAATTGGTCACGGCAGAAAACCCGGCCAAACCACTGAGTGACAGTAAGCTGACCAGCCTACTTGCCGAACAGGGTATTCAGGTAGCTCGTCGGACTGTCGCAAAATATAGAGAGTCGTTATCCATCCCGCCTTCAAACCAACGTAAAAAATTGGTTTGAATAACATAGACCCTATGAATTTCAGGTTGTATCAACAAAGAGACCACCTGAAAGACAACGGAGAGAGAAGGAAAACACTATGCAACTCAATATCACAGGCCACAATATTGAAATCACTGATGCACTACGCAACATTGTGAATACGAAATGCGGCAAACTGGATCAATATTTCGATAAGATTAACCTTATTCAGGTCATCCTCCGAGTGGAAAAAGTGCAGAAAATCGCTGAAGCCACGGTGCATGTCAATGGAGGTGAGTTGCATGCGAGTTCAGAGCATGAAGACATGTATGCGGCAATTGATGCACTTGTTGATAAACTGACTCGTCAATTGACCAAACACAAAAGTAAATTGAGACAACATTAATAGCTTTCAGACAACAGGGCTGTCATAAGATTCTCACTGTTCTCTATTTGTATACCCAATGAATTTCAAGCTGCATCGCGGCGGCAAGCAAATGAATCCCCTGAGCATAGATAACTATGTGACTGGGGTGAGTGAGTGCAGCCAACAAAGAGGCAACTTGAAAGACGAAGGGTATAACCAACTAACGGCCTTCAGGCTGCTATATGCACCTGAAGGCTTAATGGTAATAACAGTGCCTCAGTACCGGATGTCTGAACTCAGGCATCCGGTATTAAAGCCCTAAGCGAATAAAGAAATGAACAACGAAACAGATTTACCACTAAGCTCAGTGCTTTCATCCGAATGTACGCGTAATAATATACCTTGTTCGAGTAAGAAGCGCGCCTTAGAGATTATCAGCGAGCTGGCATCAAAGCAGCTGAATGTACCAGAGAGTGCCGTATTTGAAGCCATCCTTTCCCGTGAGAAAGTGGGCACAACCGGTATTGGCAACGGGATTGCCATTCCTCACGGCAAACTGGAGACCGAGAGTTCAGATAATGCTGTTGGTGTATTCTTACACCTGGAACAACCGATTACGTTTGATGCTATTGATAATCAGCCTGTTGACTTGCTGTTTGCTTTATTGGTTCCATCTAATCAGTGTCAGGTACATTTACATTCACTATCCTTGATCGCAAAGCGTCTTTCAGATAAAAATTTCTGTCGTCGCCTGCGTTCGGCACAAAGTGATGAAGAGTTATACAAAATTATTACTGAATAAATAACAATTACAATTACGGTTACAATTGATTGTTGAAAAGCAATATACCCAGAAGGTATAAACGACGGCGGTTCTGATGAACCGCAAAATAAAGGGGAGTCATTTCATGGTGCTGATGATAGTCAGCGGTCGTTCTGGTTCTGGTAAGTCCGTAGCCCTGCGTGCGCTGGAAGATATGGGGTTCTACTGTGTGGATAACCTGCCGGTAGTACTACTTCCAGAGCTGGCTAATACACTGGCTGAACGTGATATTTCAGCGGCAGTCAGTATTGATGTACGCAATATGCCGGAATCCCCAGAAATTTTCGAAGAAGCTCTGACAAAATTACCGGACAGCTTTTCACCACAGCTTCTGTTTCTTGACGCAGATCGTAACACTCTGATCCGTCGCTACAGTGATACCCGTCGCCTGCATCCACTCTCAAGCAAAAACCTGTCACTGGAAAGTGCCATCGACAAAGAGAGCGATTTGCTGGAACCTCTGCGTTCCCGGGCAGACCTGATCATTGATACTTCTGAAATGTCAGTTCATGAGCTGGCTGAAATGCTCAGGACGCGTTTATTGGGCAAGCGTGAACGTGAACTGACAATGGTATTTGAATCTTTTGGCTTCAAACACGGTATTCCGATTGATGCTGATTATGTTTTCGATGTGCGTTTCCTGCCAAACCCACACTGGGATCCAAAACTTCGCCCGATGACTGGACTGGATCGCCCGGTTGCTGCGTTTTTGGATCGCCATACCGAAGTACATAACTTTATTTACCAGACCCGCAGTTACCTTGAGCTATGGTTACCCATGCTGGAAACCAATAATCGCAGCTACCTGACAGTTGCTATTGGCTGTACCGGTGGTAAACATCGTTCGGTTTACGTAGCAGAACAATTAGCTGATTACTTCCGTTCCCGTGGTAAGAACGTTCAGTCACGCCACCGTACACTGGAAAAACGTAAGTAACCTTATATAGAGCAGGCCATGACAGTCAAACAGAGACTTGAGATTAAAAACCGACTCGGTATGCATGCGCGGCCTGCCATGAAGCTGCACGACCTCGTGCAGCAGTTTCAGTCTCAGGTCATTTTGCGCAACAGCAACAATGTTGAAGCCGAGGCTCACAGCGTCATAGCCATGTTGATGCTCGATTCTGAACAGGGTAGCTACATTGAAGTTGAAGCTACGGGAGTTGATGAACAACAGGCTTTGTCAGCGATTGTGGCGTTATTCAATTCCGGCTTCGACGAAGAATAAACTTATACGATTTTGCCTGTTTGTAGCACAGACCCTCTATTACACTTTTCTCTATTTTCTCCTTCCTTTCTTATTCAGTTAATAACGCCTGACTCTCTTTATTTTTCTCTTAATACTGCTTTCTAGTCTGTAATAACAGAAGCAAAAGCCATATTTAAAACCAACAAAAGATAAAATAACCTTCATATATTCCAATTATAAATTTATTAGAAAAGATATATTGAGAAGTTTTGTTAATTAAATAAGCTGAACATTCCGACTATTTACAAATAGTCATTAGGTAACAATAAATGTTATCCATCAATAATTTAACTCTATGAAATCAGTTTAGAAAAAACTTATCATTAACGGGATTTTATACATAAAGAATTATACGTACAGTTCATAAACTGGAGATTTACTTCATGCGTTTTAATAAGACCACATTAGCTATCTTTCTTGGATTGACTTTATGTCAGGGAGCAGCTCAGGCGGCACCTGTGCTTTCTTTAGATAATACGCAGGCAGAACGTGTCGCTGTTAACAACAATGCCTGGGTAGAAATCAACACCACCACTTTCGAAAACAATATCCAAACACTGAAAGAAACCCTGAACAAAGACACCAAAATATGTGCAATTCTGAAAGGTGATGCTTATGGTTATGGTCTCGGTTTGCTGATGCCGTCAATCATTAAAACCGGAGTACCTTGTGTTGGGATCACCAGTAATGAAGAAGCCCGTATCGTGCGTGATAGTGGTTTTACCGGCCAGCTGGTACGCGTCCGTGCAGCAATGGCAGATGAAATTGAAAGCACGCTGAGCTATGACATGGAAGAGATGGTTGGCGATCTGGAAAGCGCTAAAGCTATTGATGCCATAGCTAAAAAACATGGTAAAGAGATCCGTGTTCATTTAGCGCTGAACACCGGTTTAATGAGCCGTAATGGGCTGGAAATGAAAACCGAACAGGGCAAACAGGAAGCACTGCAAATTGCTAAGCTGCCTAACCTGAAATTGGTTGGCATCATGAGCCACCATGCTCTCACTGACCTGAATGTGATCCGCGAAAGTATCAAAAACTTCAACGAACAAACTGCCTGGTTGATTAAAGAAGCAAACCTGAAAAGAGACGAAATCACTCTGCATGCATCCAGCTCTTTTGCATCACTGAGCTTACCTGAAGCCCAGTTTGATATGGCTCGCGTTGGCAGCGCATTGTACGGCATCTTACAAGACAGCCATCCAGAGTTCAAACCTCTGATTCAGGTAAAAACCCGTGTTGCTTCTGTTAAACCATACCCTAAAGGCAATGGTGTCAGCTACGACAACACTCATATCCTGAAACGTGATTCTATCCTTGCTAACCTGCCAGTCGGTTTCTCTGATGGTTTCAGCACTGCTCTGTCAAACAAAGCCTATGTTCTGATTAACGGTCATCGTGCACCGGTTGTCGGTCGCGTTTCCATGAATACCGCTATGATTGATGTGACTGATCTGCCTGAAGTTAAGAGTGGCGATGAAGTTGTGATTTTGGGTAAACAAGGTAACGAAGAAATTACTCAGGCTGATATTCAAAAATGGAGCGGCATGCACATTGTTGAACTGACCTCAATCTTTGGCGAAACCAACCCGAAGATCACCGTTACAGGCCAATAATTTATAACCTGTCATAATATCTGGCTGAACCTTGTTTCATTAGCAGCACCAAACAGTTCGTGATCATGATCTCTTTATTTTCATGACAGAACAGCCTAATATCACTTTAATCACATTGAAAATAACACCCCCCTCCTTGCGTTGCGGGGTGTTATTTTGTATTGAGCCTAATTTGGAGCGTGGTATGAAAAAACCAAATATCATTATTAATGAATTAGATGCAGAACGTTTAGATTCTCTGTTGGAACAAGCCGCATTTGCCAATACCAGTATCGCAGATGCACTGAACGATGAACTGGACAGAGCGGAAATCTTACCACCAGCAGAAATCCCAGCAGATATTGTTACTATGAACAGTGAAATTAAATTCATTGATTTTAGCAATAATGAAGAGCGTATCCGTACTCTCGTTTATCCGGCATCGCTACAGGACAGCACAAAACAGCTATCCGTCATGGCACCTTTAGGCGCTGCGCTTTTAGGTCTGAAAGTCAATGATGAGATTACGTGGGAATTGCCGAACGGTGAAAAAACACGGATAAAAGTATTAGAAATACTTTATCAACCCGAAGCAGCAGGCGAATACCACCGTTAACTCACAGCCAGCCCAGTAGACCAGACTGGCTGTTGTTGATTGAGTATCCCTTATTGACCGGCGATACTCATTTCCGGCAACAGAACTGAACCACACTGAATGTTACTGCGTGTTTCGATATCATTACCGATTGTTACCATATTTGCCCACATATCTTTCAGATTGCCTGCAATGGTTATCTCACTGACGGGATACTGAATTTCGCCATTTTCGACCCAAAAACCGGCCGCGCCACGAGAGTAATCTCCTGTTATTGCGCTGACACCCTGTCCCATCAGTTCCGTCACTACCAGACCCGTGCCCATTTCCCGCAACAGCCCATCAAAACCCAGCCCCTGACCTTCGATACGCCAGTTATGAATTCCACCTGCATGACCGGTACTTGTCAGACCCAGTTTACGAGCAGAGTATGACGTCATCAGCCATGACTGTAATACACCGTCTTTAATAATCTCACGAGGCAGTGTACGTACGCCTTCGCTGTCAAAAGGTGTTGAAGCCAGACCTCTCAACAAATGAGGCTGCTCCTCAATTGTCAGCCACGAAGGCAGGATTTGTTTACCCAGACTGTCCAACAGAAAGGAGGATTTACGATAGATGCTGCTGCCACTAATCGCTCCGACCAAATGACCAAACAGACCGGTCGCCACTTCTGCGGAAAAAATCACCGGTGCTTTCATCGTCGAAAGCTTACGCGCCCCTAAGCGAGACAATGTACGTTGCGCGCTCTCCTGACCAACCCACTCTGGTGACTGTAATTCATCAAAACGACGGTTCACGGTATAGGCATAATCGCGTTCCATATTGCCGTCTTGTTCTGCAATTACACAGCTAGATGTGGAATAGCGGCTTGAGCAGTAACTCTGCAACATACCATGACTATTACCAAAGACGCGGATGCCATAGTGAGCATTAAAACTGCCGCCTTCGGTATTAGTAATACGTTGATCGGCCTGTAGTGCCGCCTGTTCCGCGCGGGCTGCCAGTTCAATCGCCTTATCAGCATCCAAATCAGCTGTGTGGAACAAATCCAGATCAGGCGCTTCAAACGCTAATAATTCTTTATCTGCCGGGCCAGCACAAGGATCTGGCGAAGTATAACGAGCAATATCAATAGCCGCCTGCACCGTACGCGCAATAGCCTCCGGGCTTAAATCGGTAGATGATGCGCTGCCTTTGCGCTGCTGATTATAAACAGTGATGCCTAATGCGCCATCACTGTTAAATTCTACATTTTCGACTTCACTGAAACGGGTACTGACGCTGATCCCCGTTGTTTTATTGACTGCGACTTCCGCAGCATCGCAACCTGCTTTCGCTAATTCCAGAGCGTGGGAAACAGCCTCTTCCAATTGCTTACGCTGCTCCGTAATTTGTTGATTGGTAACTATCATCAATTAACCATAACCATTTAAATTAAAAGGGAATTTACCAGGGAAAGTGCTATATTCCGGCTTTCAGTATTAATGCCGAGTGGTAATCAGGCAATTTTCCCAGTTACAATAGACAATATTAGAAGATGTTAACACCCACCGGGAAATTGGTCATGTTCCAAAGTGCACCTTATCCGGCCTTTTTAGAAGGAAAACAATTATGGCAAAGCAGCCTGAAGATTGGCTCGACAATTATCCTGCTGAAGAGGAAGAAGAAGAGATAATCTGGGTCAGTAAAAGTGAAATCAAGCGGGATGCGGAAGAGCTTAAAAAGCTGGGAGCTGAACTGGTTGAACTGAGCAAAAGCGAACTGGAACGCATCCCGTTGGATGAAGATTTACTGGCCGCGATTGAGCTGGCACAGAGAATCAAACGTGAAGGCCGTCGTCGTCAGTTACAATTGATAGGCAAACTATTACGTGCCCGCGATCCAGAGCCAATTACTATCGCATTGGATAAACTGAAAAACCGGCATAACCAGCAGGTTGTGATCCTGCACAAATTGGAAGAACTTCGGGATAAATTACTGGAAAGTGACAACGCGCTTGAAGAAGTTGTGACACTCTATCCGCATACAGATCGCCAGCAACTACGGACGCTGGTGCGTAATGCCAAAAAAGAGAAAGCAGCGAACAAACCACCAAAATCCTACCGGCAGATCTTTCAGTATCTGAAAGAATTATCTGGAACAGTATGATATTCAGATCGCCATTTCTTTAAGAAATGGCGGTAACTTTCTTTTCTCTTATCCCGTATCCCGCCATCATATTAAAACTGCTTAATTTAACACTTCCGGTTAAATATTACGAAAATGTAACAAAAATGAGATAACCTTAATTGTTTTTCATTATCTGAACTTGCATAAAGGATATTTCACATGCCTCTCGTTGTTATTCCAGATGATTATCAAGCTGCAACAAAACAGATTCAGGCTTTATATCAAAACCGTGATTTTGACGTTGTCAGCCTCGGTGCAGTGGATCGCGACCCGAAAGCCAGTGAGTTACTCTCTAAGGCTGATGCACTGATCTTGATCCGTGAAAGAACAATTATTGATGAGCAGTTCTTATCTAAAACCCCCAACTTAAAACTGATCAGCCAAACAGGAAAGGTGGCTTACAATATCGATCTGGATTTATGTAAACAGAAGGGCATTGCTGTCGTAGAGGGTGCCGGTTCTCCTGTTGCCGCAGCCGAGTTAACTTGGTTGTTAATTCAAAGTTCCATCCGCAAATTCGTCGCTTTAGTGGAGTCGATGAAAAAAGGTCAGTGGCAAACTGAACTGGGCGATACCGTCGCTGAAAAAACCCTTGGTATTCTCGGGTATGGAAATATTGGTCAACGGGTTGCCAGATATGCACGTGCATTTGATATGAAGGTTCAGGTGTGGGGTTCAGAACGCTCACAGGAAAAAGCCCGTCAGGACGGTCTGATTGTTCCTCAATCACGTGAAGATTTTTTTAAAACATCGGATGTTATTACCCTGCATCAGCGTCTGGTTAAAGAGACGACAGGTAATGTCACATTGGCTGATCTGACTCATATGAAAAACAGTGCGGTATTAGTCAATACAGCAAGATCAGCGCTGATAGAAGCCGGTGCTCTTGAGAAAGCACTTGATCTGGGTACGCCGGGTTTTGCTGCATTGGATGTTTTTGATGTTGAACCGATTTGGGATGCCAGCCACACTTTATTAAAACGAGACAATGTCCTGTGTAGTCCGCACATAGGTTATGTCACAACAAGCTGCTACGACATCTATTTTGACAGTGCATTTAAGAATGTTGAGCGTTATTTTTCTGGCGATGAAAGCCATGTTGTAAATAAATAACCGCTGGTTCTATATAGAAATACCGCCACATTTCAGCCAATGTAGCGGTGTAATATACACAATGGATTTCAAGATGCGTCGCGGCGGCAAGGGAGTTCATCCCCAGGAGCATAGATAACCGTATCTTTATAAAAACAGTGACCGGGGTGAACGAGCGCAGCCAACAAAGAGGCAACTTGAAAGACGAAGTGTATAAGAAGGGAAAAGTTAATTCATCACATCAAACTTTAGTTCCCCTTCCAGCTCTTCTTCGGCTTCCTCAAATAAAAGCACCAGCGCGGCAAACTGTGGTTTTTTCTGCACATCCAGATGGATAAAGGTAATATCAACAGGCAACTCAATTTCACTGGTTACCACATCCCAGAGCGCATCCAAATTAGCGCCAAAATCATCGCTAAGATCGAAACGTTCCCTGAACTGATTATAAAAAGTGGTTAAATCAGGGATATGGTTAAAATCGAATTCCACTTTTTTCATATTATCATTCCAGCCTTGTGAAATGGTTATAATGATCAAGCGTCAGATAGATCAGCCCATCGTTAGAATAAAGTAATCGGTCACTGCCCCGACGCCCACAGTTATAATTCACATCTGCTTCAAACCACTGGCGTCCGGCCTCATCTGGCAGTTTATGCTCACGGTTAGTGAACCTGTCCCCACCAATGGCTTTTCCCGGTACGGCTTCACATAAATTACCTTTACGCGGTTCCCAGCCAAGACGACGGGCATGTTTCTTCGTAATGTAATAATCAGGTAATTTGTGATGCTGTTTCAGATAATTCGCAACCCGATGCTGTTCAGTCAGAACATCAATATGCGGAGTGGCTGTCTCTTCTGCTACCACCGTATTTTTCGGTGTTTTCCCGCTACCAGATAACCCCGTGTCTTTCAAAAAGACAATAGAGATAACCGCCAGAAGCAGAAATACACCTGCCAGTGCGCTCTTTTTCATAATGACCTCTTGCACTTAATGGATCAAATCACGCCAAAAAGTGTCAAGCTGTTCCGCCTACGGTCAGGTTATCCAGTTTCAATGTAGGCTGCCCAACTCCCACGGGAACACTTTGACCCTCTTTACCACATACACCAACACCTTTATCAAGGGCTAAATCATTACCTACCATGGAAATCTGCTGCATTGCCTCAATACCTGAGCCAATCAGAGTTGCTCCTTTTACCGGTTTGGTGATCCTACCGTTCTCAATCAAATACGCTTCTGATGTCGAGAAGACAAACTTACCTGACGTGATATCCACCTGACCACCACCAAAATTCGGTGCATACAGGCCACGATCAACACTGGCAATAATTTCTTCTGGTGTAGAGTTACCCGCCAGCATGTAGGTGTTAGTCATTCGTGGCATAGGCAAATGGGCATAAGATTCACGACGACCGTTCCCTGTCGGAGCAACACCCATCAAACGCGCATTCAGTTTGTCCTGCATGTAACCTTTTAAAATGCCATTCTCAATCAGAACATTGTATTGTCCCGGAACCCCTTCATCATCAATAGATAATGAACCCCGACGGCCTTCAATCGTGCCATCATCAACCACAGTACATAGCTCAGAAGCAACTTTCTGCCCAATCTGGCCAGAGAAAACAGATGTGCCACGGCGGTTAAAATCACCTTCCAGACCATGACCAACGGCTTCATGCAGTAAAACACCCGGCCAACCTGCGCCCAGTACAATCGGCATCGCTCCCGCCGGAGCAGCAACTGCTGAAAGATTCACTAATGCCATACGAACAGCTTCACGGGCAAATTGTTCTGCCAGCGTCTGCCCGTCAGTGTCTTGCAGGAAATATTCATAACCATAGCGGGCACCGCCGCCACTGGAACCACGCTCGCGTTTGCCGTCTTCTTCGACCAATACACTGACAGAAAGACGTACCAGCGGGCGGATATCAGCGGCTAATGTGCCATCCGTCGCAGCAACCAGTACCTGCTCATAAACACCACTCAGGCTGGCATTAACTTCCTGTACTCTTTGGTCTTCCGCACGGGCAATTTTATCAACATGGTGCAGCAAGGCGATTTTCTCTTCCCTGCTCATACTTTGCAGCGGATCCACTGCCGGATACAAAACGTTATGTGTCACTGCTCCCAGTGTATGGGCAGTGCCATTTCCTATTTCTCTCACAATGCTGCGCGCTGCCTGTGCACTTTGCTGCAAGGCATTCAGAGTGATCTGATCAGCATAGGCAAAACCGGTTTTCTCGCCGCTAACAGCCCGAACACCTACTCCCTGATCAATATTATAGGATCCATCTTTGATGATACGATCTTCCAATACCCACGTTTCGTGGTAGCTAGACTGGAAATAGAGATCAGCATAATCAAGGCGGCGTTCTGCCAATTGCCCTAATACGGAAAACAAGTCGTTATGATTCAGGCCATTGTCAGTCAGTAAATGTTCACTGACATAAGTTAAACTCATAGTGTTTACTCTTTATCTAAATTTGTATTCTTTTTTATCAAAGAAGTCAGTTGCGGACGGAAGCGATTATGTTTCACCACTCTGATTTGTTCACGCATGTGAGTCAGGCTATCCCGCCGGATATTGAGCTGGAGTGCACAGACACTCAGAGGATTTTTCTTAATGATTTCCCCCCAGCCACTCACTGCCATTGAATGCCCCCACGTTCTACGGGTGCCGTGCACACCGACCTGTGCAGGAGCCAGTATAATACATTGATTCTCAATTGCGCGGGCACGCAAAAGAGGCTCCCAGTGCGCTTTACCTGTCAGTCTGGTGAAAGCGGCTGGTACAGAAATCAGTTCAGCGCCCTGTTCCCGCAATGCCTGAAACAGGCCGGGAAAACGCAGATCATAACAGATAGTCATTCCCAGACGACCGACAGGTGTATCAACAACCGTAATGTGTTCACCACGCTGATAAATGGAAGATTCGTTATAAGAACCGTGCTCATCCTTGATATTGACATCAAACATGTGGATCTTGTCATAGCGGGCGCGGATTTCACCCTGATCATCAAATAATAAGCTACTGCTGGTAATACGACTCGGATCTTCCCGACTGATCATCGGAATTGAACCAATCAGTAACCAGATACCATAATGCTGTGCAAGTTCACGCACAGCCTGCTGTAAGGGGCCTGTTCCCTGTTCTTCTGCATGTTCGCGATAAGCATCAGCATCTGCAAACAGCAAGGCATTCTCCGGGGTCAGAACCAGCTTTACAGTTTTAGGCAATTGCTTAATCTGCTGTTCAATTTGCGCTAAATTATGTTTGATGTTTGTACCACTGCATAATTGTAAGAGTGCAACATTGACGTTTCTCATGACCCTTTATTCTCCTTAAGCTGACGTAAGACTTCATCAATTTTAGGTTGTTCCAGACTGCCGGTTATTCGATAGCGAATGACTGAGATCTTGCTCCATAACGGGCCTAACACTTTCGCCGCTGCAAAAACAGCAGCACCTGCCATAGGGTTAATCGCAAAAGCGGTTGCCACACCGACTGTGGCTGATATTTCCGGGGTGATCACCAACTCCATATTGAGCTGACGCTGGATAAAGTTTATCTGACCTTTTGCATCGATATCAGCTTCCAGCCCATCAATATGGAAGTTATCCGTATACATAACCCCATTTTTTATCTGTGCATCGCCACGCATAGAATCAAAGTTAAAATCATCACTGAATGTGTCACTGAAATCCAACTGTAATTTACGCAATAAAGCATCAAAACTGACCAGCCTCAACAGTTGTCCTGCTCTGCCTGCGCCCAGTTTAGCTATTGTGCCTTTGCCCAGTGTCCCTGTCAGGCGGCCATCAAGCGTTTTAATATCAGGCTGCCACGGCGTATCCTTCCAGTTAAGATCAAAATCAAACTTAAATGGGGCACCGGTAATGGGAATAATGAACCCGAGATAAGCAGCCATATCATCTAAACTTCCCCCTGATATTTGCCCCTTAGCCCGAGTATAGTTTCCCTCATTACTTTCACTCCAATGACCGGATAATGTCAATTTACCCGCACTATTTTCTACCCGGCCATCAGTCAGAACCAATGAGTTGCCTTCCGGTTTGACGGTTCCTGAAATTTTTCCGATTTTTAATCCAGCCAACCAGCACTCATTACATCTCACATTAAGTGTTGGCCAATGACTCAAATCATATTTTGGCGTATCCACTACGGTTGAAGCCGACGAGTTGTCATCATTGGCAGCACTGTCTGGAAACATCGGGTTATAATAGAGATAATTAAGCGCGCCCTGCCATATCCTATCCGAATAAATCCGCAAATCGCCGTCAATTTCTTCTCCGATCGCATTAATATGCAAACTATCAGATTGTTTGCTGGCACTCAGTATAAGATTATGCCAACGCTGCCCACCGATATTCAAAGAAGGTATTGTGATTTCAAATAACTCAGGCCACCTGAAAGCCCCGCTCGTTCCAGATTTGGTTTCCAATGTTCCAAACAGTGCCAGCCATTTATCACCCTCAATATCAGGTAAATTCAGTTCAAGCATTGATTTTTCAGGTAACGCGGGAATGCCATTTTTATCTGTGTTCAGAATACCCCGCTGTAAACGGGTATAACCTTTCTCCAGTAACCATTGGCTATTGAATTTATATCTGTTCCCTAATGAACCGGTAAGCCTAAGCTGATTATCATCCCCTTCGGCCTGAATATTGAGATCATTCAATCCCTGCAAAGAGGCGGTTTCCAGCCCGTCTAATGTGCTGTTGATATGTGACAAATCAGCATTGATTGCAACCTGATATTTTGCGCCCTGTTGTGATAATTCATGTTGCAAACCCTCACCTTTTGAGGGAAGGGTAATATTGACTTTCCCCTGCCAGTCAAGCCGCCCTGATAACTGGCGGCGTATTTCTGTCGGCAATTCCGGTAGTGTTGCCACGGGCCAGCCAGCATTCAGGTCAACATTAACCTGATAATGCTGCGTTAAATCCTGTGTCGTAAATCGTAATGACAGAGGGTTACCAAACCAGTTAGTGGAAAGGCTATCACTTTGCAAGTTGCCATTATCAAAGCGGAACTTGCCACTGAGGTGCTTCATTCTACTGTTCAGTGGCTGAATAAAGAGTTCAGTATCTTTCAACGCCACTTCACCACGGGCATCAGTTTTGCCATCTTCCAGATGTATATCCAGATGAAGATTGCCATCAACCTTGCCGCTAAGCTGTAAATTATCCAGCGCATTCCCGACAGTATCGGATAATGAACTATGGTGAAAATAGTCGTGAATATCTTCACCATCTCCGGAAATGTCAGCATCAATTAAGAGTTTTTCTTTATCGTAATCAGCGATAACAGCAGAAACCCGGGAAGCATCGACTTTACCCAGTTTCGCTTTATCTGCCTGTATCCATAATCCGTTATTGCGGAAATTTAAATTAGCATTCAGGCCAAACAGAGCTGGCCAGTCTGGTTGGTATTTAAATGTTGCATTGCGCAGGGGAACCCACACCTGAAATTGGCCATTGTTATGCCTGAATGGAAAGTCATTAGGGTTACCCTGAAAAATCAGCGTGGCATTATCGATTTTCCCTTTAATTAACGATTTCGTCAGATAATCTGTCAGCGATTTTCCCATCAGGGTTTGGGGAAAATAGCGCCATGCTTCGCCTGCATCATCAACGCGAATTCCTGCCAGCATTTCCAGCTTCGGGGGCTTATTCCTGAGTTCGGTATAATTAAAATCGCCGTTTATCCATAATGATTTGGCCTGCAAATCCAGTCCCTGACTCCATATTTTCAAACCTTCCTGATCACTTTTCCATTCGATCTTCCCTGCGCCGCTGGCAATATCAAACGGTGCCTGAAACATTTGCCGGTAATCAATGAGGCTGTTTTTCAATTCAAATATGAAGTTTCCTTGCTGCTTATTTCCCGCCAGCGTGCCACTAAAATCATTCACTGAAGGCAGCTCTTTCCAGCGAGACCAGCTGACATCCTGCCATTTAACAGCAACATCCATGCCGTCAGCCAGTTCAGGCGTGATATCAAGGGCAAAGCTGTGAATTAACCCTTTTGGCTGCCGATGTTGCCAGTCATTAACGTTCTCAGGAGTCACAGGTGACACCAGCGGTAACACACCACTCAGCCGTTCAAGCTGAATATTTTCAGCCCGAATACGCCAGTGATCTTTGTTCTGATATTGATTTGCCTTCGTGATATATAAGGCGGCAAGACGACCTGCAAGCCACTGCTGACCATTAGTGTTCAGGCTTGCCAGATTTGGGATATCGAACAGCCAGCCTTCTCCCTGACGACGCATTTGCAAAAGCAGATCATGAACGGTGAGCTGATGCTTCTTCTCCCCCACATGCCAGTTGGCATACCCGCGCCTGAGTTGTAAATGCCCGCTCTCGATTCTCCCGTTTTTCAGGGTAATCCAGTTAGCCAGACTAAAACGGGCATTTTCCAGACCGGTGCTGTCTTTTAACCAACGGCTGAGCCACAACCGCATATCAATATCATCAGCCTGTAAATAGATAGTGCCGCTATCTAAAACATGATTAATATCTTTCAGGTCAAATTTAATCTGTACAACACCTTCCTGCCCATTAATTGAAGACAGGTTAATATGCCCCTCTGCACGATGCCGGTTGTCTTTATTCAGCCATGCCAGCTGCGGTAACAATAATCTGACTTTTTCTCCCGATGGAGTAGGAAACGTCAGGCTACTGTCATGCAATTCGAAATAATTAAAACGTTCGAGAAACAGGGAGGATAGCTTGTCCGGTTTGGGTAACTGCTGTTCACTTTCCCCATCAAACAGCGGCTTATCATAATCAACCTCAAGCTGATAAAAAGAGAGGTCACGAAAATGCCAGCGCCGCTGTAATAATGAGCGCCAGACATCCAGAGAAAGCGTCACTTTTTTGGCTTTAATATCCGTTTCTTCGTTTGTTGCATGAAGATCCCGGACTTCCAGCTGAGGGCCAAATGGCTCCCAGCGACCACTGATATAACCTATATTGACGGAAACACCAGTCAACGCTGAAATCTGGCGCGCCAATTGCTGGCGATAATCATTAATATGGGGCAGGAAAAAACGTAACCCGCTGACAAACAAAGCCACAATGATAATGATTATTGCGGCTGTCGCTAATAATATCCCGAGCAGTCGCTTCACTCATTTCTCCTTGTTTGTCAGCACGTTATACTCGTCGTCTTTCAAGCTGCCTCTTTGTTGGCTACGCTCGTTCACCCCAGTCGCATAGTTATCTATGCTCAGGGGATTACTGAGAGGCTCCTGCCTCTCACCGGAGGCCAGCCTTTGGCTGGGCAAATTCGTTCCCGACGAATTTGTCTCTCCCTTGCCGCCGCGATGCAACTTGAAATCCATAGAGTATGTTATTTACTCAAAAAATTGACGATTACATCATAACAACATCAAATTGTTCCTGACTGTACAACTGTTCAGCCTGTACTTTTACGGATTTACCCACAAAGATTTCTACTTCAGCCAGAGCGTGAGAGTGTTCTCCTTTAAGGGCTTCACTCACAGCATGGGAAGAATAGACCAGAAAACGATCTGCATTAATGGCGCGATGAACACGTACAATTTCCCGTAAAATTTCATAGCATACTGTTTCAACAGATTTTACGGTGCCGCGTCCCTGACAAGTCGGGCAATTATCACATAAAATATGCTCAAGGCTTTCCCGCGTACGTTTGCGTGTCATTTCCACCAGCCCAAGCTGAGAAAAACCATTGATGGTTGTTTTCACGCGGTCTTTACTTAGAGCCTGTTCCAAAGAAGCGAGAACCCGACGACGGTGTTCCCCGTCAGCCATATCGATAAAATCAATGATAATGATCCCGCCCAGATTGCGTAGCCTCAACTGACGGGCAATCGCCTGAGTCGCTTCAATATTAGTATTAAAGATAGTCTCTTCCAGGTTCCTATGCCCAACAAAAGCACCGGTATTAATATCAATGGTCGTCATGGCTTCGGTTTGGTCGATAATCAGATAGCCACCCGACTTTAATTCTACTTTGCGCTCCAGTGCGCGCTGAATTTCCGTTTCCACGCCACAGAGATCGAATATCGGCTGATTTCCCTGATAATGTTCCAGCTTGGCATTCATTTCAGGGATATACTCATCAATAAACTCCTGCACTTGCAGGTAGGTCTGGCGGGAGTCAACCCGGATGCGATCAAGAGAATCTTCGGCAAAGTCACGTAAAATACGCTGTGCTAATGCCAGTTCACCATAAACCTTAGTCTTCGTGATATTCCGTTTTTTACGCTCAATGACTTTGCTCCACAGGCGCTTCAAAAATGCAGCATCCTGCTCAATCTCCTCTTTTCTTACCCCTTCTGCGGCAGTGCGGATAATAACCCCGCCATGTTCATCGCAATAATTCATCACGATGGATTTCAGCCTATCGCGCTCTTCTCCGCTTTCAATTCGCTGAGAAACACCAACATGGGAGGCACCCGGCATAAAAACCAGATAGCGTGAAGGCAGAGTGATATCGGTTGTCAGTCGTGCCCCTTTGGTGCCGAGGGGATCTTTGACGACCTGAACGAGCAGATCCTGCCCCTGACTGACCAGCTCAGCAATATCCCTGACATTAAAATTCTTCCGCTCCTCGCCTGCAATACATTCAGTATGAGGCACAATATCTGAAGCATGCAGAAAAGCGGCTTTCTCCAGCCCGATATCAACAAAAGCCGCCTGCATACCGGGTAAAACCCGGCTGATACGGCCTTTATAAATATTACCGACTATTCCCCGTTTAGCTTCCCGTTCAATATGAACTTCCTGCAAAATACCGCCATCGATATAAGCAACCCGCGTTTCGGATGGTGTTACATTGACTAATAACTCTGCTGTCATAAGTGACCCTTCCCATCAGCTAACGCCAAAAATCGTGTGATTAATTCATACGTTTCAACCAGTGGCAAGCCGACAACAGCATGGTAACTGCCATTAATATTTCTGACAAAACAACCGCCTTTACCCTGAATGCCGTAAGCGCCGGCTTTATCCATTGGTTCTCCAGTTGCAATATATTCCTGTATTTCACGTTGGGATAAATGGCGAAATATCACATCTGTAATCACTAACTCACTTAAGGTATGCTGAGTGTTCGATAAAGCAACAGCCGTCATGACCTGATGGTGCTGCCCTGACAGCGCCTGTAACATTTCCGCTGCATGTTGCTCATTATGGGGTTTTTCCAGAATACGATTATTCAGCACAACAATCGTATCAGCGCCCAGAACGGGGAGATCATCCGGCGCAATTGCCACACCCGCTTTTGATTTTTCTCTGGCCAATCGTTCGACATACTGCTGCGGAGACTCTTCTTCCTGCCATTTCTCTTCAACCTGTGGTGTCAGGATCTGAAAATTAAAATCCAGCAGTTCCACCAGCTCACGCCGCCGTGGTGAGCCAGAAGCCAAGTAAAGAGTTTTCATAGTGAGTCATCCTTTCTGTCAGTTCATTTAAAAGCGGTTCATTTATATAAAAGCTGTTCATTAAAAAGTAGAACCCGCCTTTAACGAACTGAAAATTGACGGCGGATTTTCCGCATTAATAAGAATAGCCAGGGCCAGAGAATACCATTGACCACGCCATTCCAGAATACTTCAGAATGGAAAATAGTCTGTAAGATCAGAGCATGGGTCAGGAAAACACAGAGGTTTATCAATGTTGAGAGTATCATCACAACAAGGGATTGTTGCCAGAGTGCCATATTGCGAATGAGCTGAAATTTGAAAGCAACCAGAAAACTCACGAGGCTAAAAGCCAGTGCATGCGCACCAAGAATACTACCCTGCAATAAATCAATCAGGATACCCAGAATAAACCCGGTACCGACACTGATACGATGAGGAATAGCAAGCAGCCAGTAGATAAGGCATAACACTGGCAGAGTTGGCCGGAATACATCGACTTGCTCCGGCCACGGCATACTCTGTAAAACCATTGCTATCAAGAAAGACAACCAGACAACCCAGAGACCACGTCCGTGATACTGACTCATCAGTTATTCTCCGTAGCTAATGGTTTATTAACTGATGGAGTGGTTGAAGATGGTTGTCCGGCCACGGGTTTCTTTTTGTTATCCTCTTTTTTACTATTCTCTCCACCTGAACCTTCAGGCAAAGAGTGAGGTTTTTCATCAGCAGGATTTGGCAATACGTATGGCAACAACTGCTTCATGCGCTCATTTGCGGCTCGATATACTTCAGAAGGCGGCAACGGTTCAGAGGGGTTATTATCCGGCCCCCATACCAACAGCAGATAACGCAGGCGGCGTAATTCGGCCAAAGGACGGGCGTGAATAACAGTATGAGCCCGCTGATTATCTATCTTAACAGAAGAGACCACAGCCACAGGATAACCTTCAGGGAATCTTCCCCCAAGACCAGAAGTCACCAGTTCATCACCAACCCGGATATCCGTGTCACTCGGTAATGGCTCAAGGTGCAGATCATCGGCACAGCCTGTACCACCAGCGATCACGCGGATATCATTGCGTAATACCTGAACCGGCAGGGCGTGAATCGGATCGCAAATCAGTAGCACCCGGCTACTTAGCTGGCTTACTGAAACAACCTGCCCGACAACACCGCGATCACTAACAACCGGCTGCCCTTCATAAACACCATCTTTTGCGCCTTTATCAATAACAATTTGATCGCGATACGGATCCAGACCACGGGCAATGACCTGAGTAGCCATCATGTGTTCATCATGACGCAAAGGTGAACCGAGTAATGAACGTAACCGGATATTCTCCTGTTTTAATTGACCCAGCAGTAATAACTTGCTGTCCTTCAACCGCAATTCATTGCGCAAGGAGTAATTTTCCAGTTCAAGTTGTTTGCGGGCAGTCAAAGAATCAGAAATACCATCTAAAAACTGGCGGGGACCATTGGCAAGAAAATAAAAAGGACTCACTGCCGTATCCATATAGCTACGGACTTTATGGAAAAAATCAAACCTGCTGTCTACCAAAACCAAAATAATGGCAATAGCAACAGCAAAAAAGAGTCGTAATTGTAGGGAGGGCCCTCTGCTGAAAATTGGCTTCATAAGTTGCGCATTATTGAGCGGTTTCGTGTCATAAACAATAAAAGAGTCATAAACGATACACTTTTGGATAAACAGCAAGGAGGCACCGATAAACACGCCTCCCAGCTCGCAGAGTTACTTTCAGTCTTCGCTGAATAAATCGCCACCGTGCATGTCGATCATTTCCAGCGCTTTACCGCCACCTCTGGCAACACAGGTCAGTGGATCTTCAGCCACAATCACGGGAATACCTGTTTCTTCCATCAGCAAGCGATCAAGATTGCGTAACAATGCGCCACCACCAGTCAGCACCATGCCACGTTCTGAAATATCAGAAGCCAACTCTGGCGGACACTGTTCCAGTGCTACCATAACGGCACTGACAATACCGGTCAGCGGCTCTTGCAGAGCTTCCAGAATTTCATTGGAATTCAGTGTGAAACTACGTGGTACACCTTCAGCAAGGTTACGGCCACGTACTTCGATTTCGCGGACTTCATCCGTTGGATACGCAGAACCAATTTCATGTTTAATGCGTTCTGCTGTCGCTTCACCAATCAGTGAACCGTAGTTGCGGCGGACATAATTGATAACTGCTTCATCAAAGCGATCCCCGCCGATACGGACGGAAGAAGAATAGACAACGCCATTGAGGGAGATAACTGCAACTTCTGTTGTACCACCACCGATATCAACAACCATTGAGCCCGTTGCTTCTGAAACGGGCAAACCTGCACCGATTGCCGCCGCCATTGGCTCTTCAATCAGAAAGACTTCGCGTGCTCCTGCACTTTGGGCTGATTCACGAATAGCCCGACGCTCAACCTGCGTCGCCCCGACTGGTACACAAACCAGCACACGCGGGCTAGGACGCATAAAACTGTTGTTATGAACCTGTTTAATAAAATGCTGCAACATTTTTTCCGTGACATAAAAATCAGCAATCACACCATCCTTCATTGGTCGGATAGCTGCGATATTCCCCGGAGTACGTCCCAACATCTGTTTTGCTTCCAGCCCTACGGCTGCAACGC
Source organism: Xenorhabdus stockiae (assembly GCF_002632825.1). GTDB lineage: Bacteria > Pseudomonadota > Gammaproteobacteria > Enterobacterales > Enterobacteriaceae > Xenorhabdus > Xenorhabdus stockiae. The sequence goes on from NZ_NJAJ01000017.1 coordinate 66,898, forward strand.
TTTTTGGTGAACCGGCCCTGTCTTGTCGGATAGCAACAACAGAGGGTTGATCCAAGACAATTCCCTGACCTTTAACATAAATAAGGGTATTGGCAGTACCCAAGTCAATGGACAAATCATTGGAAAACATGCCACGAAATTTCTTTAACATAACGAAAGGATAATCCTGCAAGCTGGGGACGGATGTTGTCCGTCTACTCTACCAACCACATGAAGCAGCGACAAGGCGCATCATTAACTACTTTTACTACTTCAATGAAAGTGGCTACGTTATTCACATCAGAAACACGATATTCTACGTTACTTTTTTCTGACAGAGCAGAAAAAAACTGCATAAAAATGGGTTAATTCCACCAATAACCCCGTCACTGAACCCTAAAATGTCCAAATGCCCTAAAAACCAACATTATAGTGTATATAGTGCATCCCGCGATGTTACTGATTCACTTTTTCTATGTTGACCTATAATGATTTCAGCAAGTTCAACAAAAATTAATTTTTTCTCAAATATTTTGATTTCTTTTGCCATCTCTAGCCAATATCACACCCCAATAAGCTCAGCAAAGATGATTCATTAAATACCCACTTTATCTTCAGCACTCAAAAGAAAAAATTGTTCTTCATCGACACTTATACACCTGTAATCGGCGGATAAATCTGTTGATTACTGAACCAATAAGATATAAAAACAAAGTCATTATTAATAAGTGAATTATCAATATTGAAATCATTATCAGGCATATTTATCTTTCAGCATGTACCCCGAATAAAAATCAGCAATCACTGTTTTGCGACTATTCATCACAATATTGCAGACTGCCCGTTTCTGCATTTTTAATTTTATCTATATTGAGAATGTCACAAAAAATGAAATCATGAGAACCGTGATGGTGTCATACTCAAAATCCATCAGAGGGAGAACCTATGAAAGCATTACTGCTGGAACAGCACGATACATTATCAGCTTCTATTCAGGATATTGACACAACCCAACTTCCACCCGGTGATGTCATCGTCGATATTCACTGGTCAACCCTCAATTATAAAGATGCACTTGCGATCACCGGCAAGGGGAAAATCATTCGTCAGTTTCCGATGATACCGGGGATCGACTTTTCCGGCGTTGTTCGTCACTCAGAAGATCCCCGTTTTCATATCGGACAGCAGGTTTTATTAACCGGCTGGGGTGTGGGTGAAAATCGTTGGGGTGGGCTGGCAGAACAGGCCAGAGTCTCAGGTGAATGGCTGACACCATTGCCAGCGGGTTTAAGTACCAGACAGGCTATGATTATCGGCACAGCCGGTTTCACCGCCATGTTATGTATTATGGCGCTGGAACAGGGAGGTATAACCCCTGAAAGCGGCGAAATCGCAGTCACAGGTGCCACTGGCGGAGTCGGAAGCACGGCAATTACCCTGCTCTCTCTATTGGGGTACTCTGTTGTTGCCATCAGCAGTAAACCCGAAAGTCAGGAATATTTACGTTCTTTGGGAGCAAAAGAAATTCTGCCGGTTTCAGACTTCAATCAACCCGCTCGCCCGCTGGAAAAACAGCGCTGGTCAGGTGTTATTGATACTGTCGGTGGTACAATTCTGGCTAAATTGCTGGCTCAGGTATCCCACAATGGCACCGTAGCTGCCTGCGGGATGGCAAGCGACATCAATCTGCCTACCACTGTCATGCCATTTATCTTGCGTAATGTCCGCTTACAGGGTGTTGAGTCAGCAATAGTATCGGCCGCTGATAGACCAAAGATCTGGGAGCGGTTACAAAAACTGTTGCCGGAATCTTTTTATCAACAAACCGCAAACGAAATTTCATTCGATCAGGTGATCGAACACGCCAATAAGTTGGTAAACAATCAGTCAACAGGCAGAACAGTGGTAAAGATTCGCTGAAACTATGCCGATAAGCGTAAGTCTAATAAAATCAAGCCCGAAAAGCTGATAAGACCAGTATTTTGCTGCTAAATGTTACGATATGTTTATAATGTCGGGCTTTATCGTCAAATTTACAAATATTGATAATAGAAAAAGATGACAAACTGCTGTCATCGAGTTATCTTGAACGATTGTTGACAGATTGCCGGAGATACCCGCACAATGGCAGACAAGTTTCGCATTTTACTCTTGAACGGTCCCAACCTCAATCTATTGGGAACGCGAGAGCCAGAGACCTACGGCAAGTTAACGCTTGATGACATCGTCAGCAAACTGTCACAAGAAGCTCACCAGTCGGGTATTGAATTATTCCATCTGCAATCCAATGCAGAATCTGAACTGATTGAGAAAATTCATACTGCGCGGGGGAATACAGATTTTATTCTGATTAACCCTGCGGCATTCACGCACACCAGCGTAGCGCTACGCGATGCACTTCTGGCAGTGGATATTCCATTTATTGAGATCCACCTCTCTAATGTGCATGCCCGCGAGCCATTCCGCCATCATTCATATCTTTCTGATATTGCCGTTGGCGTGATCTGTGGTTTGGGTGCTGATGGTTATAGTTTTGCATTACAGGCAGCGGTCAACCGCTTGTCAAAATCCAACTAATTTACATAAATAGAGTACGGAATCACACTCATGGATATTCGTAAGATAAAAAAATTGATCGAGCTGGTTGAAGAATCTGGCATTTCTGAACTGGAAATTTCTGAAGGTGAAGAATCAGTTCGCATCAGCCGTACTACGGCCGTTCAGGGCATGCCGATCACTCAGCAGTACATCTCTGCGCCTGCTCAACAGCCTGCACCTGTAGCAGCACCGGCACCGGCTGCTCCGGCAGCACCAGCAGCAGCAGAGATCAGCGGTCACACCGTTCGTTCCCCAATGGTTGGTACGTTCTACCGTTCTCCAAGCCCGGATGCGAAACCTTTTATCGAAATCGGTCAGCATGTTAATCAGGGCGATACCCTGTGCATCGTTGAAGCCATGAAAATGATGAACCAGATCGAAGCTGACAAAACCGGCGTCGTGAAGGCAATTCTGGCACAAGACGGTCAACCTGTTGAATTTGACGAGCCACTGGTCATCATCGAATAAGCGCATCACGCGGGAAAAACCCATGCTTGAGAAAATAGTCATAGCTAACCGCGGTGAAATCGCACTGCGTATCCTGAGAGCCTGTAAGGAACTCGGGATCAAAACTGTTGCTGTGCACTCTGCGGCAGACCGTGATCTGAAACACGTCCTGCTGGCAGATGAAACGGTCTGTATCGGCCCTGCCGCATCAGCAAAAAGTTACCTGAATATTCCGGCTATCATTTCTGCGGCTGAAATCACCTGTGCACAGGCAATCCATCCGGGTTATGGATTCCTGTCTGAAAACGCTGATTTTGCTGAACAGGTGGAGCGTTCCGGTTTCACCTTTATCGGCCCGAAAGCAGAAACTATCCGCCTGATGGGTGATAAAGTTTCTGCCATCAGCGCCATGAAAAAAGCCGGTGTACCTTGCGTTCCCGGTTCTGACGGTCCTTTGGGTGATGATACTGAGAAGAACAAATCGATCGCACAGCGCATCGGTTATCCGGTGATCATCAAAGCTTCCGGCGGCGGCGGCGGACGTGGTATGCGCGTTGTCCGCAGTGATAAAGAGCTGGAACAATCTATTGCCATGACTCGTGCTGAAGCTAAAGCTGCTTTCAATAATGACATGGTTTACATGGAAAAATTCCTTGAAAACCCTCGTCACGTTGAAATTCAGGTACTGGCTGATGGTCAGGGCAATGCTCTTTATCTTGCTGAACGTGACTGTTCCATGCAGCGTCGTCACCAGAAAGTTGTGGAAGAAGCTCCAGCACCGGGTATCTCTGCTGAACTACGCCGCAGCATCGGTGAACGCTGCGCCAACGCTTGTATGGAAATCGGTTATCGCGGAGCAGGTACGTTTGAATTCCTGTATGAGAACGGAGAGTTCTATTTCATTGAGATGAACACCCGTATTCAGGTTGAACATCCTGTTACCGAAATGATTACTGGTGTTGATCTGATCAAGGAACAGCTACGCATTGCTTCCGGCATGCCACTGTCCATCAAGCAGGAAGATATTGTCATCAAAGGCCATGCTATCGAATGCCGTATTAATGCTGAAGATGCAAAAACGTTCTTGCCAAGCCCGGGTAAAATCACCCATTTCCACTCTCCGGGTGGGTTCGGTGTGCGCTGGGAATCCCACATTTATGCAGGATATACCGTACCGCCATATTATGACTCCATGATCGGCAAACTGATCACGTATGGAGAAACCCGTGAAGTGGCGATTGCACGAATGAAGAACGCGCTGGCAGAACTGATCATTGATGGCATCAAAACCAATATCGATTTGCAGATGTCCATCATGAATGATGAAAACTTCCAGAAAGGCGGAACCAATATCCACTATCTGGAGAAGAAACTGGGCTTACATGATAAGTAAGGCTTTTTTCTGACATCACCACTCTGCATAAAATCCCATCTTTTCAAGATGGGATTTTTTATGGCATGGTTTTTGTCGCACATTTTCTTCTGAATAAATCCGGCTGTTACCGTACAATTCCTTCCTTTATTTTTCTGCTTTCCCGGAGAATCAATGGACAAAAGATTTGTTCAATCTCATAAAGAAGCGCGTTGGGCCGTATTCCTGACGTTAGCTTATCTTGTGGGTTGGCTACTGAGCGCCTATCTACCCAGTGATACGACCGGATTAACCGGATTGCCATACTGGTTCGAACTGGCTTGTTTAGCATTACCTGCACTTTTCATCATCCTGTGCTGGATGATGGTGACATTTATCTTCAAAGAAGTTCCTCTGGAGGATGAAGATGCAAAATGAAGTCATTCTGCCTCTGGTAGGATATCTGGCACTGGTTTTTCTGCTCTCATTCTATGCCTATCGCCGTCGCCAGACGGGGGAATTCCTGAATGAATACTTTCTTGGCAGTCGCTCAATGGGTGGTTTTGTCCTGGCGATGACCATTACAGCAACATACATCAGTGCCAGCTCGTTCATTGGTGGCCCCGGTGCAGCCTACAAATACGGTATCGGCTGGGTGCTGTTATCCCTGATCCAACTGCCGGCAATCTGGCTCTCCCTCGGCGTACTGGGGAAAAAATTTGCTATCCTCGCCCGCCGTTATAATGCCGTGACACTCAATGACATGCTATATGCGCGCTATCAGAGCCGTATTCTGGTCTGGTTTGCCAGCGTGAGTCTGTTGGTCGCCTTTGTCGGCGCCATGACGGTGCAGTTCATTGGTGGTGCCCGCCTGCTGGAAGCCGCAGCCGGTATTCCTTACGGTACCGGTCTGCTGATTTTTGGTCTCTCCATCGCTCTCTACACAGCATTTGGCGGCTTCAGAGCCAGTGTACTTAATGACGCCCTGCAAGGGCTGGTTATGCTGTTAGGAACGATACTGCTGCTTGTTGGCACGATCTATAAAGCTGGCGGACTGTCAGAAGCGGTCTCGACACTGCGTACTATCGATCCTAACCTTGTCTCTCCCCACGGTGCTGACAATATTCTTAGTGGCCCTTTTATGGCCTCCTTCTGGGTGCTGGTCTGCTTTGGTGTCATCGGGCTGCCACATACCGCTGTGCGTTGTATTTCTTACCGCGACAGTAAAGCTGTCCACCGTGGTATTATCATCGGCACGATTGTCATGGCTATCCTGATGTTTGGGATGCACCTTGCCGGAGCACTGGGTCGTGCGATCATTCCCGATCTGACAATTCCCGATCAAGTGATCCCAACCCTGATGATCACCGTCCTGCCGCCTATCGCTGCCGGGATCTTTCTGGCTGCGCCGATGGCAGCCATTATGTCAACAATTAACGCCCAATTGCTGCAATCTTCAGCAACTATCGTTAAAGATCTCTATTTGAATTTGTTCCCGCAGCAGATCAAACAGGAGAAAAAACTCGCCCGTATCTCCAGCTTTTCTACCCTGTTTCTGGGAATACTACTGTTACTGGCGGCATGGCAACCACCTGAAATGCTGATCTGGCTGAACCTGCTGGCCTTCGGCGGATTACAGGCTGTGTTCCTCTGGCCACTGGTATTGGGCCTGTACTGGGAGAAAGCCAATGCACATGGCGCGCTAGCCTCCATGCTGACAGGTGCAATAAGCTATACCCTATTAGCCAGCTTTAGCATTAACCTCCTTGGATTCCATCCCATTGTGCCATCATTGCTGCTGAGCTTACTGGCATTCGGAATAGGAAATCTGTTTGGGAGTAAACAAATACAACAAACCGCCGCATCACAGTGACGGCGATATTTTTTTAGCCTGATTTTTAATCATTTTTCATACATATCGCGTTTAAAAGAGAATTTTTATGCCTTGGATACAACTGAGATTAAACACCACGGGACAACAAGCTGAATCACTCGGTGATGAACTCGTGGAAAGTGGCGCAGTGTCCGTTACCTTTCAGGACAGCCACGATACGCCAATTTTTGAACCTCTGCCGGGAGAAACCCGCTTATGGGGAGATACCGATGTCATTGGCCTGTATGATGCAGAAACCGATATGAAAGCTGTTGTTAGCCAACTGGAGCAGGTTCCCCAGCTGGGTAAAGGTTTTCTCCACAAAATTGAACAGCTGGAAGATAAAGACTGGGAGCGCGAGTGGATGGACAACTTCCACCCAATGCGTTTTGGTAACCGCCTGTGGATCTGCCCAAGCTGGCGGGAAGTTCCTGAACCGGATGCTGTTAACGTTATGCTGGATCCGGGACTGGCTTTCGGAACCGGAACACACCCAACCACCTCTCTTTGCCTACAATGGCTGGATGGCCTTGACCTGCAAGGTAAAACTGTCATCGACTTCGGCTGTGGTTCCGGCATTCTGGCTATTGCAGCCCTGAAGCTAGGAGCTAAACATGCTATCGGCATTGATATCGACCCTCAGGCAATTCAGGCGAGCCGGGATAATGCAGAACGTAATGGCGTTTCTGAGCTGCTGACACTCTATCTGTCTAAAGATCAACCTGACAATTTAGAATGTGATGTTGCTATCGCCAACATTCTGGCTGGCCCGCTGCGTGAACTGGCTCCTGTTATCGGCTCGTTACCAAAATCTGGTGGATTATTAGGCTTGTCCGGTGTACTGGCAAGTCAGGCTGAAGGTGTTGCTGAAGCCTATAGCAATGAATTCATTATCGATCCAATCGCTGAACAAGAAGAATGGTGCCGCATTACCGGGGTTAAAAAATAATCAACAAACTACTATTGAAAAACAGGATTATCCACTAAAATGATCCTCTGGGGGACAAATTGGTGGTAATACATACTATTTGTCATGAGAAATATAGGTAACAATAAATTTCGTCAAAAATACGTAACTTAATGTTATTAAAGGATAAATAGAAAAGTTTGAAAAAATCAACTGGAAAAATTCCGTTAAAATACCGTTTCGCTCAAAGTTTGGCCTTTCATATCTTGTGAAAAATGCGTAATATACGCGCCCTTAGTCACAGTTGGCCACTCTTTCTTCGCCTATGCGTATCGGACAATACCAGTTGAAAAACTGTCTTATTGCAGCCCCTATGGCTGGCATAACGGATCGCCCGTTTCGATCACTATGCTACACCATGGGTGCAGGTATGACAGTCTCAGAGATGCTTTCTTCCAACCCTCAGGTCTGGAAGACGGATAAATCCCGGCTACGTATGGTTCATCGCGACGAACCCGGAGTGCGTTCTGTACAGATTGCCGGTAGTGATCCCGATGAAATGGCAGCGGCGGCGAAAATCAACGTCGACAATGGTGCTCAGATCATCGATATCAATATGGGGTGCCCAGCCAAGAAGGTTAATCGTAAATTGGCAGGCTCAGCATTACTGCGTTATCCAGAACTGGTTCAAAAAATCCTTTCTGCGGTAGTCAATGCGGTTGATGTACCTGTTACATTGAAGATCCGTACAGGATGGTCACCGGAAGAACGTAACTGTGTAGAAATTGCCCAATTGGCTGAACGTTGTGGTATTCAGGCGCTTACCATTCATGGCAGGACTCGTTCTTGCCTGTTTAATGGTGAAGCCGAGTATGACAACATTCGGACAGTTAAGCAGACTGTTGCCATTCCAATTATTGCTAATGGCGACATTACTGACCCGCTAAAAGCCAGAGCAGTGCTTGAATACACCGGGGCTGATGCCCTGATGATAGGCCGCGCTGCTCAGGGAAGACCCTGGATCTTTCGGGAAATCCAGCATTATCTGGAAACAGGAGAACTGCTGCCACCGATGCCCCTTGGCGAGGTGCAGCGTTTAATGAACGAGCATGTACGAGAATTGCACGACTTTTACGGTCAAGGCAAAGGAGTTCGTATTGCACGTAAGCATGTATCTTGGTATCTCAAGGAACATGCTCCTGATGACCAGTTTCGGCGCTCATTCAACGCCATTGAGGATGCCAGCGAACAGCTGGAGGTGTTGGAAGCATACTTCGAAAATTTTTGCGTAAATAAAGAAAAGAGCTGACAGAACTATGTTCGAACAACGCGTAAATTCTGACGTACTAACCGTTGCTACTGTAAATTCACAAGATCAGGTAACTCAAAAACCTCTGCGTGACTCAGTTAAACAAGCACTGAAGAACTATTTTGCTCAACTGAATGGTCAAGACGTCAATGACCTGTATGAGCTGGTACTGGCTGAAGTAGAGCAACCACTGTTGGACATGGTGATGCAATACACCCGTGGTAACCAAACCCGCGCAGCGCTGATGATGGGAATCAACCGCGGTACTCTGCGTAAGAAACTGAAAAAATACGGCATGAACTAATCCTAGTCTAGTAACTTGCTGTTGAAGAAGCACTTTCTCTTTTGGGGAAGTGCTTTTTTCTTTTTTGTTTATACAAATGTTTATACAAATGTTTATACATGGAAAAATGTTTATATTCGCTAAGTATGAGCAAGTAGGCAGAGGGAAAACCTGGAAGCAAATAAAAAGCTATGAGAACAAAAAAGTTTCTTTTTATCTCAGTACGTTAAGGTGTCAGATAGTGATTTCTTGCTATATAAACAGGTACTACATCTTCAAGAATCTTTATCAGCTGTGGATCCATAGAGATAATCATCTGGAATATCGAGAACATGGATCGGCTTAGATTTAAGCAAATGGGAAAATGCAGCTTTTAACCGATTTTTATGCTTCTGTTCCATGACACAAATAATATCAGCCCAACAAATAAGATCAGGTGTCACCTGCTTTTTAGCATTACTGCTTGTACCAGCAGATCGAACAGACCAATTTACATCATTACGCCATATTTGCTCTGCTGTCGGGCTACGCCATTGATTGCGACTACAAATAAATAAAATATGCATAAATCCTTATAATTAATCTTTAAGAGCATTCAGCGTTAACTTGGATTCGCCTATTATCCATATCTCCCTTGTTTTATTAAGTCCGGCAGACGCTAATAGTACGGAAAGGAAGTAGCCAATAATAAAATTTCAGTTTATCGCTATTTCATTAAAAAATCAGTGGGTAAAACATAATTAATTGGTATTATTAATATAATTAGTTATTTCTTTTACATTAGTAAAATATAAATTTTACTATTAGAATAATGAACTTAATTAAGAACACACTAACTCTCATTTCTACTCTTCCTATATCAGATAGTTTATCATCCAATTAAAGCCATAAAAAAATAATTTTAATTTTATAATACAGATAGGTTTCGATTACTCATTCAGGATATTATTTTTATGTCAGATAAATTAATAGACACATGGATTGAATTGCATAATTCAACATCAGAAGAGCAAAAGGGAAAACTTTTTATTGAGTTTTTAAATCTATTTCATTCCTCAGATTTTTGGCTTATCAGCCCCGTTTCTGAGGAGAAAGGCGCCTACTCGTTTTCGATAAAGGAAGATCCTGAGTTTCATTTCAGACCTTATATTGTTGCTTACCTTTCGGAAGAAAACCCGGCTTCATGGCATAATGCAGAATCTATCGATAATAACCCTGACAACCTTCATCAATTCGGTGCGGAATATTTGTACTATCTTATTGATGAGTTTCAATGTGATCTCGTTATCTACAATGGTGATAATTACATTATCTTTGATCAAGATACACTGACACATATAAAAAATTCGGCACAAACTGCAGATGATATACCAGAGGAAAGAAACGAAATATATCTCCCTCATAATCCACAGCCTTTTTTAACCTCTGATTGGGGCGTGATACTGGGTGCTCCCTATGCCTACTTTAATGGATGGAATTGTAATGATTATTCTCCAGAAGAAGATGACGCTGGCTTGTCATCAGCCTGGGGAATTGAAAATCGGCAAGATTTAGTTTTTCAGTTATTTAAACTAATGGTTAACGGGCATGCTGCTGATTATTACAAAATGCGAGATGAACTCAGTGAATTATCAAAACCGGAATTTGATGAAATTTTAGCGGGCATTCAGCAAAGTGATATGAATGCATACGATAAGCAAGAAATCATCTGGCGTTATACCATGATGTATGACAATGAAAACGATATTCAAAATATCCAATATTTGGCATGGGACTATGTTCGTTTCAGTATGTTGTGCCTGAACGGATGCAAACTGCAATATATCACGGAAAAGGAAGCTAAAAACTGGACGCTCATGCTCGCCCCACTGTTACGAATGGTTTATAGCGGATGGGACGATCTGTGGTACCACTTTGCGCTCACACGCTGGTTTTGGGCATCCACTGATGAAGGCTGGGCTGAATGCCAGTCTGAGTATATTGGTATTATCCGTGCATTGCTGAATGATCCGAATAGCCCAACAGTTGCGATCAATTGGAATAGCGAGTTACCGCCAATCGAAACTCATTCATTTGCTCAGGCACTAACTGAAGTTTTAGCCGAACAAAATCCAGATGCTGAGGTTAATTTTCATGAAGTGCATGATGCTATTAGAGAACAAGTCAGGGCTGATGAGCCATAAGCCGTCAAAAACCTGTTGCTATCTGCGTTCACTGATTATGCAATCCACTTCGATAACCATATGAGTATAAACGCCAGCACTATCTAGCTGGCGTAATTTTGCTCTAAATTATCGCATCTTATTACTATCCCAAATAAATATTTAATTCTGGTGAACGTATTACCTCTCAAATGTCACTATTGATATTTCATGCAGATATTCTGAATTAGATGGGATGAAAACAAATTAAGTGGCGATAAATCAATCAGCACATGCCGTTAGGTGAGAAAATTATCAGCTATTAAATAAGGTTTATTTTTCAGCTTATATAATAGGCTGAATTAGATAATCTTCACCATCTCTTCATACAAAAGTCTTAATTATATTAATATGCGCATTGTCAGATGACGAGATAGAAATCAGTGTCTTTTACTTACTTTCACTCAATTTTATGAGGAAAGCTCTAAATAAACAGCTTTTCTAACAATTGAGTCTATAAAGTAAACACGCGTAATTAAATAAAAAATATCCCACTTGCACTAATAAACTTAATGCATTGATTTTATTTAAAAAATCAAACAACAGCATAGAGTCACTGATAAAAAAACGAACTGTATCTGAAATGTTCAAAAATGCGAGTAAACTGAAATTTTATGCGAAATAAAAGTCAATTTAGTGGAAAAGGTTTTTATAAGTAATATTTACTAAGTAAAATTTTTTAATTTGGCAATAATCATACAATGAAATGTTCAAATATATTTATTTAACCAAAATCTGTAAAATTTTATTAAAAAACAAAACATTTTATACCAAACTGTAAACATAATCCTATATAACATTACTTAAGTCAAATTTCATTACATATCAAATAACATTCCACTTAATTTATTATAATATATGAACTTTTTTTGTTATTCACATATTTAATCCCTTTCAAATAGTATTAATGATAACAAATTGTTAATTATCATAACTCAATAGCACCCAAATTAACCAGAATTAATATTACATCATCCTTTCATATACAGAACTTAATTCTATACCATATAGATAATGTAGATTATAAATCCAAACCAAACAGTTTGGTATATTTTGTTTAGTTTCTAACCTTAGAAAGCTTCTATAAAACTCAAAAATATGCCAAATAATGGCGATTTGTTTATAAAAAATTATATTATTGGATTTTTATATATTAATTTAATTAAAATTCAATATGTTATGAATATAAAAATAACAAACTTAACGTTTTAAGGCCTGTTCATTATTCCTCATATGAGAAGAACGGAGTGTTGTTTTGCTCAATGACCTCAATGACGAGGAAAAGCAGTTGCAAGAAGCAAGGTAATAACAAAATAGAGAAACGTGGTTTGCATCATGGAAGAGTATACCTTGCCTCAGTAAAGGTTCTGTTTTTTACAAGACGTTAATAAAAAAGGTTATTTCAGTAAAAAAAACAAGGCGCATGTCGGAAAACAAAACGGCGAATCAGGTGTAACAATAGGCATACCATGAACGATGGTAAATCCGTCAGGGTATTTCCTATGTCGTGCACAATGACGATGGAAAACTGAGTCATTTTTAAGCTCCAAGGCAATTATCCTTGATAACGCCATAACTTACTGATTTAAAGATGAAAGGATAAGATATGGAAGAAGATGCAAACCTATTAGTCGGGCAAAGAATTCAACAAAAAAGGAAGGAGTTAGGGATCACGGCAACTGCCTTAGCGAAACAAATTGGTATCAGCCAGCAACAACTTTCGCGTTATGAAAGAGGAACCAATCGAATTAATATTACTCATTTAGTTGCCATTTGTAACGAATTGGAAACTCATGTTTCCTGGTTCTTTGAAGACTGTTTTGAAGAAGAGAGCAAGGAAGGCATTGTTAATAAACTTGATACTCAATATATTCCCATTGCTGAAACAATTATAGGAAAAAATGGTTGTTAGATGGGGAATATCCCACCGTCAGAAGCCTGCCAGCCCGCACTAAACTGAAAAATATGTGGGCTTCTGACCCTACTGAGTACTTATTCACTTTCTCAATCGCCGCCTTCTTTTTTATGTGCACGAGCGATGTACCAAACCGATGCAATGTTACGAGCCAATACATGCAGATTGTCAGTACTGTCAGCTAAAGCATCAGCGAGAGTGCAAACTTCAGGGATAATAGAAAATACAGCTGTCAGCCCATGTTGATGGACAACATCATAATCTTTACTCATTCCTCCCACTAATGCGATAACAGGTATACCGAATTTGTTGGCTATGCGTGCAACACCAATAGGTGTTTTTCCGTATATAGTCTGGCTGTCCATATGCCCTTCACCAGTAATAACCAAGTCTGCGCCCTGAATTGCTTTTTCCAGCTTCAGAGTATCAAGGACAATTTCAACACCCGACTGTAATTCTGCGTTTAAACAACCGAGTAAAGAAGCTCCCATACCGCCGGCAGCACCAGCTCCGGCAGCATTAAGCACATCAATTCCTGTTACTGTTTTAATTTTCATCCCGTAATGGAGCAAAGCTGAATCCAGTATATTAATCATTTCTGATGTCGCTCCTTTTTGCGGGCCAAATACCGCAGATGCTCCTGATTCACCACATAGCGGGTTAGTGACATCACAGGCGACTGTAATTTCTAACTGACTGAGACGAGGATCAAGGTTTGTGAGATTAATGCTTTCCAAACGTGTCAACGCAACTCCGCCAAAGGGTAAAGGACGATTATCGCCATCCGTTAAATTTGCCCCAAGTGCCTGCATCATTCCTGCACCACCGTCATTGGTTGCGCTACCACCAATACCTAAAATCAGCTTTTCAACGCCATGATCCAAGGCCGCCAGAATTAGCTCCCCCGTACCATAGCTCGTCGTTATCAGAGGATTACGTTGTGCCAGTGGCACCAGATGCAGGCCTGAAGCGGCAGCCATTTCAATCACTGCGGTTTTTCCATCACCCAGTAATCCCCAAAAAGCCTCAACAGATTGCCCCAGAGGATCAGTGACTGTACATGTGAATCTTTTTCCTCCTGTCGCAGCCACCATTGATTCTACCGTGCCTTCTCCACCATCAGCCATTGGCAACTTGATGTAATCAGCCTGCGGAATAATTTCCCTAAACCCCCGCTCTATCACTTCCGCTACCTGCATTGCACTTAAACTTTCCTTAAATGAATCCGGAGCAATTACAATTTTCATAATAATTTCTCTCTCCTTCAATTTATCTAACCCGAAAAACCAAATACGCCAAAGATTAAGGTTGAGATAAAGGCAATAGTTAAGCCCACCAGCGTTTCATATGGCAATAATTTCAGGCGTTCGTGTAACTGCATATATACACTGCCTCCTGTCGCATGGAAAAAACTGCCGTGTGGCAGCTGATCCAGTACGATAGCACCTGCATGTAACATCGCAGCTCCCGCTAATGCACTGATGCCTAAATCGAGTAGCGTAGGTGCAAAAACCGCCGAAGCAACGGCTGTACCCGCAGTGGTGGATGCCGTTGTCATTGACATTAACGCCCCTGAAACCGGAGCCAGTAAATAGGCTGGCAGACCTGATGCTGTTATCCCGTGGATCAATATTTCTTTCAGTTCAGAATTAGCGATGATGCCTGCCAGTGTCCCCGTCCCTAATAGCATGATAGCTATAGGAGACATGCGGCTCAGCCCTGAGAGAATAAAGCGATTTGATTGACGCCAATGCCCCATAATAATAGCACCAGCCAATCCTCCTACAGGTAATGCTATTAAAGGGTCAATAGTGATATCAGCAACCGGGCGCAAAGCCAGCAAAAAGATGGCAATGGCAGGAGCCGAAATTGCAGCCATAAAAGAGGGAAGAGACTCTTGTGCGGTCATTGTCAGCTCTTCGCTTCTGACCTTATACCCCCGAGTTATCACTCTTCCTGAAAGATAGTAAGCCATTACTAACCCGAATAGCCCGGGGAGAATACCTGCGACCATCAACGATGTTAAAGGTACATGAAAAGCTTCTGATGCAGCAATCGTATTTGGATTGGGAGACATGACGTTTCCGGCTTTACCTCCTCCAATCATGGCAAGTAAAATCGACATCTTTGATAAATCAGCCCGATGGGCGATTGCCAAAGCAATCGGTGCAACGGTAATGATTGCAACATCAATAAATACACCAACGGCTGTTAATAGCATTGTTGCAATTGCTAAAGCCAATAAGACCCGTTTGCCGCCTGCCTTACGTACAATAGTTTCAGCTATGGTACTGGCTGCACCAGATTCAATCAGCACACCAGCCAGAACACCCGCTGCCAATATACGTAAGACAGCATTGGTCATCCCTTGTGCCCCTGTGACCATCAAATTGACGGTCTGTATCAGATCTGCACCCCCGATCAAACCGCCAACCAGTGCACCGACCATCATGCCATAAACAGGAGAAACTTTTCTTAATATCAGAATGATAGAAACAAACAATGCAGCAATAGCACCAATAGCAGAAACAGTCGTCATCTTGTCATTATCCCCAATGACTTCATTATGAGCTGAAGCCGAAAGATTACTATACACTTCGTCTTTCAAGTTGCCTCTTTGTTGGCTGCACTCGTTCACCCCAGTCACATAGTTATCTATGCTCCTAGGGATTACTGAGAAGCTCCTGCCTCTCACCGAAGGCCAGCCTTTGGCTGGGCAAATTCGTTCCCGACGAATTTGTCTCTCCCTTGCTGCCGCGACGCATCTTGAAATCCATTGTGTATATACGCATAACTCATTTATATAAATAACGCGCATAAAAAAAGCGATAACTAAATTATCGCCTTTTAATCTGCTATTGCATGCGTTCAGCATAAATATATATCGTTCATGCTCAGCTAGCTGTGTGTAAATTACGCTTCAATCGCCATTCGTAACTTTTTCATGGCGTTTTTTTCCAGCTGACGAACCCGTTCAGCGGATACACCGTATTTATCTGCCAGTTCCTGCAAAGTCGATTTGTTGTCATCATCCAGCCAACGGGAGCGGATAATATCCTGACTACGTTCATCCAGCTTTTCCATTGCTACAGTAAGTTTATCCGCAGCATGGTTTTCCCAATTGTCTTCTTCAATGCCATCGGCAAAATCAGACGCTTTATCCTGCAAATACAGTACCGGAGCTGGCGGGCTGTCACTGTCGTCATCAGATGGCATATCAAATGCCATATCCTGCGCCGACATACGAGACTCCATCTCCAGAACATCTTTGCTGGTCACCCCTAATTCTTTGGCAACCAAATCAACTTCATCCTGACTGAACCAGCCCAGACGCTGTTTAGCCTTGCGCAAATTGAAGAATAACTTACGCTGCGCTTTTGTCGTTGCAACTTTCACAATACGCCAGTTACGCAGTACGTATTCATGGATTTCTGCCTTAATCCAGTGAACAGCAAAAGACACCAGGCGTACGCCCACTTCCGGATTAAATCGACGAACCGCTTTCATCAGGCCGATATTGCCTTCCTGAATTAAATCCGCCTGCGGCAAACCATAACCAGCATAACTGCGAGCAACATGAACAACGAAGCGCAGGTGAGACAGAATCAGCTGTTTTGCTGCATCCAGATCTCCCTGGTAATGCAGCCTTTCTGCCAGTTCCTTCTCTTCTTCTGCAGAGAGCATAGGATAAGCATTGGAAGCACGGATGTACCCTTCCAAACTCCCTTGCGGAACTAATGCCAAAGTTTGCATTTCTTTTGTCATTCAAATTCTCTCAAACTAAATTAGTGGTCTTTTAAACTTTCCTGAATCAACCTATTAGATTTTTCAGGCCAAAGATGAGTCTATTTTACCATCGTGAGGAGCACATTCAAATTATCTGCATTGTATGCCCACACATACAAAGTATACAAAACAATAACAGTTTCTTCGACTATGATTAAGCCCAAAAGTTCACCATAAGTCCAACAAAAGTGTTCTATTCAGGCCTGAAACGACGCAAATGCTGGACAGTCGCAAACCATGCTGCAATCCAACCAATCATACCTGAAATCAGTACCAGTAATAGTGATTCATCCCAACCCAGACCGTATAACTTGAAAGTGGTGCCGAAAACGCTGGCAACGTCAGTGACAACACTGGAAAGTTTCCAGACTAGCAGGTACGAAAGAAGCAGTGAAAGGATCGCTCCCAGTATTCCCAGTAATGCCCCTCCATTGAGAAAAGGCCGAAGGATAAACCCATCCGTTGCCCCTATCAGTTTCATGACATTAATCGTTTCACGACGACTGAAAATACTTAAACGCACACTGTTACCAATCACCAGAAGCAGCGCAACGACCATCAGCCCCCCTATTACCGCAGCAATCCGGCCAATAAGGTCAGCCAGTGCCGTCAGCCGGGCAAACCAGCCGTCATCCATTCTGACTTCTTCGATACCTTTTAGCTGTGCAACACGATCACGTAATGTCGTCAGTGCCTGTGAATTCTGAAAATCCAGTTTAGGGGAGACAATCGCTACCGCTGGCAACGGATTTTCCTCCAGCATATCTAAGGCACTGGCAAACCCTGACCAGGCGCGAAATTCATTCACGGCCTCCTCACGGGACAGATAGTTCACTGACTTCACGCCATCCATTGTTTTTAGCTCTTCAATCAGCTGGTTAGAGCTGATGTCATTCAGTGATTTATCCAGATACACCGTGAGTTGTGGTACGGGATACCATTGTTCCACCGCCTGATTAACGTTTTTCCAGACGATGTAAAATACACTCGGTAATGTCAGCGAGATAGCTATCACCATGATGGTGAGCAAAGTCGCCAGTGGCTGGAATAACATATCAGACAAAGTGCTTTTCCATGCATAACGTGACTGTACGCGCCATCCTCCTTTCAGCGATTTGGAACGGGATTTGGGAGAAATCGTTTTCTTCGTTGAATGACGGGCAGGCTTAGCCATGATGCTCTCCTTGCATACGTCCCTGATTCAGGGTCAGGATACGATAATTCCTGCGCTCAATAAGAGCGGTGTCATGCGTCGCCATAAGAACCGTCGTACCGACCCGGTTGAATTGTTCAAACAAGCGCATAATACCCTCAGATAGTTCACCATCCAGATTCCCCGTCGGCTCATCCGCCAGCAGGACGGTGGGTTTATTCACAACAGCGCGGGCAATACCAACACGCTGTTGTTCCCCTCCGGATAGCTGAATCGGGAAATTTTTCGCTTTGTCCAGTAGGCCAACCTTATCCAGCGCCGCTGATACCCGCCGACGAATATCTTCAGTACTGGCACCTGAGATAATCAATGGCATTGCGACATTATCGTACACAGTGCGATCCAACAGCAGATGGTGATCCTGAAAAATCATACCGATCTGACGGCGTAAGAATGGGATCTCACGGGTTTTCAATCGGCTGACATCATGCCCACCAAACCAGATATAACCAGCACTCGGGCGCTCTATGCCACAAATAAGTTTCAGAAGCGTACTTTTCCCCGCTCCTGAATGACCGGTTAAAAATGCCATTTCTCCCGGACGAAGGTGGAAATCCACCCCTTGTAGTGCCTGCCGTCCTCCCAGATAGGCTTTACTGACCTGTTCAAAGCGAATCATTGATAGTTAATCCTCCCGGGTAAAAAGAGCCTCTATAAAATCGTCAGCCTTAAATGGACGGAGATCCTCAATACCTTCCCCCACACCAATATAGCGGATCGGAATTTCGAATTGGTCCGCAATGGCGAAAATCACGCCACCTTTTGCAGTTCCATCCAATTTGGTCAGTGAAATACCGGTCAAACCAACTGCTTCATGGAATAGTTTAGCCTGACTGACTGCATTTTGACCTGTGCTCGCATCCAAAGTCAGCATAATTTCATGCGGAGCTTCTTCATCCAGCTTTTTCATTACCCGCACGATTTTTTTCAGCTCTTCCATCAAATGCGCTTTATTCTGTAAACGTCCTGCGGTATCTGCAATCAGGACATCAACACCTTTAGCTTTAGCTGATTGAATAGCATCGAAAATGACGGAAGCCGGATCGGCACCGGTATGCTGGGCAACTACCGGGATTTTGTTGCGCTCACCCCAAACCTGCAATTGTTCCACCGCTGCTGCGCGGAAAGTGTCACCCGCAGCCAGCATGACGGTTTTACCCTGAGATTGGTATTGGCGAGCCAATTTACCAATTGTCGTCGTTTTACCAACGCCATTCACACCAACCATCAAAATGACATAAGGTGATTTACCCTCAACCTCCAGTGGTTTATCAACCTTAGCCAGAATACCCGACATTTCTTCTTTGAGTTTTACGTATAACGCTTCCGCATCTTTCAATTCTTTACGGCTGGCGTGAGTTGTCAAATTGTTAATGATCTTGCGAGTTGTTTCGACACCAACATCAGCAATCAGTAACTGTTCTTCCAGTTCTTCAAATAGATCATCATCAATTTTCTTACCACGGAATAATCCTAAAAATCCGGCACCCAAATTCTGGCGGGTTTTTACCAGACTTTTTTTCAGACGAGCAAAAAAACCTTCTTTAGTCGGACGTTCCTGCTCTTTAGATAAGGAGGTCTGTTCTTCAGCCTGACGGGCTGCTTCTTCCGCCAAACGTTGTTGTTCCGCTTCTGCTGCCGCCTGACGCACCGCTTCTTCCGCCAAACGTTGCTGTTCCGCTTCTGCCGCCGCCTGACGCGCCGCTTCTTCGGCTAAACGCTGTTGTTCCGCTTCTGCTGCCGCCTGACGCGCCGCTTCTTCCGCTAAACGCTGTTGTTCCGCTTCTGCTGCCGCCTGACGCGCCGCTTCTTCCGCTAAACGCTGTTGTTCCGCTTCTGCCGCCGCCTGACGCACCGCTTCTTCCGCTAAACGTTGTTGTTCCGCTTCTGCCGCCGCCTGACGCGCCGCTTCTTCCGTCAAACGTTGCTGTTCCGCTTCTGCCGCTGCCTGACGCGCCGCTTCTTCCGCCAAACGTTGCTGTTCCGCGTCTGCTGCCGCCTGACGCGCCGCTTCTTCCGCTAAACGTTGTTGTTCCGCTTCTGCCGCCGCCTGACGCGCCGCTTCTTCCGCTAAACGTTGTTGTTCCGCTTCTGCTGCCGCCTGACGCGCCGCTTCTTCCGCTAAACGTTGTTGTTCCGCTTCTGCCGCCGCCTGACGCGCCGCTTCTTCCGCTAAACGTTGTTGTTCCGCTTCTGCTGCCGCCTGACGCGCCGCTTCTTCCGCTAAACGTTGTTGTTCCGCTTCTGCCGCCGCCTGACGCGCCGCTTCTTCCGCTAAACGTTGTTGTTCCGCTTCTGCTGCCGCCTGACGCGCCGCTTCTTCCGCTAAACGTTGTTGTTCCGCTTCTGCCGCCGCCTGACGCGCCGCTTCTTCCGCTAAACGTTGTTGTTCCGCTTCTGCCGCTGCCTGACGCACCGCTTCTTCCGCTAAACGCTGTTGTTCCGATTCTGCTGCCGCCTGACGCGCCGCTTCTTCCGCTAAACGCTGTTGTTCCGCTTCTGCTGCCGCCTGACGCGCCGCTTCTTCCGCCAAACGTTGCTGTTCCGCTTCTGCTGCCGCCTGACGCGCCGCTTCTTCAGCTAAACGCTGCTGTTCCGCTTCTGCCGCTGCCAGCTTTTCTTGTTCAATTTGTTCTTCTTGTTGTTGCTTCTTTTCCTGACGACCAAGTCCGAACCAAGAGAAGAAACCTCTTTTTTTTTCTTTTGCCATCGGCCACTACACTCCTCGCGGTTAATTATGGCGTTATCACAACCTACACCAGAAACTGACTGGAATTACCTTTATTTCAGGCCATCAGTTCTTATCGGGATAAGTCAAGAACTCAGACCAATAGACGCTATACTCTTCATATTTCAAGTTGCCTCTTTGTTGTCTGTGACATAAATTGAAATCTGTTAGGTCTCTATTTTAACAATTACGCCTACAGAGATAGGTTCTAATGGTGATAAAATCCAGTCTAACATTTTCATCTCACCACAACACATATTCTATTGAGGATTTCGTGGTAAATTAATCAATGGGTTTCCTGATCCTCGTCTTTTTATTCACCATCAAGGCCTGATAAGCAGTAGATAATATTACGGCGATGACAAATAATTAATTTATGTAACTATGACTAAAAAACCACAGCGCTCGTCTTTAGGGCAAATTCGTATTATTGGCGGAAAATGGCGCGGAAGAAAATTACCGGTTCCTGATAGTGAAGGGCTGCGTCCGACAACCGATCGTGTCCGAGAAACTCTGTTCAACTGGTTAATGCCCGTCATTCAGGGGGCTGATTGTCTGGATTGTTTTTCCGGCAGCGGAGCGCTCGGATTTGAAGCGTTATCACGTTATGCAAACAGTGCCACTTTGATTGAGTACGATCGTAATGTAGCAAAACAGCTATCGAATAATTTAGCGCTACTGAAAGCAGACAACGGCAAGGTGATACAAAACAATACGCTACAACATCTCAATCAGGCCGGAACGCCCTTTGATATCATTTTCCTTGACCCACCATTTCGGAAAGGAATGCTGGAAGAAACCATCAACTTGCTGGAAACTAACGGATGGCTGGCTAAGGAAAGCTGGGTTTATGTCGAAGCAGAATCTGAATCTGCCGCGACAGCAGTCCCTGCAAACTGGCACTTACACCGGGAAAAGATTGCCGGTCAGGTTGCATACAGGTTATATATTCGCCGCCAGTAAATGACGGTCTGGCTATTTAAATACAATTCTGGAGTCAATGATGTTTATCCAATTGGGAAGAGCAATTATGGTTTGTGTCTGGGGGATTATGATCCTAAATCTGGTTCAACCCTTCCCTAAGCCATTAAAGTATTTTATGGATATCGCTATGGTTTTTACTGTAGTCATGCATGCTTTCCAACTTTTGTTGTTAAAACACTCTCAGCCGAAAGACCAAAAACTTTCTGGCTGGTTGCAAACTAAGATCTTCTTTTTCGGGGTATTTGAGCTATTGTCATGGCAGAAAAAAACCCGTCTGGAAAAAAAATAATACCTTCATTTTCCCGGTAAATAACAAGTAGTACTCAACAGCAACTCCCCAGCCATATGAGCAACAATGTGACTGGGGCAGATACCACAAAAAGTGGTCTTCCCGTTTATTACGCCAAACTTACGCCACACGATTACTCATTGACGTACATTCCTTTTGATAATAAAACGTTACCTTCTCGTTAATATAGAATTAAAGTTGGTACTCTCGCTTTATCCCCATCATAAACAGCAATTCCTGATAAA
The DNA here is from genome assembly GCF_002632825.1 of Xenorhabdus stockiae. Lineage (GTDB taxonomy): Bacteria > Pseudomonadota > Gammaproteobacteria > Enterobacterales > Enterobacteriaceae > Xenorhabdus > Xenorhabdus stockiae. The sequence goes on from NZ_NJAJ01000017.1 coordinate 89,006, forward strand.
ACAGGCGCTGAACATTTAAGGAAAGGAAAAATATGAGTTGGCCATTTCTTGCTGTGTTCTTCTCTGGATGGTTATATATTGATGCCGCCTATCGTGGTATCAAATGGCAGCAATGGGTGTTCTATCCGGTCACGATGCTGCTTCTGCTATTATGGGCATTTCAGGCTCCAAACCTTGAAGTTTCAGGTTACCTGATTATTGCAGGCCTTATCACCGCCCTGCTTTCTGACTCACTCCGAATGCTCCCCAGTAAGTATTTACTATTCTCATTTGTCGCGCTATTTCTGAGTTATTTGCTCTATACCATCAGCTTCGCCCTGCATATGAGTTTCCATTTATTCTTTCCACTGCCATTAATTCTATTGGTAGTAGGTATTGTAGTGATGCTGGTTATCTGGAGCCGTCTGGATCAATTACGCTGGCGGGTGCTGGATACCTGGGTTATGGTTCTCATCATGGTTTGGGTTGCCGGAGAACAATATTTTGCGCTCGGTAATGAAAGCCGTCTCTCAGCTATGGTCGGAGCAATTCTGTTACTTCTCGCACACAGTATCAGCATGATTAGCCAATACCGTTTTCCTTTTAAACTCTCAAAAGCAATCGTAGCTTCCTGCCGTTTTATCGGGCACTTTTTGATTATCCGTTCACTGATTATTTAAATCATTGCTTTATTCTCATCCTAAGTGAGACGTTGACATCAACGCCTCACTTCAATACCCAGATATTATTGCCATTTTTCCCAATTACAACGCTGTCTGCTACATTGCAGATCCCATCGCTAATAGCACAATTCATCAAAATAATTGCTTTTTTTATTTGACTCTGGAGTGAACTCTAAAGTGTAGAGTTAATGGTAATCAACCTGAATAAACATCATTGAGAGGCCATTATGTTCTCTATTTCCAAAAAACATAAACAATCGCAGCGTGGCTCTATCTCGTCCCCCAAAAGGGCCTTGCAGGGTTCTTCCAGCATAAGAAATGAAAGTAAGCAATCTCGTACACGTGATACAAAGCATCAACATTCCCATAGTCATGCCCACTCCCATAATAAAAGCCATTCGCATGATCATCATGGCGGAAGTTGCTCGCATACTCACGCACACCCTGTACAGGATACAGCTCCCGCTGAACTGACTGCCAGACAGCGTTTTAACTGGATTATTCAGGGTATGGATTGCCCAAGTTGTGCAGGCAAAATCGAAAATGCAGTGAAAAGACTGGATAAAGTTAAACAGGTCAAGGTGTTATTTACTACCGAAAAGCTGGTTGTGGATGCGGATTCAGATATTCGGAGTGATGTCGTCAGGGCGGTGAAGCAAGCGGGTTTTGAAATCAAAGAAACCGATTCAACATCTAAACTGCCACCAGCAACCAGCCTCTGGAAAACATTCTCTCCGATTCTCCTTCTTGCGGTACTGATGGCCGCTAGCGGGGTCATCGCTAAAATGAGTGCTCCTGCCGGAAAAATCGCCTTCATCATAACGGTCTTGATTGGGTTATATCCTATCGCGGTCAAAGCCATCAGGTTGTTCCGTTCCGGATCTTTCTTTGCCATTGAAACATTGATGACCGTAGCAGCTATCGGTGCATTGTTCATCAATGCTACTTCAGAAGCCGCAATGGTAATTTTACTGTTCAAGTTAGGCGAAATCTTAGAAGGTTATGCCGCAGGTCGTGCTCGAAGAGGTGTCAGCGCTCTGATGGCACTGGTTCCCGAACAGGCACTACTTGTCAAAGATGGCATCAAGAAAAAGGTTCCTGCCGCTGAATTGCGTCCGGGAGACATTATTGAAATCGCTCCGGGTGCTCGTTTACCTACAGATGCCGAACTTCTTAACTCGTTTGCCAGTTTCGATGAAAGTGCTCTGACGGGAGAATCTGTCCCTGTTGAACGCCAGCAAGGGGAAAAAGTCGCAGCCGGTTGTCTTTCGATTGATAGATCCGTGCAAATGCAGGTTGTTTCTGAACCGGGACACAATGCCATTGATCGCATCCTACAGTTAATTGAAGAAGCTGAAGAACGCCGTGCTCCGATTGAGCGTTTTATTGATAAATTCAGCCGCATCTATATGCCACTGATTATCCTGCTCTCGGCACTTGTTATCGTGATACCTCCCCTGTTTTTCGCCGAACCGTGGGATATGTGGATCTATCGCGGTCTTACCCTGCTATTGATTGGCTGCCCTTGTGCACTGGTTATTTCAACGCCTGCTGCTATTACTTCCGCACTCGCCGCTGCCACTCGCCGTGGTGCACTTATCAAAGGCGGTGCAGCATTAGAGCAACTCGGCAGCATCACCACGATTGCACTGGATAAAACCGGTACACTGACTGAAGGAAAGCCTCAGGTTACGAATGTTGAACCCGTGGAAAATATCAGTGTGGAAACATTACTGGCATTAGCGGGTTCGGTAGAAAGTGGTTCTCATCATCCGCTGGCAAAAGCCATTCTTAATGAAGCGGAAAATAAAGGTGTAACGGTTGTCGAAGCAGAGAACCGTAAAGCTCTTGCCGGTATTGGAATTGAAGGTCAGTTATCAGGGCAGAAGATACTGGTTTCTGCTCCCGGTCGGCTTTCTGAAAATGTTTTATCACCACAATGGAAACAGCGGGTTATTGAACTGGAAGACAGCGGTAAAACAACCGTTGCCATTGTTCAGGATGGGCGGTTTATTGGCCTGATTGCCATGCAGGATACTTTGCGTCAGGATGCCATTGAAGCTATCCAGTCTCTGAAGCGTCAAGGCGTCAATGCGGTGATGCTAACAGGCGATAATCCCCGGGCAGCGGCAGCTATTGCAGACCAGTTGGATATTGATTACCGGGCCGGATTGCTACCGGAAGACAAAGTCACTGCGGTTATGCAGCTTAATGAAAAACACAAAACGATGATGGTCGGTGATGGTATTAACGATGCACCGGCAATGAAAGCATCAAGTATTGGGGTCGCGATGGGAAGCGGTACGGATGTTGCGCTGGAAACAGCTGATGCCGCACTGACTCATAACCGGCTGACTGGTCTGGCGGAAATTATTACTCTGTCACGGGCAACACACTACAATATTCGTCAGAATATCACTATCGCATTAGGCTTGAAGGCTATATTCCTTATCACCAGTTTACTGGGGATTACAGGGTTGTGGATGGCAGTGTTAGCGGATTCAGGAGCTACAGCGCTGGTGACAGCGAATGCTATCCGTCTGCTGCGCATCAAAACAAGAAACAATAAATAATTTCTCTGCATGAATACTCCCTCACTCAAATATGAGTGGGGGATATGTAATTAACTCAGAAATACTTTGAAAGTTCATGAAATAGTTTATGAGTAACTTTCTAATTATTTTTATTTCCCCTCATATTATTCCATTTTTAATCTACTTGAGTTCACAACTTGTTTATTAAAAAGCACACTTCTTTTTTCGTCTCGAAAATAAAGATAGCGAACCAATCAGGTATATTTCACACTCTTTTATCCACACCCGCCCGGTGGTTGTGGCCAAACCACCGGGCTATTAATTATTGAACAATACTCTCCAGATTACTGGCAAATATTTTGTGTATGTATCAAGATTTATTATAAAAAAACGCCGGAATACAGATTATTCCTTTAATACTCTTATTTGATTGCAACTTAATGTAATCAGAAAATTATCAGCATCCTTTTCTAAAAGACATCCTTTACCCAAAGAGTATTATAATAGCCACGTAGGCTTTCAGGCTGTTATTGATAAAATATTTAACAGGCCAATAATAGATAAAACAAATTGAAAAGGTGCTAAGGCGCACCTTTTCAAAATAAGACTACAGTTACTCAAGATTGCTATTAAGACAAAAGGAAATATGGTACTTAGTGAGGTGATAAGATTTCCAAGTCCCACATTGATAAGCTTAGCACGGGTTTATATTTCTACCAGTTTATTAAGCAATCTTTTAATTTTTTTTGATTAGATACCGATAAGGCGTTTCCGCTGTCTCATGAGCAAGCAGAGTATGTTCCATAAAACGACAAAAACCGGGAATATCACGAGTCGTCGCCGGATCATCCGCAACGATCAATAAAGTCTGCCCGACATCCATGTGACGGACAGTTTTACGTACCATCATTACCGGCTCTGGGCAGCGTAATCCCTGTGTATCAAGGGTTTTATCAGGGTTGGCAAAAACATCAGACATAACAATCTCTGTAGGTTCAAACAATCTATAGCGGTGGATTATATTACATATTCACCTCAATCACCGCATTTTGAAATCCATTGAGTATATTACTCAACCCGCGTATGATGCTTCTCTCCTGATAATTCAGGGAAATTTGTTTCTGGGTTCCCTCACCCCATCCAGCAAAAAGGTACAATATGTTTCAACTTACTAAGCAGCAGAAAGCTTCGGCTTTAATCTGGCTTTCGCTGTTTCATATTCTGATTATTACTTCCAGTAACTATCTGGTGCAATTGCCTATTTCTATTTTTCGTCTTCATACCACCTGGGGAGCATTCACCTTTCCCTTTATCTTTCTGGCAACAGATTTAACCGTACGTATTTATGGTGCACCATTAGCACGCCGAATAATTATGACGGTCATGCTTCCGGCTCTGATTATTTCTTACTTCATCTCTGCGCTATTTTTTCAGGGATCATGGCAGGGTTTTTCGGCCTTAGGAACGTTTAATCTGTTTGTTGCCCGCATTGCAACAGCAAGTTTTATGGCTTATGTTCTCGGTCAGATATTAGATGTCGGTGTGTTCAACCGTCTGCGTCAGAACCAGCGTTGGTGGATGGCACCGGCAGCGGCCATGTTTTTCGGTAATATGCTTGATACTCTGGCCTTTTTCTTTATCGCTTTTTATCGCAGCAGCGATGCCTTTATGGCAACTCACTGGGTAGAAATCGCGTTAGTGGATTATGCATTTAAGCTGTTTATTTGTATGCTCTTCTTCCTACCGGCTTATGGCATCTTACTGAACCTTATCTTGAAATTCTTTTTCTCTCACTCATCAGATAAGGCACTGGCACAGACCCGCTAAAACGACATTGCGCCCTGAGCTAATCAGGGTGCTGATCGCCTTTCAGCTTTTCCTCACAAATCGTGCATTTCCTGCTTTTACAGATAACCTACGGGTATGTTTTGTCGTATAGTGTTGGCGGACAGGCAAACACACACTTTTATTCGAAACGACTGATAACCTGTCACATACCGATGCTATTAACAGGTTATGTTGAGTTTCCAGTGAAGAAGGAATATTTCTTATGCTGAAAGTTATCCAGTCTCCATCCAAATATATCCAAGGGCCAGATGCGATATCCTACATTGGCCACTACACGAAAATACTTGCTGATCATGTTTTTGTTATTGCTGATAATTTTGTACTCAATCTTATTGGAGATACAGTCAGTAAGAGCCTGAAACAAAATGAAGTCACCAGCCATTTTGAAGTCTTCAACGGCGAGTGCAGCCGTAAAGAAATAGAACGCCTGTCAGCCATCCTACTCACTAATCAATGTCAGGCCGTAATTGGAATTGGTGGAGGAAAAACGCTTGATACCGCAAAAGCGGTAGCACACGAATCAAAATTACCCATTCTTGTTTCTCCGACTCTGGCCTCAACGGATGCACCAACCAGTGCGCTTTCCGTTCTGTATACAGAATTGGGGGAATTTGATAGCTACCTGTTCTATCCTAAAAATCCCGATATTGTGTTAGTGGACACGAAAATTATTGCAAAATCACCTGTCCGGCTGTTTATTGCTGGTATGGGAGATGCACTGGCTACCTACTTTGAAGCGAGGGCCAGCAGTACAGCACATCATCCGACTATGGCAGGAGGAACAACTTCTCTGGCCGGGCTGGCATTGGCTAAATTGTGTTACGACACATTATTGTCAGAAGGTTATAAAGCAAAACTGGCGGTAGAAGCCGGAGTGACAACGCCTGCGGTTGAAAATATTGTTGAAGCCAATACCTATCTCAGCGGAATTGGTTTTGAAAGTGCAGGCCTTGCCGCTGCACACGCCATCCATAATGGGTTTACCATACTGGAAGAGTGTCACCACCTGTATCATGGTGAAAAAGTCGCATTTGGTACGCTGACACAGCTCATATTAGAAAATAGCCCCAGTGAAGAACTAGAAACCGTACTCGACTTTTGTGTACAAGTTGGCCTTCCAATTACGCTGGAACAACTTGGCCTGCGCGATAGTGAAAATTTGCATCAGAAAATTATGCAGGTCGCTAAAGTAAGTTGTGCAGAAGGGGAAACTATTCACAATATGCCATTTACCGTCACCCCAGAGCAGGTCTATGCCGCAATTCTGGCAGCAGATCAGATGGGAAAAGACTGGTTATACTAATTTAGTATCAGCGTGATTTTTGCGGTTTCAGGGCGGGAACCCTCGCCCTATTTGGTCACGCCATTAACATGATGGATAACATAACGAGTGCTTCGCCCTCCCGCTTCTGTTTTTTCCAAATACCCCAATTCTGTCAGGTAGATTAGATGTCGGGTGGCTGTAGCCCTGCTCACTTTAGCCACTTTCTGATATTGGCTGCTATTAATTCCTTGAGAGAAATCACCGTCTAACATTCTGTTCAGTACCTTCACTTGCTCTTCATTGAGCTGGCTCTGATCAACACGACGCCAAAACCGGGTTTTCTTCACGGTTCCATCAATTTGTTTCAATTTAACAATCAGAGTGTTATTCAGGGTTTGTAGAAACCATCTCATCCAGCCCGTAATATCCAACCCACCACGCTGTGTCTGTTCCAACATTTCATAATATTGTTTCCGACTTTCGCAGATACTCACAGACATCGCATAAAGCCGGATTGATCGGCTTTCTGCCTGCGCTAGTGCCAGATCAGTCAGAAAACGGGTTATACGACCATTACCATCTTCCAGTGGATGAAGAGTGACAAACCACAGATGCACAATCGCTGCCCGCAAAATAGGGTCAAGATTAGGGTCATAATAGGAACGGTTAAACCATGTGATAAATTCTGCAACCTCTTGCGGTAGCCGTTCGGCTGGCGGGGCTGAAAAGTGGATAATTGGCTTGTCTATTCTGCCCGACACAACTTCGATACCGCCATGTCGCAATTGCCCACCGCTGATGGGATTAATTAACCGATAACCGACAGGAAACATCCACTCATGCCACTGCAAAATACGTTCAAGAGTTAACGGTTCTTGATATTTTTCTACGACTTCAAACGCGATTCGTGCGATGCCATCAGATTGTTCACTGATTGGATACGGAGTTTCCTCACTGATACCCAGATGATTCGCCAGCGAAGAACGTACTGATGCTACGTTTAGTTTTTCTCCTTCTATCTCACAGGAATAGAGAATACTGGCTAAGAGGTTATCCAGCGTTGCTTGCTCAGTATTTTCAGTCGCAGATAAACCGAGTAACAGCCCCTGATTAAAATTAATCTCACGTAGAATGGAGATCAATTCATGTTCATTCCATTGGAAATCAGGCCAATTTTTCTGTTCCCATATCCACATGACCATTCACCTCATGATATCAATCAGTTGGTCATTCTACTCACTAAATGAGGCAAATAACAACACTATTCGCCTCATAAAATGAGGCAAATAATCGATCTAATTGCCTCATGAGTTGGAAAACAGGTTAATTCAACCCAGCGCTCGCGCCAGTAATCTCATCGGATGTTCGCATTTTTTGCTGGTAGACATCTCTATCTGCCATTTACAGGTTTCGCAATCGGTGATTACCAAATCAACGCCACTTTCTTCGATTTGCCGGAACAGGCCAGCACCAATCCCCTGAGATACTTCATAATTTTCTTTTTTGAAACCATAAGTTCCGGCAATACCACAACACTGAGAGTCCAGAATAATTAATTCAATACCCGGAATACGCTTAATCAACTCAATCGAATAGGCTGCCCAGCCCATTTTTTCCATATGACATGGCGTATGGTAAGCCACTTTCAGAGGCATCGTTTTCAAAGGCAGATCACGCCCCTGATCCAGCAACCGATAAATATAGCGGGTTGCCAGCTCAATATGATCACGTACCGGGCGGGTATCTACGCCCAGAATATGCGGATATTCATCGCGTAAGGTAAAAGTACAACTGGATGAAGTTGTTACAACGGGAATTTGTCGCTCAATCACACTTTCTGTTAATGAGAGCAGGTTAGCTTTCGCCTGACGTTTCGCCCTATTCATAAAGCCATTGGCGATCAACGGCACGCCACAACATTTTTCCCGCGTCAGTAATTGGACACCAATCCCCATTCCATTAAAGACTTTCAATAAATCCTTACCCAGTTGTGGATGGTTATAATTGACGAAACAACCATGAAAATAGGCAACCTGCTCTGTAAATTGCTGTTGAATGGATGCCTGTTTGTGATACCAGCGCCGAAACGTTCCGAAAGAGTATTTTGGTAATTCACGTCGGTGATCAATCCTGAGCGTTTTATCCAGCAGATGGCGCACTGGCTTCAGGCTGGTCACTGAATTGACGATGGGAGCAAGCGGAGTAGAAAGAGTGCCCATCATATCGGTGTGGCTGAGAATGACATCCCGTAATTTAGGCCGCTGTGAGTGATAATCTGCTTTTGCCCGCAGGATAATATCACCGATTTTTACATCAGACGGACATGCAACTTCACAGCGCTTGCAGTTAGTGCAGTATTTCAGCGCTTCATCATATAAAGCAGGATCTTTTAAACGCAGGCGCTCTCCATCCGGGCCGGCCTGTTTTGGCCCGGGATAGCCCGGATTAGCTTTAACCACCGGGCATTGGGTAGTACAGACAGTACATTTAATACAGCTTTCAAAACTGTTATCCGCTATGTTCATTGTGCAATCTCCGGTATCCGCTGTTTTGTAACTCGTTGCCCGGTGATGATTTGTTCAGCAACAAATAAGGCACTCAATAAAGAAACTCCGGCACCACAGCCTTCAAACAATGGATCATATCCCCCCAGCACAGCCCCGGCAGCATACAGGTTCTTCACCACCTGACCTGATTTTAATGGCCGTAAATATTCATCCGTGGTGACACCAAATTTAAGATATGGCTGAGGAGTAAAAACGTTTTGCCGTGTCCATTGTTCACGTGAAGAGTACGCCAGCAGATCTAAATCAAGTAAGGGTTCATAAACCCGATCAAATTGTGCTTTCAGTCCATTACTGAAAAAACTACCGGTTGCCAGAATCACGTGAGAAGCCCGCAGTGGAATATCACCATGATTACGGGTGTACAAACCGGTAATATGGTTCTCTGCCATTTCCACACCGTTGACCGTATCACCTGTCATTATCACTCCGCCAAAATGGCGGAACCGAGTATGCAACAACTGATCCTCCCGGATCCCCAACAGAGAAGGCGGTAACGTCGGTAACAAATAGACAGGCTTTTGCACCTGTATCTGCAATGCCTGCACGACTTGATCAGTTTCCAGACCAATACAGGCAGGCAGGAACACAGCCTCATACCCCTGCGCCAGACGGCTGATTTCCTCCGCTATCAGTGTCAGGCTCTGAGGCAGATCCAGTAAATGGGCGATATTAACGGAGCGAAATTCACTGGGGTTATCACGCAGTCTGTCGAGAAAAGGTAAGTGAATCTCCTGCGCACTGGCTTTCACCCCCTGTCTCTGTAGCGCACTGGCGACGATGCCGGGCTGAAAATCCAGAAATCCCGCAATGCCGATCACAACAACACTTTCCCATTTAAATGGCCGTTCCAGCTCACGAACCGGTACTCGTGCCGGGCTTAACCAAGTCATGCGCTGACGGCCAACGGGCGTAACACGATAATGATTTTGTGAAGCAGAACCAGTCATAACCAGTCCGCTGTCCCTGATTAATTTTTCAGCCTGATAAGCCAGTGATGCTACTTTTTTTTCTCCTATCCGACTGTAAGGATGATGCGGAGCCTGTCTGGTCAATTCAGATAAGGCATGTAAGGGATGAGTGACTTCACTTCCGTCAGGTAAACGGGCAAGAAAATCCATCGAGCCAGAAGAAAAATAAAGAGAGCTTTGGCCTGAACTGACTATCGCACAGGATTTACCTGCCTCTGCCAGCCGAATGCCGCTGGCCAATCCCGCCAGCCCGCTTCCAATAATGACAGTATCAAATTTCATTATCAGCCCCCGTTATTGTCTGGTTATCAGTATCATGGTCATCTAAACCGCACAGTCCCTGATAAACCCAGCTGGTGAACTCGCTTTCCCGTAACGCATCACCCCAAACGACAGGGCGGATCCCTTTCCAGCGTTCATTCAGGAATTGTTTCAGTTGCTGCTCTGATTCCTGTTCTGTTATTACACCGAGACGGTTAAGCACCCCTGCTGTACGACAGGCACACAGCTCTCCCTGACAGGTTCCCATGCCAACACGAGTGCGACGACGCAAGTCCAGTAGGTTAGTAACCGCCAAAGATTCCGTTGCATAACGAACTTCTCCCGCAGTTACCGCTTCACATTCACATACCAAACTTTTATCTGATCGTTCGGTACTCAGTATCTGGCTGGCGCGATCGCCATGACGATAAATGGCCGACTCACGAATGGGAGCGGAGAGAGTTACTGTGCGACGATGTTGGGTTTTACTGTGTGACGTGTGCTGGCGTGTTTGTTCGGCGGAATTCTCTGAGCCGGGCAGTGGCTCCTGTGCTGTTGTACAATGCGCGGTAATATTAAGTTTCTCGCAAATCTTATCGGTTGCCCATTCAGCCATCAGGCGATATGTCATCAGTTTACCGCCAGTAATGGTTATAAATCCGTCCAGACCATCACGTTGGGCATGATCAAGCAGCACAATACCACGGCTGACGTTTCTGCCCGATGGATCATCATCACTCGCGACTAAAGGGCGGACTCCCGCATAAGCCCGTAAGATACGGGTTTGTGCAAGCCGGGGGGATAATTTTGCTCCCTCCCTGATTAAGATATCCACCTCTTCCTTAGTCACATGCATGTTATCAATCTGATCGTATTCAATGCGGGAAGAAGTCGTGCCAATCAGCGAAATAGTGTCACCGGGTACGAGAATATCGGCATCTGCGGGTTTACGACAGCGATTGATCACCATATTGTTAATGCGATGCCCTAAGATCAGCAACGATCCTTTGGCCGGCAGCATATGGACTCTGAGATCCGCATACTCCGCAATTTTCTGCCCCCAAATTCCACCAGCATTCACCACTATCGGCGCATAAATGTTATACAAGCGCTTAGCGCGATGATCATAAACATGAACACCGGTAATTTTATCCCCTTGCCTGATTAACCCCATGACTTCATGATACGTCAGTATTTGTGCACCATGCTCTCTGGCATCCAGCATATTGGCCGCCGTCAGCCGGAAAGGATCAACCGTCCCATCAGGCACAATCACAGCCCCGATCAAATCCGGGTTAACTGCCGGTTCAAAACGTTTCGCTTCTTCAGGATCAATCGCCTGTGTATCAATTCCTGCCTTTTCACACGCTGCAATAAAAGTTTGCTGATATTCCAGTGAATCTTCCGGCAAAGTAATAAACAAACCGTGTGTTTTTTCAATGCAGTGTCGGGCAATAGATTTGAGGATCCTGTTTTCTTTTATACACTCTTTTGCCGATTCGCTGTCTGTGACGGCATAGCGTGCACCGCTATGCAACAGACCATGATTGCGTCCGGTTGCACCTGTTGCAATATCATGCCGCTCCAATAAAACGCAGCGTAAACGCCTGCGGGCGCAATCTCTTGCAATACCGGCACCTGTTGCGCCTCCACCAATAATAATGACATCAGTTTCTGTTACAGGAGAGCCATTCATCAGAGATGCTCCTTTCTTTGCCAGTCACATATCCGGCCAGTAAATCCGATTGATGATAAAAATATATCCAAAATGGATAGGAATTGTTTGATAAGGAACAAAAACGAACCTAAAACGCGTATTTTGGACGACAAAAAAATCAATACCGTGAGAAATGTCACTATTTTTTGAGGGGTTTTTATTAAAAGTGGTTAACGTTTTGTGAAAAGAAACTGAACGACATGATGATTTGGTATTCTTGTTTTCGCTAAAAAAACCGTCCCTTTGAGAACATAATGCCGGGAACTATGTTACCGATCCCTTTGTGGAATAAATTATTTTTCTTTTTGTAATAAAATGATGGGCCCTGAACCTGTTTCGCCTAAAATATCATTGGGATTACGTAATGGGCATTCTGTCAATGAAAGGCAGCCACAACCAATACAACCATCCAAATTATCACGCAACCGGGTTAATTTTGTTATGCGCTGCTCCAGCGAATCCCGCCAGTGCAAGGAAATTATTCGCCATTGTTCAGCTGTAAGTTTACTATTAGGGGGAAACTGACTGAGTATTTCCTGTATTTCTTTCAAAGGAATACCTGTGCTCTGTGCTACTTTGATAATTGCGATATAACGCAGCACAACCGCAGGAAAACGGCGCTGATTTCCCTGATTGCGTGAGCTTTTGATTAATCCTTTAGATTCATAAAAATGTACTGTCGCTACCGTCACTCCACTACGTTTTGCTACTTCTCCCACCGTTAATGCTCTATTTAAATTAATGGCCCTATTTTTTTTCATTGCTATGTAACCCGGGTTAACTTTCAGTTTTATGAAAAAAATCTAACGTTTCTGCCAATTGGTCAAATACTTCACCGTTTTTTCGTAAATTGGGCCAGAATTCCAATTTATTCATCGTGTCTCTAGTCATCGGTCAAGGCCATAATCTGATAATGACCAAACGGCAGAAACTTAATTAAGCACATCAACTCTTCTTTCTTATTGATGTCACTATTCCGCCTTATAAACCAAGGAAAAAACATTATTAGAGTTCAAATTTTTTCTCCATTCACTTGGCGTTATACCAAAATGTTTTTTAAATGATCGGGAAAAAGATTGTTGAGAATCAAACTGATACTGTAACGCCACATTGTAAAGTGTATTTTTCGATGAACAGATAGAAATAGCAGCGTTAGACAAACGTCGTTCGATTATATAGCTACCTAGAGTAGTTCCTGTTATATTTTTAAAAATCCGTTGCAAATGCCATTTACTATAACCAGACTTTTTAGCGACGATTTCAATGTTTAACTCATTCTCAATGTTTTTTTCAATCCAATGAATAAGATCTTCAATAACCTTCTCATTAATAATATTTTTCATGTTCTCAACCCATCATCAATAAGTTGTTTATTTTAAAACATATTATTATTCAGAAAATCTGAATTACCCAGTTAACAGTTTATTATTCAAGTCTGAAAAAACCGGTTACTCACTACAACCAACACATTAAAATTTAAGTAACCGGACTTGAATTTACGTAGTACTGAAAGCAGCTATTTTTAAACAAAATTAAAGCTCATAATTCAACATTATAATATTGACCTATATGTAGATTGTAATATCTATATACCCATCGTCATTGAAGATGCTTGATTTTTCATTCCTATCAGATCAAAATCGCGCCATGAAAATTACCCTGACAGATGCCCAAAAAGAAGCGCTTGAATTGATGCACGATACGACTCGTGATGGGCGCGTCCGTGACCGTATCAAAGCCGTGC
>NZ_NJAJ01000170.1 GCF_002632825.1 Xenorhabdus stockiae
CACCAGCGCCATCAACAATGCGGAAAGCAAAGTCCCGTTAACCCGTAAAATTAATGATAAAGAGCTGGTCAATGATATCCGCCTGATCGCAGCGGACGTAGATGCCTATAACAAGGCCGAAACCGATGCGCTGATTGCGCCCGTTCAGCAGGATATCGTGCAGGCAATGAAACTGGCAGATACCGCCAATCAAAACGCCACCAGCGCCATCAACAATGCGGAAAGCAAAGTCCCGTTAACCCGTAAAATTAATGATAAA
>NZ_NJAJ01000171.1 GCF_002632825.1 Xenorhabdus stockiae
GGTACGAAACAATGTCTATTTCCCGGATGCCAAAACGTTCCGTAAAACCCTTCATCATTTTTTTCATGTCACCTTACCCGAAAAAGGACAGGAATTAGCGGTCATGCTCCCAATGATTAGATCTTGTGATAAACTCCCTACTTTTTATTCTGGGTGAAATATGGCTAAAGTGGATGTGATTTGTCGTTACTGTCATAAAACAAACGAGGTTAAAGGGCATGGAAAAGGACGTACTGGACATCCTCGCTATCACTGCT
>NZ_NJAJ01000172.1 GCF_002632825.1 Xenorhabdus stockiae
CGTATAAATCAGGGCAAAAAAGGTGTCATCCGGGGCCTGTCCACGCAAGACCTTGATGGCATAGTCACGCAGTTCGTAACAGATGCCTTCTTTGTTAAAACCCGCCGTGGTGATCCCAAACAGCAGCGACTGCAAGCGGGCGCCGGTGGCGGTTTCCAGTACATCCCACACATCACGGGTGCGGTGCGCATGCAGTTCATCGACAATGCCGCAATGAATATTGAGACCATCAAGGTTATTGGC
>NZ_NJAJ01000173.1 GCF_002632825.1 Xenorhabdus stockiae
GCCGGCTGACATAGCCGGTCTGGTGCGTGTGCAACAACTGGCGCTGTCCGGTATGCCGGTCCACCCGGAACAGACATTGCTGCGTCCGCACCACCGCCGCTTTGGTCGCGGTCCCCGGCAGCGTGGGCAGGGAATCATAACGGTAAATCACCTCATGCCCCGGCGCATCGTCATAGGCCCCGATGGGGGAAGCCACGCCCGGGGTCACCGTTTTCGATTTCACGTAACGGACAAACCCGT
>NZ_NJAJ01000174.1 GCF_002632825.1 Xenorhabdus stockiae
TTTCATGTCACCTTACCCGAAAAAGGACAGGAATTAGCTACCCGGCTGACCGATAATTTCCAGACTTTAATTCCTGCATCTTCAAGTTAATTGCGTATAATATGAATGAAATGTCAATTAATGTGCTAATAAATTAGGGTCTGTTGACGTTTTGTGTTCATCATTTATTCTGACCACATGGGTAGCCAGACGATGATAAAGGCCAGTGCCACCATACTGGCATAATTCCGTGC
>NZ_NJAJ01000175.1 GCF_002632825.1 Xenorhabdus stockiae
AGGTGTCTTCGGATGCGAGTTTTTGAGAGACTCATCAGTCACTGTTACACAGTGCTGATTGTTTCAAATTTTCAGCTTGTTCCAGATTGTTAAAGAGCATGTATTGGTAAACCGGCGATTAAGCCCGCTTAACAATACCTTTCGTTGGCGCCGTCTTTCACCCGACTCCCGAGCAAAGTGGCGTCCCCTAGGGGATTCGAACCCCTGTTACCGCCGTGAAA
>NZ_NJAJ01000176.1 GCF_002632825.1 Xenorhabdus stockiae
GTCTTCGGATTGGGGTGTTGAGAGACTCCTCAATAGTTGTCCTGTGACACACTACTGAGTGTTTCAAATTTTCAGCTTGTTCCAGATTGTTAAAGAGCATGTATTGGTAAACCGGCAATGACGCCCGCTTAACAATACCTTTCGTTGGCGCCGTCTTTCACCCGACTCCCGAGCAAAGTGGCGTCCCCTAGGGGATTCGAACCCCTGTTACCGCCGTGAAA
>NZ_NJAJ01000177.1 GCF_002632825.1 Xenorhabdus stockiae
AGAGCGCCTGCCTTGCACGCAGGAGGTCAGCGGTTCGATCCCGCTTAGCTCCACCATTATAAAACTCTTAAATAAAACATTTCAAAATGTATTGAGTCATCTCAGTATATTGTGAAATTTTTGCTCTTTAACAATCTGGAACAAGCTGAAAATTTGAAACAATCAGCACTGTGTAACAGTGACTGATGAGTCTCTCAAAAACTCGCATCCGAAGACACCT
>NZ_NJAJ01000178.1 GCF_002632825.1 Xenorhabdus stockiae
AGAGCGCCTGCCTTGCACGCAGGAGGTCAGCGGTTCGATCCCGCTTAGCTCCACCATTATAAAACTCTTAAATAAAACATTTCAAAATGTATTGAGTCACCTCAGTATATTGTGAAATTTTTGCTCTTTAACAATCTGGAACAAGCTGAAAATTTGAAACACTCAGTAGTGTGTCATAAGACAACTATTGAGGAGTCTCTCAATACCCCAATCCGAAGAC
>NZ_NJAJ01000179.1 GCF_002632825.1 Xenorhabdus stockiae
AAGGATAAGGGTTGCGCTCGTTGCGGGACTTAACCCAACATTTCACAACACGAGCTGACGACAGCCATGCAGCACCTGTCTCAGCGTTCCCGAAGGCACTCCCTCATCTCTGAAGGATTCGCTGGATGTCAAGAGTAGGTAAGGTTCTTCGCGTTGCATCGAATTAAACCACATGCTCCACCGCTTGTGCGGGCCCCCGTCA
>NZ_NJAJ01000018.1 GCF_002632825.1 Xenorhabdus stockiae
TTTCATGTCACCTTACCCGAAAAAGGACAGGAATTAGCTACCCGGCTGACCGATAATTTCCAGACTTTAATTCCTGCATCTTCAAGTTAATTGCGTATAGATTAAGAAATAGCGATAAAATATTTTCCTGTCTATAAGATAAAAAAACCGGAAAACGATAATTCCATATAATTGGTAAGCATTAAAAGTTAAAATCAAAAACTAGCTAAAGGAAAGGTACATAATATGAACCCTATTGCTGCATTGAGAAAAGTAACAAATTTAAAACAAGAATTTGATTTAATCAAAGAAGTATGGTCACCGAAGGTAATAACTGAAACAAACGAATATAAGATAATTATATTACTCGCAGATGGTGATTTTATATGGCATACACATGAAAAAGAAGACAAGGTGTTTATGGTAATTGAGGGTCAGCTACGTATAGATTTTAAAGATGAACACGTAATAATAAATCAAGGTGAGTTTTTTGTAGTTCCTAAAGGAGAAGAAAGTAAACCTTCTTCCACAGTATTAACCAAGCTGCTATTAATCGAACCTATAGTTGCGAATTAATAAAAATTGGCAAGTCATAAATTCAGATAATTATTCCTATACACAATGGATTTCAAGATGTGTCGCGGCGGCAAGGGAGTAACAAATTCGTCGGGAACGAATTTGCCCAGCCAAAGGCTGGCCTCCGGTGAAAGGCCGGAGCCTCTCAGTAATCCCTAGGAGCATAGATAACTATGTGACTGGGGTGAGCGAACGAAGCCAACAAAGAGGCAACTTGAAAGACGAAGTGTATATACGTGATTTGAAATAAAGGCAGGGGAACAGACAATGATTAGTTCCCCCTGCCCTATCGTTTATTATCTTTAACTTTCAGTCAGGCTGAGTAATCCATTAATTGCGCAGAAAAACCGATGTATATACATCGGCCTTATAAAGCGCCGGAAGTATATTAATCAACTCGGTTTAAATGCGACTAAATCAATCAAAGCAGATATACCAGAATGACCTGTTCCTTCTTGAAGTTCACTATCATATTCATCCAATTTGGATATTCTGAAATCCCCAAACATTTCTTCTAATAACGTCCGTGTGTAAAAATATTCAAGCTCCCTAGGTCCCCCAGTCCCATATTCTAACTGCTCCGGTCTGTAACCCTGCATCAGTATCATCCCTCCTGGCCGTAGTGTCGTTTTCATTCCTTCAAAGATTTTCCTACGCATCGCAGGTGGTGCGAACTGAATAAAAATGGCAACCACAATATCAAACTGTTCCGGAACCCAGCGCCAGTTTTCTATGTCAGAGAGTTTGAAATTAACCGACACATCATTAAGGGTAGCTAGCTTTTTCGCTTTTTTCAGGCCTTCATCGGACATATCGAAAGCCGTCACATTCAGCCCCTGCGAAGCAAGCCAGATACTGTTCCGACCTTCTCCATCCGCGACAGATAATACCGACTTTCCTGGTGATAGCAGGTGTTCACAGGAGGTAAGGAAGATGTTCGGTTCGGTACCAAAGATGTAATCAGAGCATGAATACCTTTCGTTCCACATCAGTAATTTAGCCTTATATTTAAATAGTTATAAATAATTGAGTATATTAAACACGATACCCAGTGGATTTGTTTTTTGTCATACCACCATATTTACCATAATGTTCTGTTGAAAGTTTATACATTTCTAGGTAATGGTAATTCCAATCAAGATATCAATGCTAATATTGGCTTTTTGCATGTCATATCACAGAACATCTAAAGGATATTTTTGCTCGATATCCAGTTAAGAATTTTGGCATGAGAGTACATAGAAGGCGTGGGTATCTAGGGAACAAGTCATTTTCTACTGTGGGAGGCGCCAATCCTGCTCAAACGAAGATCGGCGCACTCAATGCTGTTTTTTTAGAAGCTCATTTTCGCACCAATACCCACTTCACGCGGCTCTAGCATATTGCCAGAAAGCCCGGCAGTACGGTCACGATACTTATTTGTCGGCGCACGTCTGTCAAAAATATTATTTCCGTAGGCGAAGAGTTCCAGATTATTAGTCGGATTATATGAGAAACGAAGATTGGAAACTGAATAAGAACTGACTCGTAATTCAGGATCGTTTTGGTCATCAGAGAAGTAATGATCCACGTAACGAAGAGATCCACTCAGACGGAATTGTTCGGTGATATTCCAGTCAGCTCCGATATTAAACATATAACCGGGTGCTTTAGAGAAGTGTTTTCCTTCAAACGAGTTGCCTCGATAATCAGCGAATTTTTTGATTTCAGTATGAAGTAATCCAAGCCCGCCGTTTAAGCTTAAATTATCCAGTACCCGATAATCTGCGCTGAGTTCAACCCCATAGCTTACAGCTTTATCGGCGTTAACAAGAATCGAACCGTTAGATTTGTCTTCCCTGTAATCATCTACAGCACTCTGGAACCCCTTATAATCTGTATAGAAAATATTGCTGGTTACCAGTAATCGGTTATTGATGGCTTTACCACGGGCAAACAACTCATAATTCCAGGCCTTTTCCGGGGCAAAGGTATAATAAGAATGCCCGGAGAAATTCACACCTGTACCACCCGGAGCATAACCTTTACTGACTAAAGTACCGACAGTGACATCGTCAGTAATATCGTAAGCGAGGGAAACTTTCGGCAGGACAGCATGGAACCCTTTACTATACTCATGATAAACACCGGGTACATAGCTGTTGATCCCTTCATGCTTAACCTGATCATATTGATAACGCAAACCGCCAGTCAGAGCCCATTTTCCTGCAAAACGTCTGGTCGCCTCAGAGAAAAGGCCAATGCTCGTGTTAGTCAAATCGGCATCAGCCTTGCCCAAGACATTATTAAGCACATTTCTGGCCTTATCACGCGAATAATAAAGCCCTGTCACTCCGCTCCAGATTGAATATTCATCACCAAAGTTCAAATGTGTTTCGTTAGTGATATTGTTCGAATCACGGTTTGCGATACCCGGCAACATCTTCGTGAAAGTGTAACGGTATTTCGATGCAGAATATTGAAGCTGGTTGGAGAGCACGATATCGTTGTCAAAATCATACTGAAGATCGAAGATACCGACATTACTGCTGGTCTTAGATCTGTTTATGCCCGCGGTCATACTCTTCAAATTACGGTAAGGCAATGAAGCAGACTCAGCATCAGAGTTTTTTGCTGCTGTATGGAAGTAGGTGAGTTTAGCCAGCCAAGGACTATCCAGTGGTTGCCAAAGTGCTTTAAATCGGGCATCCAGATTTTCAGAACCTTTCTTCATATCAGAATCATAGAAGTCGGGGTTGGTATATTTCATAAACGTATTTCTGCCGCTGTAATCCACCGCGAGGCGTACCGCGAGATCATCTGTTAATGGCCCATTAACAGTAAAGGACGCTCGTTTCTTTTGGTGGCTTCCATACAAAACCTGACCATCGAATTCGGGAGTAAAGGTGGGATCGTTTGTCTTGATAATAATTGCCCCGGCAATACTGTTTGCTCCCTGTGTTGTGGTTTGTGGGCCGCGGAAGACTTCTATTGAATTCACGTCCCAAATAGGCCCTCTTCCCAAACTGAATTCCGCCGCACTTATATAACGACCATCAACACTGGTGGTTGCACGGGGTATCGGTTTGGAAAGAAAAGTATTTCCTCCTACAAGAGGGCCGTTCGTCTCAATACCGCGAATACTCGGTGCCTCTGTATTACTGGTATAAAGCACATTGGGTGTACCCTGCAACATACCACCGATGGTTGTCGCTTCGGGCTTATTTCGTATCTCCTGTCTGGAGATAACGGTAACTGAACTTGCCGTTCTTTGTAGTGATCTTGCCGTTTTTTCACCGGTTACAGTGATGATATCGGCTTCATCGTTCCTCTTTTCATTTTTCTCTACTTTATCAGACGCAATCGCTTGCCCCCCCAGAGAGGATAAAGAAAGCAAAATTGCGCTGTTAAGTAACATTTTTCTGCGTGAAAAAATCTGATTTCCTGCCTTGATAGCTAGGGGAGTTACTGTCTTTTTCGGGATGATTCTCATTATCATTATCATTATCATTAGTGTTCACAGGCAGGTAATATTATGTTAACCTTCTAATTTGTCAATTACATATTTGTTAGTATTTCTTCAAATACGGGCCGTTACAGCACATATTCTTCGGGTAACATCTGGCTTCCCTGTGCAGTATTTAATGGCTATTAGCCCGTATTAATACACTTAAAAAAACAACTAATTAGTTTGATAAAGCGGGATTTTTTATGTTGAATATTGATTCAGGAAAGTTATCGCACGTAGCCGTATCCCGTTATGAAGAACATATCTGGTTACTCCAGCAACAGAATCCTGACCGCGTACTTAAACAGCTCTCAGCCTGGCAACTTCATGATGATATTAATATTTCAATGATGGTGCAGGCTGTCCAATCTGTTGTTGAAGCAATACCGGATTTGAACGTACGTTATGAGCTAAATGATGACGGTGAATTGTATAAAACCCGAGCAGTTAGCTGGCAGTCGTGCCTTGAGTTTTTCCATGCCAATTCACATTCAGACATGCTCAAGAAAATGCTAACTGTGCAAGCATCTGCCTGGCTCCCTGAACAAAATCCACCCTTCAATGTATTGATAATACAAAGAAATGAGAAAGTTGTTTTAGCTCTGATCTTGCACGAAATACTGGCACAAACTTGCCATGAAACCGAAATTCTCGAAATGCTGATCCGCGCTTATGCCGGTCACTTAGTAAAACTTCCACCGCTAAAACGCGTTTCTTTATTACCTTACGATGGAAAAGCAACTTCTGTTGTTTCCTGGCTATGTTGCCGCAACAATGAGAATGCCACCATTCATTCCTCTTTTGGTAAGGAAACTGACCTGAATAAAGACAGGCTCGCACTGCGTTGGAAAACCGGGCTTAAAATTAATGAACTGGAAAAATCTCTTCCTAGCGACAGATTACCTCACTATGTGCCAGCTCTTATTTCAGCCCGATTTGTCCAGTTCATCGCTCTGCTTGGAAGCCAGAAAAAGCTGACACTGTGTCTGTTACAGTCGGACGGGGTCCGTCGCCTTGTTATCGAACCTGACATGGCGGAAACCCAAATTATCAGCTCCATCATGGATAAACTTCAGGCTCAACCAAACGAAGACCATTTTCTCTCCGATGCTCCGGTAACAGGGAGTGATGAACCGGAGGTATATGTTCGGTTGTTATCTCGCCCGAACGATCTGGTTGAACAACAGAGATTACTGAGTCAGTCAATACTGTTACCCACCTATGAAATGCGACCCGATTTTGAGCTGGCAATGGAGTATGAAAGTACAGAGGAAATTAGTCTTATATTAACAACCGGCCAGTCGGTTTCCAGCCATGCCGGAGAGTTCTTGATGAGCCGTTTTGTATCTTTTCTTAAAGGTACTGAAGATGCCATGATGAGCTTAGCCGTGAAATCTGTGTCTGACTCAGAGATACCTTCTACGCATGATGCCACCAGCAAAGAAATCTCCGTTGGCACTGACGAAATAGCAACAATAATCCTGTCGGAATTCCGTGAAGCGTTGGCGATTAAAGATATGGCACTGGAGGATGATTTTTTTGATTGTGGCGGTCATTCCCTGCTGGCAACACGTATTATCGGTAAATTGCTTGGTACGCACGGTCTGGAAGTACACTTTGGTGATTTCTTCAGCCATCCTTCAGCTACTGCTTTGGCATCCCGTGCAATCAGAAAAAATCAGCATAAAAGCGCCATCTGTTCGGCACAGAATGATCATTTAACCGCGCCATTGGCACTTGCACAAACCTCGCTCTGGAATGCCTATAAGGCCTATAAGTTTGGCACTATCTTTAATCTGCCATTTGCTCTGGATTTTCTTGATGAGATTGATGAAACAATCCTTGAACAGGTTTTTTCTGATCTTATAGAACGCCATTCCAGTCTGCGTACCCTGTTCTATGTTCAAAATGGAGAGGTTTATCAGCAGATTGTCACGATGTCGGACATGAGTGATTATAAATGGTTCTGGTTCAGTCACGAAAATCAGGGTGTACACCTTGATGATGAAGCGGCTTATACGTTCGATCTTTCCCGTGAATTGCCAATCAGAATACGACTACTCCGCAATGCAGAAACCGGACGTCAGATATTATCGCTTCTGGTCCACCATATGGTTATTGATGAATGGTCGCTGAATGTTCTGATGGATGAACTCTCCCAGGCTTACTTATCACGCTCTTCCGGTGTGGCCCCTAGCTGGAAAAAACCCGTATTATCATTCCATCAATTTGCTCTGCAACAGCAAGCAAACGGTTTTAATCAAAAGCATCTCGATTACTGGACGAACATGCTGCGTGATGCAACTCGCGGATTAGAACTCACCTTCTCTGACAACCAGAAAACGGTTGCAGCGCATGAAAGTTCATCGAAAGCCGGCTGGATCGAGTACAAACCCAGACCTGAAATCACTCATCATCTCTATTCCTTTGCCCGGCAAAATAACGCATCCCTGTTCAGTGTCGTCTACGCTGCAATTGCGCTTTCGTTGCATAAGCTCGGTAATCTGAAGGATATCGTAATCGGTACTTCTGCATCGGGCCGAACCGAACACGATACTTATGAAACAGTCGGCTATTTCACCACCATGGTTGCACACCGGCTGCAATTCTATCCGGAGAAACCCGTCGGTACACTGATCGAAGACACCAGAGATACAATCAATAATTCAATGCCGTATGCAGATGTACCGCTTGATCTTATTCAACAATCGTTGGGGATGACGCCTGAGGAAGGACTGATCTTCGACGTTTATATTCAGATCCATGCCAATAATGCACTGAATGGTGTACTTAAAACCCCGCTTGGTCACAATATACGCTATCGGCAAATCGATCCCGATAAAAAGGAATCCATGTTCGGTCTTCAATTCGAAATTATGGAAGATGTCATTGATGGTGAAAGAATCATGCGGTTGGTCATCACTTACCGTGAAGAGCGTTACCCTGAAGAACTTATCCAACGTCTCTGTAAAACAATAGAGAAAGTTTTCTCATTCTTCACCACACCTGGGGCCTTAAGCCTTCCCCTTGCTCAAGTTACTGTGTGATATCTATAACAACCATGATTAACGTGAGTCGGTCAGTGTTTGCTGACTGACTCATATAACCCTGATCCGTTCTGAAAGAGAAAACATTATGCGATCTGCTATTACTGTAATATTAATGTGCCTAATGGGAACATCGGCCTTTGCCGCATCACGGCAGGTTACGGATACCTTAGGGCGGGATGTCGTTATTCCTGAGGAGCCACAGCGTATTGTGGTTATGAGCGAGCCAGCTATCGGCCTGCCCTTAATGGAGCTGGGTGTTGAACCTGTAGGCAGTTACGGGCGCACGGAAGATGGTATCTACCAGCTTGGAACAGATTTCGTCGATACTGTACTGGGTGAAGGGCGTACAAAACCAAAAGGCATCGGTGCTGGCCGGGAGATTGATCTGGAAAAACTCTACGCGCTGAAGCCCGACCTGATTATCGGAACAGAATTTGATATCGACAAGGTAAAACAACTTTCAACGATCGCCCCTGTCTATCTGCAAAATTTCCTTTCTGGAAAATCCCACAATTTTCATATTGAAGAAAATCTGGCCCAACTGACCGGACGTGAGCAAGGCTTTCAAAAACGACGGGATATGTATTTACAACGCGTTGCCGCAACGCGCGCTCTCTTGCCGGAAAATCCGGCTAAACAGACTTATCTGCCGATCCTTGTCACAGATCAGATCAATGTCGTTGGCGAAGCAACCGGTTTCACTCAGGCATTGGAAGATCTGGGTTTCACCCGCCTGAACCTCTCGAAACAAAGCGGCCTTTCTGCCAATTCATCTCAACTGCTTCTACAGTTGAGTGCAGATAAATTAGGCGAGCTTAACCCGGACGTTCTGGTCGTTCTCAACAGTTGGGGCAGTAAGGAACACGATGAGAAGGCCATTCGCTCCGCGCTTGATCGGGTTGTCCCCGGATGGGCGCACTATATGAAACCCGCCCGCGAAAAACGGATTGTTTTCCTTAATGCAGGTGAAGTCTTTACCCCCACGTTTGCCAGTGCGGAGCATACGCTTAAAGCCGTGGAAGAATGGGCTAAGTCGAAGCAATAAAATGATCTTGCTCGCCAGAGGCTGCTCGCATTCAACCTATTTTTATACTTGTACCTATTAACAGCATTTTTCAACCACGTGAATAAACTATGAGAGAATTAACGTCAATGCAGGCAGCCTACTGGGTCGGGCGTCATGTTCAGGCCGATCTGGGAGGCGTTGCCGCGCACCTTTATGCTGAGTTCGATGGCGATGACATTGAAGTGAGTCGATTTAAACAGGCTCTGGAACGCGTTTGTTCTCTACACCCTATGCTAAGACTCTGTGTCGATGCTGAGGGTCTTCAGTCTGTGACTTCATTCAGTGAATCGTTATTGCCGGAGGTCGAAGATTTTCGCGGATTATCAGAACAAGAAGCGGAGAAGTTACTTCTCGTTAAACGTACGAAGTGGACGCATCAGAAACTTGATCTTTCTTCTGGTCAGGCATCGAGATTCTCGCTCAGTCTGCTAAATGACGGAAAATTTCGCCTGCATATTGATACAGATATGATAGCTGTCGATCCTTCCAGTTTCCGGGTATTAATGGAGGATCTGGCGATATTTTATGATAATCCAGACCAGCCAGCTCCGGTAGTCGCATCATATTTCGAATGGTGCGATCAACTGCGCACCGATCCCCACCTGAAAGCGGCCCGTGAAAGGGATAGAATCTGGTGGCGTTCACGTATTCCACATATTCCACCAGCCCCTGCTCTGCCTATTAACAAAACTCCGCCCGATCAGGTTCACAGCCACCGCTTAGCGGCATGGCTCCAGCCAGACGAACGTCAGGCGCTGAAAAGACTTGCCCGTATACATAAGATAACTATGTCGAGCCTGATGTTGGGGCTTTTCTCCATTATTCTTGGAAAGCATACCGGAGATAAGCGGTTTCGTCTTAATGTGCCGATGTTCTGGCGCTCTCCCCATGTAGATAATGTAGAAAGAATTGTCGGCGATTTCTCTAATGTGCTTATCCTCGGCGTTGATATCAATGGAGCTGAAAGTCCTGCTGATCTTAGTCAACAGCTTAGCGAGCAACTGACAGATTTGCTCGCTCACTCGGCTTATCCGGGTGTGAATCTGATGCGTGACCTTTCCCGGCATCATGGTGCAACGCAATTAACTCCAGTCGTCTTCACCGCAGCTTTGGATATGCCGGGGGAAGAACTTCTCTCAGATCGCGTCAAGCAGGCATTTGGTTCTATGAACTGGGTTATCTCACAAGGCCCGCAAGTTGCCCTTGATGCGCAAGTGGCATCTGCCGATGGCGGTATTCTCATCAATTGGGACATTCGTCTGGATATACTGCCAGAAGCATGGATAACCTCAATGTTTGACAATTTTGTCAGTTTCGTCCGTGAAATCGCTACACACCCACAACAATTCGATGAAGCAATACAATTTTCATCCAATAACGTCGCAGCCCTATCATCAATAATCAGGCGCAAACCTGCTGACTCTACCGCGCAAATTGATCTGAAAAACAATATTGGCCTGAAAAACAATATGGAAAAGATAGATAACACGGAAAAACCATTAACCGCTCTTCAACTGGCGTATCTGCTTGGGCGACGAGCAGAATTACCACTTGGTGGCGTCGCGATGCAAGAGTTTCGTGAATACCGCGGAAGCATGGAATTAGCGCGTTTGCGAAATAATCTGGAGGATATGGTTCAGCGTCATGAAAGCTTGCGCACCCGAATCGATGCCAAGCGACTTGTCCAATATGTTTGTGCAGATGCAGATATCAATTTACAC
The DNA here is from genome assembly GCF_002632825.1 of Xenorhabdus stockiae. Taxonomy (GTDB): domain Bacteria; phylum Pseudomonadota; class Gammaproteobacteria; order Enterobacterales; family Enterobacteriaceae; genus Xenorhabdus; species Xenorhabdus stockiae. The sequence goes on from NZ_NJAJ01000018.1 coordinate 9,880, forward strand.
CAAGTCGACCTGAGCGCTATGTCACGGGAAGATGCTCTCTGCCATGTAGAAAACCACCGTGAAGAATATGCCCATGCACTTTGCAATTTAGAGCGCTCTCCGTGGGATATAACATTATTTCGTTTACCAGAATGCCGTTTACCAAAGAATCAATCAGAAAAGGAAGAGCTAGTCGCGTTTATTCGTTTCGACGCGCTGATCCTTGATGGGCGTTCGATAGCTGCTCTGATGGTAGAACTTTTCGAGGGCAAAGTATCACTTGTCGCGGATACCAGTGCCTCCTTAAATGATGACGATATCTCTGAAAAGCGCAAAATAGATGAAGCGTATTGGAAAGCAAAGCTTGAAGCCGTCAGTAGCGCCCCAAGACTTCCGTGGATAAAACCATTGGTGCAAATTGGCACATCCCGCTATGCACGACAAAGCTTGATTGTAGCCCGGGAAGATTATGCCGCAGTATCAAAAGCCGGTACTAAGCAAACGCTTTTTAAGAATTCCACTATTATGGCACTGGTGCTTGAAGTTCTGTCTCATTGGAGCGAAGAGAAGAATCTATCTATCGGTATTCCCGTAGCACCGCAGATCTCTGGTGTTTTGTGTAATCGTTCAAGTTTTATTGTGGTCAACTGGAATGCTGAGCAAGGCAACCTTTCTGAACGGGCCAGTACCTTACAGAACGATGTGATGGAAGGGATTGAACACCTTGCATTTTCAGGTATAGACATTACCCGCATGCTGGTTGAAAAAAATGGGGCTAGCCCTGTTTTACCTGTCGTCATTACCAACGGACTTTCATGGCCGGTATCAGGTCAGGATAGTGGTATGCAGGTGCATAGCGGTTTGACTCAGACACCACAAGTCGCAATGGATATCCGTTTTTCAACTAATGCGGATAAAGAGCTTGTTTTTGACATCGATTATGCAACTGCCGCGATTGAACCCACTTTCATTCAGGACATTTTACAGGCTCTAAGCAAGGCGATACAGGCCATCGTATCATCAGGCGTATTCATCCTTTCAGCGCAGAATATTATCGATACAGACCACTATCGATTAAACGGTGTCGAAGCTGATTTTCACTGCGGACAATTTCTCAGCCGGATAGCCGCCAATATTTTCGACAACAAAAACACCAAAACGGCACTCATCTGTGGCGACAGACATATCAGCTACGCTGATCTGGGGCATGATGTACGTCGAATAATGAGCGCTTTCAGGGAGAAAGGACTTTCCGAGGGTAGCGTTGTCGCCCTTTGCCTGCACCGTGGGCCTGAACATACAGCAGTAACCCTAGCCTGCGCATTAACAGGAGTGATCTGGGTTCCGATAGACGCAGACTCCCCCTCAGAGCGACTGCATTATCTCCTTGAAAACTGTCATCCGGATCTTGTCGTAACGACAAAAAGAGAAGGTATTGAACATCCGGCGGAAATGCCTGAAACACTCTTATCAGCCGAACCTTTAGCAGAACTCCCACTTCCGCTTGACGCTCTCTCATCAAGTGAGGCACCCGCTTATTATCTCTACACATCAGGGACAACCGGAAGGCCAAAGTGCGTTGTTTTATCCAATAAATCAACATCGAATGTCATTACCAGTACCCTTAAAGAGTGGTCTGTAACACATCAGGATGTCTTCATTTCTGTAACGCCTTTACATCATGATATGTCGGTTTTCGACGTTTTGGGGTGCCTGACCGCCGGTGCAACACTGGTTCTTCCCGCTGTCGGTGAAGAAAAGGATGCCCTGTGCTGGAACCAGTTAGTTGCCAGACACAAGGTCACATTATGGTGCTCTGTGCCTGCTATTTTGGAAATGCTCCTCGCATGCCGTCAGGGTGATGAATTAAAAAGCCTGCGGTTGATTGCTCAGGGTGGCGATTACATCAAACCTGCTGTGATTGGTAACTTACGTACACTGCTACCGGCAGTGCGGTTGATTTCGTTAGGGGGACCAACCGAAACGACTATATGGAGTATATGGCACGAAATTGGGCAGGATGATATCAGTCAAATCCCTTATGGAAAACCCTTGCCTGCTAACAGCTACTTTCTGTTGAACGAGTGTGGTAGCCACTGTCCGGTGGGTGTGACTGGCCTTATGCATACGGCTGGCGTCAACGTCGCATTGGGTTATCTGGAAAACGGGAAGCTCACCCAGACCAATTTTGTCACCATCAGGGATACAAACGGAGAAGACATCCGAGCGTTCCGAACCGGCGATCACGGGCATTATCGTCACGATGGCATCATTGTTTTTGATAGCCGTGTCAACGGTTACGTCAAGGTGCGCGGAGTGCGTATTTCGTTGCCGGATATCGAGAATGAACTGGTTCGTCATCCGTCAGTTAAGCACATTCTTGTGGTGAATTATGGTGATGAAATGCATGGTGAAACCTCTATCGGCGTACTTTATGTACCGCTAAAAGAAGATGCCCTGTCAGGAGCAGAATTGCGCAAATATGCCAGCCAATGTCTGCCTCCATCACATATTCCCACACGGTTCGCACAGGTCACCGAATTACCGCTCTCACCAAATGGTAAACCTGACCGCCCTAAAGCACGCAGCCTATTGATGGAATCTGTGCATGAAGCATCGACTATTCGACAAGATCCTTCCCCTGAAAGACAGGCAGAGATAGAAGAGACTGGAGTGAAAAAGAAAGTGCTGGAAATCTATCTGGACGTGCTCGGCAAATCACAAGATAGTCATTTTGATGGTTCCAGCGACTTCATCAGCATGGGATTACGCCCCCAGCATCTGAAAATAATTTCGGTACGAATCTCCGAGGAATTTGCTATCGATGTTTCGTTACCACAATTGCTGCGTTGCCGTAATGCCGCAGAGGTTGAACAGCAACTGAACGCATCTCTGCGCTTTTGAAAACAGTTCGGATTATTAACATGAATAATATTGACCTTATCGGTATTGGCATCGGCCCCTTCAATCTGGGATTAGCGGCCCTGCTTTCGTCACACTCTAATCTGACCAGCCTTTTCCTCGATCGCAAGCCTGAGTTTCGCTGGCATGAAGGTCTCCTACTACCGGGGACAACGTTACAGGTTCCATTTCTGGCCGATCTGGTCACGATGGCAGATCCTACACATCCTCTGAGCTTCCTGAATTATCTTCATAAGCACGACCGTATTTACAAATTCTATTACTATGAAAAATTTCAGATCCCTCGTCAGGAATATGACCATTATTGCCGCTGGGTGACACAACAACTTCCCTCCTGTCAGTTTGGTGAAAATGTCATTGATGTGGCTTATGACCTGACATCTGAGCGTTTCATTATTGAAAGTAAGACTCACACGCGTTCAACGCATCAGTACTACAGTCGTAATCTTGCCATTGGTATAGGAACAGCCCCGTTCCTGCCTGAATGGGCTAACATCCAAACTAAAGCACCTATCTTTCATTCGGCAGACTTCATCAACAAACGAGCACAACTCTCAACATGCCGACGTATCACCGTGATTGGCTCAGGGCAAAGTGCTGCTGAATGCGTGCTGGCACTCTATAGTGCGTTGACTCCTGAAATGATAGAAGACGGTGCTTCAGTCCAGTGGATTACCCGCTCTGCCGGTTTCCACCCGATGGAATCATCGAAACTCGGCCAGGAATGTTTTACGCCTGCTTACATGAACCATTTCCACAGCCTAAGCAGAGAAAAACGCCGCACGATCGCATCGGGTCAAGGGGGGCTTTATAAAGGTATCAGCGTCTCAACTATCGCAGATATCTTCGATATTTTGTATGAACGTTCCATCGGCGGTCGTGATCCGGGTCTTTCCCTTGTTTCAAACTGCGAGGTTGAGCAGGTGGAAAATATAAGAGACTCCGGGGCACTGCGGATCGTTTTTCGCCATCAGCAGCTTGATGAAGTCAGTTTCATTGAGACTGACGCCATTGTTGCTGCTACAGGTTATAAGCACACCAGCCCCAAATGGCTAGAAGGACTCAAGAAGACGGTACTTGCCACCGATGATTATGGTGATTTGATTGTGAAAGAGAACTTTAGCGCTCAACGCCTTGATAAAGGAAAAGGCCTTATATTCGTACAGAATGCTGAGATCTTCCAACACGGCATTGGTTCTCCCGATCTGGGACTTGGCGCATATCGTAATAGCATTATTGCCAACCAGCTTCTTGGCCGAGCGCATTATCGCCTGCCTCAAAACTCATCATTCCAGAGCTTTGGTCTGCAAGAACATCACAATATCGGAGATAAAAATGACGTTATCCCTTGCCGATAAGGACAGGCTAGATGCATTTTGGTATCACTGTGTTAAAAACCAGCATTTCAATATCGGTTATCCAGAATCCTCAGACTTTGATTACTCTTACTTACAGCGGTTCATGCAGTTCTCTATCAACAATTGCGGGGACTGGGGAGCAGAGTGCAACTATCTTTTAAACTCCTTTGAGTTCGAAAAAGAAGTCATGGAGTACTTTGCTGAACTGTTCAGAATCCCTTTTGAAGACAGTTGGGGCTATGTGACCAACGGGGGAACGGAAGGTAATATGTTCGGCTGCTATCTGGGGCGGGAATTATTCCCGGATGGAACGCTCTATTATTCAAAAGATACTCATTATTCGGTGGCAAAAATCGTCAAATTATTGCGTATCAAATCTTGTTTAGTGGAATCCTTACCCACCGGTGAGATAGATGATCATGACCTGCTACAGAAAATCATCGCTCATAAAGAACCCCATCCCATCATCTTTGCTAACATTGGCACGACATTGCGCGGTGCGGTGGATAACATAAAAATCATTCAACAGCGTATGCAGCAAGCGGGTATCGCCCGCGAAAATTACTATCTACATGCTGACGCCGCCTTAAGTGGGATGATCTTGCCATTTGTAGATAATCCACAACCCTTCACCTTTGCCGATGGTATCGACTCAATCAGTGTCTCCGGGCACAAAATGATAGGCTCACCCATTCCTTGCGGAATTGTTGTTGCGAAACGGAAAAATGTCGAACGTATTTCCGTTGATATTGATTATATTTCGGCTCAGGACAAGACTATCTCCGGTTCACGTAATGGCCAGACGCCACTGATGATGTGGGCGGCTATTCGCAGCCATTCGTTCGCCGATTGGCATCACCGCGTCAAACGCTGTCTGGAAATGGCACAATATGCCGTCAAGCGTTTCCGATCTGCGGGGATAGATGCCTGGTGTCATGATAACTCTATTACAGTGGTATTTCCCTGCCCGTCGGTCGCTGTCTGGAAAAAGCATTGTCTGGCAACATCAGGAAACACGGCACACTTAATAACCACACCACATCATCACGACAGTAGTAAAATCGATATCTTAATCAATGACGTTATTGCTGATTCCCGCCAGATCGTTAACGTGCGGAATGTTGTATGTGAGCAGTAAAACAATAATAGTGAGGCTGATTATTTTCAGGCTATGCGGCATTAAGGACGCAGAGAATGGGTCATCCATAAGATAAAACCGTAACCTGACTGCTCGTCAGATAAACGATAACAGCCATCATTTTTCTGCTGTGTTATGGATAGGGTGATTTTGGTATTCTGCCTGAACCCTAACCATGTCACTGCAATTTTTTTTATATATAAGATAACTGAAGGAGCTTTTGGTGCTTACAGCAAAAAATATCACCGCAACTTACGGTAAAAAAACCGTATTGCATGATTTGTCAGTAGACTTTGCCCAAGGGCGCATTACCGCGCTCGTCGGGTCTAATGGCTGCGGTAAGTCAACACTTCTGAAGTCCATCATGGGCTTCATTCCACTGAAAAGCGGGGAAATTTTACTGGAAGGTAAGCCGATTACAGGAATAGGCCGCAAAGCGCTGGCCCGAAAGATCTCTTATCTGCCACAGGAATGCCACTGCCCGGACTACATGACACTGGGAGAGTTGATCGAACTGGCTGCTTGTGGACGCCATTCTCTTTTCGGCGGGGCATCTGCGCGGGATCGCAAACTGTTTCATGATGTGCTAGAAATCGTCGGCTTGGCTGATCAGGCCAATTCTCAGGTCAGTTCCCTTTCAGGAGGACAACGCCAGCGGGCCTGGGTGGCGATGGTGCTTGCACAGGATACTGACATCATTCTTATGGACGAACCCGTCAATCACTTAGATATCAAATATCAGTACACCGTGCTAAAACTGATCCGTGATCTCTCACTCCAGCACGGAAAAACTATCGTTGTGGTGTTACATGATTTAAATCTGACTACCACTTTTGCCGATGATGTTGTGATGCTTAATACTGGCAACGTCGTTGCCGCGGGCGCTGTGAGTAAAACAATAACCGTAGATAATATCCAGCGTGTATTCGATATTCCGGCTGATATTTTCAGTTATAATGGCAGTCTTATCTGTCAGCCTTATCCGGGCATAAACCAACCTGAAAATTGGTCCGGAGTATAACGATGAAACCCAGTCTATTCTTTATATTCGCACCTTTTTTATTACTGCTGATCTTCTTTTTTAGTCTTTCTTTCGGTGCAAATATTGCGTCATTTTCGCAAATTTATGCCGCTTTAACCCAGTCTGAACCACAAAACTATGAACAAGCCGTTATTTTATACCAGCGACTGCCACGTGCGCTGATTTCTGTTTATGTCGGAGCGGTGATGGCATGCAGCGGTCTTGTTTTCCAGGGGCTTATCCGCAACCCGCTGGCTTCTTCATCAACATTAGGCATCAATGCCGGTGCAACCCTGTTTGTCGTAGCTGGTGCAATCGTGTTTTCGCTCGACCTGACATTACAAGGCATAGCGGCCCTTTTAGGTGGGCTATTTGGTTTTTTGTCATCTCTTTTAATATCTCGTCTGGCGGGCGTTAACACCGTTTCTCGCGACTTGCTGCTGATACTGGCTGGCACATTAATAGCGATGCTTTATCTTGGGGTAAGTAATGCTGTTCTTCTTGCTTATCCTGAAACGCGAACTGAATATTTGAGCTGGCTAGCAGGGGCTATCAATCATGTTTATATCACAAGACTGCACCATTTCTGGTGGTTCGGTCTGCTGGCCTTAATCGTGCTTTTATTACTGGCTCGTCCTCTGACGCTCATTCTGCTCGGTTACGAAAAAGCGCATTCGATTGGTGTGAATGCAACGCTTGTTTCGCGCATTGCGCTAATTGCCGCCATAGTTGCATCCAGTTCTGCCGTTGCCATATGCGGGCCGATCGGTTTCGTAGGGCTGATTGTACCCCATATTGTCAAGCCTTTGGTTGGACAGAACTTTATGCTGTCGCTGCCAGCCTGTGCTCTGGCAGGAGCAAGTATCTGCCTGATCGCTAATCTTTGTGCGCAGACACTCTTCCAGCCTTATGTCATACATACCGGCATTCTGATGGATTTTTTGGGCGGGCTGTTTTTTATCTGGATCATCAGAAAACGCTATCTTTCAACAACATCAACGAGATTGTTATGAAGTTCAGTCAGGCAATAGACGGAAAACGAGTATTACGTTTCGCGAATGGATTACAAATGCGTACCCTCGATATAAAAGTCGGGTTATGTCTATTTACCATTACGATCATACTCGTCGTTATTTCTTTAAGCGTGGGAGTTACGGACGTTGGTGTCTATGAATTCTTGCATATGCTTTTCGGTAACTCGCTGGAACACCACCAGTTTTATGCACTCTGGGTTGTACGGATCCCGCATATTTTATTGGGGCTGATGGTTGGTTGGTGCGCGGCCCTTGCCGGCGCTATTCTACAACCGATTGCTCGTAATCCATTGGCCGACCCCAGTCTTTTTGGCATAAGTCAGGGTTCAATGACAATGATCATCATCTTGCTGGCGTTCGTTCCCACCGCACCTAACATACTGATCGTCCTTGCTGCACTGGCTGGTGGGCTGGCTGTTGCATTGTTTTTGACTTTACTCGTCGGCAATAATCGCGCAAGTGGCTTGGCAATTTTATTGATGGGAATTGCTGTCTCGTCCGTTCTCGGTTCAGTCAGCTCTTTTCTTATTCTCTATCTTCCAACAGAGTTATCCCTGCATCTTGCCGGATGGATGGAAGGATCACTATTTCAGGCAAGCTGGTCAGTTATCGCATCATTCATGCCATTATTTTTATTGAGCATTATCGGCATTTTGCTCATCGGCCCTGCTTTAAATCGCTATGAACTTGGAAACGAACTTGCTTTATCCCTTGGAGAACCTATCAAATATTCCCGCCCGATGCTGATGGGATTCTCTGTCTTGTTAAGCGCTGCATCTGTCACCGCAGTAGGGCCATTGAGCTTTCTAGGGATACTGGCACCACATCTGGCCAGTTTTATTTCATCGGCTACCGGACGCGCCCGTTTGTTTCTTTCCGCTCTGGTGGGCGGCAATCTAGTCATTGCAGCAGATATCATAACGAAAGCAGCACCAGCAGGCGTCTTTATCCCTATCGGGCTGAGCTTCACACTTATTGGTGTGCCCCTGTTCATCCTGACAATGCGGCTTCGCGCACTGCGTAAACACTAAATATTTGCCGTATCTGTTGTGGAGTGGTGCCCGTTATTCATCTATGTTCCATTTAAACCGTCACTGAAACGTCTTCTTCTGAATAGAACACTTTCAGTGATGGTTTTTTCTATTTTGGAAAATATCTCAGGTGTGATCAATTATTGTCAATCACATAATTCCTTAAACTTTCTTTTAGACTAAAATTATATATCCTTAGTTTAATAACTAAGGATATATAAAAGTGAAATTAGAAATTCAATTCGTTAATAATAAAAAATTAATCTGCACAACATTTAATTAACAAGTGAGCGACAGGGCTTCCTATTGCATTTTTTAAAATTAAAACTTTTATCATTCTCAGTAGAAATAAAATAATTAACTCCAGCTACCCGATCCATAACCACCACCTGCTACCATGGAGAGAGCTGCACCCTGGAAAGTTCCAAGAAAAGAACCATCTGCACTGTAGAAATTCAGAGTTAAATAATCGGTAGCTCCGAAAAACCAAAAATTTGTAGTATCAGAAAAAAGTTTATCTAAATTGCTTGTTAAAATAACGCCAGCTGAACTGCCTACACCTGGAGAAGCGAATCCCCATGAAGAACCGTTAAAAACCTCTGTATAATCTATCAACCCGACTTTAAAGTGCTGACGAATAATGGAACTATCTACAGCAACTAAAGCAGCGTAGCCCTCTGTTTCCAAAGACGTCATTTCTTTTACTGTTTTATCAATGAGCTCAGGCTCCCATTTACCTTCTGCTTGTTTTTTAAACTCTTCAATCGTTTTTAAATTTACTTTTTCACTCATAATATTACCTATATATCGTATGAAATTAAAAAATATAAAAATAATTCCACTCCCTTATTGGATACTATTTTTAATAGTATCAACCCCTTCTATGAAAGTAATTTACCCCAAAGGAAATAAGCATCATTAAATTTATCTCTCTATCTATAAAAAAATTAAAATGCATTACAATAACAAGTATGGATAATTTCAAATTACACACTAAATATCATTTTATTATATTAAAAGTATTTTCATACATAAGTGATTATATTCCATTTTGATGACTTAGATTTACAAACCTTAACTCATCCTTATGAATTCCCTTTATCTTTCCCATCTGAAATACTTTTTAATATAACAATTAATAAATCTCTCTATCGAAATCTAACTCATATACTGACCATCTTATTAACTTAGATAATTAAAACATATTATCTGTTGATCTTTTTAAGAAAAAAGTTAATTTCTATTATGTAAAAAAGTATCGCCTTTATATAAATCAGATTTAAAATACTAAAGGAGATCTTCATGATAGATAAAATTTTGTCCTCCTCTGAAGTAAAATCCCTACCGTGGAGAAACAATGATGCTCCATTATTAATTGTTCTTGGGCAGTCAAATAGTTACGGTCACGCCACTCAACTGGCACCAAATGAAGCAATTACTCAGGGTTTAAATAATGTATTTACCCTGTCCCTGCCTGAAGTTTATAGCGTCAATTTTTCAACTATTAACTGGACAGGCCTGACGAGTTTTGGCCATGCCAATATTGGTGCTCCATGTGGTTTACCGCGAGGTAATCAGGATCATCCGGTTAATATCGCCAATCGTTTTGCCCGCTATTGGCAAAATCATATTAACACCGGTAATATTCTCAAATTACCTGATCTTTATGTCATTCTCATGGGATACGGTGGGCAGGGAATGTATTTACCTGATACACCTGATAACCGTTGGGCGCCAGAGCGGGACCCTGATGATGTAGAATCCCTCTACCCCCGCGCAGTCAGAACATTAAGGATGGCGGTGAATTCTCTGCGTAAAATGGGGAAAACTCCCCGCATACTGGCCGTTCACTGGAATCAGTGGGAAGCAGAAACTGAAAGTTTAGCCGCAGCAAAAGCCGCAGAAATGAATTTTACCCGTATCGTTACCGGTCTCAGTGATGCCATAGGCTCGCGCAATATACCGTGGAGATTTTATTACCCGCTTTCAGTCTGGTTTGACCCCCTTAATACCAGTTATGTTTCCGAAGCAATGAATAGTGTGATTGCGGCTAACCCTGAGTATCGAACACTCGTCGATGCCAGAAATGCACCAAACTATAACGGGATCGCCACCCAATTTGGGGTATTTACTCCCGATGATATGCATTACAACGCAGAGACCCAAAAATGGTTTGCCCGACAGGAATGGGCTCAGATTATGGCTGGTTATAAAGGTGTTGAGTTGTAGAATGTATTTATACTTTTCGTCTTTCAAATTGCCTTTTTATCGGACAATAGGTGGTGTAAAAATACCACCTATATTTCCACACAAAATCGCTGCATAAGCACCCTTCTTCCTGTTTCTGTCAACGTCAGCTCCCGGCTATCTAATTGCCGGATAGCCCATTTTTTCTGCAAAAAAAGATTCAGGAGCGATGAACCCAGAAAACCACCAAGATGGAAATATCGCTCACTCCAGTCAAGACAGGAACAGGCAAATTTCCGTCCGGAAATTGTTTTCGCATCCAAACTTAGACCAAGAGAAAAGAAAAATTCTTTACCATGTGGCGTTAAGCGGTAATCATCCGTTATCCAAAAACGGGACAGCAAACTGTTATGAATTTTTACGGCGACTTCTCCGGCCATATGGTCATAGCAAGTTCGGAAGGAACGCAATGATTTTGGTGTCGACGTTTTCACAACCCCGAAACTTTTACTATTCACGAAACACATCATGCTTTCCAGCAATACTGCGACTTCTTTACTATAAATTTTAAAATAACGGTATCGCCCCTGCTTAATACAGCTCACCAGATTTTGTTCTACTAACCGGCTTAAATGTGCACTAGCTGTCGAAGGTGCTATATCAGCAGCAGTGCTTAATTCAGTCGCTGTGTAAGCGCGTCCGTCCATCATCAGAAATAGCATACAGATACGAGCACGATCCGATAATAATGCAGAAACTACAGTGACTTTTTTCTCCAGAGTTAATTCACACATATCTACCCCATACCCGATACAGCCAACAAAGAGGTTACTTGAAAAGCGAAGGATATATTTCGCTACCCAGCGAAGTAACCGTCAAAACGGCAATATATGATTGCGTTTTCTATTCTTCAAGGAAACGATAATGTTAGCAGTTATATTTGAAGTCGAAATCGCAGAAAACCAAAGTGAGCGTTACTTTGACACCGCAGCCATGCTAAGGCCACTACTGGATACTATTCCGGGCTTTATTTCTGTAGAGCGCTTTCAAAGTCTGTCTCAAAATAATAAATATCTTTCATTATCCTATTGGCGGGATGAGGAATCTGTTAAACAGTGGCGGAATACCTGCCAGCACCGGGAAGCACAAATATTAGGACGCAATGGGATATTTGCAGATTATAAATTGAGGGTCTCAGCCATTATTCGTGATTATGGCATGTATGAACGGGAAGAAGTGCCAAAGGAAGATTAACCCTGAGCTATCGGGAGATCGGTTGCCAGCATCTCCCGATATACTCGCCACCTTTTAAGTCATAAATTGTATTAGCCACAGCTAATATACAGCAAATGAGCACCCCATTAATCGGCCGAAGAACATCCAGTACCAGTATCCTATTACAAATCCTGCAATCAACATATAGCTGATCGATTTGAATTTACATACTGAAAAAATTTTTACTCCTTTTACGATAAATATCAGTAGAAAAGGCAGCAAAAAAAACAGGCATAAAGGTGCAGTCAATACCCTGTCATCATCAATAACAAAAGAGCTGACCACATCACAAACGGTATTTATTCCTTCCTCTCCGATTGTCCATTCATAATCAACAGTTGACAAACAACCTATCAATATCGTACTGAACAAAATAAAAGTAATACAGGCGAGTATATTTAGAGTTTTCATGCACATTTGTTTTTCTTATCTGTTTATAAGGCATAAGACGAGATTTAATCCTTTCCTAAGTTCACTAACTTAAATCTGAAACGTTTATATCAAAAAACTTAATACGTGATTCTTCTTACCTATCAAAGATAAGATCTCGATCACAAGATAAAATAATATAATAAGAAAAAAAGAAGGGATTTACTGAATGCAAAAGAACTCAATACACATTAAGAGGTATAAGCCATTAAAACAATTAATAACAAAGCGTTATTAAGGAACCAAAGAGGAAATAAAAGGCTCTTATCGCAAACCGATAAGAGCCAGAAATCACAGAATTAAATTAGAATATATTATCTATACATCTCAAACAAAGACATTCCTTTTAGATCAGTAAATGCTTTGAAAGAAGCCTGCAAAGAAGCCTGTTGCTGATAATAATTGGAAATCGTGGAAGTCCAATCCACATCAACTAACTCCCCTGAGCGAACTTTGTTGGCAATACTGCGCTCACTACCCAGAGAATCCAGCTGTTCCAGTTCCTGAAGCTGTAAACCCAGTACTGCTTCAACAGAAGAGAGGTTATTCAGGCTATTGCGAATACCACGGTTAGCTTTGTTGATAAGCTCCGCTGCTTGGTTTTTTTCTTCTTCAGTTTCTGAACTGTATGGCTCTTTTAAAGCTTTGATTGCCATATCGATAGTGGCAAAAATATCAGACTCACTATCAATTTTGCCATCAGGTTCTTTAATCGGATTCGGAGGCGAGGATAAAAAGACCTGCTGTCCTGTATGAGCGATAACCATTGAGCGGTTATCATCCACTTTCTGAGTGATTTTTTCAGACCCACCAACATAAGTGACTTTGCCATCTTTATCCGCCGAAAAAGGCGGCACATCGGTTTTATAGCCGGCAAAAATATAACGGCCATTGCCATCGGTTTTATTGGCAAGGTTTAACAGCTCGTCTTTAAAACCCTTCAATTGCTGTGCATAGGATGAACGATCCTGATCACTTTGTTCATCTGCTGCTGCCACTAAAGTTTCAAACACATTCGTTGTTACCTTAACGGCGTTCGCTGTAATACTCAGCTGGGATGACATTGCATTTTTGGCAAAAATACGCGCAGTGGTAAATTGTTGGTTTTTCGATTCAGACTGAGAAACCATAATATTCTGCGATGCCGCCAGAGGATCATCAGATGGGTTAATAACCCGACGTCCGCTGGACAATTGTTCACCATATTTCATCCATTTGGATTGAGCGCCAAAAATCCCATCCATTTTCTGGCCGTATAATTGATTCGTACTTACACGCACAGTATCACTCCTTATTATTCCTTTTATCAGCGAATGCCTAAAATAGCATCGAACAACGTCGTCGCCGTCTGGATCACACGGGCGTTTGCCAGATAATACTGCTGCATACGCTGCAATTCGCCGTACTCTTCATCCATATTAACGCCGGAGATTGATTCACGGGTTTCTTTCAGCTTATCAACAATATGGCCCTGTGTTTCAACGCTGATTTGTGCGCTGTTGGCTTTACTACCGACTGTACTCACCAGTGATGCATAAGCACCGGAAAAAGAAGCCTTGCCATCCACCAGACGCTTATCCTGTAATTCAAGGAATTTCTTCGCGTTGCGGTTATCACTTGGGCCAGCACCTTTCTCACTGGCGGTTGCCAGTTGGGAAGAATCCTTAAGATTCACTTCCAGTGTTGCGATAACATTGCCGACAGTTTTCAGAGTATATTTATCGTGTTCCTGTACATCAGGCGCTGTGATTTCGACTTTCAGTCCATCGAATTCCAGCGTATTGCCATTTTTGGTTACAGCAACCATTTCACGATCAGAAACACGCTGGACTTTCCAGTCTCCACCTTCATATTTGAGGGTGTAATCGCTGGCTTTAACTTTCGTGGAATCCGCATATTCCACCTTAATCTCAGCTGTGCCTTTGTTATCGCTATTTGAAATAATTTCTGACGATTTGAAATTAAAGAAATCAACCCCTTTCTCGCCTTTCAGATCAAAACCACCGTGTTGTACCTGATTAAACTGATCCGCCATCACCAACGCCAGTTGGTTCAGTTCATTACGGGTTGAATCAACCACTTCGCTACGAACACGCAATGCACCACCCAACGCGCCACCAGAAATGAAACGATCATCAATTTCTCTCGTGCCCACTGTGCCGTTGTTATAACCCAGCGTAATACGGCCGCTGTCAGCACTGGATGGAATAGCTTCCATACGGTAGGATTTACTGCCTGATACCAGTGACATGCCACCACCGAATGAGACGTTATAAACGCCACCATCCTGCTGTGTCACATTCACTTCCACCAACTGGTTTAATTTATTGACTGCCAGATCACGTTTATCCAACAATGCCAGCGGTTCACCCGTGCCAGTACCGCGCATACGGATGATTTCATTATTCAGCTTGGCAATTTCTTCTGCATATTTGTTGATTTCTTTGACATTCTGCTCAATCTGAGAATTGATGCCACTATCAAGCTGACGCAGAAATTCATCAGCTTCTTTAAAACGACTGACCAAGCCTTCAGCTTTGCCTAAAACCGTGGTTCTTGCCGCGCTGTCTTCTGCATTGCTCTCAACGGTACCAATGCTTTTGAAAAAATCTTCGAAAGAATTGGAAAGGCTGGTGTCTTTATCAGCCAACAGATTGTTGATCTTAGTTATCTGTTCGTTATATGACTTTAACGCAGAATGTTTGGTCTGAGCTGAATTGAACTGCTGGTTAATAAATTCGCTGTATTCACGGTTAATAGTCGTAACCGCTGTTCCGTTACCTATAAAACCCACCGGGGACATAGTTCCATTATTTTGCGTCATGACGGTGTTCTGTCGGTTGTAGCCCTCACTTTTGGAGTTGGCAATATTATTACTTACTACACCCATTGCCACCTGAGCGGCATTAATACCGCTCATCGCAGTATTCATAAGACTGTTGGACATGTGTAGATCCTTTTACGTTTTCGCTCTGCCTCTATTCAGAGAGACATGACTGCTATCGTTATCGGTATAAATTCTCTGTAAAAGTTATCGGCAGAAGAACCTGAACCTTGAACAAAAATGATTTAGACGGTGACTCAGAACAAATCATCAAAATCGTAGGTGTAGGCTTTTACCATCTGGGTGCCGTTACTCTTTAATTGCTGGATCAGTGATACCAGTTTCTGGGCATAACCGGGGTCTGTGGCATAACCTGCTTCTTGCAAGGAATGAGCCCCTTGCTCTGCGGTCACTGACTGTGCGACTTTGGCGTAGCGGGGGTTTTCCGTCAGCAGCTTGACGTAATCCGTGACGGCTTCCAGATAAGAATCATAGACCCGGAAACTGTCACGCATTTTTTGCGGCTCACCATTCACATACTCGGTTGTCATGATATTGGTGACCGCCCCCTTCCAGCTTTTACCCGCCTTGATACCAAACAGGTTATGGCTCGGTTTGCCTTCTTCAGTCAGTATTTCCCGCTGACCCCAGCCAGATTCCAGCGCCGCCTGTGCAATAATCAACAAATGAGGAATTCCGCTTTGCTGACTGGCTATCTGTGCCGGTATGGAAAGCATGGAGACAAAACTGGAACTGTTTATTGGCAGGGATTTTGATTGCGCCCCCCCTGAAGAAGATTTATCAGACTGGTTTTTGTCGGGCATCGCCCGGCGTAGAAACTGCTCCAGCGCTTGTGTCGGCAGAGTATGCAGGATGTCATTGCCCAGCGGCATCGGCACGGTTCCGGCCAGCTCACTGGGAGCACTGTTCGCACCGGAAACCTGTTTAACGATCATATCGGCAAATCCCAGCCCCTTTTGGGAGAGATCCTGCGCAATTTGCTGATCGTACATCGAAGTATAAAAACGCGTCTGGTCACTGCTTAACATGCCGTCCTGCGGCAACGAGGAACGCATACTTTTCAGCATCATCTGAACAAATACGCCTTCCAGTTGTTGGGCTACCTGCCGTAGCCCCTGTTGTGGTTCCTGTGATAACTTCGCTTTCAGTGAATGAAGTGAATTCACATCATAAGCCGCGGTCGGCATCGACAGAAAATCATTCATCAGATAATCTCCAGCTTCGCCCGTAAGCAGCCTGCACTTTCCATCGCCTGTAGAATCGACATTAAGTCTGTCGGTGTTGCACCCAATGCGTTCAGGGCACGGATAACTTGAGTCAGATTTGCGCTGGAATTGACTTTCTGTAGTACACCGCCCTGCTCCTGAATACCAACACCTGTGTTGCGTGTTACGACAGTATTACCTCCCGCCAACGGAGTATCCGGCTGGCTGACTGCGGTCTGACGTTCGACAATCACAGACAGGCTACCATGCGCAATCGCACAACTATCCAGTGTGACATTACGGTTCATCACCAGCGATCCGGTACGGGAGTTGAAAATCACTTTGGCATCACCGGCATCAACGCGAATATGCAGATTCTGCACCTGTGACAGAAATTTCACCTGCTCACTGTTTTCTATCGGCAGACGCAGCTGTACCGTGCGGGAATCCAGCGCTGTTGCCGTACCCACACCTTGCAGGCGGTTGACCGCATCACTGATTTGCTGCGCCAGACTGAAATCATCCTCATTCAGTTGCAGATTCAGTGTTCCTTTCTGGCCGAATCGCGTTGGTAACTCCCGTTCAATAACTGCACCATTAGAAATGCGTCCGCCTGCCAGCTGGTTGATTTTCACGCTGTTACCACCGGCACTGACACCAGCCCCGCCAACCAGAATATTACCCTGAGCCAGTGCGTATACCTGATTATCCACACCTTTCAGTGGCGTCATCAGCAATGTACCGCCGCGCAGACTTTTGGCATTACCCAGTGAAGAAACCACCACATCAATATTCTGCCCTGAACGTGCAAAAGGTGGCAGCTTAGCTGTCACCATCACAGCAGCAACGTTTTTAAGCTGCATATTCGTGCCGGGGGGCACAGTAATACCCAGCTGTGACAACATATTATTCAGGCTTTGCGTGGTGAAAGGTGTCTGCATGGTCTGGTCACCCGTTCCATCCAGCCCGACCACTAAACCATAACCAATCAGCGCGTTATCCCTGATACCTTCAATCGTCGTCAAATCACGAATGCGTTCAGCGAAAGCGCTGGTTGGTGCGAACGTATTGAACAGTACCAGCACCAACGTAAAAAGGCTGGCGACTAATTTTTTCATCCTGACCATCCTCTTTTAAAACGGTGAGATATTCATAAAGAAACGTTGTAACCAGCCCATATGCTGCGCTTCATTAATATAACCATCGCCAACATACTCAATGCGAGCATCCGCAACCTGATTGGAGCTGACTGTATTGCTGCCGCTGATGGTGCGCGGATTCACAACACCGGAGAAGCGGATAAATTCCGTTCCCTGATTGATGGCGATCTGTTTTTCCCCGATAACATGCAGGTTACCGTTTGCCAGCAAGTGATCCACTGTCACAGTGATTGTGCCCCGGAAAGTATTGTTGGCATTCGCTCCACCTTTGCCGCCAAACTCACTGTTACCTTCCATCTCAATATCGGTTTTCCCCCCACCAATCACGCCCTCTAAGAAACGAGGTGTCACAGCAGCAAGGAAACCCGTTTTACCGCTACGACTGGCATTGGCGGAAGAGTTTTTGCTCGCACTGACATTTTCTTGCAGGATAATAGTTAGCGTATCACCGATATTGCGTGGACGACGGTCTTCAAACAATGGCTGATAACCATAGTAAACTGGCTGGACGGTCTGAAAAACAGAACCATTCGGCGCTGGCGCAGGTGCTTCGGTTGGCTTGGCAGTTGTCACCCCTTTCACCAGTGGTTTGTGCGGCATATAAGCACATCCCCCTAATGTCAGTACTGACAATGCGAGTACCGCCGCAGTTCTGCTGATACGCCGCTTATTTCCCCGGTTTTTCCGTAAACCGGCACAGCTATCAGCCATAGGATTTTCAGTATGGCTTTCAGCAACGGGCATTGTATCCATCTTCGATGCTCTTATGTTTATCGCAGTAATCATGAAGGGTTTATACCCTCTGGGTATAAATCCCTACTGATTAATGATTAGATTATAACTGGGTAAGTTTTTGCAGCATCTGATCAGATGTTGATACTGCCTTACTGTTAATTTCGTAGGCTCGCTGAACCTGAATCATATTGACCAGCTCTTCCGCCACGTTGACGTTAGAGGTTTCAACATAACCCTGATACAACAATCCGGCACCATTGATGCCCGGCGCGTTTTCGACCGGAATACCGGAACTGTTGGTTTCCAGATACAGGTTCTCACCAATACTTTCCAGACCACTTTCGTTAATGAAAGTCGTCAGTGTCAGTTGCCCGATCTGCTGTGGTGCGTTCTGCCCCTGTACGTTGACGCTGACAATACCATCACGGGCAATGCTCATTTTGGTGGCATTGTCCGGAATAATGATGGCAGGCATGACCTGAAAGCCGCCCGCTGTCACCAGCTGACCATTCTGATCCACCTGAAATGAACCATCGCGGGTATAGCCGGTTGTGCCATCAGGCATCTGGATCTGGAAGAAACCCTGTCCTTTGACTGCCACGTCCTTGCTGTTGTTGGTCTGAGCCAGATTACCCTGACTATGCAGTCGTTCAGTCGCTACCGGACGAACCCCAGTACCAATCTGCAAACCGGATGGCAGGTTAGTCTGTTCAGACGACATCGCACCAGGCTGACGTTCAGTTTGATAAAGCAAATCTTCAAACACCGCGCGCTGACGTTTAAAACCATTCGTGCTGACGTTTGCCAGGTTGTTGGCAATAACGTCCATATTTGTTTGCTGAGCATCCAGCCCAGTCTTAGCAACCCATAAAGAACGGATCATGAATTTATCCTCTGTTTCCGACTCAGCTCATTGCGAGAATTTGATTAGCTCGCTGAGCGTTTTCATCGGAACTGTGTATGACTTTCATCTGCATCTCAAAACGACGCGCGTTGGCAATCATATTCACCATGCTTTCCACCGGATTTACATTGCTGCCTTCCAGTACACCCGGCATGATTTTTACTTCGGTGCTTGCTGCCAGCTCATCGCCCTGCTGTTCCCGTGCCTGTTGCGTTAAATGGAATAATCCATCATCACCACGCACAACCTGACCCGCTTCCGGTTTGACAATTTTCAGTTTGCCAATCTGCCCCAATAAAGTCGGAGGATCGCTGGCAATCAGAGCAGAAATGGCACCATCTCCGGCAAGCGTCAGTTCAGCCTGTGGCGGAACATCAATCGGCCCGTTCTCGCCCATCAACATGCGTCCCTGTACCATCAGTTGCCCTTCCGGTGAAATCTGGATGTTACCGTTACGGGTATAGGCTTCTGTCCCGTCTTCAAGCTGAACAGCCAGATAACCGCCTTGTCCGACAGCAACGTCCAACGGGCGGGAGGTATAATTCATCGGCCCCTGACGGCTATCCATACCGGGAGTCGAAGCCACAACCAAAGTACGGGTTGGCAGGGTTTCACCTTCAATGGGGACAGCACGCAGCGCAGCAAGCTGGGCTTTAAAGCCCGGCGTTGAAGCGTTAGCCAGATTGTTGGTAGTAACAGCCTGATGCTCCAGTGTCTGGCGCGCGGCTCCCATAGCGGTGTATATAACGTGATCCATAA
Organism: Xenorhabdus stockiae; assembly: GCF_002632825.1. Lineage (GTDB taxonomy): Bacteria > Pseudomonadota > Gammaproteobacteria > Enterobacterales > Enterobacteriaceae > Xenorhabdus > Xenorhabdus stockiae. The sequence continues at coordinate 29,862 of NZ_NJAJ01000018.1, forward strand.
AGCGATCTCCAAAAAAGCTATCCGCCTGAGATTATTAACGCATGCTGACCAGAGTTTGCAGGATTTGATCCTGAGTCTTGATGGTCTGGGCGTTGGATTGATAGTTACGCTGAGCGACGATCATATTAACCAGTTCCTGACTCATATCGACGTTTGAGGCTTCCAGCGCGCCGCTGATCAGCTTACCGAAGTTACCAGAACCCGCTGTACCCACAACCGGACTGCCGGATGCACCGGTTTCGACCCAAACGTTATCACCCTGTGATGCCAGACCTTCCGGGTTAGAGAAGTTAGCCAGAACAACCTGTCCCAGAACCTGAGTCTGCTGGTTAGAATAGATACCGTAAATTTTGCCGTCTGCATCTACACGGTAATTAGTGAAGTGACCGGCTTCATAGCCGTCTTGTTGCAGGTTAGAAACAGAATCCTGCTGAATGCTCTGCTGTTTGCTACCGTTAAAATCGATAGTGATCGCCGCAGGATTAGAGCCATTCAGTGCTGGCATATTAAATGCAAATGCGTTGTCATTGCCTTTAATACGACCATTATTGTCGAATTCCACATTACCCAGTTTCTGGGCCGCAGAACCTGCTACAGAAGTATCCTGTGCATAAATTTCCCATTTGTTATCTTCGGTCTTAACAAAGAAAACATTCACGTTATGTTCATTACCCAGACTATCGTATACGGACATACCCGTGCTGTAGTTAAAGCTGTCTTTTTTGGCTGGATCAAACGGGTTCGCAGCTGCGTCGATAGCTTTATTCATCGAATTCAGGTTAGTTGTCATCGTAACCTTCGTAGTCGCTTTCGCATCCAGCATATCTGTTGCGATAGCGATCGGTCCCGGTGCTGCACCACGTTGAATTTCAGGCCCGTTTGGTCCCTGTACGGCCGGATAACCCGTTAGTTTCATGCCCTGCATATTGATCAGGGTACGGTCTGAGTCCATTTTGAACTGACCATTACGGGAATAAAAAATGTTACCGTTTTCATCCAGCATGCGGAAAAAACCGCCCTGCGTGATGGCCATATCTAATTGACGGTTAGTAGTAGTGGTTGAACCATCTTTAAAGTTCTGAACCATGCCAGAAACTTTAACGCCCAAACCTACATCAGAACCGCTGAATACATCAGCAAACGCCGCTGAACTCGATTTAAAACCGAATGTCGCTGAGTTCGCAATATTGTTACCGATTACGTCCAGGTTACTTGCTGCGGCATTTAAGCCACTGACTGCCTGTGAAAAAGCCATATGTCCTCCGTTTTGTTAAAGAATCTGACGAACTTTATCCATGGTTACCGAACCCGCCAGCCCTAAATCTAATTTAGTGCCGTCCTCACCCCGCGTGACGCCGTTTACTTCGGCAGATACCAACGGAAGTGTCACTAACGCTTGATCTCGATAGCTTGCGGAAACCGTGAAACTATAAGCACTGTTTTCCACTTCCTTGCCATCTGCGTCTTTGCCATCCCAGTTAACTTTATGTATACCGTTTTGTACTGATTTTGATTCTATTTCCCGAACGACTACGCCACTCTTATTTCTGATGGTCACTTTTACGTGTTCAGCAGGACGAGCCAGTTCGAAACCGAATGTCGATACACTAATGCCTTTATCTTCACTGGGACCGGTTAAAATCTTATCGCCTGGGATCATGACCTTACGACCGATCAACTGGGTCGTCTGCATGGCCTGATTGCCTTCCATCTGGCTGACAACAGCGCCCAGCGATTTATTGAGTTTCTCAATCCCTTCCACTGTACTGATCTGCGCAAGCTGCGTAGTCAGTTCATTGTTTTGCATGGGATTGGTTGGATCCTGATTCTTAAGTTGCGCAACCAGCAGATTCAGAAAGTTATCTTTAATATCATTGCTGTCTTGCTTTTTTTTGGGGCTACTGGCTAATTCACCAATCGTTGAATTATCCAGAGAATCATTGATTGAAGCAGTAACTGCCATAATGGAATTCCTGTTACTGACCCAGAGTCAGGGTTTTCAGCATGATGGACTTGGTGGTATTGAGTACTTCAATATTGGCCTGATAGCTGCGGGAAGCAGAGATGGTATTGACCATTTCTCCGACGACATCCACATTCGGCATACGCACATAGCCTTTTTCATCCGCCAATGGGTTACCCGGCTGGTATTCAAGGCGGAAAGGTGTTGGATCATCCACCACTTCGCTGACACGCACGCCGCCAACCTCCTGTCCTGCGGGAGCAGCGACACGGAAGACCACCTGCTTGGCGCGATAAGGCTCGCCATCCGGCCCGACGATACTATCGGCATTCGCCATATTGCTGGCACTGACATTCAGTCGCTGGGACTGAGCAGAAAGCGCGGAGCCGGCAATATCAAAAATACTGAGTAGAGACATTCCCATTATCCTTGTGACTGTAGAACTGACATCATGCTTTTGATCTGAGCATTCGTCATCGTAAGTTCAGCCTGATATTTCAGACTGTTATCTGCAAAATTGCTGCGTTCCATATCCATGTCAACGGTATTTCCATCCATAGCCGTCTGATGAGGAACCCGATACAACAGATCCATCTCCAGACGTTGCTGGGGCTGAATGGGAATATGTCGATTGGAAGTCAGAGTCAGCCCAATTCCATTCCCAGTTACCCGCCCGTGATCCATCACTTTTTTTAACTGAGCGGCAAAATCGATATCGCGTGCCTGATAGCCGGGGGTATCCGCATTGGCAATGTTTGCAGACAGAATTTCCTGCCGCTGGTTGCGGAGCACCAGAGCTTCCTGTCGAAAATGAAAGGCGGCGTCTAATTTATCGAGCATATTCCTCCCTCGCCTGTTTTTAAGCCAGATTTATGGCCTTTCTTGTAGGGCTAATTCCGTAGAACCAAGCCCTGTAACGCATTAAGAGCGATAACAGCATAAACGCAGAAGAAAAAGCCGATTCGAAGAATAGACACAAATTGATTTGCTATTTATCCCATTAACTAATAATCAAGCGCGTTACACTATTAATTAGTCAGATAGAGTTAATGAAATGAAGAACGGCAACAGGTACTGATTATTTTTTGCAATCATGGTCTACCCTATTAGAGTTGGGTATCAGGTATGTCAGGTAAGGAAAATTAAGGTGATAAAATGTCTGTATTAAAATTTATCGTATCCGTTACTTTTTTCCTTAATGTATTTTTAGGCTGCTCTCTGGCATGGGGAAGTGATTTGCCTCGCTCAATAAATGATTATTTCAGACAAATTCACCACGGCACGAACTATAAAGTTTCCGTTGAAATCAAAACACCGGAACAACAATGGCCGACGTGTGAATCGCCTGACATACATCCCCCTATGGGCAATAAAAACTGGGGCAATATTTCACTGCCTGTTAATTGTGGTCAACAGCGTCGTTTTATGCAGATTTACGTTAGTGTTAACGGCCCGTATCTGGTCTCAAACCGGGCTATTCAGCGCAACGCTGTACTGACAGAAAAAGATTTTCAGAGCAAGACGGGTCATTTGGACAAATTGCCAAATAACATCATTCATAACAAAAAGGCCGTAAAAAATGGAATTGCCATCCGCAATATCCCCGCCGGACAACTCATCACAAGCAATATGATCCGGCGTCCGTGGGTGATTAAAGCCGGACAAAATGTCATCGTCATTGTAGATGGGCAAAATTTCCGGGTACGTTATGAAGGAAAAGCGATTAACAATGCTGCCAGTTTTGATAATATCCGTATCCGTTTGGTTTCCGGGCAGGTTATTACCGGTGAAGCTCAGGAAAATGGCAGTGTAAAAATGATGTTATAAGTGTCTAAAGTTTTATTGCTTTCAGCCGATATAACCATCAGACCATGATTTACAGGCATGCCAGCGGTATATCGCCTGCTACCTAAGACAAATAAATAATGCCTGAATAAAGGATTACGATTATGAGTATTGAACGCACTCAACCTCTACTGGCTATTGCGGCTTTACAGCAACGCAATTCCAATGAAGGTGTCCATAGCACTCGCAGGACCGTGGCTGTTGCAGAAAAAAGCGCCGATACGCAGGTTAAACTGAGCGAGGCACAGAAAAAACTGGTTCAGCCAAGTAGCCAAGACATTAATATCCAGAAAGTACAACAACTGAAAGAAGCGATAGCGAAAGGAACTCTGACCATGGATAGCGGCAAAATTGCTGATGCCCTAATCAGAGAAGCCCTTGAAAACTGATAATACCTCTCGTCTTTCAAGCTGTTTCTTTGTTGGCTGCACTCGCTCACCCCGGTCAGCATTTTTATGAATATACGGTTGCCTATGCTCCCGGGGGATTAACGAGAGGCTCAGTCTCTCATCGGAGGCCAGCCTTTGGCTGAACAAATTCGTTCCCGACGAATTTGTCGCTCCCTTGCTGCCACAATGCAACTTGAAATCCATTAGGTATACTTTCAGTGGTTGTTTAAAACAGATAAACCAGCAAAATCATAAAGGCCATAAATGGAAGAACTTCAACTGTTGCTTGAGCAGCAAAGCGCACATTTAAATTCGCTTTCGATAACGATGGCAGAAGAACAACGTATCCTGAGTGAAGGCTTTATTGAAGCGAATCATTTACATCGTGTGACAGAGCAAAAAACATTCTTACTCTCGGCACTGGATCATTCTGAGCGAAAACGCCAGCAATTAAATGAAACGCTAAAAGTAAGTGCCCCCTATGCCGATCATGAAATACTGGTTGTATTGTGGGATCAAATCAGCCAGACGGTTGAACGTATCCGTGATTTAAATGCCCATAACGGATTTCTGCTGGAACAGCATATTGATCAGAATAGTCAGGCAATCGCTTTTCTCAAGAGTCATCACAGCCCCTCTTTTTATGGTGCTGATGGTCAGGCTCGCCGTAATTCTGCATTATCAGGTCACAAAATCAGCGTTTGATTTTTAAAACCTTTTAATCCATGTGTTATATACAGACCTCTTAGTGTATCAATGGTGATAAGGGGTCTGTTTTTGCTTGTTAGCACCCTCTTCTTTCGGATTATCCCCCACGTTAACTTGATTCAATTGTCCCATTTTTTATCGCTATAAACATAGAATAACCTGTACCCCATAGATGATTACACAACTTCTAGTTTAGATTAAAAATCAAATAGCTGGAAAAATGAAAGAGTATAATAAGCTATTATCATTATTGTTGTGACAAAGAAAACACTGAGTTTTTTCTATAAAAAATAACAAAAACACCAATCAGGTACTATAATAAACAATAGATATTAAATTTCTTAAAAGTGCTGTTTTGCTCATTTCACTTTAAAAATTAATGCATTTATTAAACATTCTTATGTAGTATCTCTTTTAATATTATAGATAAAAATTAAGACAGGGATTTAAAATCCAAATTAATTAGACCGTCGCAATAAACCAAATAAAATAAAAACATTAGGAAAAATCCAAAGCATTAGATAATTAAATCCAAATACATTAATAAAAACAACATATCTACCACATTATAAAAATAAGAGAATATAATATGAAATATATTGTGCTAATTTTATCTTTATCAGTATCTTATGCTTATTCTTATGATCCCTCTGCCTACTCAAACCCTAATAGGCACGTCTGTTCTATAGCTTTAAACAATCAAATCTATAACCCATCTGATTTTTTTAATAATAATTTAAGATATAGAATAGCTGAAAATATAGGATCAGTGACAATTGCTATTCATAATGATGATGGAACAACAAGAAATATTGCTATCGAGGTTGCTCCATTAGTAAGAGATGCGGCAGATATGTGGAATCAACGCCTTATAGCAAGGAATAGCCCTATTCGTCTTACAGAAATACCTCAGGGCTCATCTAGTGATACTGATTTTCAAATTACCAGAGCGAATGATGCTCAACAGACAAGTTTGGGTTCAGATTTAGCTGAAACAACTTTAATTTTACCACCGGAAGTCCAAGGGCATATAACAAATCAAGTTTTTAATAGACCTGGAATAGTCCTAACTAATACATTCAATTATCCAAGAGAAACTTTCGACAACATTAGAAGAACGTTAAATGAACATTATTCAGAACACCACGTTGCAAAAATATTGGTTTACCATACCATAGCTCATGAGTTTGGACATGCTTTAGGTCTGACGCATCCTGGATTGCTTGAATTGGGGGAGCCGAATGAAAAAGAACGTCAAATACAATTAGATAGTTCAAACCCCGAGCACTTTTTTGCTGTAGCGATTACAGCAGAACTTGAACAGGGACAAGCAAATGCCAGAGTACCATTAATGACAGGTAATGATACCTATTTTCTCCGATTACGTAACCAATTAGGTAGGCAATTAGAATATAACGATATCGCCCCATCAGAATTAGAGCTAAACGCTATAGCAACAGAAAATGCATGTGGTGGTTCACCTTCATCTCAGTCTAAAATAAATATTACGGCCTCAGAAATTTGTAAAGAAAAACCCCGTATATTTTACCCTATAGCGCAGGCACTGATACCTGTTTATCAAGCACAGTTATTTAACTAACCTTAATTCCGTTTAAGCCATCACTGAAATATCGTTTTCTGTGTGGAAAACTTTTCAGTTTAAAATAAGATGATTTTATCCTCCCCTAATACAACGTTGTCTAATCGAATTCTATCAGCGATTAGCAGAAAGTTGAGATGAAACTGGGAAACACAAAATACTGGTCTAAATAGGCCCTGTTTAAAAGTCGATTAAACAGATAATTTGGTAAGATTTAAGCCCTGAACAATAATTTATAAAGATAAACTTCATGGTGGTAATTTATACTTACATCTCAGGATTCTAAAAACCATATCATAAACACTATGAGAGTTATACATAGGGATCTTCACAGTAAAGTGAATAATAAATGCACCAAATAATATTTTTACTCATTCAGTTTTTTTGTCAATTTCGTTACTGCAAGCTTAGCTTGAGTAAAATCCTTATCTTCGGCTAATGCCTTTTTATACCACTCAAGAGCCTGTTTCTCATCTTTTTCGACACCTAATCCATTTTGGTATAAATAGCCAATGTTAAACATTCCTATCTCATTTCCCCCGGTTGCAGATTTTAAATACCATTCCATTGCCTTGTTATAGTCTAATGATACACCTTTACCTCTTTGATATAAGAAACCTATATTATTTTGAGCCGTTGTGAATCCTTGCTCAGCTGATTTTTTATACCATTCCAGCGCTTTTTTATAATCTTGTGGTACAATTTCTCCTTCATCGTAAATCATACCCAAATTATTTTGAGCTCCGGGATTCCCCAATGTTGCAGCCTTCAGATACCATTCTAAAGCTTTTTGTTTATCTTGTTTTAACCCCAAACCTTCTTTGTACAAAAAACCTATATTATTCTGAGCATCTGAATGACCTTGATTGGCTGCTTTCAGATACCATGAAGCCCCAGTAGTATAGTTCAGAGATATGCCTCGCCCTTCAATGTAAAGGCTACCTAGATTAAACTGCGCTTCTGCATGCCCTTTTTTTGCAGCCTGATTATACCACTTCACAGCTTCGCTATAATCTTGCTGAATACCTACTCCTTTCTCATAGAACATGCCTATTTTATATTGAGCATCCAGATCCCCTTGTTTTGCTAATTTCAAACAAGCATTAAAAAAATATGATTCAATCTGACATGAATCAGAAGTAACAGTATTAGACCAAGCTACATTAAAAGATAATATAAAAATAATAATACAATTCACTAATAATATTTTCATATTTTCCCCATTTTTAATTTGCATATTTATCCAATAATTTCTCAATGGCTCTTACAAAATCCTGATCAGAAGAACTATTTTTATTATGTTCCGATAGCCTAAGTATATCACCAAATACATCTTCAAAAAAATGATAGCTTAAGGTCAGCCTGACTTTATCTAATCTCTCATATACTTTAGGGTGGTTTATTTTAAGCCTTCTTGCTGATTTAGACAGTTTCTCTATAATTCCATAATTGGATGCAAAAACAACAAAAATATTAGCACGTTTAATAATCCCAGCTCTCTTTCTAATAAAGAGTGGGTTTTTAGTAGCTACAAAATGTACTATACTATGCACAACAGCAGAAACAATAGCACTTCTGATGATGTTATTAGTTACCATATTAGAGGTAAGTTTAATTTTAACATCAATAACTGCGGTATTGATTTTTCCTTCTGTGAATTTCATTAGCTCTGTTGTTTTTTTATTCTCTTTTATCAAACCTTTTCCTAACAAAAGTATTGTTAGTAACTCTTTCCTTTGACCTGAGATATCATCCAAAATAGATGATAATATTACCTCTGCAGCTTCAGTTAAAAAACCATAGGGATCTAATGCTCTCGTTAATAAATAAATTGCTTCGGCATTTTCTTTCAATATTAGTGGATTAACTGAAATCCTTTTCTCCATAAGAGAACGAACCACTATATTACTTGGGTTATATTCAGAAATTGTATCACTTGTTCTATTAATGCCATGGTAAGTATTAACAAATAAATCCTCAGTACCTTTAACCCAAACGTTTTTTTCAAAAACCTCATCTGCAGACATAAGGTTCCCACATCTATCATAATAGATAGATTCATCTAATCCCGTATATTGTTTACCGCCACATGCTTTCCTGAGATCGGCCTGTTTTTTAAGTGCCTTTGTGATCCTTTTTATTACTAAAATTTTAGTTTCCAGTGCCTCCTCAACGCTTATAGGCTTATTATTCCGACAATACATCCATCCTTCATCATTTCCTGAGCAACTTTCCATAATTTCCCCTATTAGTATTTTTATACCAGACTCTGAATCCAAGAATAGTTTGATAAAACCCTACTACGAAAAAATAACAGGACAATACTAAAAACTACGATTCATAGTATAGTTTGTTATTGATTGAACTTTCAACAAATAATCAAGTAATAATCCGATAAAATGCTACATATGAATCAAATCATTAAAATAACTAAATGGTAAGGTACTTAATAAGTTTAATTTTGCAATATATATAATAACAAACGAAAATATTCCATATAAAACATTAACTGATAATCATGATTATGTGATTAACATCTAAAGTTGTAAGCATTATTATATAAACAATAGACAAAAAATATCATTTCTGATAAAAATAAATCTAGCGTAATATACTAAGGAAAAATTAAATGGCTAATTTAATTTATTTAACACTCAAAGGTGATAAGCAAGGATTGATTTCAGCAGGATGTTCATCCTTAGATTCAATAGGAAACAAATACCAGATAGGTAATGAAGATAAAATTTTTGTTATTGAATTTAATAGTTCAATTACCCGAGAGCAAAACGTAACACACCACCCTATCGACTTTATAAAACCTATTGATAAATCTTCTCCACTCATATTGATAGCAATTTCAAATAATGAAAAATTAACATTAGAATTTGAATTTTTCAGAACAACTCAAAATGGGTCGCAAGAAAAATATTATAGCATCCTAATTCAAGGAGCTTCTATTGTTGATTACTCTACCAGATACCCTCATAATATTAACCATGCAGGTGCTCAACCAGAGGAATACGTATCTGTAAACTATAATGATATTACATGCAGACACCATTCAGCTGGAACATCAGGTTATAGCATAAAAGAAGATCGTATTTATTAAAATAGATGATATAAAAGCGGATAAAAATATTTTTTATTCTTATACCTTTACTATTTTATATAAAACTCAAGGAAAGATCACCACCTCCTTAGGGGGTGGTTTAAGACTGACAATAAATGCCTCGCCATTGTATGGTACATTTATAAAAACAGAGTTATTCAGGTGAATTAATATAACGAATGACTTCTGCTGAAAGATGCGGCTCTAATTCCAGTATATATTTATACGTATCCAGTCGGGTATTACACTCTAAACTAGGTTTTTTGGCTGACTCCCTCGGATCTTCAACATAGTAATTTTCACCATATTTTTCGACTAATTTATCATTGATTTTTGATATTGCTTCCAAGACTTGTTCCACAGGCAACCTATCAATTTCAATGTTCTTTTCAATTGAATCAGCAATACTATTTAAATAATTTCTTTTAAATGGAAAATCTTTAAAATCCCTATTAAATCTAGATATATCAGGGGTGCCAATTACTCCAGGGTATAACATATTAAAACAATATAAACCTGTAGGATCGGAGTTTATAGTAGTACTGATAAAGTTAACTGTATGCTTACCAAATTCATTTGCAGCCTCATCAGAAGAAATTTTTAATAGCCGTCCTATATTATTATCAAACCATGCTCTGGTTAATGAAAATGCTTTTAATTCAATTTCTTTTTTAGTTATTTTACCTGGATCGTTAGATGCGGAAGAAATCATTTCATAAAACTCTTCAAATTTTTCTGGAGCAAGTTTATTGATCGCCTCAAAAATTGGATATGTCTCTAATATTTTCTCCTTTGTTGGGATATCATCTTTTTTTGATTTATCTTCTATAAAGCCATAACCTGCGATAAACACAACAGCCATAACAACAATGGCAATCACTAACTTTTTAATATCAATATCAGTTTTAAAACTTTCCATGTATTCCTCACCAATTTAAAACTAAAAATTATGAACATTACTCGCTAGCTCAATCTCGAAACCTACAGTGAAATACTATTAAAAACTCGGTTCTATTCACCAGAAGGATTTGGACAAAATTTAGAAATCACTGATAAAAAGATCAGGCGTCAGACACAGAAAATCATACCAAACACGGCATACTTATGCTTGTTGGATGTTATCTGCTGGCGCCAATCCTTCATTTATTGCAACTCAAATGGGGCATGTATCAGCTCAAATGGTTCATAACGTCTACGGTGCATGGATGAGCGAAAATAGCGATGACCAAATTAAGCTATTAAACGAAAAACTCACGATTGCACCATATATGCCCCAAACAATTAACGAGCATGAATCGCTAACTATAAGTCAAATAGATAAACCACTAAACCTGCATATTCATCACTTCGTGATACGCACTGACCAGCTTGTTTCTGACCTGAATACCCATTTGCAGTGAAATAGTGGCTTTCTGCATATTGACCATCACGTCATTCAGTTCCACGCCCGGTACACCCAGTGTGAAATCCTGTGCCTGTTTAGCTGCTTCTACGCGGGACAGATTTATTTTTTCTACCGCGGCGGTGAGCTGGCTGGCAAAGCCTCCTTTTACCGGCATAGGCTTGGCAATACTTGCTGCCTGTAATGCCTGCGCCTGCATCTGTTGCAATACACCTTCAATTGCCTGAATTGACATAAAAACCTCGTGTTAAATCACCCTATTGATTACGTGATTAAATGCCATATTAGCCGTGGGCTGGTTGGCAGTTTTTTCAGGCTGCCACCGTAACATAGCCCTTTCAAACTAAAGCGGGTAATTAACGTAAAAATTCGAAGCTTATTGTGCCATTAAAAGATGTGTGAACAGCGAATAATGACGGGATTAATTATATCTATTGTATTTAAGTTGCATCACGGCGGCAAATTAAGCAATTCCCGGTGACACAGATAACGATGTCACTGAGGCGGATGCAGTCAGCAAAGAGGCAATTTGTAATAAAATGAAAGGTATAGAGATAGTTTTTTCGCTTGCGTATGGGGAGTCTGTTTTGTTACGCCACGCTTTTAGTATTCATGTTGACCAGCAAGGCAAGGATCGTCTATGAGTGCAGCAACAACCGACGCTGAGAATCCACAGAAGGGTTTCAGCGCTATCATCAACAGGATAAAAGCTGATCCAAAAGTTCCATTATTAGTTGCTGGCTCTGCTGCCATCGCTATTATCGTCGCCCTTTTTCTCTGGTTGCGCAGCCCTGATTATCGGGTGCTTTACAGCAATCTGAGTGATAAGGATGGCGGCGAGATCGTTACACAATTAACTCAAATGAATGTCCCTTACCGGTTTGCCGAAAACGGCGCCGCCATCATGATACCTACTGATAAGGTGCATGAAATCAGGCTGAAACTGGCACAACAGGGCTTACCAAAAGGTGGCGCTGCGGGTTTTGAGTTATTGGATAAAGAAAAATTTGGTATCAGCCAGTTCAGTGAACAGGTTAATTACCAACGTGCGCTGGAAGGCGAGTTGGCGCGCACTATCGAGTCTCTCGGCCCGGTGCAAAGTGCCCGCGTTCATCTGGCATTGCCAAAGCCTTCCCTGTTTGTCCGTGAGCAAAAATCACCTTCTGCTTCCGTAACAGTCGGGTTGTTGCAGGGCCGTGCTCTGGATGAAGGGCAAATCAACGCCATTGTCCATATGGTTTCAAGCAGTGTGGCCGGATTGCCACCAAGCAATGTCACTATTGTGGATCAGGCCGGACGCCTGCTGACTCAATCCGATGCCAACGGGCGGGATTTGAATACCACCCAGTTGAAGTACATACAGGAAGTCGAAAACCGCTTCCAGCATCGCATTGAAACCATTCTGGCACCTGTTGTCGGTCGTGGCAATGTTCATGCTCAGGTCACCGCGCAAGTCGATTTCTCCCGCCGTGAAGAAACTGCGGAAGAGTATAAGCCTAACCAGCCACCGAATCAGGCAGCCGTCCGTTCTAAACAGACCAGTGCCAGCGAACAAAGTGGCGGACCATTGGTAGGTGGTGTTCCGGGAGCGCTGTCGAATCAGCCAAGTGCCGCACCAAGTGCGCCAATTGAGAAACCAAAAGGTAATGGTGACGACAAATCTGCTCAGGGGCGCAATGGCAATAACAGCTATGAGCGCATGATCAGTAATAACCGCAATAATCGTCATGATGAAACCATCAACTATGAAGTGGATCGCACTATCCGCCATACCCAGTTACAGGCTGGCGGCGTGGAGCGTCTCTCTGTTGCGGTTGTGGTCAACTATGCCACTGTTCAGGGCGAGAATGGCCCGGAAACTCAGGCGCTGACACCAGAGCAGTTATCCCAGATTGAGTCACTGACCCGTGAGGCAATGGGCTTTTCTGCCGACCGTGGCGACAGCCTGAACGTCGTCAACACACCGTTCAATAATACCGCCGAAGTGATAGAAACGCTGCCGTTCTGGCAACACCCTGTCCTGCTGGAGAAATTATTGGAGCTGGGCCGTTGGTTGCTGTTAGCACTGGTTGCATGGCTGCTGTGGCGCAAGATGATCGTGCCGCAAATTGCCAGAAAACGTGCTGCGGAAAAAGCCGCACTGGAAGCGCAGAAGAAACAGAATAAGCCTGCGACTGAATCCAATGCTGAAATGGATGAAAAAGTGCGCCGTCAGTTGGCTCGCCAGCGTGTCAATGCTGAGATTCAAAGCCAGCGTATCCGTGAACTTGCGGAAAAAGATCCTCGCGTAGTTGCGCTGGTGATCCGCCAATGGATGAGTAACGAACAATGAGTCTGACCGGAACAGAAAAAAGCGCCATTATGTTAATGACTCTGGGAGAAGATCAGGCGGCTGAGGTGTTCAAGCACCTGAACTCCCGGGAAGTACAACAATTAAGTATTGCAATGGCGGGGATGAAACAAGTCTCCAACCAGCAGCTGGCTGAAGTCATGGCCCAGTTTGAGGAAGATGCTGAGCAGTACGCAGCTCTCAGCATCAATGCCAACGACTATCTGCGCAGTGTACTGGTGAAAGCACTGGGCGAAGAGCGGGCTTCCAGCCTGCTCGAGGATATCCTTGAATCACGCGATACCACAACCGGCATCGAAACACTCAACTTCATGGAGCCGCAGGCAGCGGCTGACATGATCCGCGATGAACATCCGCAGATCATTGCCACGATTCTGGTTCACCTGAACCGTGGTCAGGCCGCAGATATTCTCGCCATGTTTGATGATCGTCTGCGTAATGACGTCATGCTGCGTATTGCCACCTTTGGTGGTGTTCAGCCAGCCGCACTGGCCGAGCTGACCGAAGTTCTGAACAACCTGCTGGATGGTCAGAATCTGAAACGCAGCAAAATGGGTGGTATTCGTACTGCGGCTGAAATTATCAACCTGATGAAGAGCCAGCAGGAAGAGAGCGTTATCGATGCTGTCCGTACCTATGACGGCGAACTGGCACAGAAAATCATCGATGAAATGTTCTTGTTCGAAAACCTTATCGGCGTGGACGACCGCAGTATCCAGCGTCTGTTGCAGGAAGTTACTACCGATTCGCTGTTGGTTGCATTGAAAGGCTGCGATCAGGCACTGCGCGATCACTTCCTCAACAATATGTCGCAGCGTGCTGCTGAAATTATGCGTGATGACCTGGCAACCCGCGGTCCGGTTCGTATGTCTCAGGTGGAAGCTGAACAGAAAGCCATTCTGCTTGTAGTTCGTCGTCTGGCCGAAAACGGGGAAATGATCCTGAATGGTGGTGATGATACCTATGTCTGATAATTCGAATAATGGAAACTGGCAGCGATGGCTGCCGGGTGAATTGACTCCGTGGGAAACATTACAAGCGAAACTGGAATCATCGGATGATATACAGGAGCTTACCGAACAGGAGCGCTTGCAGGAGCAGGCCAGAATACTCGACGAACTGAAAGAACAAGCGCGTCAGGCTGGTCACGAGCAAGGTGTTGCTGAAGGTCATGCCCGTGGATATGAGCAGGGTGTTGAAGAAGGCCGGAAAGCCGGCTTTGAACAGGGACTCAAGGAAGCCGGGGAACAACAGCAGGTTGTTATTGAGCAGTGGAAAGATCTGCTGAGTGATTTCAGTCATTCACTGGATGGTCTGGATACGGTTGTTGCATCACGCCTGATGCAGCTTTCTCTGACGGCCGCGCAACATATTCTCGGCCAACCGGCGGTGTGTGACGGCACTGCCCTGCTGAACCAAATCCGTGAATTTATTCAGCAGGAACCCATGTTCAGTGGCAAGACTCAATTGCGTGTTCATCCGCAAAATATCCCACTGGTTGAGCAACAACTGGGCGAGATATTGGCTCTGCATGGCTGGCGTCTGGTTGCAGATAATAAACTGCATCCGGGAGGCTGTAAGGTCAGCGCTGATGAAGGTGATCTGGATGCCAGTCTGGCTACGCGCTGGCATGAGATGTGCCGTCTGGCGGTATCAGGAGAACTGTGATGACTGCGAGACTTGGGCGCTGGCTGGCGACATTAGATTGCATGGAAAAACGTCTGGAGAAAACGCCGAAAGTACGTCGTTACGGACGTCTGACCCGCGCCACGGGTCTGGTACTTGAAGCCACAGGTTTACATCTGCCACTGGGAGCAACCTGCCTTATTGAACGGCAAAATGGTAATACTCTTGAAGAAGTCGAAAGTGAAGTGGTCGGCTTTAATGGTGAAAAATTGCTGTTAATGCCTTTGGAAGAACTTGAAGGCATTGTGCCGGGTGCCCGTGTCTATGCACGTGCTTATGGTGAAGAAGCGAGTGGCGGGCGGCGTTTACCTCTGGGGCCGGAATTACTCGGCAGGGTGCTGGATGGTGCAGGTCGCCCTCTCGATGGTTTACCTGCCCCGGATACCGGATATCGCGCCCCCCTGACCACACCACCCATCAATCCCCTGCAACGTACTCCCATCAGCGATGTACTGGATGTGGGTGTACGTGCCATTAATGCTCTGCTAACCGTCGGGCGTGGACAACGAATGGGGTTATTTGCCGGTTCTGGTGTCGGTAAAAGTGTGCTCCTTGGCATGATGGCCCGTTATACGCAGGCAGACGTTATTGTAGTCGGCCTGATTGGTGAACGTGGCCGGGAAGTTAAAGATTTCATCGAAAATATTTTAGGTGAAGAAGGACGAGCCCGTTCCGTGGTTGTTGCGGCACCTGCTGACGTTTCGCCACTACTGCGAATGCAGGGAGCTTCCTATGCAACCCGTATAGCAGAAGATTTCCGTGATCGCGGGAAGCATGTGTTGCTGATTATGGATTCTCTTACCCGTTACAGCATGGCGCAACGTGAAATTGCACTGGCTATTGGTGAACCACCGGCAACTAAGGGTTATCCCCCTTCTGTGTTCGCGAAATTACCGGCGTTGGTAGAACGGGCGGGTAATGGTGTCAGTGATGGCGGTTCAATAACCGCATTTTATACTGTCCTGACCGAAGGTGATGACCAGCAAGACCCGATTGCTGATTCAGCACGAGCTATTCTGGACGGTCATATTGTCCTGTCCCGTGCCTTGGCTGAATCCGGGCATTATCCGGCTATCGATATTGAAGCATCAATCAGCCGTGCCATGACATCGCTGATTGATAATACCCATTATCGACGGGTGCAACATTTTAAACAGCTGCTTTCCAGCTACCAGCGCAACCGGGATCTGATTAATGTCGGTGCTTACGCTGCCGGCAGTGATCCTTTGCTGGACAGGGCAATTGAGTTGTATCCGCATATGGCTCAGTTCCTGCATCAAAGCATTGAGGAACGCAGTGAATACGATGCAGCATGTGCCCAACTGCAACAGTTATTACCAAGTTAAGAACGCAACTTAACTATACCCAATGGATTTCGGGTTTGCATTGCGGCAGCAAGGGAATGACAAATTCGTCAGAAACGAATTTGTCCAGCCAGAAGCAGCCTGAAAGACGAAAGGTATAAAACGCTGAGGATAGACATGCAACAACACTCCCCTCTTGTGACTTTGCGCGAACTTGCTCAGGACGCAGCGGAAAAAGCCGCGACCCAACTGGCACAGATACGACAAAGCCATCAGCAAATGGAGCAACAACTCACGGCGTTAATGAGTTATCAGGATGAATATCGTACACGTTTGAACGACACACTAAGCAGCGGCATGTCCAGCTCGACCTGGCAGAATTACCAGCAGTTTATGAAAACACTGGAAATGGCAATCGAGCAACACAGATTACAGCTCAACCAATGGAAAAAACGGCTTGAGCAGGCTATGTCGCAGTGGCAGGAAAAACAGCAGCGTCTGAACGCGTTTGATACGCTGCAACAACGGGCAGAACATAGTTTGAAGTTACACCAGAATCGCATGGAGCAAAAACAAATGGATGAGTACGCACAACGTGGTGCACAACGGAGAATGAAACAATGAATCTCACTCTTTTGCCTACTGATTTAACCCTTGAAAAAAGTGTGGGGAAAAATCAGCAAGCACTGAACTCCTCTCAGGGCAGTAACGCCTCTAAAGAGCAGGTGACTGAATTCGGCCAGTTTCTCAGTGCAGAACAAAAAACCGCTGTTCAGACCGCTAAAAATCGCGCAGATGGCAGCAATAGCGAATCTGGAGAGAAACGTTCCACTGATAACCGGGACGAAGAAAAATTATCTTCTTCACTGACTGTCGCTGGTCAGGTCGCCAGACTGGATCAATCTTCTGTTTCAGGCGCTTTTGCATCCGACAATGATGCAGAATTCACCTTATCCGAAGAGGATGATCTTCTGTCTGCTGAAATGTTAATCAATGCGATGCCTATTCAGCTGGCAGGATTAATCAACCATCGTCCGACCGGCGAGGGTTCAGAAAGCTCAGATGATTTACTGAGTACTGAAAATAGTCTTGAAGATACATTATCCGACAGGAAACTCTCTGGTAAAAAGACTAAAGCCGATATGACGTTGATGGCAACAGATCCGGCTGAAGAAAATGATTTGGATAGCGATATCCGTTCTTTTACCCCACAGCATACAGCCTCAGCCACAAACCGTGCGGCTCTGGCAACAGCTACCGGAAAAGTAAAAGCCACGGCTAACAGCACTGAGCAAAATTCAGAATCATCAGTTAGCGGAAAAGGCGATATCGGGAAGACGTTTCTATCAACACAAGGAGCAACAGCACTGGCTTCAGCTGCTGTAGAAACGTCCTCTTCAAATACACTACACAATCTGTTCAGTGCTCCCCTACTCGCTACAGGCCATCAGGCTAACGGACAGATCCAGCTGAATAATGCTCCCGCACCTTTACTGAGCGCTCACCTCGGCAGTGAAGAGTGGCAGCAGCAACTCAATCAGCAGGTACTGTTTTTTAACCGGAACGGGCTGCAACAGGCAGAATTACGCTTACATCCACAGGAGCTGGGCGCACTGCATATCCGCATGAATGTTGAAGATAATCAGGCACAGTTGCATTTTGTTTCTGCACATCAACATGTTCGTGCTGCTTTGGAAGCCGCTCTGCCTAACCTTCGCCACTCACTGGCGGAAAACGGCATTCAGTTGGCTGAAAGCAGTGTGGGCAGTGATACATCAGGAAACTGGCAACAGGAACAGGCCGCTGATCCTCAACAGCATGCCAATACCGGTAGCCATACTGAAAATCACAGAGCACTGGCAGCAACACAGGCACCGGCAACTCATGAATCCACAATCCGGCTAACCCCTCAGCAACTGGCTTCAAGCCGGGGAGGCGTTGATATTTTCGCCTGATTATCTGCCTGATTTCATCATTTGCTATCAGAACACTGCAAAAAAATGAAACAGAGCCGATAACAAACGAGTGAGTTAATGGTTTTTTCCGCGCTTTTTCCTGCCATTGCCGGAACAAAGACGCGGGATAATTGATGTTGAATTTGTTGGATAAGGAACTCCGCCACGGAATGCGCGGTGCCTTACTCCACTACAGAAAACAGGAATTTGTCTGTCCATGTCTGATTATAGCTACGAGCGTAAGCGCACAAAAACAATTTGGATGATACTGCTAATACTGATTGCCGTATTGAGTACCGCCATCGGAGGATATAGCTGGTGGACAATGAAGCAATCCGGCAATAACAGTACAGAAAAAGCCAAAATCATAAGTACTCCGGTATTCATGACACTGGAACCTTTTACCGTCAATCTGATAGACAACGAAGATCATTTTGATCGCGTTTTGTATGTCGGCGTGACGCTGCGTCTGTCTGATGAAATAACTCGTCAGCGCTTCCATGATTACCTTCCTGAAGTTCGTAGCCGTATGCTGCTGTTACTATCCCGCCAGAGATCAACTGATCTGGCAAAAGATGACGGCAAAGTACGTTTAGTGGAAGACATTAAACAGACACTGAGCCCAACACTGATCCCCGGTGAACCTGATCAAGAGATCACCGATGTGTTGTTTACTACGTTTATTCTGCGATAATCACGATGAGTGACAATATTCTTTCACAGGCAGAGATCGATGCTCTGCTCAATGGTGACAGTGCTGCTGCGGATGACGTAGAACAAACTACGTCATCAGTGGAAAGTGAGGTTCGTCCTTACGATCCGCATACACAGCGCCGTGTTGTACGCGAGCGTTTGCAGTCACTGGAAATCATCAATGAACGCTTTGCCCGCCAATTCAGGATGGGGCTGTTTAACATGCTGCGCCGCAGTCCGGATATTACGGTCGGTGCCATTAAGATCCAGCCTTATCATGACTTTGCCCGCAATCTGGCCGTGCCGACCAACCTCAATCTGGTTCACCTGAAACCGTTGAGAGGAACCGCACTGTTCGCTTTTGACCCCAGTCTGGTTTATATCGCCGTTGATAACCTGTTTGGCGGTGACGGACGCTTCCCGACTAAAGTGGAAGGCCGTGAATTCACCTATACCGAACAGCGGATCATCAATCGGATGCTGAAACTGGCACTGGATGCCTATCGTGACGCATGGGATTCCATTTTTAAGATTGACGTGGAATATGTGCGCTCTGAGATGCAGGTGAAATTCACCAATATTACGACGTCTCCTAACGATATCGTGGTCACCACGCCATTTACAGTGGAGATTGGTGACCTGTACGGGGAATTCAACATCTGTATTCCATTCGCCATGATTGAACCTCTGCGTGAACTGCTGACGAATCCTCCGGTGGAAAATGTACGGCAGGAAGACGGGCAGTGGCGTGACATTCTGGTGAAACAGGTTCAGAACTCCGAACTGGAACTGGTGGCAAATTTTGCTGATATCCCTCTGCGGTTGTCAAAAATTCTCCAGTTAAAACGCGGAGATGTTTTGCCGATTGAAAAACCTGAACGTCTGATCGTTCACGTTGATGGTGTGCCGGTGCTCACCAGCCAATATGGAACACTCAACGGGCAGTATGCCCTGCGCGTTGAACACCTGATTAACCCTGTTTTAAATGCTCTGGATGAGGAAAAGCCCAATGAGTGATGCTAAACAACCCGCAGATACCAGCTTGACTGAAGACTTGTGGGCAGAGGCGCTGGAACAACAGGCTGCACAGCTTGCCTCTGACAGCGGCTCGTCAATTTTTGAAAGCCTTGAACCGCAGGATGCGCTTTCCCAGCTTTCTGATATTGACCTGATTATGGATATTCCCGTTAAGCTCTCTGTTGAGCTGGGACGCACCAAAATGACTATCAAACAACTGCTGAAACTTTCTCAGGGTTCTGTTGTTTCACTTGATGGTCTGGCTGGTGAGCCACTGGATATCCTGATCAACGGCTATTTGATTGCACAAGGAGAAGTGGTCGTCGTATCTGATAAATACGGTATCCGTATTACGGATATCATTACCCCTTCTGAGCGCATGCGTCGCCTGAGTCGTTAACCATGATGGCGAACCAGCCTTCTCTTCATACTTCTTTCCAAAGTGGTGCGGCATCAGATGCCGCACCAATTGGTACAGCAGTAACACATACCCCTCCCCTTTCGGCCGGTCAGACACTGATGCAGGTCAGTAGTGCTCTGGGCGGGATCTTGTTACTGATATTTTTCATAACTTGGTTTATCCGCCGTCTGGGGCTTGCTCCTGCTAAAAATAAAAATCACCGGTTACTCAACATAAAAGCCAGTTGTTCACTTGGGGCAAAAGAGCGGGTTGTCGTGGTTGAAATCGAGGATAGCTGGCTGGTACTGGGTGTCACACCTCAACAGGTCACTATGCTACATCAGTTGCCTGTACCACCTGATGACACGGAAAAGGAAACCGTGCTCAAAACACTTCCTTTCGGTCAGTTATTAAAAAATAAGCTTCAGCGAAAAACCAGAAACGACAGGGACGGCGATGAAAAATAGAGTTTTCCTTATGATAGGCAATCAAATAAAAAGCCGGAAATTCGCCGCACATATTTCTCCGGCGCGTCTGGCAGCTGTGTTTATGGCGCTCTTACTGCCTCTGTTTCCCATGAATGCAGCCGCAGAGTTACCGGGCATCATCAGCCAGCCACTGGCAAATGGCGGCCAAAGCTGGTCATTGCCGGTTCAGACTCTGATTTTCATTACTGCACTGGGATTTATTCCCGCTGCACTGCTGATGATGACCAGTTTTACCCGCATCATCATTGTACTGGGATTACTGCGTAATGCACTGGGAACACCTTCTGCCCCACCGAATCAGGTAATGCTGGGCTTAGCGTTATTTATGACTTTTTTCATTATGGCCCCGGTATTCGATAAGGTTTATCAGGATGCCTATCTGCCTTTCAGTGAAGATAAAATCACGCTGGAAACGGCACTGGAAAAAGGTTCTCATCCTGTACGCCAGTTTATGCTGCGTCAGACCCGGGAAAACGATCTGGCACTGTTTGCCCGTTTGGCGAATCAGGAAGCATTTGAAACTGCCGATTCTGTCCCGATGCGGATTCTGGTTCCGGCTTTCATTACCAGCGAACTGAAAACGGCGTTTCAGATTGGTTTTACGCTTTTCATTCCTTTCCTGATCATCGATTTGGTTGTTGCCAGTGTTCTGATGGCTCTGGGGATGATGATGGTTCCTCCCGCCACAATATCGTTGCCATTCAAACTGATGCTATTTGTTCTGGTGGATGGCTGGCAGTTATTGCTTGGTTCGTTGGCGCAAAGTTTTTACGTCTAACAGAACTTTTCTTAAAAAGATCGAAAACGGTTTGAAAAATTATGACTCCAGAATCGGTAATGGCACTTGGTGTTGAAGCAATGAAAGTCGCATTGGCGCTGGCCGCGCCATTGCTTTTATCTGCTTTGATATGTGGTTTAGTGATCAGTCTGTTGCAGGCAGCGACGCAGATAAACGAAATGACGTTGTCGTTTATTCCTAAAATTCTGGCCGTTGTTGTCACAATTATCGTTGCCGGCCCGTGGATGCTCAATCTGTTGCTGGATTACATGCGCA
The DNA here is from genome assembly GCF_002632825.1 of Xenorhabdus stockiae. Taxonomy (GTDB): domain Bacteria; phylum Pseudomonadota; class Gammaproteobacteria; order Enterobacterales; family Enterobacteriaceae; genus Xenorhabdus; species Xenorhabdus stockiae. The sequence goes on from NZ_NJAJ01000018.1 coordinate 51,825, forward strand.
CACTTTTCAGCAGTATTCCTACGATTATTGGTTAATCATGATCCCGTTTGACAGTGAAACACTTTCCCGCCTCGTCAGTGATTTTTTCTGGCCACTGGCGCGCCTTCTGGCCTTGTTCAGCATCGCCCCGATTTTCAGCGAAAAGCAGATGCCGATAAAAGTCCGAATCGGGCTGGCATTAGTGATCACTGCCCTGCTGGTTCCTACTATTCCCTCTCCCCAAATTCCGATCTTTTCCGTTGCCGGAATTTGGGTTCTGATCCAGCAAGTGCTGATTGGCGTTGCTCTGGGGTTAACTATCCAGATTGCCTTTGCTGTGGTGCGTCATGCCGGTGAAGTTCTGGGGTTACAGATGGGGCTATCTTTCGCCACATTTTTTGATCCGACCGGTGGCCCGAATATGCCAATCTTAGCGCGTATTCTGAATATGCTGATGATGCTGCTGTTTCTGGCTTTTGACGGGCACTTATGGATATTATCCATTCTGGCTGATACCTTCTATTCCATCCCTATTCAGACTACCCAGTTAAATTCAAAAAGTTTTCTGTTACTGGCGCAGAGTGCCAGCCTGATATTTATCAATGGCATGATGCTGGCAATGCCACTCATTACTTTATTGTTAGTTCTGAACTTCTCGTTAGGTATGCTGAACCGCATGACGCCTCAACTTTCCGTGTTCGTAGTTGGCTTTCCCCTGACGCTGACAGTCGGCATTTTCACCCTCTCCCTGCTGTTCCCGATGCTGGTACCATTTACAGAACGGTTATTCAGTGAAATGTTCGATCGTCTGGCAGTGATTATTAATTATATGGTGCTGTAAAGAGCACCATTTTTATAAAAATATACAGTTATCTATGCTTGCCGCCACGATGCAGCTTGAAATCTATTGGGAATATGCTGTTTACTGACATTTAAATCAATCCTAATAAATACTCTCATAGCAAGTAGCAGAAAACTCTCTCCTTATAAGTTAAAAAACATAAATCAATAAGCATTGTCTATTTGTTTCGTGTTTATTTCCCATTGAATTCATTATGCTAATTTTTCATTTTTAATAAGACTATAAATATGAGAAAAGTAATGAATAACGATGCGAAACCCTTAATAAAAAATCCGTTTTTTATATTAAGTAGCACATGTTTTTTCAGACATTACAATTCTCCATTAATCATAAACAAAAGGAGATTGTAAGTGATTGAAAGAATCGTCGTAAAAAAATATGTTGGATTAACTGGTATATGTATCGCAAGTTTTCTCGGGTGTATAGATCTCACCGTTGTGAATACTATTCTTCCTGCAATTGGGCGTGAATTCAATACGCCATTAAGGGAAACACAGTGGATTACCTCAATATTCATGATCGCACTTTCCGCTTTTATGGTTCCGGTTGGAACGTTAGCTGATAGTCAGGGGCGTAAAAAGATATTGATTTTGGGGTTAATTCTATTTGGAGTGGCATCATTATTTGTTGGCCTCGCAACAAATATCACCACAATCACTATTTTTAGATTTATTCAAGGGATAGGGTGTGCAATTCTCTATACTGTTTCTGGTGCTATTATTTCCTACTTATTCAATCAGGATGAGCAAGGTAAAGCGCTTGGTATTTTATTTGGTATTAACGGACTTGGTCTGGCGATAGGGCCTATTATCGGAGGGCTGTTTGCAGGTATTGTAGACTGGCGTTACGCTTTTTTGATAAATATTCCATTTATTATTGCCAGCACTATTCTATGTATCTGGTCCGTACCCGAATATAAAACAAGTCAGATAAAAAAACTGGATATTCCCGGTTGTATTTTCCTGATCATTTTTCTAATGAGTTTAGTCAGTTATTTCTCTTTGAATGGAAATTCACTACAACAATGGAGTTTATTATCTATTGCAGTAATATCTCTGGTTATTTTTATATGGCATGAATTAAAAACACCAAATCCCATCGTGGAATTTCATTTTTTCCGTAATATGCATTTTATTTCAGCATTACTTGCTACGTTTTTCCTTGCTTTCTTTTACTGCATCGTTCTGCTGACATTACCTATGTTTTTCGCTGGGCCGCTGGGAAAAAATGATATTGAAATCGGGTTGTTCCTGTTACCCGCGACAATCATGTTCGCCCTAACCTCCCTCTGGATAGGAAATCACAGTGAAAAATTTGGCCCATCCCGCGTTATTTTAGCTGGCTTACTATTATTTGTCGTTGCTGCAATTTTGCTTGCGTTTGCATCAACTCAGGTAAATGCCTGGTGGTTTATTGCTCCATTAATGCTATTTGGCATGGGATGGGGGTCAATCCTTGGGCCATCGACACTTATTGCACTGAGCGCCTTACCTCGTGAACAAGCAGCCATTGCTATGGGAACCTCATGGACTCTCCATAATGTTGGAGGAGCCTGCGGTATCGCTTTTGCTGTATTTTTATTAGCCCGTTTTGATGCTTTAGCTCAAGGCTATCAGGTTCTGATGTTACTTTTAGCTGGGCTTGCCTTGGTCTCAACCCTCATCTGCTATTCTCTGAATCGAAAATAACTTCTGGGGCTCGCTTTGCCCGAGCCTCACTCATCACAGTACCTACACTTAAAATTAACTTTTCTTCAACAAAAAATATCGACATCTGATATTAATTTCAGTTAATTTAATTTTCTGAAGTTATAGTTCATTAAGTATTTTACATGGATATCGTCATCCAGCCTTATTATATTCCTTTGCATCAAGGTTAGCCTAAGGCGATATACATCTATTTTTCAAATGGATAAGAATTAAAGTCGGACTCTTATCAAGGAGAAATGAGAATGTTACATGAGAACTCTTCACAAATTACCTCAGCAATTCGTGATAAGCATCAACCTATTTCGAATACCTATCCTCTTAGCTCTCCTCAGCAGGCCATCTGGTTTGATCAGGCTCTTCGGCCTGACTCTTACGACTACCATATCAACATATTTATCTGTGTCGAAGGTGAGTTGAATGAAGAAATATTTGTCCGCGCCTTTGAACAGGTTGTTTATAGTAATGATTCTCTGAATCTGCAATTTATCAGTACACACGGCTTACCCGCGCAAAAGGTTGTCAGGCAACAATCTATTACCATGGATATCCTCGATTTTTCATCATATTCTGATGCAGAAATCCGAGCGAAAGAGCATATAAATGCTCAGTTGATACAGCCATTTAAACTGGATGATGTGCTGTGGCGAGCCAGTTTACTGCGAATAAGCAATACCTGCCGATATTGGCAGTTTTGCTGCCATCATTTGATTATTGATGGTGCAGGTATGTTCATATTCTCTGAAAAACTTCTCGATACCTATAACCGACTGGTGCAAGGGGAAATACCGGATAAGGTTGCTTTCTCTTATCTGGATTTCGTTGGAGATGAGCTCAATTATTTTTCTTCAGAACACTATTCTCACGACATGCAATTCTGGTTACAACGGTATGAAAAATTACCACCTCCATTACTTAAACCCGTCCACGTCAGTCATCCGTCAAGTGAGAAACCACCCGCACCTGTTGCCACACAACCCGTTATCTGGCCACTGGAACAGGCTCTTTTTAAGCGCCTAGAAAAAGCTATAGGCGGGCGGAGACGACCACTCCTGTATTTTATGTATGCTGTTCTGGCCTGTTATTTTGCACGGACAACAGATATCAATGAAATTGTTATAGGTGTTCCCCTACATAATCGCAAAAATCCAAAACAAAGGCAGACTGTAGGGATGATTGCGGCAGTATTCCCGATTGGCATCACCATTGAGCCAGAAGATACTTTTCATGATCTCATGGATAAAGTCGCCGCTGAAATGCAGCGTTGTCATAAACACCAACGTTTCCCGATTGTAGAACTTAACCGACAACGCCATTCCCGGCAAAAAGCGGAGAATACGAAGTTATTTCATATCACCTTATCTCTGGAATCGATTGAAGTTAATTTGGGAATAGAAGGACAGGATACCAAAATCAAGCTTTTTGACATGCAGTCCGGGATACCTTATCCACTAACTGTAAAAATAAAGCAATATACAAATATAGCCTGCTCTAATAATACCCCCCCTCCTATTTCCATTGAGCTCCATGCTTCTCCTGATTATCTGAGCCATCAGGAACTCATAACACTCCGCTCCCGCCTTGCCGTTCTGTTTGATGCCGCTCTCACTACACTGGAAACACCCTCCCTAAAAAATACGAAAATAGTTAACCTGCCTATTCTGTCCGATATCGAGCGTCAGCAGGTATTAGTGGATTTCAACACCACTCAGGCGAAATTTCAGCAGGATGCCCTGATTCATCAGTTGTTCGAAGCACAAGTACAACGCACTCCAAATGCGATTGCTTTGGTTTTTGAAAACCAGTCATTAACCTATGCCGAGCTGAATAAACGAGCTAATCGTCTGGCACACCACCTGATTACGCTTGGTATCCGGCCTGATGATCGTGTCGCTATTTGTATTGAACGCAGTCTGGAAATGATGGTCGGGTTATTGGGGATCCTCAAGGCTGGTGGTGCCTTTGTGCCCCTCGATCCGGCTTATCCGAGCAACAGGCTGATATATATGTTCAATGATGCAGAGCCTGTCGCGCTGGTGACTCAATCAGCAATAACAGAAAAATGGAATAAGAACCTGCCAACCATACTGCTTGATAACCCGCCATATTCAGTTTTAGATGAAAACTCGGCAGAAAACCCGAATATTCAGGCACTGGGACTCACCTCCCGTCATCTGGCTTATGTGATTTATACCTCCGGTTCAACAGGGCAACCAAAAGGTGTCATGGTTGAGCATCGCAGCCTGTGTAATCTGCTTACAACTCAGCAGAATCTTAACATCACGCCAGAAAGCCGGCTTTTACAATTTGCCTCAAATAGTTTCGATGCCTGTATTTGGGAATGCGGCATGGCATTACTGGCCGGAGCGCGTCTCTACCTCGCCAGACGGGAAGACCTTCTGCCCGGAAAAATCCTGTCTCATTATTTAGAAACTCATGCCATTACTTTTGCACTGTTATCCCCCAGTGTACTGGCGACAATGGATTCTCTTCCTGCAACGCTGCAAACTCTGCTCGTGGGAGGTGAAGCGTGTCCGCCTACGTTGGTTAAGCGCTGGGCGCAAGGGCGACGGATGATCAATGCCTATGGCCCGACAGAAACAACTATTTGTGCCACCTTGTACCAGTGTGACAGTCAGGAAAGCAAAGCACCTCCGATCGGCTATCCCATCGCCAATACCCAAATTTATATTCTTGATAAATACCACCAGCCCGTTCCTCCAAATATTACAGGAGAGATTTATATCACTGGTGCCTGTGTTGCCCGTGGCTATCTGAACCGTCCCGAACTGACTGCCGAACGTTTCCTCGCCGATCCGTTTTCTGCTGATAGCGGGGCTCGTATGTATAAAACCGGCGATCTGGGACGGTGGCTGCCAGACGGTAGAATTGAGTATCTCGGCCGCAATGATTTTCAAATTAAATTGCGTGGCCTGCGTATTGAGCTGGGTGAAATCGAGGCGAGGCTACATCAGTGTGATGGCGTACACGAAGCCGTGGTACTGCCTTATGACAATACTTCTTGTGAGGCGCTTGCCGATCAAGACGCACCGGATGAACATAGTTCAGTATCAAAACATCTGGTTGCCTACCTGCTGCCTGAAACCAATGCCAGACTGGAACCCATGGCGCTACGGCAACAACTCTCGCAACACCTTGCAGAATATATGATACCCAGCGCCTTTGTGACACTTGATGCTTTTCCTCTGACTCCCAGTGGAAAATTGGATAGACAAGCTCTGCCCAAACCCGATCACACTTCAATCGTCACACGCAGTTATCAGGCTCCCGTAGGAGAGCTTGAAACAGCGCTGAGCCAACTCTGGCAAAAATTGCTCGGAGTGAAATATATCAGCCGCTACGATCACTTTTTCGAACTGGGCGGGCACTCACTATTAGCGGTGAGTCTGATAGAGCAACTAGGGAATATGGGCTGGGTCATCAGCATCCAGACTGTATTCGCTAAACCAGTACTGAATGAGATGGCTCAAGCGATACTCTCAGCTCAGCAGTATGCCACTCAGGGAAATATGAAGCAGGAACACATACCTGCATTCACTGTACCCGCTAATCTCATTCCTGACGGCTGCACTGCCCTTACTCCCGACATGCTGACTCTGGTTTCTCTGTCTCAGCATGAGATTGATACCATTACTGCTGCCATTCCCGGAGGCGCGGCCAATATTCAGGATATTTATCCGCTCACTCCGCTACAGGAAGGGATTTTGTTCCATTATCTGTTGCAGCAACAGGGCGATACTTACCTGCTACGCAATTTGCTTGCCTTTGACAGCCGTGAACGACTGGACAGCTTTTTGTCAGCCTTACAACAGGTTATTAATCGTCACGATATTCTGCATACTTCTATCTTCTGGCAAGGATTGGAACAACCCGTTCAGGTTGTCTGGCGTCAGGCTCTTCTGAGTATTAAGACATTTTCGCCAAATCGTCATTTAACAAATAGTGAATCGGATATTCCTGAACAATTACGGGCACACACTGATCCTCATCAGTATCGCCTTAATATCAGTCAGGCTCCGTTATTCTCTGCTGACATTGTTTATGATCCATTACGTGATGAATGGTTACTGGCATTGTGTATCCATCACTTAGCCTGTGATCATGTAACACTGGAAAGTATCATTAATGAAATCAGCGCATTATTAGACAGTCATGCTCAAGAACTGTCTCCGGTATTACCTTACCGCAACTTTGTTGCCCAAGCCCTGAATGTTCCGGCCTCAGCTCATGAAGACTATTTTCGTGAAGTCCTCTCTGATGTGGAGGAACCAACGGTATCTTTCGGGATACTGGATGTTCATAGCGGAAATAAAGAAATCGCAGAGGCCAGACAATCTATTGATGCCAAATTAGCCAAAGCTATCCGTACACAGGCCAAACGTCAGGGAATAAGCCCCAGTATCCTGTTTCATACCGCGCTGGCTATGGTTCTGGCAAAAGTCAGCGGGCGCGATGATGTCGTATTCGGCACGGTTTTATTAGGGCGAATGCAGGGTAGCACCGGTATCAATCAGGCGATGGGTTTGCTTATCAATACCCTGCCTATCCGGGTTAAACTGGCGAATAACAGCGTACAGGCGACTATTCAGGAAACCAGCCACAACCTGATAAGATTGCTTGAACACGAGCAGGCCACTCTGACACAGGCTCAGAACTGTAGCGGCGTTGCGCCCTCTGTATCGCTCTTCAACACCCTGCTTAATTATCGTCATAGTCAGTCGAATTTCACTTTTAATAAATGGGAAGGGATTCGTTTGCTGATGCAGGAAGAGAGAATTAACTATCCGTTTGGTCTGTTTGTGGATGACTGGGGCGATGGATTCAGTCTGGTTGCTCAGAGCGTATCAGATATAGAACCCGTTCGTCTGATCAACTATATGACCACCGCTCTGACGGGGTTGGTCAATGCGCTGGAAACCGCACCCCACCAGCCAATTCTGAATATTTCGATTTTGCCAGCCAGAGAGCGTCAACAACTGCTGGTGGATTTCAACACAACACAATCCTATCAGGAAACACAAAATTACCCGAATTTGGTATTTCCTCTCCATACAGCTACCGTTTCCCAGCAAAAATTTATTCATCAGTCAATTGAAAAACAGGCTCAGCATATGCCTGATGCAATTGCGGTGATCTTTGAAGAACAGTCATTAAGTTATGCCGAACTAAACCGTCAGGCCAATCGGATTGCTCATTATCTGCTGACCCTCGGTGTACGTCCTGACAATCGGGTAGCCATCTGTACTGAGCGCAGTCTGGAAATGATCGTAGGATTGCTCGCAATTCTAAAAGCCGGAGGAGCTTATGTTCCGCTCGATCCCCACCAGCCAACTGAACGTCTGGCTTACATGCTTGAAGATTCGGCACCTGTTGCCCTGCTCACTCAAACACCCTTTGTTAATCTCACAAATCGGCTGACCGATAGCATACCGATTGTCAATCTGAGCAATTGTGAATGCTGTATCGCAGATATGCCAGAGAGTAATCCAAACCCTGACACTCTGGGTTTAACCTCACACCATCTGGCTTATGTGATCTATACCTCTGGTTCAACCGGTGTGCCTAAAGGGGTGATGAATGAACATCGTGCTGTGATGAATAGTTTATTCTGGGCACAAAAAACGTATCAGTTAACACCGCAAGATCGGGTTTTACAGAAAACACCATTCAGTTTCGATGTTTCGGTCTGGGAGTTATTCCCCCCTCTGATGTTTGGTGCCCGGCTGATTCTGGCTCGTCCGGAAGGCCATAAAGATCCACATTATTTATTATCAGAGACAGAAAAACACAAAATTACCTTCATCCATTTTGTGCCCTCAATGCTACAGCTCTTTCTCAGTGCGATCCCCGCCGGTCGCTGTCTTTCGTTGCGTCATATTTTATGCAGTGGAGAAGCATTTCCTTATGCCTTACAGCAGAAATGTCTGGCCTATTTTGCCCACTGCCAGTTACATAATTTATATGGCCCGACAGAAGCAGCAATTCATGTCACTGCCTGGCAATGTGTGGCGGATCGGTATGTCGGTCGCATTCCTATCGGAAAACCCATCGATAATATCCGCATTTATCTGCTCGATAATCAGAAAAACCCGGTTCCTGTTGGTGTTTCAGGTGAGCTGTATATTGGTGGGATCGCTGTTGCCCGTGGTTATCTGAACCGCCCTGAGTTAACGAATAAGCATTTTATTTCTGATCCATTTTCTTCAGATCCTGATGCCCGTCTGTATAAAAGCGGCGATCTGGCTCGATGGTTACCTGATGGTAATATCGAATATCTCGGTCGTAACGATTTTCAGGTCAAGATACGAGGTTTCCGTATTGAGCTGGGTGAAATCGAAGCGAAACTGATGCAATGTCATGGTGTACGTGAAGCGGCTGTTATTGCCCGTGAAGACGATTATCATGAAAAAGCCGCTAATTGTGAAAAAGCCGTGGGTGATAAACAGTTAATTGCTTATCTGCTTGCAGAACCTGATACACATCTTGATCCCGCAAAACTAAGAGAACAACTCGCACAACACATTGCCGAATATATGCTGCCCAGCGCCTTTGTGATCCTTGATACCTTTCCATTAACCTCGAGTGGTAAACTCAACCACAAGGCACTGCCAATGCCGGATCAGGCTGCACGGGTAACTCGTCATTATCAGGCACCTATCGGAGCAACCGAAACAGAGCTGGCCAAAATTTGGCAAGAACTGCTAAAACTGGAGCAAATTGGTCGTTATGACAATTTCTTTGAGTTAGGCGGTCACTCCCTGCTCGCCATCCAGTTTGCCACGCGCATACGCCAGAAACTTGCGCGGGAACTGCCCTTACAGGAGATTTTTTCTCATCCTGTTCTGGCTGATTTAGCTGTGCTGATCGCCAATACTTCTGTGACAACTCAAACCACCATTACCGCCGCTGAACGCGACCAACTCCTGCCGCTCTCTTTCTCGCAACAGCGTCTGTGGTTTCTTACTCGCCTTAATAGCGAAATCAGTCTGGCCTATCAAATTCCGACTGTCCTGCATTTGAGCGGACATCTCGATCATGCTGCGTTTGCAACAGCACTTGACCATCTCGTCAGTCGACATGAAAGTTTACGTACCCGTTTTGTACTGGTGGATGAACAGCCTTATCAGCATATCGATAACGCGAATACCGGATTTTCTCTGACTCATCACGATTTACGCAGCTTAGATGAAACAACCCGCCTGAGCCGCATCAACGAACTGGTTAAAATCGAAAGACAAACACCGTTTGATTTCGCCAATGAATCCATGATTCGGGGCCAGTTACTGCAACTGTCTGATAAAGAACACGTACTGATCCTGATCCAGCATCACATCATTACTGATGGCTGGTCACTGGGAATATTGCTCCGCGAACTTAGCGCGCTCTACTCCACTGCTCTGGGAGAAAATAAGACTTCCTTGTCTCCGCTTTCTATCCAGTATGCTGACTATGCTGTCTGGCAACAAAAATGGCTACAAGGCGAGGATTTTGCTGTACAAAAAGAGTTCTGGCAAAACCAGCTTCAGGGAGCACCGGCATTACTGTCTCTTCCTACTGATTACCCACGCCCACCAGAACAAAATTACACAGGAGATCATATTCCTGTTCACTTGAGTGCTGATTTGCTCTCTGCACTCAAAGCGCTCGGACAACGCCAAAACACAACTTTGTTTATGACATTGCTCACTGCCTGGGGAATTGTACTTACCCGGCTAAGTGGGCAGAACGATATTGTTATCGGCACCCCCGTTGCCAATCGTTCACACAGTGAACTCGAAGGATTAATCGGCTTCTTCGTCAATACCCTGCCTTTACGTATCGAAACTGAACAGCGTCACTCCGTGGCGGATTTACTCACCCATGTCCGTGAGCGCTCGCTTGCAGCTTACGCTCATCAGGAGCTGCCTTTTGAACAGTTAGTGGAAATCCTGCATCCTGAACGCAGCCTGAGCCATAACCCAATTTTTCAGGTTATGCTGGCACTGAACAATACAACCATACCATCCCTCGAATTACCGGAATTATCCGTTTCATTAATGGAACAGCCGCACAGCACCGCCTATTTTGACCTGACACTGGCACTGACCGAAACTCAGGATGGACTCAGCGGTTATCTGGAATACGCATCAAGCCTGTTTGACAGAGCAACGGTTCAACGCATCGTGGGTTATCTCACCAATGTGCTGACAGCCATGACGTTAGACGAAACGCAGGCTATTAGCTTCCTGCCGATGTTATCGGTTGGCGAGCGTCAGCAATTATTGACTGATTTCAACAGTATTCCACCGGTTCAGTGTAATAAACCTGCCCAAAACCTTGTTACCGGTTTTTCACAGAATATGTTGATTCATCAACTGTTCGAAGAACAAGTACAACGTACACCCGATGCAACGGCAGTGATCTTTGAAGAACAATCATTGAGTTATGGCGAACTTAATCGCCTCGCCAATCAACTGGCCCACAGCCTGATTGCCTTTGGCGTTCGTCCTGACGATCGGGTGGCAATTCATGTTGAGCGGGGTCTGGATATGATTGTTGGCCTGCTTGGGATTTTAAAAGCAGGTGCCGGTTACGTTCCGCTTGATCCGGAATATCCCGTCGAACGGCTGACATACCAGCTCACTGACAGTAAGCCCGTCATCTTACTGACCCAGAAACACCTACAAACTCGCTTACCAATACAAAATATCCCCATCTGGTTACTGGATGATGAAACTCATCGGGATGATATGCAAAAACAATCTGCCGATAATCCTGACCGCCAGCAAACGGGAATTCAGCCACATCATCTGGCTTATATCATTTATACCTCTGGTTCAACCGGAAAGCCAAAAGGCGTTATGCTCGAACACCGCAATGTGGTCAGCCTCATTAGCGCTCACTGTCAAATTAGTGAACCCGCTCCGGGAGATCGGGTGCTCCAGTTTGTTACCTTCGCGTTTGATATTTCAGTATCAGATATTTTTCCTACTCTGGCCTCCGGCGCTACGCTGGTACTTCGACCTTCTTATCTCAAAGTACCGGACAGCACTTTTGTCGATTTTATCCGTGCACAGAAAGTCACGATCATTAATGTACCGACTGCTTTCTGGCATCATTGGGGACAGGAGATAAAAGCCGGACGCAGCGGTTTCAGTTCTTGCATTCACACTCTGATTGTTGGGGGGGATAAAGTAGAACCCCGCTGTTTAATAGACTGGTTCTCATGCCCGGAAACAGCAGACTGCCGCTGGTTCAACGCTTATGGCCCAACAGAAATCACCATTACAGCAACTGCGACCATGGTCAACAGGGAAATGATGATGGGCAGCAACAATCATATTTCCCCCATCATTCACAGTATCCCGATTGGGCACCCGCTCTCCAATACTTGCGTCTATATTCTGGATACGCTTGGTCAACCTGTTCCTGTCGGTGTAAGTGGCGAAATCCACATCGGTGGCATGGGTGTTGCGCGGGGTTATTTAAACCAACCAGAACTGACTGCCGAAAAATTTGTTGTTGATCCTTTTAGCAAGCAACCCGATGCCCGTATGTATAAGACCGGTGATCTGGCTCGCTGGCGCGCTGACGGTAATATTGAATACCTCGGACGCAATGACTTTCAGGTCAAGATCCGTGGTTTCCGTATTGAGCTAGGCGAAATTGAAACCAGACTGCTCCAGTGTCAGGGTGTACGTGAAGCTATCGTGCTGGCCCGCGAAGAGAGTTCTTATTCAAAAGCAGGGCATGATAAACGCCTTATTGCCTATCTTATCGCAGAACCCGATACAAAACCGGAACCTGCGGAGCTACGCCGACAACTTGCACAATATCTTGCTGACTATATGCTGCCCAGCGCATTTGTAATACTGGATGCGTTCCCGCTGGCCCCTAATGGAAAACTCGACCGTCAGGCACTGCCTGCACCGGAGCTGGCTGCTGTCGTTACCCGTACTTACATAGAACCGCAGGGTGAAGCAGAAACAGCGCTGGCTGAGATCTGGCAGGCATTATTGAGGTTGGAAAAAATCGGACGTTATGACCATTTCTTTGAACTGGGCGGTCATTCACTGATGATTATCAACTTAGTCGAACGACTACGCAGCCGTGGCTGGAGCCTTAATATCCGTGAGGTGTTCGTCACGCCGATTCTGGCTGAAATGGCAAAAACGATGCAAGTCACAGTGGATAACCCAGCGACATTCGCCATCCCTCCTAACCTGATCCCTGATAACTGTACCGCGATTACGCCTGACATGTTGCCGCTGGTTTCTCTGGCACAAGATGAAATTGATCTGATTGCTGCTGGTATTTCAGGTGGAGCCGCTAATATTCAGGATATCTACCCTCTTGCGCCATTACAGGAAGGTATGTTATTCCATCATTTGATGCAAACACAGGGAGATGTTTATCTACTACATACCCTGTTCGCATTCGATAGTCGTAAACGTCTTGATGATTTCCTGAACGCTTTACAACAACTCATTAATCTCCATGATATCCTACGCACCGCCATCTGCTGGGAAGGATTAGCTCAACCGGTACAGGTTGTCTGGCGTCGGGCATCCCTGCATATCAAGACCTTTATACCGGATACAGATAGTAGCGAAGGCATTCCGGCTCAATTGTTAGCGTACACTGAGCCTTGTCAGCACCGCCTTGATATCAGTCAGGCACCATTATTCTCCGTCGATATTACCTATGACCCACATCAGGATAAGTGGCTGATGGCTTTCTGCTGTCACCACATACTTAATGACCATATGTCGCTGGATCATATCATCGCTGAAATCAGGGAGCTGCTGCACCAACGCATTGAACCACTACCTCCAGCACTGCCCTATCATCACTTTATCGCCCAGTCTCTGCGTATGCCGATAGCAGATCACGAAGCCTTCTTCCGTGAAATGCTTGCCGACGTTGATACGCCTACCGCTCCTTTCGGAATATTGGACATCTACAGTGAAAACAGGCAGATAACTGAGGTCATCAAACCACTGAGTGCATCTCTGTCCAGAGACATCCGTAAGCAGGCAAGCCGTCAGGGAGTCAGCCCCGGCGTATTATTCCACGTAGCACTGGCACAGGTACTGGCAAAAATAAGCGGGCGGGATGATGTGGTCTTCGGTACTGTTTTACTGGGACGAATGCAGGGAAATGCCGGTATTGAACAAACGCTGGGACTGTTTATTAACACCCTGCCTGTGCGTATCCGGCTGGTAAAAAACAGTGTGCAGGAAACCGTGAAAGCAACCTATCGCAGCCTGACACAGTTACTTGAACACGAGCAAGCATCACTGGCACAAGCGCAGCGTTGTAGCAATATTGCACCGCCGCTGCCACTTTTTAACACGCTCCTGAATTATCGTCATAGCCAGCCAAACGTCACCAACACGCTATGGGAAGGCATACATCTGGTGACCGGCAAAGAAAGGACGAATTATCCTCTTTATCTGGCAGTAGATGATTTAAGTAAAAGCTTCCTGTTAAGTGCTCAGTCAGTTGCGGGAATTGATCCGGCTTATCTGATCACCTGTATGACCGCAACGTTGTCCGATCTGGTACAAGCACTGGAAAATGAGCCACAAAAACCGATCATGGATATTTCTACTCTGCCGCTCACTGAACACCGAAAATTACTGGGGGATTTTACTGCCGCTCAAACTGGCCTGCCACCCGCTATGCAAATTTCACCTCAACCTGCTGCTGTAGCTCTCGCCTATCAGGCACCGCTTGGTGATATAGAAATGGCACTGGCAGAGATATGGCAGGAATTGTTGGAGCAGGAACGAATAGGTCGTCATGATAACTTCTTTACATTGGGAGGCCATTCATTAACAGCAGTGAAATTATTAGCCCGCATGCGTAAACAGAATATGGGAATCCCACTCGCACTGTTGTTTTCTCATCCGACAATATGTGAATTGGCTGAAGTTATAAATCAAAGTTATTCTGTTGGAGTGAATCACTCAGATAGTCATTGTTAGATAAAATAAAAATGAATTAGCTCCACTGTGAGTTGGTGGAGCTAATTCAGTATTGATAAGCATCAATTTTCATTGATCACTACATCTAGAGCATATTTGTAGATAGATTAAAACTCTAAGTTACGAATAAAGCGGTAATCAGCCGATTCCGCCTTGAGACGGTACAAGTTAGCTGGGCGGCCTCTCTCATGGCGTTTCTTACCAGTATCAATCAATAAGTCAGCTTGCTCTAAACGGCGTCTGAAAGATTTTTTTTGTAATGTTTTGCCAATTAACACTTCATGGACATGCTGTAATTCCGTCAGTGTAAAAACTTCAGGTAGTGCGAATCCAGGTACGATGGAATACAGTGATTTCTGTTGTAGTCTCTCCCGGGCTTGCTGATACAACTGCGTATGGTCAAAAGCCAACTGCATTGTTTCTATTTCGTCAATAGGAACCCATTTAACGGATTCGACAGCATCAATATGATGTTCACAGGATTGATAAGCAATCAGCGCGGTATAGCATACAGTGACGGACCATCCTCGTTTATCGCGCTGGTTGTTACCAACAGTACATAGCTGTTCAATATAGGGAGGAGTCACGCCTGTTTTTTCTTTTAACTTCCTTAAGATCGTCTCTTCAAGAGTCCCATCTTTATCTTCGTCAACAAATCCTCCCGGTAGCCCCCACATACCTTTATCGGGATGGTTTGCACGCTCAACAAGGAGTACCTTCAGGGCTTCATCATGATAGGTAAACAGCACAGCATCGACACTCAGGAGGGGTGAAAGGTAATCCTTTCTATCGTAGTGGCTGAGATATTCGCTTTCATTCATTGTATTAATTATTACTGAGTTATTTTGGTTATCCATGAAGACGATCATACGTTAAAAAAACATTTTGTCATTAAGACAATTAATCCTTGATTAATTAGTGTCAATAAGACAATATTCAGTTATTGTCATAGAGACACTAACTGGAGATAGCTATGTTTAACATTAATTATTTCAAAGCAGACTCATCAACCTTCGTCATTAAATCAGTCAATGGTAAGGTAGTTAAACAAGGTAAAGGGATCAGTTTTTTGTACAACGCAGCAACAACCTCTATTGCGGCATTACCATTGAATGCTCTAGAAGCACCGTTTATTTTTAATCTTCAAACTGCGGATTTCCAAAGCTTACGTATTCAAGGCCAAATCACATTTCAGATAAAAAACCCAGAAAAAACGGCGGATGTACTGAATTACAACCTGACACAAGATGGTAAATCTTATGCTTCCGAAGACCCGTTAAAACTGAGTGATAGAGTGGTACGCAGTGCTCAGACATTGATTCAGGCAAAAATCCAAACGACATCAATGCGTGAGGCTTTGTTAATGAGCCAATTATTAGTAATTCATTTAAGTAATCAACTGAATACACAGTCAGCATTAGAAACTCTCGGTATTGATATTATCGATGTGTCGATTGCTGCAATCACACCTTCACCAGAAACCTTAAAAGCGCTTGAAGCTGAAGCGAGGGAATCGATACTAAAGGAAGCCGACAATGCTATTTATGCCAGACGAAAATTTTCTGTCGAGCAAGAACGTATGATCAAAGAGGCCGAGTTAGAAACGGACTTATCTGTACAGAACAAACAACAGGAAATCGAAGAGGCACGATTAGAAAATGAACGAACCCTGTTACGCGAAAGAGCAGAAATTGAGCAGGAAAAACTCATTGCAGAAGTGAATGCGGAAGCGAAGCGCAATGAACTTGTCGCGTTACGTGTTGAAAATCAGCGAACTCAGTCAGATGCAGATGCTTATGCTATCGAAGCAAAAATGAAAGCGTATCGCGAGTTGCCTGTTGAGAACTTGAAAGCAATGGCACTGGCTAAAATGAATCCAGAGCAATTAGTGGCAATGGCATTTGAATCTTTGGCACAGAATGCAGGCAAAATCGGTGAACTAAATATCTCTCCTGATTTATTCGGTCAAATGATGAAAAAAGGGACTAGAGCATGAATGGGATAGAGGATATTCGCTTTATCTTAGTTACCCGAAAAACCCGATTACAGGAACTGATCGAGCGTTTCAATACATGGCCACAAGCGAAATTTTATTTGGAGCATAATAATGTCGAATCCAATGATTATCTTGAAGAACATAACCACTACCAAAAACAGTTAACCCAAGCAGAGTCCGTCCTTAAAGCGTTAGGACGGTTCCAACTACTAGAAAGATCATTACTGCCGAGCTATCAGTTTTCTTCTCACGATATCGTGATTGTGATAGGACAGGATGGTCTGGTAGCTAACACATTGAAATACTTAAATGGTCAACCCGTGATTGCCATTAACCCTGACCCTACCCGCTGGGACGGTAAGTTATTACCTTTTGAAATGGGTCAGCTTCGTGATGTTGTTATGAGTACAATCAAAAAGAAGATGCCAAATAAATCCGTTACCTTTGCTCAGGCTACAACAAATGATGGTCAGACATTGTTAGCGGTGAATGACTTGTTTATTGGCCCCAAAAGCCACACTTCTGCACGCTATATGATCAAGTGGCGAGGGCAGCAAGAACTCCAATCTTCATCTGGCATCATTGTTTCAACAGGATTAGGCTCAACAGGGTGGTTTCAGTCTATCTTAGCAGGAGCTCAGGCCATCATGGGAGCAGATTATCACCCTTTGTCTCAGGGGTATGATTGGGGAGAGAGAAAACTTCAATTCAGTGTACGAGAGCCTTTTCCCAGTAAAACAACAGGCATACAACTAGTATTTGGCACGATTGAGGAGCATTCACCGTTGCAATTGGAATCGTTGATGCCTGAAAATGGTGTGATTTTTTCTGATGGTATCGAAGACGACTATCTACATTTTAATGCAGGTTGCATTGTGTCAATTGATATCGCAAACGTACAAGGACAATTAATTAGCTAGATTTAAGTGTATTAGTTCAGATAATACCTAATATATAGTGACTTGGATTAAAATCAGGGCAAAATATGAAATCATGGGTACAAGATACAAAACTTTCAGAATGTATTGGTCTAATAGGAAATAATAATACTGAATATTATAGAAAAGCGCTTATCGACTATGTTAATCAGTATCAGGATAATTTCCCATTCGACTTATTAGAAGAAGTCTGTCTCTACATGCAGAGAAAATCTGAAACGGGTGATATGGACTTCACTACCGTACCTAATGAAATCATTGATGCAATAGAGATTGGTTGTTATGAGTATTGCATGAGTTTGAATGAAGTCTCAGCAGCTTATAAGATATTGATTAAACCGCAACTACTCACCAGTACTGACATTAAATCTCTCATAAACCATATGCTCGAAGCCTTTTCTTGTAATTTTACTGAAGATAAGTTCTTCAATCAGGAAATACAAAGATTAAACAGTATATTCATGCTACAGAACCACCAAGAACAAAGGTAATGTGTCGATAATCAAGACCCTGTTTCTAAATTTATGTAATTTACTGTTTTTAATAAATTTTATTTATCAACTAAAACAGGTAAAAAGATGGACGAGAAACAGTTACAAGCCCCTGCTACTGAGCTGACTAAAAATCTCAAAAACGCCAGAAGATTTAAGTCAGCTCTCCCATTTCCTCAAAAACTGACCGTTGAAACGCTAATAATATCTTGGATTGCTAAGGGATTTAATCTGGTGATGGAACGTTCTCACCTTGAAGATTACATATTTATTAATTTCATGCTGAAGACGGGGTATATTAATGAATCACATCACAGAGCATATATGCAATTATGGGAAGAAATAAATCATATTATTCCTGTGCCAGACCTTATCGTTTTCCTTAATTATTCCGCAGAACATTCTCTTCAACATTTACATGCTGATGAAACTCACGGTATCCGCCCCAAAGAATTTCCTGATGAAGTGACAAAAATTAAATGGATAAAAGGCTGGCATGATGAGTATCAATATTTCTTGAATAGTCTTCCCGAAAATCTCCGGAGCAGAGTGATGGTTTGCCAAGGCCCGGATAATATTAACGAATTTTCTGATATAGTTATCAATAAAATAAATATGCTGCGGAGATGATATGCGTCAAAGAACAATTGTCTGTCCTATTATTCAGAATAATGGCGAATACCTGCTTTGTAAAATGGCATCTGATCGTGGTGTTTTTCCGGGTCAGTGGGCATTGTCCGGAGGAGGAATGGAACCCAACGAAACAATGGAAGCAGCACTGAGACGAGAAATCAGGGAAGAGCTGGGCGAAGCTCTGGAAATAACGGAAGTGAAACCTTGGGCTTTTCGTGATGATATCCGGATTAAAACGTATCCGGATGGCACTACCGAAGAAATTTACATGATTTACCTTATCTTTGACTGTATCAGTACCAACCGGAACATTACATTCAACGAAGAATTTCAGGAAATTGCGTGGGTGTCACCAGAAGCCATGAAAACCATGGATCTGAATGAAGCAACACGGGTTACCTTCACCCAGAAAGGAATCATCTGATAAATTCCACCGGCTCATCCCAGCCATCCATGATGAAGGCAGGGGTGGGCTAAACAACTCTAACGCTGCAATCTACAGATCTCAGAAGTATGCTGCATATCATCACCAGACCGGAATATAGAGTCAGAGTTGTGGTTCCCGAACTCTCGGCATTTGCTACCCTGTATCCGCAACTACACATCCAGCGAATTTCTTCATCAAAAGATGAGTGGCTCAAGAGAAAAACGGAGTGAAGACAAACTTATCCCGAACCCCATCTGAAAAATTAACAACCTTCAGCTTAGAACTTGCCAAAACGTATTGCGTGATTTTACATCAAATACGCTAAAAAACTTTTGCCATTCTGATCCGACGAGCTAGAAAAATCCCACCTCATACGTTCCGCAGATTAGAGTAATCAGACTTATTGATGATCCGAGCGCTTGTCAGGCTCACCTTCGGGTAGAAACATCAACATATAGCCGTTCATCAAAAACATATTCACTTAAACAAATGTATTATTGACGAGTCGTTACTCCTGAGTATGATATTCAGTTCAGAAATAGGAGTATTTATGACTCAGCTTACCCCACTTCATTTTTTCAAATATCTTTCGGATGAGACACGCCTGCGCATCATGTTGTTGCTACGTGAGACCGGCGAGCTGTGTGTTTGCGACATCTCAACGGCACTTCAGGAACCGCAGTCTAAAACTTCTCGCCATCTGGCTATGCTTCGCGAAGCCGGGCTGCTTCTAGATAGACGTGAAGGCAAGTGGATTTACTATCGTTTGTCTCCACATATCCCTGTCTGGGCAGCTAATGTCCTTGAACAGGCGTTTCAATGCCAGCAGGCTGAGATAGCTCAGTTGAGTACGCGACTCCAGAAGATCAACTCGACAACAAGCGGTAAATCCTCCTGTCAGTAACAAGAAAAAATTTATTCAAACATATTCGATTTTTCACATGTGTATATTTAGGAGAAAACTATGTGGCTTGCAGGGGCAATTTTTGTTCTGACTCTGATTCTGGTGATATGGCAACCAAAGGGGCTTGGCATTGGCTGGAGTGCCGTCATTGGTGCCACACTTGCCTTGATCACAGGTGTTGTGCATATCAGTGATATTCAAGTGGTGTGGCAAATTGTCTGGAACGCAACGGCCGCCTTTATCGCTATAATTATCATCAGTCTGTTGCTTGATGAATCGGGTTTTTTTGAATGGGCAGCCCTGCATGTTGCACGTTGGGGAGGGGGTAAAGGCCGTTGGCTTTTCACCTACATTATCTTGCTCGGAGCCAGTGTTTCCGCACTGTTTGCAAACGATGGTGCGGCATTGATTCTGACTCCGATAGTGATTGCGATGCTTCTGGCGCTCGGTTTCAGCCGGGGAGCCACGCTGGCATTTGTCATGGCAGCCGGATTTATTGCCGATACAGCCAGTTTACCTTTGATCGTTTCTAATCTGGTGAATATTGTCTCTGCTGACTTCTTCAAACTGGGATTTCATGATTATGCCTCAGTAATGGTGCCGGTTGATATCGCCGCTGTCACCGCCACGCTTGCCATGTTGCACTGGTTTTTCCGCAAAGATATTCCGAAGACCTATGACGTTGCGAAATTGAAATTACCGCGTGAGGCTATTCGTGATGTGCGCACATTCAAAACTGGTTGGATTGTGCTCGCCCTGTTGTTGATGGGTTTCTTTGCCCTTGAGCCTTTAGGCGTCCCTGTGAGTTTGGTTGCCGCTGTCGCCGCTCTTGTCCTCTGGCTGGTTGCTCGCCGAAGTCATGTGATCAATACGGGTAACGTACTGAAAAAGGCACCCTGGCAAATCGTTATTTTTTCACTTGGGATGTATCTGGTGGTGTACGGCCTGCGTAATGTCGGTCTCACCGATGTTCTGTCTGGCATACTGAATACCTTAACTGATTACGGCCTTTGGGGAGCGACACTGGGCACCGGTTTCCTGACAGCAATTCTGTCATCGGTGATGAATAACTTGCCTACCGTTCTGGTTGGTGCACTTTCTGTTGAATCCAGTATGGCAACGGGTGTTATCAAAGACGCTATGATTTACGCCAATATTATTGGCAGTGATCTGGGACCTAAAATCACGCCCATTGGGAGCCTGGCGACGTTACTTTGGCTGCATGTTCTCGCGCAGAAAAATATCATCATCTCATGGGGCTATTATTTCCGCGTCGGGATAGTAATGACCATTCCGGTTCTTTTTGTGACGTTGTCTGCACTGGCACTGCGCCTGTCGTTTTAATAAGCCTTTAATTATGGGCCGGATCTCCCGCTAAACAGAAAGAGAATGTGTAATAGCAGATATCACTATTTATCATAATCCGGCCTGTGGTGTTTCGCGCAATACACTGGAATTGATCTGTAACAGTGTATTACTGACCTGTGGTGACACTATAGGAAACAGTACAGCGTTACAAAATGACTGAGCAACTCCCTCTCATCCCCGTCCTATCGCCATAATATATCCTATTTAAAGCCCGCTTTGTCCCGTTCCAAACGCCACCACGCCGTCCCCATAACACCGCATAATTTTTATCGGTGACCCAGAGGAATAGGCTGTTAATAAAAGTGAAAAGGCAACCCGTGTATTTTCGGCAGCCACCACATCATCTGGAAAAACTGCATTGTGTTTACTACTCACGTAATTATAAAAAGAGATTGTTACTGTTTTTTTTGAACCATCGGGTAAAAAATTAAAAGTAACACTACCATCATTTCCATTATCCACGCCAATATATACGGCTTGTACATATCCCGTACGTCCCTCGTTTTTTTTACAATTTCCAGCAAAAGCATAGGCATGACCTTGCATAAGCATCATAATAACAATGCCAATCATAAATTTAATTTTCATATTATATTCCTTTAGGTTTTAATAAATAACCTGTTGAAACAACGTCGCTATTTAAATCTCATGCCATATCCATTAACCGTTTCCGGAAATATTGATATGTAATTAAGAAGATAAAAAATGAGATTAAAATCGATAAAATTAAACCAAATATTAAGACTCCACCTTCAACGCTTATATTTTAAATACAATGGTATATATATTTTTTCATTATTAACTTGATTAGAAATAACTATTTTAGTGTCAGGAATCATAATAACCCATCATTTACTAAAATTAAGTGTAGTTCCACTTCTGGATTATTACAATAGTTAATTCCCCATTAAAAAAAATTAATCATTTTTGGTTTAAATTCAATTATAACCATTTAATTAATTTAATATTAATATATTTTTACGACATTAAATGGTTAATAATTTTAATGACATTTTCAAAAGATACTTTTCTTCAGGGAGGGTTTAATAAGCCACATAAGCACCTGTACAGTAACTTCCCTTTATGGCGATAATGATCAGGCTCACTGTAATATTAAGCATACACATTCTCTAATTTGAATTAAAAATCAAATAACTGGAATAATGATAATGTATCATAATGATAGTTATAGCGAAGAAACATTGAAATTTCTCTAAAAAAATAACAAAAATAATAACCCTGTACTATAATAGATATAGATATTAGCTTTCTTCAAGTCGCTGGTTTACTTATGGCGAATTAATAGATTACTATTTTAAATCAATAATACAATACGTATGCTTTCAGTCGTTTATTTAAATAATTATCAACTCATTCACTTCGCTTATAACAATGTTACATTTACTATATTAATGTAATTTAATACATAACACTTTGTTTTAAGTAAAATAATAGATACGTGCTATTTTTGAAAGATCACGTTTATACCATTTCATCTTCAATTAAATCTACTTATTAAAATATAAATACTATTTAAATTAAAAAATTAAGAGAGTCTAAGATGAAGTATATTTTATTAATACTATTATTCTCAGCATCTAATGTTTTTGCTACTCAGGATTATGATCCCGCTGCCCGTACAAACCCGAACAGGCATGCTTGCTCTTATGCCATTGATGATCAAGTCTATAGTCCAGCCCGATATTACAATAACCATCTAAGATATTTAATAGAAAGTAATATAGGACAGGTTGCAGTTTTTAATGGAGGAAGACATTATCTTGTTGATACTGCAACAGAAATACGTCATGCATTCGATATGTGGCGACGGCGCTTAGCCCAAAGGGGTATCCCCATTACCCTTACTGAAGTCCCTCAAGGCCCACCGGCTGAAGTTAATTTTTGGTTCTCCAGAGCAGAGACAGACCCAGCATATAACCAGCAAGGTTTTTTACGACAACATAATATACATGCTCTGACAACTTTAATCTTACCAGATCAAATTATGAATCGTTACGTATACCCACTTTTTAATATTTCAGGCATTGTTGTATCAGATCAGATGTATTTCTCAGATGAAGAATTCAATATATTCAGGGATGCATTGCCTTCAGGCATTGGAGACCAACAAATTGCAAACATGCTAGTTTATTATGTTATGTCTCATGAAATTGGCCATGCTTTAGGTTTACACCATCCAAATGAAAATATGAGGGATTTTGAATGGTCTCATCAGGACCCTATAGATCTAGAAGCTGGACATTTTTATGGAGAGTCAATTACAGCTCTCGTTCCCCGAGGAGCACCAGACGCCAGAACACCATTAATGGGGGCTGACGATGGATATTTTGGACGCTTACATGACCAATTAGGTAGAAGATTAAACTATGATGATATCGGACCATCAGAATTAGAACTAAACGCTATAGCTACCGAAAATGCATGTGGTGGTTTACATTCATCTCAATCGAAAATAAATGTTGCACTTTCGGAAAGTTGTAAAGAAAAACCTCGTGTATTTTACCCTATAGCACAGTCACTGGTACCCATTTATCAAACACAATTATTTAACTAAAATTTGTCTAAGAATACTGAACGGTAAGTTGCTATAACAAGCATCTTTCACATCACAGAAAAATGCACACAATATTTCATTCTATAGCTGTGTTACTCACCTAGAAAAAATGGAGTCTCAAATGAAATATTTTTTATTCGTTTTATTATTAACAGCATATAGTGTTTTAGCAGATAGTGTTTTAGCAGATAGTGTTTTAGCAGATAGTAATTTTGACCCGAATGCTCGCAATAATCCAAACAGGCACGTTTATTCATATGCTATTAATGATCAAGTTTATAGTCCTGTTCGGTTTTTTAATAATAATTTGAGATATAGAATAGATGAACATATAGGGCAAGTGACAGTTAATATTGGCGCAAGAGCTCTTACTGTTAATACCGCACCATTAATACGCTATGCAGCAAACCTATGGAATCGACGTTTGAGATCAGCCCAAATCCCGATTCAACTTACTGAAATTACTCAGAGTTCACCGAGTGAAGTGGACTGTTGGATTTCTAGAGCTAATGACGCACAAGAGGAATATTTAGTTCCACCTCCATCAGTAACGGATCCATCACACCCCCTTACCAACCGGTATTTGGCTTACACAACACTCGTTTTACCCGATGAAATGCTAAGTCATTATTCGGTGAAGAATTTTACGAATCCAGGAATAGTTATAGCAAATACATTTTATTTCTCTGAGGAAGTCTTCACCGCATTACGAGCACTGATATCTAGCAAATATTCAGAGCAGGACATTGCGAATGTGATAGTTTATTTCACTATGGTTCATGAATTTGGTCATACTTTAGGCCTAACTCATCCAATTTTACAACATAGACGTATTGAAACTCACGGAGGGCCATTAAATACTGATAGGGGAGATGTTATGAGCGCAGCACTTACAGCACAGCTTCCTCGAGGAGTACCAGATGCCGGAATACCTATAATGACATCAAATCTGTCATATTTTCGCACTTTAGCTACCCGGCTAAATCGGAGAATAGTGTATCGCGATATTACTCCAACAGAATTAGAATTAGCAGCTATTAGTATGGAAAATTCATGTGGTGGTTCTCCTCCATCTCAATCTAAAAGAAATGTGGTATCTTCGGAAAGTTGTAAAGAAAAACCTCGTGTATTTTACCCTATAGCACAGTCACTGGTACCCATTTATCAAACACAATGATTTAACTAAAGAAGTCTGAGCGCTAAGAAAGGCGATCCGTGGTATAGCAGGCATCTTTCTCGCCAAAAGAGAATGCACTATAGCCTATAACGAAGCACACAGCAGATAGCTGAATTTGAACGATGAAGCCAAAATTGCTTATTTTGTGGTAGCCCGCCCAGAATCTGACATATAGTGACTTGGTATAAAATGCCATTAGGAAAAAATATGAAATCATGGATACAAGGTACATGATTTTTATAATTGATTGATTTAATAATAAATCTAAGCAACAACGCCATGAGTAAATTGAGTTTTGGCAGGCAAGCCGCCTGCCAAATCATTAATAGGGTGTTCTTTAAAGTAGTATTACTCGTTATCAAAAACCTAAACTATCCAATAAATCATCAACCTGTTCTTGGTTGGCGATAACGCCAACCCCATCCTGGTTGACCTGCGGGCCATTAAGAAGACTGTCATTCTCTTTTTTCGTTTTGGCCATCTGATCAGAAGGTATATTTTCCATTAATACCATAACCAGTTGTTTTTCCAGTTCCTGAATGACTTCCATCATCCGTTTGATTACCTGCCCGGTGAGATCCTGAAAGTCTTGTGCCATCATGATCTCAAGTAGTTGGGCATTGGTAAATGCGGCATGTTCCGGTACGAGATTGAGATAATTTCTCGTGTCCGTGACCAAAGAACGTGCCCCGGCCAGTTCTAAATCAGTCGGGTTTGCAAACCACTCATCCCAGCGCTGAGTCAGGGATTTTGCAGAAGCCTCTAATTCATTCTGGCGGGGCTGAGCCACTTCAACACAATTCAACACTCTTTCTGCTGCCTGTGCCGTCATTTGGACAACGTAATTCAATCGTTCCCTCGCATCAGGGATCGCCTCAGCCGCCTGAGCAATGGTTTGATCCAATCCCAGTTCACGCAGACTATCTCGCAGCATTCTTGTTAACTGCCCGATACGACTGATTATTTCACTGGTTGTAATCGCCTCATCTCTTCTAGGCATGACTGGATTTTCACTCATTTTGTCTCCTTAGAGCCCCAACTTTTCAAAAATTTTGTTGAGCTTTTCTTCCAAAATTGCCGCAGTAAATGGTTTCACAACATAGCCACTGGCTCCGGCCTGTGCGGCTGCAATGATGTTTTCTTTCTTTGCTTCCGCCGTTACCATCAGAACCGGTAAAGCAGCCAGTTCACTGTCACTACGAATTGTTTTCAGTAACTCTAGGCCATCAATGTTAGGCATGTTCCAGTCAGAAATCACAAAATCAAATTCAGCCGTCCGAAGTTTTGTCAGGGCTTCTGCTCCGTCCTGTGCTTCATCAACATTGTTAAATCCCAGTTCTTTCAGCAAATTACGCACAATCCGACGCATGGTTGAAAAGTCATCAACTACCAGAAATCTTAAATCCTTACTTGCCATAAAAACTCCTTGAAATTTTGTTCATCCGACAGCATCGTGCTGTAAAAGTTAACACTCAATATTCCCTTTATCTTTCAGACTACTATCCTG
The DNA here is from genome assembly GCF_002632825.1 of Xenorhabdus stockiae. Classification (GTDB taxonomy): domain Bacteria; phylum Pseudomonadota; class Gammaproteobacteria; order Enterobacterales; family Enterobacteriaceae; genus Xenorhabdus; species Xenorhabdus stockiae. The sequence continues at coordinate 78,378 of NZ_NJAJ01000018.1, forward strand.
TAATCTGAAATCCATCGGGCCTAAATATGACTCAATTCAATCAGCCCCGATTAAATACGAACTGATTGCACGGTGCTGATTTTAGCCAGCATCGTTCTGCTGAGTTTTTGCAGATCCATCACATCATCGACAGCCCCCAGCTGGATCGCTGCCCTCGGCATACCAAAGACCACGCAGCTCGCTTCACTTTGTGCCAGTGTATAAGCTCCCGCTTTTTTCATTTCCAGTAAGCCCGCTGCACCATCACTTCCCATGCCAGTCAGGATAACCCCCACCGCATTACGCCCGGCATATTTGGCCACGGATCGGAACAAAACATCGACTGAAGGGCGATGACGATTCACCGGTGGAGCACTACTGGTCATGATTTGGTAATTTGCACCGCTACGGCACAGTTCCATGTGACGATCTCCCGGCGCTATATAGGCATGTCCCGGCAGAACCCGTTCACCATCTTCCGCTTCTTTAACAGTAATCTGACTCAGTTTATTAAGCCGCTCGGCAAATGAGCGGGTAAAACCTGATGGCATATGCTGCGTGATAAGGAGTGCCGGGCTGGTAATAGGCAAAGGTTGTAACAGGTTTTTAATTGCTTCAGTCCCTCCGGTAGAGGCCCCGACCGCGATCAATTTTTCACTGGATAACAGTGGCTTAAAACTAAGTGGTGCGTCAACTTTCTCTATGGGTTTCATCGTGCTGACTTTTGCCTGCGCCGCCGCTCTGATTTTCTCAGCAATCAGCTCGCTATAGGCCAGCATTCCTTCACGGATCCCCAACTGCGGCTTGGTCACAAAATCCACCGCGCCTAATTCCAGTGCTTTTAATGTGATTTCCGAACCTTTTCCCGTCAGGGAGGAAACCATCACTACGGGCATAGGGCGCAACCGCATGAGTTTTTCAAGAAAATCAATTCCGTCCATCCGTGGCATTTCGACATCCAGTGTCAGTACCTGCGGGTTATGCTTTTTGATTAAATCGCGGGCAACAAAGGGATCAGGCGCACAATCCACAACTTCCATGTCAGGATGGCTATTGATAATTTCCCGCATGATTTGGCGCATCAGCGCCGAATCATCCACACAAAGAACTGTTATTTTATTCATGACCCCTCCTTGCCTGACCTACACCGTAAACGGTCTGTCCCTGCAAGTAGAACTCTCGGCTAATTTGAGTAACGTTCTCGGAATGCCCGGCAAAGAGCAGACCATCTGGTTTTAAGAAATTGACAAAATGTCGTAAAATTCTTTCCTGCGTTTTTTTATCAAAATAAATCATGACATTACGACAAAAAATCGCATCAAATTTACCTTCAAGTGCCCACTCAGAATCCAGTAAATTCAGATGCTGAAAGCTGACCATTTCAGTAAGCACCGGGCGAACTCTGGCATATCCTTCATAAAAACCAACACCTTTGAAAAAGTATTTTTTCTTTTGACTGTCACTCAGATGCTGTAGTTCATCTAATCGATAAATGCCCTGACGGGCTTTTTCCAGTACCTGAGTATCAATATCACTGGCAATGATTTTTATCCGGTTTGAACGATGCCCTAACGCATCACATAACGTCATGGCGATGGAGTACGGCTCTTCTCCGGTTGAAGCGGCTGCACTCCAGACACGGTAAGTCCCCCCATTTTTTTTACCGGCATGTGCCGCAAGAATCGGAAAATGGTGGGCTTCCCTGAAAAATGCAGTGAGATTAGTTGTCAGGGCATTAACGAATAATTCCCATTCCTTACTATGACTGTTCTGTTCCAGAATCGACAAATATTGACCAAAATCATTAAACCCCAGAACACGCAATCGCCTGACCAGACGGTTGTAAACCATTTCTCGTTTATTTTTTGCCAGTACAATACCAGCCCGCTGGTAAATAAATTGGCAGATACGCTCAAAATGCGCATCCGACAATGTATGCCGCTGAAACATAAAGTTCAGCGGTACAGTGGCTTCAGTATTTGAAGCCGTTAAGTTGGATTTCATCTGACCTCAGCGTACTTAATTTACAGCATACTCATCGGTCATTTTTGATGCAGTATATCCCTGATGGTTGTGCTCATATTCTGACATTTTTGGCAGTTCAAATTGAGCAACGGTTCTCACCAATGTATCTGCTTTATCTTCAAGTGCAGATGCGGCAGCAGCGGATTGTTCCACTAATGCGGCATTTTGCTGAGTGACCTGATCCATCTGGCTCACAGCCTGAGCTACCTGATGAATACCACGACTTTGTTCATCGGAAGCCGCCGCAATTTCAGTCATCAGGTCAGTAACCTGATTGACCGACCTGACCAGCTCATCCATAGTTTGTCCGGCATGATTCACCAGCTCTGAACCTTGATTAACACGGTGAACAGATTCATCAATCAGAATTTTGATCTCTTTTGCCGCTTCAGCACTGCGTTGCGCCAGATCACGCACTTCTCCGGCAACCACAGAGAACCCTCTGCCCTGCTCGCCGGCACGTGCTGCTTCAACCGCTGCGTTCAGTGCCAGAATATTGGTCTGGAACGCAATACCGTCAATCACGCTGATAATTGCACTGATTTTCTTCGAACTATTAGCAATTTCATCCATTGTCGCAACAACACTGCTGGTCTGTTCTCCGCCTTTGGTTGCGATCTGAGAAGCGGCAACAGCAAGAGCGCTGGCCTGACGGGCATGTTCTGCGTTCTGTTTAACGGTGACGGTCAGCTGTTCCATACTGGCTGCTGTTTCTTCCAGAGAAGCGGCCTGTTCTTCAGTACGTGAGGATAAATCAGTGTTACCCTGCGTAATTTCCTGAATGCCGATATACATCTGATTAGTATTATCTCGAACCGATGATATGGATTTAATCAGCGATCTCTGCATATCGCGTAGTTTTCTGAATATATCGCCGATTTCATCGTCAGTGGTAACAGCAACTTCTTTATCCAGCCGCCCTTCTGCCACATCCTGAAAACAGGCTCTCATATTGTCAAAAGGCCTGAGCAGGTTACGTTTCAGCCACCAGTGAGCTGCGATAGCAACAATAAACACCATCAGAATGGAACCAAAGAACATGGCAACAGCAACTTTATAGTAGAACTCTGCATTCTCTACCGTATCTTCAATATTCTTGTTGAGATACTGCATATAATGTTTATATGCAAGCTCCATTTTGAGCTGATATTCTTCTGTCGGCTGGTCAAGAAAAGCCTGAAAATCTCCGCCATAAAGAAATTCTTTCATCTCTTTCAGAGCACTGAAATAGTCCCGATAAGCGCGATCAAGGTCAGTTAATAGACCATCCCTTTTTTCATTCTTTCCTACCTGAGGTAAAGAAGTGAATTGGTTAAAGCTTCTTTCTGCTTCACTTAATGAATGTTTGAGCAATGCTTCCATTGCATCGATTTGTTCTTTGGGTTGCCCTACTTTTTGAGCAATGGCGATTTTGTTCAGAGTGTTACGCGTTTGCAATAATGCAGTCCAACTCACGCCCAGGCTATCCCTGCGCTGAGTTCCCAAATCAATTCTTTCGATATATGACTGATCTGTATAAATGATTCCCAGCGATAGACCACTGGAAATCATTTGCATAATACAAAACATCATCAGTAATAGATACAAACTGGTTGATATGCGAAGCCTGCCTAACATGTAATCACCTCGTTGAACGGCTGCATAATGCAGCCGTAGTTATCGCTATTATTTTTTAGAATGTTTCCCAATTAGATGGGTCTTCCACGTCACTGCTTTTCTTCAGCACGGGAGGATTCGTTTTATTAGCTGGAGGGGTCGGCGATTTTCTCGTCGATAAAACTTCATGTTTTCTTTTTTCAGGCAGCTTCCTGTCTGCCTGCTCCGGTAACTGAAATATTGCCACTGCTTTGGTCAGGATCATGGCCTGCTCTTCCAGAGCTGCTGCGGCTGCCGCAGACTGTTCGACCAATGATGCGTTCTGCTGTGTCACTCTATCCATTTCAGAGATAGCAACACCAACCTGAGTGATTCCCCTGCTCTGCTCATCAGATGCTGAGGCAATTTCACCCATGATGTCAGTTACACGGGTCACTGAGTTGACAATGTTGTTCATTGTCTCACCCGCACTTTCCACCAGCTCAGACCCTGTATCAGTACGGCTGACAGAGTCTTCAATCAGTGATTTGATCTCTTTTGCAGCTTCGGCACTACGCTGTGCCAGATTGCGGACTTCTCCGGCAACTACGGCAAAACCACGTCCGTGTTCACCTGCACGGGCGGCCTCTACCGCTGCGTTAAGAGCAAGAATATTGGTCTGGAAGGCGATGGCATCAATCACACCAGTGATATCTGAAATTTTGCGCGAACTATCAGCAATTTCGTGCATGGTTTGAACAACGTTCGCCACCACTTTGCCACCCTTACGGGCAATTTCGGAAGCATTATCAGCAAGATTACTAGCCTGACGGGCGTTATCAGCATTCTGTTTTACTGTTGCGGTGAGTTCTTCCATGCTGGCCGCAGTTTCTTCCAATGAAGCCACCTGCTGCTCAGTACGGGCAGAGAGATCATTGTTACCCGCAGCAATTTCGCTGGTGCCGGTATAGATGGTTTCGGTGCTGTGATGAACACTTCTGACGGTATTGATTAGCTCTTCCTGCATGTGCTTAAGACCAACAGACAACACCCCCATTTCATTATTACCGGAGACATCAATCGTTCTGGTCAAGTCACCTCTTGAGAAGGCTTTAATAGAATCCAACAGGTTATTCAGTGGATCGATTAATGCTTTGCGTAAACCAATCCAACTCACGGTCATTACACCGATTAACAACACAAAGACAAAAATCAGGCTAATAATGACGTTACGGTAGGCTATATCAGCGTCATCTGATACCCGCTCATACAGCTTTTCATTCTGACCCAGATAGAAGATATATTCAGTATCAAATGCGTTTTGATACATGGTAGTTGGTTGGGCAAAAAATGCTTTAAACTCTTTTTTTGCCAGCAATACATCTAGCTCTTTAAGCGCATTGATATAGACACTATGAGTTTGTTTCAAACGCTGCATACGCTCTGGATCGCGTATAGACAAGTTCGGCATTTGTTCAAATTGCTGAAAACGGCGTTCTGCACGCTCTAAATTAACCTTAGCCTCTGCTAAAATATCATCAATTTTGTATTCGCTCTGATCACCGTTTATTTGCATGATGTAGACGATGCCAACACGGTTCAGGTTATTACGGGCCTGCAACAGGTTGATCCAGCTTTCATCAAGTAATTTTTGCCGCTGCCGCAGTTCATCCAGCGTATCAAAGGCCTTGGTATCATTTTTTATGGAATTAAAAAACAGGCCGCTAGACATAAATTGCAGAGCACCAAATAAGATTATGACTGAGATTAGCCCCGTCACTATTTTCATTCGGTTAAACATGACTTCCCTTGTGTAATAAATTGCTATGCCAGTGTTATCGGCATCCTTAAAGGGAACTTTACGCGTAATACAAAAAATTGAGTTTTTACTGCATTTTTTTTGATCTACAACAAAAACGGGCTGCCTTTTCACGCTGTTATTTGGCGTGACTCTCTTTATGTGATAAGAGAGTGGCAGCCCTGAATTATCACTCTTTGGCGACAGAATCCACCAGAGCCATTTCTTCGCTGTTAAGCAGTTTTTCGATATCGACCAAAATCAGCATACGATCTTCAATGGAGCCAAGTCCGGTCAGATACTCTGTTGACAGTGTGACGGCAAATTCCGGAGCAGGACAAATTTGATCATCTTTCAGAGAAAGCACATCCGATACACCATCAACAACAATCCCTACAACCCGGTTAAGCAGATTCAGGATGATGACCACGGTGTTATCATTGTAAGTCACATCTTCCTGAGAAAATTTAATCCGCAAGTCAATAATAGGTACAATTACACCACGCAGATTGGTGATCCCTTTGATAAAAGCAGGCGTATTGGCAATGCGGGTGACCTGATCATAACCACGGATTTCCTGCACTTTCAGTATTTCAATTCCATACTCTTCATCACCCAGAGTGAAAACCAGATATTCCTTTCCGGCTGTTTCTCCTGATAACTTACTGAATTCGTCTATGGCTGGCATTGTGTTACCTTCTATCTATTGTGTGTGACTTAAATCTTTGGATATATATCCATCGGGTATGACAAAAAAGGGTTATTTTTTGTTTGCAAATTCCGCCTTACGCACGGCCAACTGCTCATGGTTAAGTTTCTGCAAAGCAGGAATATCAATGATCAGAGCAACACTGCCATCGCCCATAATCGTGGCAGCGGAAATACCCGGTACTTTGCGATAGTTACTTTCGATATTTTTAACAACAACCTGATGCTGCCCAACCAGTTTATCGACCAGTAATGCATAACGGCGTCCCGCACTCTGTACAATCACAGCAATGCCTTTCGTCGGTGCCGTTTCTGCGCCCGGAATGTCAAATATCCGATACAGTTCCAGTAAAGGCAGATATTCACCACGCACCTGCAATAGTTTTTCATCTCCCGCCAGCGGATAAATATCTTCCTCCTGCGGCTGTAAGGAACTGACCACAGCACTCAGGGGTAAAATGAAGACTTCATCATTCACTTTGACAGACATACCATCCAATATCGCCAAGGTCAGTGGCAGCAAAATACGGATAACTGTCCCCTTCCCTTCCTGAAAGTTGATCTGGATCTGTCCGCCCATGTCCTGAATGTTACGTTTAACCACATCCATTCCCACACCACGACCAGAAACATCTGTGACAATTTCTGCAGTAGAAAATCCGGGGGCGAAGATCAGCATGGCAACTTCTTCATTACTCATGTTTTCATTGACCGCCAGTCCCTGAGACTGAGCTTTGGCTAAGATCTTCTCACGATTCAGTCCCGCACCATCGTCAATAACTTCAATGCAGATATTGCCACCCTGATGCTCAGCAGCCAGTGTCAGATTACCTGTTTCCGATTTACCCGCGGCGAGGCGTTTTTCCGGCGTTTCGATACCATGATCAAGGCTATTACGGACTAGATGCGTCAGTGGGTCGATAATTCGTTCGATCAGACTCTTATCCAGCTCAGTGGAACTACCAATTAATGTCAGTTCCACTTTTTTGTTCAGCTTACCCGCCAGATCCCGCACCAGACGTGGATAACGACTGAACACATATTCCATCGGCATCATTCGGATCGACATAACAGATTCCTGCAAATCACGGGAATTTCGCTGCAATTGCGCCATACAACTCAGCAATTCGCTGTGTATTGTCGGTTCCAGAGCATCACAGTGCTGTGCCAGCATAGATTGAGTAATAACTAATTCACCCACCAGATTAATAAGCTGATCGACTTTCTCAACGGCGACACGAATACTGGAAGATTCTACACGCTGACGCGGAGAACCCGCCATCGGACGAGGTGCCGGACGACCCGCTTCAGTAACATCAGTTTTTTTCTTGGTATCAGCCGATGATGACGCTGGTAATTGAGCCAACTCCTTTTCCACATCAGGAGTGGAGTCTATTGTATTAGCCGTTACCGAAGCTTCCTGTACCGTAGGCTGAGTCGTATTTTCTTCTGTTTTTACTTCAACCTGTTGAGACTCTACTACAGGCAAGAAGGTTATCTGTTCTGGCTCAACCACAAAACACAATACCGCGGTGATATCATCTTCTGTTGCAGAGGTGATTAAAGAAGCTTCAAGGCTGTCTGTTGTTTGTTCGACATCATAAATTTCACCAAGATGCCCCAACTCATCTTTCATCAAAGCAACTTCGCGCTCTTTCAGCCCGGATAGGTGAACACGGATCCGTCCCTGTTCTGTGGCTGAAGCGGGAGTTGTCATCAGAAGATTTTTTTCTTCAGGCTGTTCTACAGGTGCTACGTGTTCTTCCTGCTTTTCCTGAATTTCTGCTACATGCTGAATAATCTCTTCCGTTACAGGTTCAAATTCAGATGGTTCAGTAGAATCAGCGATATTCTGCTGCTCTTCCTGTAACTCTAATGCAAGTTGGCGCAATGTTTCGCAGATATAATTAAATGTATCTTCATCTGGCTCCTGAGAACTTTTATAGGCATCCAGTTGTTGCTGCATAATATCTTTCGCTTCTAAAAACAGGTTGATAATGTCAGTTGTCAGGCGTATTTCGTCACGTCTGGCACTATCCAGCAGATTCTCTAAAACATGCGTGGTTTGTTGCAGTTTGGAAAAACCAAAAGTCGCAGCGCCCCCTTTAATCGAGTGGGCGCTGCGAAAAATGGCATTCAGCTGTTCATGGTCAGGCTCATCGGCATCGAGCAGCAATAAATGCTGCTCCATATCCGCCAATAGTTCATCTGCCTCATCAAAAAAAGTCTGATAAAACGCGGTAATATCCATCGTTACTTACTCTGTCACCTTATTAGGATCACTTGCCGATTCAATATTTGTCTGTTCCGGCACAGTGATTTCATTGGATTGTCCGGTGGGTTGCTGAGAAGGCGTTCCCTCATTCGAATCCATTCTGATGACTTCTTGTATATCCATACTACTGTTAGCGGTCATGGCGTTGCCGCCACTGTTTTCCTGCTCAATCCGTTGTTCTGCTTCTTTATTCAGAACAATAATACTGATACGGCGATTGACAGGAGCATCAGCAGGAATTCCCTTCTGCATACTGACGGTAGATGCCATTCCAACAACTCGCATAATTTTGGATTCATCCAGACCACCAATTAGCAGCTCCCGTCTTGACGCATTCGCCCTGTCTGAAGACAGTTCCCAGTTACTGTAACCACGTTGTCCACTGATATATTGCAGATTATCAGTATGACCCGACAGGCTGACCTTATTTGGAATACTATTTAAGATCGGCGCAATCGCCTGCAAAATGTCACTCATGTGGTTTTCGACTTTCGCACTACCAATCATGAACATCGGACGATTTTCCCGGTCGATGATCTGAATACGTAAACCTTCATCCATCATGTCAATCAATAAATGAGGACGTAGTGCTTTAAGACGAGGATCGGTGATGATCAACTGATCGAGTTGCTGACGTAACCGATCCAAACGACGGCGATCTTCACTGACTTCAACCTGTTTGGTTTGGCGGAAGACTTCTCCATCCTGCTGGAAAACATCATCCCCTCCCCCCGGGATCGGATTTGTTGTATCACTACTTTGCTGACCCTTGTTTATTGCAACCTGCAAGGGAGTACGAAAATATTCGGCAATGCTGGTTAATTCCTGCGGGCTGGCAATCGATATCAGCCACATGACCAGAAAAAATGCCATCATTGCAGTCATAAAATCGGCATAGGCAATTTTCCATGACCCACCATGATGATGCTGGCCATGTCTTTTGCGCTTTTTTACTCTGACGACAGTAACATTATTCGCTCTCATAATTATTCTTCAGCTTCTTGTTGTACGGGGGCTTTAACCCTGCGAACATGCTCTTCAAGTTCTGTAAATGAAGGACGATCTGTGAGGAATAATGTTTTACGACCAAACTCAACCGCGATCTGTGGAGCATAACCATTCAGGCTGGAAAGCAGAGTCACTTTGATACACTGCATCATTTTTATCTGCTCGCTGCTGCGCTGACGTAACAACGTTGCCAGTGGAGACACAAAACCGTAGGCCAGTAAGATCCCGAGGAATGTCCCTACCATTGCATGAGCAATCAATACGCCAAGTTCACCTGCTGGTCTATCTGCCGAACCCAGTGCATTAACAACCCCCATCACAGCTGCAACGATACCGAATGCTGGTAATGAATCCCCCACCATTGCCAGGCTGGTCGCAGGGACTTCACTTTCCTGCTCATAAGTCTCGATCTCTTCATCCATCAGGGCTTCGATCTCATGTGGATTCATATTGCCGCTGACGATCAAGCGCATATAATCCGTGATGAAGTTCATCAGGTAAGGATCTTGTAATAAACGGGGATACTGTGTGAAGATGTCACTTTGTTGCGGATTCTCAATATCACGCTCAAGAGACAAAAGCCCATGCTGGCGGGATTTGGATAAAAGACGGAACTGCAAAGCCATCAGATCCATGTACATAGCTTTATTGTATTTTGATCTACGCAATATTTTTGGTAAAACACGCAATGTCGCCTTTATCGCCTTACCATTGTTACCGACGATAAAAGCCCCAATACCCGCACCTGCAATAATCAAAAATTCCGCTGGCTGATAAAGTGCGCCCATGTGGCCACCGACGAGCAGATAGCCTCCAATCACCGCACCAAAAACCACGATATATCCTAAAAGTACTAACACGCGATATCCTTTAGCTAAGTTGGTGAGCAGATGGGATTTGAACAGGGAGAATTAATAAATGAAGAGGAGGATTGTAGATTACAGGCCAGAATGACCAAAACCTGTAACCTAAGTTTTCACTTTCCCATTTAAATTCACATAGCTTGCTGAGCAAATCCATCCAGCAGTTGTGAATTAGTATCGGCAGGTTGCGCGGAAAGTTTACGTTTTTTTACCGCCCTTGAAGGCGGTTGGCAAAGACTACAAACAAAGCTGTTAACCGGCTGGTGTGCATGTGTGATAAAAGTCCCACCACAACAGCGACACTCAGTTGGCTGCAACATCCCACTATCGACGAAACGAATGAGTGTCCAAGCCCTGGTCAGAGCTAAAACGGGCGCATCTCCGTCAGACGGGGGACATTGCTCAAGATAGAGCCTATAAGACTTAACTACAGCCTCAACACCTGCACAATGCCCACTTTTCAACAGGAAACGGTAAGCATTATAGAACATGGAAGAATGAATATTCTGTTCCCATGTCATAAACCAATCCGTTGAAAAGGGAAGCATCCCTTTAGGCGGGGGGCTTCCCCGCAACTCTTTATACAGCCTGATCAACCTTCCTCTGCTTAACTGCGTTTCACTTTCAAGCATCTGTAAGCGTGCGCCTAAAGTGATGAGCTCCATTGCCAGCTGAATATCTTTAGCTTCTTGGACAATACTTTTTTCAGCCATCTTTATGCTCTTTTCTTCATTGAAGTGTCATCCTGAGCGGACAACTGCTGAAAAAGATGAGTGGACAACAAAATACCTGTATGAATTTGTTGTAGATCGTCCACCCGCGATTCCTTCGTCAGCTGCTGTACGGTTTCGTGATCTTCAAACCGAAAATGGCAAATCAGTTGGTTGGTTTCAGCTAATTTTACTAACTGAGGCAATGTCAGCTCGGCCAACGTATCAGCCATCGATTCACTAATACCTAAACGGAACATCGCAGACGCTTTCTCATGGTTAATTAGCCGTTGTGCTAAAAGCAAATACGATAAATTTATGTCATAAATATGTTTGAGCAATTCAACCGTACTCATTTCTATATATCCCGTCCGATTACATGAAAAAATCAATTAAGTGATCAAAGAATCACTCACGACAAAATTACCAGTAGCATGAGATTCAATAATCTCCGACATAACTGAAATATACATCTTTAGCCAGAGCAGTAACTGTCCTTTGTATTACTCTTGGGATCGCCCAATTTCTAAAATATTTCGGTAATGGATTGTAAAAGTATTATTGCGTCATCTGGATAATGAACTTGCCACAATTGATTAAGAATATTCTTAATACTAATTAACTTTACTCCTGAATCATCAACTTATACAACGGAGAATATATGTCATTTTAAATACTATGTGACATACATCACAAAACTGACATTTTTTATTATGATTCTAGCTCATTAACTATTCAAGCAACTGAAAAGACAAAATAGTCCACAATTAATAAGTTAAATTATTTAAATAAAAATATTAGAGACTGTTTTTTGTTTTATACGATCTATTAAACTTATAAATTTAAAATAACAAGAAAAAATCCTTCCTTTAGCCAAATTATCAAAATCTTATTAAAATTTGTTTCGTGATAATGTAGGTAGGCACTCATCTTCCACTATTAGTTGATTTAGATCATAGTTATGCCAAATTTATTAATTATATGTGAATACTAGTTATTAAAAAGATACCAGTCTGATCATTTTTAGTTTACGATTGCTTTTTTTTTAAACAGAAAAAAGCCTGTACTGACAGCATTTTAAGTACAAATATCATTCAGGTCGCAAAAATAAGATAAAATACAGTATGATGTTGAAATCAAAAAACATCTGCACATCTCCCCCAGAACAACAGTAACCAATAAAACTCCTATACCTCAACAAATCCTACCACTTAACAAATCCATCAGCACATCACCAGCCAGTCAACATTGATTAATTTAACTAATCAAAATAAACCCTAAACATGACGAATTTTGACATTATTTTAACGAAAACCACATTAGTCACCATTTCCGTACATTGGCTATTCCATAAGCTTAAATCATAAGTAAAATTTATAATATATATCTCGGCTAATTTCACAAATGTTAAGAATAATAAATGATTATGATACCCATCACACCAAAGCGATTAATGGTCATTCCTCAGAAAAAAACAACCTTTTACTGAAATTAATTCCCTTAAATAGGTAGTATTGGGAAATAAAATAATAACTAAATGCAAATTTACCAATAACTTCTTATATCATAAAATCAAATTAAAAGAATAATAAATAATTTAAATAAAATACTAATCCAGTAATAAAAGAAAATAAAAAACAAAAGAAAGTTATTCTTCTTAATTTAAAATATAAATAATAACCAGTCATATAAAGAGATGGTTCAAATTAAAAAAATAGCATGTAAATATAATTCTATTACACCGTTAAATTTATCATTATTATGATAGCAACTTCATAATCAGGAATAACATCTATACCTATTCTAAATATCTACTAAAAACCATTAATATTGGCAGTAAATAGTATAGAAATTACATGAGCCATTTTCTTAATCAAGATAGAACAAGATACCAGTTAATGAGGATTATTCATAACCATTCACCAAAATGGTGAAGATAAGATCATTTTAGAATGCTAACAACAATACACTACTTATGAAATTCTCAATTCACTAAAAAATATTTTTAGGATAACAATTTCTATCCTATTAACGCACTGAATAATGAGTGTTGTATGCAAATGCTTAGTTCAATAATTATTAATGCTATCAATAATACAGGTAAAGTAGTAGTGCTGGTGTGCTTTATACCAATGAGTTTAGAGCTGAATAGCATATGTACAATTTAAGCGTCCATAACCCCCTGTTTTGCAAATTGCTTCAGCAGATCCTACCTGACGTTCTACACAATTAACTGCAAGCATATATCTCATTACGACAGATATTGCAGGAATCGATCCACTCAGGATCATAAAATGGCAGACAAGTTATTATCTCATTTGCGAGGCATTCTCAAATAAATACTTTATTCATTTTTTCCTATCGTAAAACAGTTGTTAAATATCGTACATTAGGTTTTGTACAAGAAAATCAATGGCCCAGATAGATAAAAATAGAATAAATGCACTGACTATCCTCCCTGAAAATACATTCACAGGATCAGATCAAGCAACTATATTTATTAGATAATGATATTCCCAAACGTTTTCGTATCTTTTAATACTCCTTTTTCTAATACCTTAGGATTCTTCTCAGGAAAAATGAGATCCAAGAATCCTTTTGTGATATCTATGGCATTATCAACAAAAATACCAACACTAGTAACCCGAAATGTAGTACATAACGTATTGCATCATCAGATAGATCAACTGCATAATTATTATTTTATTGTCGCTTTTTGATGCGTATTTTTCCGAAATATTCACTGATAAAGATCCACATTTAATTCCACTTTTTTTAAAAGGTTTTCATCACTCACACACTCAATATTAAAGCGATTAAGAATATTTCCAGTATCTAAATCCGCTTCATAGTGAGTTTTAGCTATAACGGCAGAATTATATTCGCCTACTTAACCTAAACACTGTGCCATTCTTATCAGCAACAGAAAGTGAATGTTTCACTTCATCAGAATTTAACTCCGGGATTGTTAAGATTAACACCCTGAAACCTTGTTCATTGTAATAGTCAACCTGCGCCATGATATTGTTGTGATTTTCTTCAGTGAAAGAAGTAAGTTGTTCCTTTACCGGCACATTACAGCAAACTAATGACTGCTCCCCTACTACACTTTTGCAAATTAATTGATGATCTTACCGAAGATCCTGAACAAAAATTGATAATTTTCGAAGAGAGCAATGACAGGGTAACTCATCAATTTTTCTGTAGCTGTGAAGAAAGCTATACCTCATGGGATTTTAGATTGCGTAACAATGGCAACAGAGCAACAGATTCATCGGAAAAAAATTTACTCAATCAAAAGCTGTTTTCCGGTGAGAGATTGAAATCTCTCATTAATTCTAGGAAGTATAAATAACTGTATGTTTATAAACAGTAGAAGAAGTGAGCGGGACCAATGAGGAGATAACTAAAAAGGCAACGGTATAAAAGATTTTGGTGTTACCTGAATAGAATACAGTCCACTATTATTAATAAATAATAGTGATAATCAATATTATTTACATTTTTATTTATTAATAACTTGTATTGTTTAACAGGTAACACTCTATTTATGGTCCCAAATTATTCTAAGCAGGTAATTCGGAGGCAATTTTCCAGTTAACGGAACTGACACTTTTCTCTAAACTCACCCGACAAACAATCGATTCGATCTCTTTTTGCTTATCCGGAGTTGCCAGTACTTCTGCACACACTTCAAGCCGATTCGGTTGAATTGTATCAGCACTGCTTAGTGACTGCAGCCGGACATTTAATCCATTAATTGCCTGTAGGATCAAAGTTCTGATCAGGATCTCATCGCCAATATCACAAATAATGTGAATTTTATAACTCTGATCTATATCTAAGGCCTGCTGTTGTGGCTGAGCATTGATTCTCTGAGCAGCTTCCCTGAGTAAAATATTTGCAGATAGAATTATTGTAACTGCAATAGTAGCAGACCAGTATTGACCCAACCCACACAAAACGCCAATTCCCGCCGAACACCATAATGTTGCCGCAGTATTTAATCCGCGGATATTCATTCCCTCTTTCATGATTACACCAGCACCAAGAAAACCAATTCCGGATACAACTTGTGCGGCAACACGTCCGGGACTATCATCAGAGGTAGCTGACATTGAACTGAGAATAAAAACCGCAGCCCCAGTTGCGACTAACGCATTGGTTCTTAACCCCGCCATACGCTGACGCCACTGACGTTCCGCCCCAATCAGTGCACCGAAACACATCGCCGAAAGCAAATGAATTGCAATAGATGTTAATTGCATAACATCCTCCATAATATAAAATGGATAAATATTATTCTAAATGGCTACTTTGCTGGCTTAGTAATTCATAATTTCAAATCTGCAATTAAAACACTTACTCTTACAAGCGTAAGCATGTAACTGCTGGTCATCTTTTTGAATTAAACTAATGCGTAGCAGGTTGCCAGAAGAAATAAATTATTTCTCTTTTCGTGAGCAATAGAAAAAGCATCAGACTTAATCTGATTATTGATGTGTTCCCGGAGGGAATAAGGAATGAGTATATAACAGTACCATAGATACCCCGATATATCTCTTTGATACTGTTTTCGTGATCTGAATAGCCGATCTACAGTACCACATCATCTTTCGGGTGAGTACAACTCATGAAACTGAAGTAGCATCGCCCACCATTATTCGGCAAGCAGTAAATTCATTGAAAATTAACAGATTACCGATTAGCTTTTATTTAATTTTAAACTTTGACTGTCCAATGATTAGCTCCAAAATAAAACCAGGTAGAAATTATAATCAGGGGAGACTAATAAGTAAAGGCTTCACTTATTAAATGGTATTAAAAGAATGGTATTCTTGTAGACTTGTTTAATAAAATAATAACTATTGTTTAATATATTATGATTACTTTTTTCATTAAAAATAATCTAATAAACAAAAAGCCCGCCAAGGCATTTTAGCATGGCGAGCTTAACAAATAGGTATAAAGGCAAATTAGATAGCAGTTACGTTTGCTGCTGCTGGGCCTTTGGCACCGTTTTCAATGGTGAACTCTACGTTCTGGCCTTCAGCCAGAGTTTTGAAACCGTTACCTTGAATGGCAGAGAAGTGAACGAATACGTCTTTGCTACCATCGGCTGGAGTAATGAAACCAAAACCTTTGGACTCGTTGAACCACTTCACTTGACCTTTCATTTTGTCAGACATGTGTCTTTCCTATATATCAAAAAAAACTCGCCACCTTGGGCATGTGTTGGCCATTATCAGCTATTACTTATGGGGCACTAAGAAGGAAACGGTCTACAAAGGCTAATCAAGATAGCACTTACACATAACACATTAACTCAAGATGTCGTACATAAAGTAGGTCTGTTAATCAGGCCAAACGCATTAACGCATGACCGAACCGGAATAGCAACCTTTTTATGGATTATAGATCTAAAAAAATTTCAGACGCTCAATATTAGAACAGAATAACCTAATAAATAGATGTATTTATGCTTTTATTTGATTTATTCAACTTTTATCTTAAACAAAAATATTCGTGATCATCAGGAACAATAACAGTTTTACAAATTAAAAGAAGTAATTGCTATACAGATGGAGACACCCGGCATGATAACCTTGGAAAAGTTGGTACTTTTAATTCGATAACTGATTTCTACAATAATTGGGCTGGTATTATGAACATCATCAAACAGATATTGATTCAGGACCTAGAGCGGATCAATCTCGCAGAACATAGGGATGGTAAAGTACATTTTAATAGTATCTTTATTCATCAGCATCCATACCTGTTTTTAGCTATGATCATTACTTATGTTTTCCTCGCTGTACTGATGTGGTATGCCCCCTATTTCGGCGTTTGGTCACTGCTTTTATTCACCGCACTTTTTTTTGTTATGGCTGCTGTTCTTCTTTTCGATATCAAACCCGTTTACCGTTTTGACGATATTGATGTGCTGGACTTACGTGTTTGTTATAACGGAGAGTGGTTTGTCGATGAAAAGGTATCTCAGGATGCCGTCAATACAATACTCGGTCATCCGAATGTCCCCAATGAAGTGAAAAACGAAATCAAGCAAATCATTATAAAAAAGAACGGAATATGCTTTTATGATGTTTTTATGATCGCATGCTCAGAGCAATCACCTTACTTTCAACCTTATCAAGTTGAACAAAAGCATGTAATTTCAGCAAAATAGCATAATTTTATAGCAATGCGATCACATGATAGGCAAGTGTTAGAAAAATCGAATTTTTGCATTGACACCTCCTGAGTTCGTCGTTAATATGCGCCTCGTTCTCAGGAACACAGCAATTCCTCCATAGTTCAGTCGGTAGAACGGCGGACTGTTAATCCGTATGTCACTGGTTCGAGTCCAGTTGGAGGAGCCAAA
>NZ_NJAJ01000180.1 GCF_002632825.1 Xenorhabdus stockiae
AAACTCAAATGAATTGACGGGGGCCCGCACAAGCGGTGGAGCATGTGGTTTAATTCGATGCAACGCGAAGAACCTTACCTACTCTTGACATCCAGCGAACCTTTCAGAGATGAAGGGGTGCCTTCGGGAACGCTGAGACAGGTGCTGCATGGCTGTCGTCAGCTCGTGTTGTGAAATGTTGGGTTAAGTCCCGCAACGAGC
>NZ_NJAJ01000019.1 GCF_002632825.1 Xenorhabdus stockiae
AACTGCTCAGTAATGTGAAAAAATTCTTGAAAAAATCTGCAAATAGACTCTTTCAGAGAAAGTAAATCGAGTGTCTCACTATTATGAAAAGTTATTTAGCAAAAATAAAACGTCGGCATTGTGATTTGGCTGCGGCCTGAAGTAGATAATTTATGGTTAAGATATTGGCAGGTAATAAATCTTCAAATTCTGCATTTGCGTAGGGAATACCGGCGAGGTGGATAATGTTTTCTACATCAGAAACTAAATCTTCCGCAGCAGAGGGATTAGATAAATCAGCCAGTATGAAACAATGTGGGGCAGGAATGTGATAGTCAGGGTGTTTTTGATCTACAAGAGTGAAAATATAACGATCCTGCATTGCCAGAAAAAAAGTCCGTCCTATACGCCCACTTGCTCCAGTTAACAAAATAGTACGTTTTGACATTATTTTCCTTGATCCTGTCTGTTTTCAGATGAAATGTTGTTGTGATTTTATACACGAAAATTTTGACATATGTATGAAGTAAGCATATTTTAAATTTATTTTTCTCAGAAGTGATTATTTCTATTTTGTATGGTTTTTTAGTCCTGAATGCTCATAATCAAAGTATCATGGGTTATGATCCATTACAGGATCTTTTTAGTAAAATATAAAAAACTTCAATTTATGAATATTATTATCTTATCCCTACTATTTATTACCGCTGCTTTATTACATGGCATCAGTGGCATTGGTTTCCCCATTGCCAGTACAACGGCATTAAGTCTATTTATGCCATTAAAAGCGGCGGTGGTTTTAGCCTTATGGCCAACATTATTGATCAATGTGTTAAGTGTCATTTCCGGTGGGAAAATTGGCCCGATATTACATAAATACAGTTTGCTGGCACTATTTTCCTTAGTAGGCAGTTTTATTGGAGCAAAACTTTTATTTCTGGTTAATCCGGCTTATTTGCAATTACTATTAAGTGGAGTTATTGCATTTTACATTATCAATAGTATCCGTAGCACGAATCTCCGTTTATCTACAAATCCGGTTATTTTGTCACTATTCGGTTTGGTGGCGGGTATTATCGGTGGGGCGACAAATGCCATGTCACCTATATTGATAATGTGTCTGCTGGCAATGAGCAGTGATCGTCATGAAATCGCGCGGGCGGCTAATCTTTGTTTTTTGCTCGGCAAAATCAGCCAATTGATCGTATTACGTAACGAAGCCTTTGAACTATTCTCTTCGGATTATTTATGGCCTGCACTGTTACTGACAGTATTATCTGTCCTCTTTCTTTTTATTGGCACTCGTCTGAGAACTCGTATCAGTGCTCAGCATTTTCGCGGGCTGATGCTTATTCTGCTGGGAGTACTGGCAGTAATGTCTGCAATTCAGGCGATACGGGTGTTGGTATAGTGCAATGTATTTTTCAGAGGAAAATATTCCTATTTAAGGAGTCAGTAAGATGAGCTCTTGGGAATCTGTACCCGTTTTAGCCGCATTAAATATGGATGAAATGATCCAGTTTTATACCGCAAGACTAGGTTTTACCTGTGACTCTCAATTCGGTGAACAATATGGAATAGTATCGAGAGGAGATACAGAATTACATTTTTGGTCTTGCGATGATAAATATATAGCGGAAAATACTTCATGTTATATATACGTAGAGAATATTCAGGAAGTATTTGATGAGCTTAACGGTAAAGTTGAAATATCAGATATAAAAGAAACCAGTTGGGGAGGATTAGAGATGTATCTATATGATCCCAGTGGAAATCTACTCAAATTTGGTCAAATTCCATCTAATTAAAACAGAGATATTGAGTGTTTTTTCATAATCTGTTGCTATTTATTCGGCACCACTGAATTGTGGTGCCATAATAAGAAACTTATTTCAGCTTAGCGAAACAACGAGCAGCAGCATCAACGGTACGCTGAATATCTTCCTCTGAATGAGCGATAGACATAAAACCAGCTTCGAATGCGGATGGTGCCAGATAGACGCCTTCATCCAACATTAAATGGAAGAACTTCTTGAATCGTTCAACATCACATTTCATCACATCCTGATAGCAGGTAACGCTTTTCGCATCGGTAAAGAAAATACCGAACATACCGCCAACGTGGTTAATAACCAGAGGAATATCAGCTTTGGCAGCCGCATTTTTTAATCCCGTTGCCAGTTTATCCGTCAGTTCACTCAGGCATTGATGGACACCAGTCTGAGCAACTTCTTTCAGGCAGGCTAAACCTGCCGCCATCGCAATCGGGTTGCCGGAAAGGGTTCCCGCCTGATAAACAGGGCCGGTTGGAGCCAGTTTTTCCATAATTTCCTGACGGCCACCGAATGCACCAACAGGCATCCCACCACCGATGATTTTTCCAAGAGAAGTGAGATCAGGTTTAACTCCGTAATATTCCTGTGCACCACCTAAAGCAACACGAAAACCTGTCATTACTTCATCAATAATCAACAGAGCGCCGAATTCATCACACAGTTTACGCAGCCCCGGCAAAAATTCAGGTTGCGGTGGGATGCAGTTCATATTGCCGGCAACAGGTTCGACGATAATACAGGCGATCTCTTCGGGGAATTTTTCGAATGCTTCACGCACTGAATTCAAATCATTGTAGACGCAGGTCAGAGTGTGTTTGGCGAAATCGGCAGGAACTCCCGGAGAATTTGGTTGTCCGATAGTCAGAGCACCGGAACCGGCTTTTACCAGCAGGCAATCTGCGTGACCATGGTAGCAACCTTCGAATTTGATGATTTTATCGCGCTGAGTATAACCACGAGCCAGACGGATGGCACTCATCGTTGCTTCCGTGCCTGAGTTCACCATACGAACCATATCCATTGAAGGAACCAGCTTTGTTACCAGTTTTGCCATTTCTACTTCGGCAGCCGTCGGAGCACCAAAACTCAGACCACGTTCAGCAGCTTCAATGACAGCGTTGCGGATAGCAGGGTGATTGTGCCCCAGAACCATTGGTCCCCATGAACCGACATAATCGATATAGGCATTACCATCGACATCGTAAAGATAGGCACCGTTGGCACGTTGGATAAATACAGGTGTACCGCCAACTCCATTGAAAGCGCGCACCGGGGAGTTTACACCACCGGGTATAACATGTTTTGCCTGAGAGTAAAGTGTTTCGGACTGGCTCATTAATCAATGCTCCTGAAAGACGAGAGATATGTAGATTTGCCATTCTAAATCACCCAAGTAGGTAAGCCAAATTAGAAGCAAAGGAATAAGTATGTATGGCAAAACTTGAACGAATCAGTCAGGTATTAGATAATCGCTGTTAACTGATCTGAAGGTTTATGCCCCCTATTGGGTATACAGTAACTTTCCGAGAATTTTTACCGGAAAACCGGACTGGAGTAAAAATATGAGCGATGATGCTGCATTGCCTTTGCAGTTTACTGATGCCGCAGCCAACAAAGTGAAAGTATTGGTTGCTGATGAAGAGAACCCGAATCTGCGTTTGCGGGTTTATATTACAGGTGGTGGTTGTAGCGGTTTCCAGTATGGTTTCACTTTCGATGACCAAATGAACGAAGGTGATATGACAATTCAGAAACAGGGTGTTGAGCTGGTCGTTGACCCGATGAGCCTGCAATATCTGGTGGGCGGCTGTGTCGATTATACCGAAGGTCTGGAAGGCTCCCGCTTTATCGTCACTAATCCGAACGCAAAAACGACTTGTGGTTGTGGCTCTTCTTTTAGTATCTGATTGGGAACATTGAACACTCATTTCAATGTAAAACTTAAGGGCAACGTTTACGTTGCCCTTAAGGCGCTATCAAGCTTATAGAGTTTTCGCGTTGAGTCATTTTTTCATTGCACTTATTGATCTAAATAATTTTACTTATATAAAATTTAATTATTATAGATGGATGTTAATTAAATTTATTTAATGCTTAAAAGTCAACTTCGTACATATAATCCCCGAATTCTTTGAAATAAAGCTCTTGAGTTACCATAAAGTCTTTATTTAATTCTTTGAGATAATTATCATCCCGCAAGCCGAAATAGGGAGAGTGATGCATAAAGTGACCATAAATGTTTTGACAGTCATTTTGATAACGTTGAGTATCAAGAATATGATGATGCCATATTTCATCTACTTCGATAGAGGGAACGATTTTTATATCTGAGCCTTTATATTTATATAGAATAAACATAAAATTCTTATATTGTTCCATTGCATCATTTGCTCCCTCTTCTGTCCATACTTTGGCTATATTCGGGTCTTTTTGAGTGATTTTCTTAATAATCCACGTAAGATCAAGGAGTTTGACTTTTTCAGTGAATTCTTCTTTTGTCATTTTCTTAATCCCTTTTATTTTACATAGATAAATCAGGAATAGGAGTTAATCCTATTCCTGTTTGTTATTTATAAAAAGGTTTATGAGTTTATTCACAAGCTGATGGTTTAGCTATTTTTCGTGTTCTTTTCATAATTAATACCTCTAATAACATAAGTTATTTTTTTGATATCAATTTTATATTAGTAATAATTACCAGTATAAAACCGATGTGTGGATTATAACCAGAAAACAGAGATTTTAAAATATAAAAATAATGAAGCAGTAATGTTTGAATTCTTATTTTTAATGCAGTGTCAATTGCTGACACAATTGCTCAGTTGCGAGAATAATCCTTGGCCCGGCGCGGCTGAACCAGTCATCATTGATGGTGATAATTCTGATATTCAACTGTGGCCGCCAGAATTCGGCTACTCTCTGTTTTTGAGCTTCCGTTCCGCCCATCACAATGACTTCCGGTTTACGTACCAGAACCTGTTCACGGTTAACCTGAGGCCACGGTACGGGGCTATCGGCAAAGATATTTCTGCCTCCACATGCAGAAACAATTTCACTCTGAATGGTATGGCTGGATGAAGTAAAAATTGGATTTATACCAAATTGGATAAATACTGGGGTAGGGTTTGCTTTGGCATAATTTTGTTTTAACTGACTGAATTTTTGCCGGATATCCGCAGCGGCTTTTTTAGCTGTATCCGGATGTGAACTATAGGCTGCCAGCCGCTCTAAATCAGTGGCAACATCCTCTACTTTTTTCACATCAGAGTAAAAAATCGGAATACCGAGTGCAGCGAGTTGCTCCAGTGGCCTTTGTGGATTACCACCTCGCCATGCCAAGATTAAATCAGGTTTCAGGGCGATGATCCGCTCAACATTGATACCCTGCCAATCGGCGACCTGTTCCAGTTTTTTTGCTGCTTCAGGATAATCGGAGTAAGCACTGACAGCGACAAGCTGATCGCCCATGCCTGCGGCATAAGCAAGTTCAGTGGTGGAGGGGGCAAGGCTGATCACACGGGAAGCTGTTGCGTAAAGTGGAGCACTGAAAACACTTAAAAAGCTATACAGTAGAAATAAAAATACCATCCAGACCGAGTGATAATCGGTGGTTTTCAAGTAGAATTTCATTAATTGATGTTCCAAACTTTAGAGCCTATAAAATAGGCTCTAAGCGATTACTGCTTGCTGAGTTCAGTCAGCATTGCGTTGATCATTCGTGTGGATTCCTGTGCCGCGACAACCAGAAACTCATCAAAGCTGATATGAGATTCTTGATCTGCAACGTCAGAAATAGCGCGAACAACAACGAAAGGCACTTTATATTGATGACAAACATGACCAATTGCTGCCGCTTCCATTTCAACCGCTGCAACATGTGGGAAAGTCGCCCGGATGCGTGCCAGTGGTTCTGAGCCGTTGATAAAGGCATCGCCACTGCAAACCAGACCACGAACAGCGTTCAGCTCCAGAGACTGGATACATTTTTCAGCTAAAGTAATTAATTTTTCATCAGCAATAAATGCCGCAGGGCATTGCGCCATCTGGCCCGGTTCATAACCAAAAGCGGTAAGATCAGCATCGTGGTAACGTACTTCTTCAGATACCACAATATCACCCACTTTCAGTTTCGGATCCAGACCGCCGGCTGAACCGGTGTTAATTACGATATCCGGCTGACAATGTTCAATTAACAGAGTAGTGCCAAGTGCGGAAGAGACTTTACCGATCCCGGATTTCAGCAAGGCGATATCAACACCATTCAGCTTACCGGTATAAATCTCACATCCACCGCGCGACAATGTTTGCAGACCTTCGATCTGGTCGCGTAACAAAGTCACTTCCTGTTCCATTGCACCTATTACACCTACTTTCATGTGTCATACTCTCTTTTGTTATTAGTTTGTGCCTATTCATATATACCCTATGGATTTCGAGTTGCATCGCGGCGGCGAGGGAACACATCCCCGGGAGCATAGAAAACTATGTGACTGGGGTGAGTGAGCGTAGCCAACAAAGAGGCAGCTTGAAAGACGACGGGTATAGGCCTGATTAATGCGGCAGTGTATCATTAAATAATCGTCTGCCAGAGGTTCAGGCTATAAATAATCGTATCATTCGATATGGGGGGATTGATGCCTAAGATTGATTTCAAGCAAAAACTGAATTTTCAGCGCAAGTACAGAAACGCTTCTATCCATGATGCTAATGAAGAGCAGATAAACCGGCAGTTTGAAAGTGATCGCGGGCGGATCATCAACTCTGCGGCTATCCGGCGGTTGCAGCAGAAAACACAGGTGTTTCCGCTGGAACGTAATGCGGCGGTGCGCAGCCGGTTAACGCATTCACTGGAAGTGCAACAAATTGGTCGTTATATCTCTAAAACCATTATTGCCGAACTGACAAAACAGAATTTGCTGGAAAAATATGGACTGAGTGAACGTCTGAGTGCTTTTGAAAGCCTGATTGAGATGGCTTGTCTGATGCATGATATCGGCAACCCCCCGTTTGGTCATTTTGGCGAGGCGGCGATTAAGGACTGGTTTTCCCGCCGGTTAGATCCTGACTATTTACCTGAGACTGAATTACCTGAGACCGAACAGACCAACCGGCAGGATAATTGTCAGGTTGCAGCACTGTGTTTGAGTGGAGAAGAGAAAAAAGATCTATTCCGACGCCAGTTGCGGATGGATCTATGCCAGTTTGAAGGAAATGCGCAGGCTATCCGGCTGGCACACAGCCTGCTTAAACTGAATCTGACGTATGCTCAAATCGGCTGTATTCTCAAATATACCTGTCCGGCTTATCGTCTCGAAGAATCTCCGGAAGAATTCAGTTATCTGATGAAGAAAAAAGGTTATTACTGGTCAGAAGATTGTTTTATCCGTGAATTGAAAAAAGAGCTGCAATTGGGGGATTTCTGCCGTTTTCCACTGACCTATATTATGGAAGCCGCCGATGATATTTCTTACTGTATCGCTGATTTGGATGATGCGGTTGAGAAAGGGATTTTTAATGTTGATCAGCTGGTGGAATATCTGAAACAAGAATGGGAAGAGAATGGTGGTCACCACAAAGGCGATTTGTTCGAATCGACGGTAATTCAGGCTTATAAAAAAACGACCAATAATGAAGCCCGCCGTAATATTCACGAACAATTTTTCATGTATCTGCGGGTGTTTATTACCGGCAAATTAGTCCCTTATACGGCACAGCGTTTTATTGAACATTTACCAGAAATTTATGCCGGTACTTTCAATCATGCTTTACTGGAAGCCAATGGCGAAGAACACCGTTTACTGAGTACCTTAAAGAGCGTGACGCGCAAACGGGTATTCAATCACCCTGAAGTGGAAGAACTTGAATTACAGGGCTACCGGATTATTACCGGTTTGCTGGATGTTTATAGTCCGTTACTGGAATTATCCCGCCAAGATTTCTGGGAACTACACCAGAATAACTTCCACAAAAAATACTTTATTGAAACCCGCTTGTTGCACAAGCTTTCAACTAAACACCGGCTGGCTTATAACGAAGCAGTGGAGGGAATTATTGCCACTGACGAAACTGAAAAAGACGTGCTTGAATTTTACTATCGGGCACGTCTTATTCAGGATTATATCAGTGGCATGACAGACCATTATGCTTACGAAGAATACCGCAAGTTTATGGTATCGAAGTGAGTGCTCTGGCGGCTCTCAGTATGTCAGGAGCTGCCGCAATAACATGGTCGATTTCGTCAATAAACTCGAGTAGCTCAGGCTCTAAATCAGCCAGAGAAATATTCTGCCTTAACTGCTTTTCAATCAGTTCGCAAATCATCTTTAATTTAGGTACGCCGTTATAGCAGCAACTGCCGTGCAGCTGATGAACATGATGCAAAAACTGTTTACGGTGAGCCTCACCTTCTGCGCTCAATGCCTGTTCAATTCGCATTTTCATCTCCGGCAGGGATTGTACCAGCATTGCCAGCATTTCCAGCGCCAGTGATTCTTTGCCGGCGGTTTGCTGTAAAGCCAGTTTCCAGTCTATGGCTTGTGGCTTTTTCGTTGGGCTGTACTGATGCAGTAAGTCTTTTAAGCGAGCTTCATCCAGTGGTTTAGACAAACAGTCGATAAAAGGAGAATGTCCCTGATTGCAGGTTTCATCGCAGATAAAAGCGGTGACAGCAACAATGGGGGTTTGCTTATGGTCCGGTAATTGATGGATTTGCTCTGAAGTCTGAATTCCATCCATATCTGCCATCTGAATATCCATCAGGATAAGATCCAGAGAATGTTTTTTCGCCATTTTCAGGGCTTCCATACCACTGCTGCACAGAATAGTGTTGTCCACTTGCTCGCTTAAAAGTGTGCCGATTAATTTCAGATTAGCCGGGTTATCATCGACTGCCATAACCGTCATAGGCAGGCGGAATGACGAGTGGGGCTGAGATAAATGTGCAGGCACTGAATCTAACAGGAACTCCTCTTTTTCCAGCCAGATATCAAAATAAAAGACCGTCCCTTTGGTGGGTTCACTGATGAAATCGATTTCTCCGTCCATTTCATTAACCAGCCGCTTGGTGATGCTTAACCCTAACCCTGTGCCGCCGTAATGACGTGTAATGCTGGCATCGGCTTGATTGAATGCCTGAAACAGAATAGGGCGGTATTCTGATTTAATACCAATCCCGGTATCAGTCACGGTAAAATCGATTTGCACCATATGGTGCCTTTGCTGGCGCAGCTTTATTTCCAGTGTGATATTGCCTTCATCTGTGAATTTAATCGCATTGCCAATTAAGTTAGTGAGTATTTGCTGCAAACGGATAGGATCACCAATCATCAGGTTTGGTAGCTGGTCATCGATATAGTGGTGCAGGGGAAGATTTTTCGCACTGGCAGAAGGTGTCAGTAATTCGATCACCTCATTGACGGTATCACGCAGTAAGAAAGGTATTTGATCTAATATTAGTTTATTGGATTCCAGACGAGAAAAATCCAGAATGTCATTGATGATTTTCAGCAGATTGTTGGCAGAACGTTCAATGACATGAAGATATTCTGCCTGTTGATAGGTTATCGGTGTTTTCAGCATCTGTCGGGTAAAACCGATAACACCGTTAAGCGGGGTTCGCAGTTCATGAGACATATTCGCCAGAAATTCGGTTTTTATCCTGACTGCTTCCTGTGCCCGTTTTTTAGCGATAGTCAGTTCCACATTTTGAATTTCCAACTGTTCCATTGTAATTTGTAGGTCAGAAGTCGCCTGATCGATATGTAACTGCATATCGTCTTTATATTTTGACAGCGATTCCGCGACGGTATTAATCCCATTCTGGAGTGCGGATAACTCGCCCGGCATGGCTCCCGTTACTCGGGTATTCAACTGCCCCTGCCGGATACGGTTAACGGCTTTGACCATACATTCCAAAGGCTCTGTAACTTTACGCACCAGAATATGGGCAAACAGTGCCGTTCCGCCGAGACAGAGGATCAGCAAAATGATAGAAGTTGCAATCTCCTTATATTGCTGGAGTTGAGCGGCTCGCAAATCCAAATCAATGGCGATATAACCGATGGGGACGGGTTTATGTGGTGTTTCCGGCCACCCGTTAGAAGCACTGCTTTCCGAGATAATCGGCATTTTCAGGATAATGCTGTTGCTGTCTTCTTCTTTAGTCAGTGTTGTCGGAATAGGATCATTCGGCCTGAGTCGCAACAGGTTGACATCATATTTATCATTGGAAATTTCGAAAAGCTGATGGTGTTCATCAAAAATCGCAATGGCCATAACGATTTCAGAATTCCGGCGATGAAGGCGATTTATCAATGATTTTACGCCCTTACTGTTATCCAGATTTATTCCTACTTCGCTGGCAATGGACAACGGCTCAATAATGCTGATCCCACTGCGGACTATCAGGCTCTTCAACTCATAATAGCGGTATGAGATAAATGATATACTCACAAGTGTTCCGACCAATAAGACAGGAACCAAAATCAGGCTCATCATACGGGTGCGCAGGCTATATTTGGTCATAAGCATCCATTGTGGGAAAATCAAAACTCAATTTTTCAAAGTCAGTCAGAATCATGGTGCAATTTTACTCCCCAAATCACCGCTCCGTAAACCGAAGCATTATTTCCGTTACCGCAGACAATCTTGATGCTCAGGGGCAGGGTATTGCCCGCCATCAAGGCAAAACGATCTTTATTCCGGGGTTATTGCCCGGCGAGCAGGCGCAAGTTCAACTGACAGAAGAGAAACGCCAGTTTGCGAAAGCCAAAGTGGTAAAACGTTTATCAGACAGCCCGTCTCGTGTGGCTCCGCGCTGCCCGCATTTCAAAATGTGTGGAGGTTGCCAGCAGCAGCATGTCGCCCCTGAGTTACAGGCAAAAACGAAAGCCAGTGTACTGGAACGCCTGATCCAGCGGGAGACCGGAATCAGTATCAGTGCTCAGCCCATTATTCACAGCCCTGAGTATGGGTATCGGCGCAGAGCAAGGCTTGGCCTGCAATATCAGGCCAGACAGGGTAAATTAGTGATGGGATTTCGTCAGAGCCAGACCAATGATTTGGTGGATATCGGGCATTGTCCGGTCATGCATCCTGAACTGGAAAAATTATTGCAACCCTTATCCCTTTGTTTAAACAGCCTGAAAGTGGTGAAACGACTGGGACATGTTGAATTAGTGTTAGCAGATAATGGCCCGTTGGTTGTTTTACGTCATCTCGCCCCCATAAAGTATGAAGATAAAGAAATACTGCGGGCTTTTGCGAAGCAAAATCAGGTGATGATTTATTTGGCTGGCGATGAAACTTCCCTTGAGCCGTTGTCTCCTGAAGAAGAGCAATCTGAGCCGTGGTATCAGGTGGATGGTTTAAAATTGATATTCAGCCCACAGGATTTTATTCAGGTTAATGATGTGGTTAACCAGAAAATGGTCGCTCAGGCCCTGTTATGGCTGGATTTGCAGCCGGAAGACCGGATACTGGATCTCTTCTGTGGTATGGGAAATTTCACTCTGCCAATAGCGGCTAAAGTTCAGGCGGTTGTTGGTGTGGAAGGCGTTGCGGCATTGGTTGCAAGCGGGCAATATAATGCTCGGTTAAATGGGCTTAGTAACGTCAGTTTTTTCCACGAAAATCTGGAATCGGATATCCATCAGCAGCCGTGGGCCGCACAGGGCTTCAATAAAGTATTATTGGATCCCGCTCGTGCAGGTGCTGCTGGTGTCATGTCACATATAGTAAAACTGGCTCCTGAAAAAGTGGTTTATGTTTCTTGTAATCCCACAACCCTGGCGCGGGACAGCAAAGTTCTGCTGGAGGCCGGTTATCATCTTGTCAGTGTGCGGATGCTGGATATGTTTCCGCACACCGGTCATCTGGAATCTATGGCTTTATTCAGCCGAGAGCCGATGACTATCGAGTAGGGAGAAATTATGGTTGCAGTAAGAAGTGCTCATCTCACACCGGCAGGTGAATTTGCTGTCGATAAGTGGATTGCGAGTTTAAATATTGTTAATCCACAATCCAGTGAAAAATTAGCCGAAACATGGCATTACTGTCACGAAAAAGTTCAGAATCACCCTAATGCCGAGTTGTTATTGTGGCGTGGTGTTGAAATGGTGGAAATTCTGTCCACCCTGAGCATGGACAATGACAGTATGCGTGCGGCACTGCTTTTTCCCCTTCTTGATGCCCGGCTACTTAACAGCGAAACCGTGACAGAAACGTTTGGTCAACCCATCGTGGATCTGGTTCATGGTGTGCTGGAAATGGATGCAATCCGCCAGTTGAAAGCCACGCATACCGATGCTACCTGTTCAGTGCAGGTGGATAATGTACGCCGGATGTTGTTGTCAATGGTAGAAGATTTCCGCTGCGTGATTATTAAACTGGCGGAGCGGATCGCCTACCTGCGGGAAGTTAAGGATGCCAGTGAAGATGAACGGGTATTGGTTGCGAAAGAGTGCTCCAATATCTATGCACCTCTTGCCAACCGTTTAGGGATTGGTCAGTTAAAGTGGGAGCTGGAAGATTTCTGCTTCCGCTACCTGCATCCCGATGAATATAAGAAAATTGCCCAACTTTTACATGAGCGCAGGATTGACCGTGAACAATACATCGAAAAATTTATCACGACACTGCGCCGTTATATGCTCAAAGAAGGAATTTCGGGAGAAATTTACGGGCGTCCCAAACATATTTATAGCATCTGGCGCAAGATGCAGAAAAAATCGTTGGCGTTTGATGAGTTGTTTGATGTACGTGCCGTGCGCATTGTCGTTGAACGTTTGCAGGATTGCTATGCTGCATTGGGAATAGTGCATACTCACTATCGCCATTTGCCGGATGAGTTTGATGATTACGTTGCCAATCCGAAACCAAATGGTTATCAGTCAATCCATACCGTGGTGTTGGGGCCAAACGGTAAAACACTTGAAATTCAGATCCGTACCCGCCAGATGCATGATGATGCTGAACTGGGTGTGGCAGCTCACTGGAAATATAAAGAAGGTACGGCGATTGGCGGGGGTAAATCCGGCAGCTATGAAAGCCGGATTGCATGGCTGCGGAAGCTGATTGCATGGCAGGAAGAGATGGCGGATACCGGAGAGATGCTGGATGAAGTCCGCAGTCAGGTATTTGATGATCGTGTTTATGTTTTTACGCCAAAAGGCGATGTGATTGATTTACCTGCTGGTTCAACACCACTGGATTTTGCCTATCACATTCATAGCGATGTCGGGCATCGTTGTATCGGTGCGAAAATTGGCGGGCGCATTGTGCCGTTCAGTTATCAGCTCCAGATGGGTGATCAGATTGAAGTTATCACCCAGAAACAACCGAACCCAAGCCGTGACTGGCTGAATCCTAATCTTGGCTATGTCACGACCAGCCGTGGACGGGCGAAGATCCACAACTGGTTCCGTAAACAGGATCGCGATAAAAACATTATTGCCGGGCGCCAGATGCTGGATAGTGAACTGGCACATTTGGGTGTCACAGTTAAAGAAGCAGAAAAAGAGCTGATTGCCCGTTATAACGTGAATTCGCTGGAGGAAGTGCTGGCGGGGATTGGTGTCGGTGATATCCGAATTCATCAGCTGGCGAATTTCCTGCAAAGCAAATTTAATAAAACGACAGCGGAAGAGGCGGATCGCGAGGCGCTCCGTACTTTAGAAAGCAAGACGTTCACTCCTCGTAACAATAAAAAAGATAATGGTCGGGTTGTTGTAGAAGGGGTAGGCAACCTGATGCACCATATCGCCCGCTGCTGCCAGCCGATTCCGGGGGATGAGATTACCGGATTTATTACACGCGGACGCGGTATTTCCATCCATCGGGCAGATTGTGATCAGTTAACTGAACTGGAAGCAAGTGCGCCAGAGCGTGTGGTGGATGCGGTATGGGGAGAAAGTTACTCCAGTGGTTATTCTCTGGTGGTGAGAGTGCTCGCCAATGATCGCAGCGGATTACTGCGTGATATCACCACAATCCTTGCTAACGAAAAAGTGAATGTATTAGGTGTCAGTAGCCGCAGCGATGTGAAGCAGCAACTGGCAACTATCGATATGAATATTGAGATTTACAACTTGCAGGTACTGGGTCGGGTTCTGGCAAAACTGAATCAACTGCCTGATGTGATTGAAGCCAGACGTCTGCATGGAAATTAAACAGTTATGGATAAAGTAAACACGCACTCAGTTGCAAATATGACTGATAGTATGAAAAGCATTGAAAGACTGAAAGAGATTATGGCGCAATTGCGCCACCCTCAGCACGGTTGCCCGTGGGATAAGGTACAAACTTCGGCTACCATTGCACCTTACACGCTGGAAGAGACTTATGAAGTCATTGATGCCATTGAGCGTAATGATACCAGTGCTCTGAAAGAAGAATTAGGCGACTTACTGTTCCATATTGTGTTTTATGCCCAAATGGCGCAGGAAGAACAGCTTTTTGATTTCGACGATATCTGTGAAGCTGTTTGTAACAAACTGGAACGCAGGCATCCACATATCTTCAACCAACAGGCGGGTATCAGCAGCGAAGAAGCTATCGGTAGCTGGGAGCAGCGCAAAACCGCAGAAAGAGCGGAAAAAGACCAGCACTCCGTTCTGGATGATATTCCTGCCAGCCTGCCATCACTAATGAAAGCCTATAAAATCCAGAAACGCTGTGCCTCTGTCGGATTTGACTGGGATACAGTCGGCCCGGTATTGGACAAAGTTTATGAAGAAATTGATGAAGTGATGGATGAAGCTAAACAGGCAGTTGTGGATGATGAGCGCGTAGAAGAAGAGCTGGGTGATTTGTTATTTGCGGTAGTTAACTTATCCCGTCATCTGGGACATAAACCTGAAATGGCACTCCAGAAAGCCTGCCAGAAATTCGAAAATCGCTTTCGCAATGTTGAAAAGCTCATCCTCGATAGTGGCTTAACAATGGAAACTGCGACATTAGAGGAAATGGATAAAATGTGGGAGCAGGTGAAAAAGCAGCAAGCTTGATTTTACATAAAAGTCCGGTATCTCCAGAGATAACCGGACTTTTTTTGATCTGGGCAGTGATTAATTTCTCTTGGAAATTGCTACACTTGCATAGATAAAAGAGATAGGGTTTGTAGCGCATTTAAGGTTAGGGTATACTGCTTTCCCGTCCTGTTATATTCATCATCCTTTTAAACCTAAACTTTCAGGTTCAGCATGAAAACTAATTATATTTTTGTGACCGGCGGGGTCGTATCCTCTCTGGGTAAAGGCATTGCCGCAGCCTCTTTGGCGGCCATACTCGAAGCCCGTGGACTCAATGTCACCATTATGAAACTGGACCCGTACATCAACGTTGATCCAGGTACAATGAGCCCAACCCAACACGGGGAAGTTTTCGTAACCGAAGATGGCGCTGAAACTGATCTCGATTTAGGTCATTACGAACGTTTCATTCGAACCAAAATGACACGTCGCAATAACTTTACGACGGGTCGTGTTTATTCCGAAGTTCTGCGCAAAGAACGCCGTGGCGATTATCTGGGCGCAACTATTCAGGTTATTCCTCATATCACTAACGAAATCAAAGACCGCATCATCCGTGGCGCAGAAGGCTATGATGTTGTGCTGGTGGAAATCGGCGGTACTGTCGGTGATATCGAATCCCTGCCATTCCTTGAAGCCATTCGTCAGATGGCAGTAGAAGTAGGCCGTGAGAACACGCTGTTCATGCACCTGACTCTGGTGCCTTATATGGCAGCAGCCGGCGAAGTGAAAACCAAACCTACTCAGCATTCAGTGAAAGAACTGCTTTCCATTGGTATCCAGCCTGATGTTTTGATCTGCCGTTCAGATCGCATTATTCCGGCCAACGAGCGGGCAAAAATTGCTCTGTTCTGTAACGTACCAGAGAAAGCAGTTATCTCTTTAAAAGATGTTGATTCTATTTATAAAATCCCAGCCCTCTTGAAATCTCAGGGCTTAGATGATTATATTTGTAATCGATTCAGCATCGAACGCCCGGAAGCGGATCTGTCCGAATGGGAACAGGTCATTTATGAAGAAGCTAATCCATCGGGCGAAGTGACCATCGGTATGGTGGGCAAATATATCGAATTGCCGGACGCTTATAAGTCCGTGATTGAAGCACTGAAACACGCTGGTCTGAAAAATCGTCTGACCGTCAACATCAAACTGATCGATTCTCAGGATGTTGAAACCCGTGGTGTTGAAGTCCTGAAAGCTCTGGATGCCATTCTGGTGCCGGGCGGCTTCGGTGGCCGTGGTATCGAAGGCAAGATTATGACAGCACGTTACGCCCGTGAAAACAAAATCCCTTATCTGGGAATTTGTCTGGGAATGCAGGTTGCTCTGATTGAATTTGCGCGCAATGTTGCGGGTATGGAAGGGGCTAACTCGACTGAGTTTGAACCTGAATGTAAGTTACCGGTTGTAGGTCTGATCACCGAATGGCGTGATGAGAACGGCAACGTTGAAGTACGTAGCGAAGAGAGTGATCTCGGCGGAACGATGCGTGTGGGTGGCCAGCTGTGCCGTCTGACTGAAAACAGTCTGGTGCGTAACTTGTATGGTCAGGACGATATTATCGAACGTCACCGCCATCGTTACGAAGTGAACAACTTATTGTTGAAACGTATTGAAGATGCAGGCCTGCGCATTGCTGGTCGTTCAATCGATAATAAGCTGGTGGAAATTATTGAGAACCCGAATCACCCGTGGTTTGTGGCATGTCAGTTCCATCCTGAATTCACTTCAACGCCTCGCGATGGCCATCCGTTATTTGCCGGTTTCGTTGAAGCCGCAGGCAAATACCAGAAAAGCCAGTTGAAATAAGATATAGGGCGATTGATGGAGTTTTGCTCTACCTTTTGAGTAACCATCAATTGCCCGGAATTTAACTTGTACTGAGGAAAACCTAATGTCCAAAATCGTTAAAGTGCTCGGCCGTGAAATCATCGATTCCCGTGGTAACCCAACGGTAGAAGCGGAAGTACATCTGGAAGGCGGCTTTGTAGGTCTGGCTGCGGCACCATCAGGTGCATCAACAGGTTCCCGTGAAGCATTGGAACTGCGTGATGGTGATAAATCCCGTTTCATGGGTAAAGGTGTCCTGAAGGCAATTGCTGCGGTAAATGGCCCGATTGCGCAGGCTCTGGCTGGTCAGGATGCGAAAGATCAGGCGAATATCGACAAAATCATGATCGAGCTGGATGGAACTGAAAACAAATCCAACTTCGGTGCTAACGCGATTTTGGCTGTTTCTCTTGCAAACGCTAAAGCGGCAGCAGCGTCAAAGGGTATGCCTCTGTACGAGCACATTGCTGAACTGAACGGCACTCCGGGTCGATTCTCTATGCCTTTGCCAATGATGAACATCATCAACGGTGGTGAGCACGCTGATAACAACGTAGACATTCAGGAATTCATGATCCAGCCAGTAGGTGCGAGCACGCTGAAAGAAGCGGTACGCATCGGTTCTGAAGTTTTCCATAATCTGGCAAAAGTTCTGAAAGCAAAAGGCATGAACACTGCAGTGGGTGATGAAGGTGGTTATGCACCAAACCTGGAATCCAACGCAGCTGCTCTGGCCGCTATCAAAGAAGCGGTAGAACAAGCGGGTTATGTACTGGGTAAAGACATCACTCTGGCGATGGACTGCGCAGCTTCTGAATTCTATAACGAAGAAACGGGTAACTATGAACTGAAAGGCGAAGGTAAAACTTTCACTTCTCAGGAGTTCACTCACTATCTGGAAGGTCTGACCAAAGAGTATCCAATCGTTTCTATCGAAGATGGCCTGAACGAATCTGACTGGGACGGCTTTGCTTACCAGACTAAAGTTTTGGGTGATAAAATCCAGTTGGTTGGTGACGATCTGTTCGTAACTAATACCAAGATCCTGAAAGAAGGTATCGAAAAAGGTATCGCTAACTCCATTCTGATTAAATTCAACCAGATCGGTTCTTTGACCGAAACTCTGGCTGCAATCAAAATGGCAAAAGAAGCGGGTTACACAGCAGTTATCTCTCACCGCTCAGGTGAAACTGAAGATGCAACCATTGCTGATCTGGCAGTAGGTACTGCGGCGGGTCAAATCAAAACAGGTTCAATGAGCCGTTCTGACCGTGTTGCTAAATACAATCAGCTGATCCGTATCGAAGAAGCGCTGGGCAACCGTGCTCCTTTCAATGGTCTGAAAGAAGTTAAAGGTCAGGCATAATTGCTGATTTACTTCAATAAATAGTAATTTTATTTATGATTTGGCGAAAGAGTTATACCCTTTCGCCTTATTCTTCTTTTCTTTCTCTGCCGGATAATAGATAATTATTCAGGCAACTCAAAAACCAGAAATGTGACATAACTCCATAAAATATGCTGTTTTTTTGCTCTTTTAATTATTAATTAAGCAAATCTCGCGTAGCAGATCCCAAAATCGCACACCTCGTATTTTATTTATCGTTCAGACTCCTTATTATTTCACATGTAATGTAATTCTTTAACATTTAGAGCAATGATTCATTAATTATTATTTATACATTACGGAGTTATGTTTCATTGTTGTATGGAGTCTTCATGGACGCTTCAGAATCTTTAACCCCAGCGGTCGGGCCGATGCCCTCAAATAAAAGAGGCTTTATTATTCTTGCGCTGGATATCATCTTGCTGGTTGCTTTGCTGAAGTTTTTGCCTTATAGCGAAAAAGCAAATGCAGGTTTGGCATTGATGGCATTTGTCGGTGTGTTATGGCTTACCGAAGCTATTCACGTCACAATTACTGCACTGTGTATTCCAATTCTGGCGGTTGGAATGGGATTGATGAATACCGGTGACGCGCTGAAATCTTTTGCAAACCCAATTATATTCTTATTTTTTGGTGGCTTTGCACTGGCGACGGCGCTACATATCCAAGGTCTGGACAGACTGATAGCCAACCGTCTTCTGCTGATTGCCCGTGGGCGTTTGTCAGTGGCGGTGATGCTGATATTTGGTATCACAGCTCTGCTTTCAATGTGGATCAGCAACACGGCAACTGCTGCAATGATGTTGCCGCTTATTCTGGGTATTCTGGCTAATCTGGATGTACGTACCGAACGTAATACATTTGTCTTTGTGTTACTGGGTGTAGCGTATAGCGCCAGTATTGGCGGTTTGGGTACGTTGGTCGGCAGCCCGCCTAACGCAATTGCCGCGGCACAGCTGGGCATGGATTTTGTGACATGGATGAAATATGGCGTACCAATGGTGATTATTCTGTTGCCGGTTATGGTTATGCTGATGTACATCATGTTGCGTCCGAATCTGAATCATAAATTTGATCTGGAACTTGAACATCTGGAATGGAATGGTAAACGTATTATCACCATGTTTATTTTCCTGCTGACAGTTGTGTGTTGGATTTCCAGCTCTCTCATCAGTGATGCTCTGGGCGGCATTAAAGATTTGGATACCATCATTGCGGTGAGTGCGGCTATCCTGATTGGTATCACAGGCGTATCAACATGGTCACAGATCCAAAATAACACTGAATGGGGCGTGTTGATGCTGTTTGGTGGCGGCCTGACATTAAGTGCTGTCCTGAAAAACTCTGGTGCCAGCGAAGTGATGGCAAATGGCATGGCGGCAACATTTGGTTCAAGTCCTTGGTTTGTGATCATTGTTGCTATCGCAGCATTTATTATCTTCCTGACGGAATTTACCAGTAATACAGCCAGTGCAGCACTGCTTGTTCCTATTTTTGCCACAGTTGCGGAAGCGTTAGGCATGCCGGTGATTGTGCTGACTATGATTATTGGTATTGGTGCATCCTGTGCATTCATGCTGCCTGTAGCAACACCACCGAATGCGATTGTTTATGGCTCCGGCTATATCAAGCAGACTGAAATGGTACGTGTGGGTATCGTATTGAACTTGGCATGTATCGCAATTATCTCTGTAGTGGCTTGGTTCTTCTGGATTTAATTGATATTTATAGCAAGAAAAATGAGGATGCCGGTTGGCATCCTCTTTTTTTAGGAAAAAATATTTCTTCTGATTAACTTTTGTATGTATTGAAAGTGTACAAAAATGACTTATAATTGTACGAAATTCACGCAGTAAAGGAGAGGGATCATGCCTCAGATTATCGTGGAAACCAATGAGAGGATCTCATTGCGCATTAGTACTGATGCGAAATCTTTGCTGGCACGTGCAGCTGCAATTCAGCAAACTAATTTAACTGATTTTGTCGTCAGTCATGTATTACCTATTGCTAAAAAAGTTGTTGAAGATGAAGAACGGGTTCATTTAACTGAACGTGATAGCAAACTTGTCATGGAGTTACTGGATAACCCTCCCGAACCAAATGCTAAATTGTTAGCGGCTGCTTTTGCTATGCCGGAGAGAAAATAATGTTTAGTGATTGGCATGAGGAAGTCATTAGCAAACATCATAATCGTGCGGCGTTTGATTGCGGAGATGTCCAGTTAAACCAGTATCTACAGCGCCACGCACGACAAAATCATGAGAAAGGTGCAGCGAAAACTTTTCTGGCCATTGATAATCGAGATACAACACGGATCCATGGTTTTTATTCTGTCAGTCCTGCTTCACTTCTTTATGAGAGAACTCCTGATGTAATTACATCGGGACTTGGCAGATATGATGTGCCGGTATTTCGATTAGGTAGGTTAGCTGTTGATAAATCTATTCAGGGGCAGGGAGTTGGGGGACAATTACTATTATCGGCAGGGCGACGTTGCCTACAGGCAGCGATGCAGGTTGGTGGTGTGGCAATGCTGATAGATGCGAAAAACGACAATGTGTGCAGTTGGTATAAAGGGTATGGTGCAGTGCCATTGAATGATGAGCCACTTACTCTGGTATTACCGTTTAAAACTATTTATGCAGCGTTGTCGGCCTCCGGAAAACTCTAAAATCAATCGCCTCCTTTTTCGGGGCGATTGATTTTATTATGACTTAATCTTCTTTGGTACTGATGTAGATATTTTTAACTTCAGTATAGGCATCCAGAATCATTTTATGCGTTTCCCGCCCAAGTCCTGATTTCTTATAACCGCCAAATGGTGTGTGAGCTGGCAGTTCATGGTAGGTATTAATCCATATACGGCCTGCCTCAATGGCTTTGGCGACACGCAGGGCACGGTTGATATCCTGTGTCCAGACTGCTCCCGCCAGACCATATTCTGAATCGTTAGCCATTTCCACAACTTCGTCTTCATGACTGAAAGGAATGACACAAAGCACTGGCCCGAAAATTTCCTCCTGAGCTACCCGCATATTATTAGTCACATTGGTCAGGATCGTTGGCTGGACAAA
Source organism: Xenorhabdus stockiae (assembly GCF_002632825.1). GTDB lineage: Bacteria > Pseudomonadota > Gammaproteobacteria > Enterobacterales > Enterobacteriaceae > Xenorhabdus > Xenorhabdus stockiae. The sequence goes on from NZ_NJAJ01000019.1 coordinate 21,134, forward strand.
GAAGCCATCGTCATAACCTGCACCAGTAATGCGTTTACCACCGGTAAGAATAGTCGCACCTTCCTGTTTAGCGAGGTCAATATAGCTCAGAATCGTATTCATCTGCTCTTCACTGACCTGACAGCTCATCTCAGTGGCCGGCTCCATCGGGTCACCGACGCGGATAGATTCAAAGACGGTTTTTAATGATTGCAGGAATGAATCATAGATATCTTTATGCAGGAATAGACGAGCACCAGACTCACAAGCTTGCCCCTGATTCAGCAAAATAGCGTGGGCTGCACATTTGACTGCTTTTTTCATATTGGCATCAGGGAAAACGATATTGGCAGATTTACCTCCCAGCTCGAGCGTCGCGGGAATAAGTCTTTTAGCGGCGGCGGCGGCAACGTTGTAACCGACTTCTGTTGAGCCTGTAAAGGCTACCTTGTCAATGCCTTCATGATCGAGGATCGCCTGACCAACAACAGAGCCACGGCCTGTGACGATATTGACAACGCCCGCAGGAAGAACCTGATTAATGATACGGCCTAGTTCTAACAGCGTGATAGGCGTCAGGCTGGCTGGGTTGATAACGATAGTATTACCGGCAGCCAGAGCAGGCGCAATTTTCCAGGCTGCCATCAGCAGAGGGAAGTTCCAGGGAATAATTTGACCAATGACACCTATTGGCTCTCTGATAACCAGACTGAGAGTATTTTCATCAATGACATCAGATGCATCAGAGTGAGCACGGATCACACCAGCAAAATAACGGAAATGATCGATAGCGAATGGGATATCAAAATTACGGCATAAAGATTGTGTTTTACCCCCATCTAAGGTTTCCAGAGTGATAAAACGTTCTGCTTCAGCTTCCAGTAAATCGGCAATTTTCAGTAGGAGGGATTGTTTTTTTTCGGCTGAAGTTTTTCGCCATGCCGGTAAAGCTTTTTTTGCCGCCCGGACAGCCAGTTCAACATCCTGAGCATTTCCTGCTGCATATTCAGTCAGTAATTCTCCGGTTGCCGGATTATAGCTCTTCATGGTTTCTTTTGAAGTGCTATCTACCCATTCGCCGCCAATCAGCATTCTATAAGATTTGGTAGGTAATAGTTCTGTTGCGATATCATGTAACTTCTTCATTATATTCTCCAGATACTTTGATTTTTGGTATGCTAAACCATATATTCAAAAAAATTATTGAGTCTATTCTTAATTCTGGATTTAAATATATAAGACCTGTATCAATAAATAAGAGGGTAATGTGTATATTTTAACGAATTAATAAACACTGGAAATAAATTCAGTGAATGATTGTTGATGTGGTTTTATTATTATTTATGTGCGGTTCTGTTGCGGTTTTAATATAAACATTCTATTTTTAATTAAATCATAAATAGATTTTTAATTATTATCTCGTCAATTTTATTATCAATATAATTTATTATCGCTATCGACTTACATTATAGGTTTTTCAGGTAACTAGTGAAAAATATTATAGAATAAAAATAGCTTAATCTAAAAATACAAGACGATGGTAAACAATTTGTAAATGTACCTTATTTAATAATAATTTTTTCAGTTAAGTGAGTTTATTTTTATCGCTCTCTGCTATTATTACACTACAGCTAATTGGGCGGGGTTGATTATGAGAAAATTGTTAGTAATTTGTTTATTGGGTTTTACATTAGCAGGGTGTGACAAACCGCTGAAGATTGATGGAACGAATGGAATAGCGGTAAAAACATCCATTGAAAAAATCAGGGATACCTTACCTGAAGATAAAAAACTAAAATTCGATGATTCATTGAATATTGTTATGTTTCATAATATCGACTTTGATGAACTGTTTAAGAACAACAAGCAGGGAAAAATAAAATATGATGCTATGGAAAGCCTGGAAAAAAGCTTTTACCAGTCATTGAATGGGAAAACCGCTGATCAGATTATTAATGAAGCAGAAAAAATTAAGAAAAATAATAAAGCTCCCTGATTGCGGGGCATTTTAGCGGTTATTGAGGCTTATCCGGTTTATTTTTTCCCAAAAGCGTTAATCGTTCCCCACATTGTCGGCAGATATAGCAGCTTTTACCTCTGAGCACCTTATTATGTTGTCTGATGCTTAATTCATGCTGCTGACAGTGACAACCATAGATGAATATCTTGCTGCAAACGGATTGTACTGAAAATTGATGGGTTCGGTTGGCAGGTACTTTAAACACGGTTTCCATAATATAACGCCACTCTTTGCCGTGAGGAGCGACCTTGCCAAACTGATGATAAACCAATAAGTGAGCTAATTCGTGAGGGATGACTTCATCAATAAACGACTGCTCGTTTTCAATAAGCAAAATTGGGTTAAGACGAATTTCCCAATCTTGTAAACGAGCACTTCCTGCAATTGTCCCTCTTTGCTGGTAGGTCACACAGGGTTCAGGAAACGTTTGCTGAAGGAATTCACTGGCCTGAATCATTTTTTGCCGTAAAGCGCGCATGACTGCTTGCTGTAGTGGAAAAGGAACCTTAACGGATTTCATAAACAGCGATAATTATGTGGTAACTGAATTTGAATAGTAACTTAACACAAAAAAAGCCCGCGTGTTATGAGCGGGCTTTTTAATGTTGTGGGATTATTTCAGCCCGGCTGCATCACGCAGGATCTCAGCTTTATCTGTTGCTTCCCACGGGAACTGCTCACGACCGAAATGACCGTATGCCGCAGTATCACGATAGATTGGATGCAGTAGATCCAGCATTTTGATCAGCCCATAAGGACGCAGATCGAAGAACTCACGTACCAGTTGAACCAGTGTTGATGTTGGCACTTTTTCAGTTCCAAACGTCTCAACCATGATAGAAGTTGGTTCAGCAACACCGATAGCGTAAGAAACCTGAATCTCACAGCGGTCAGCCAGACCTGCGGCAACGATATTTTTAGCTACATAACGTGCCGCGTAAGCCGCAGAACGGTCAACTTTAGATGGATCTTTTCCTGAGAATGCTCCACCACCGTGACGTGCCATACCACCGTACGTATCAACAATGATCTTACGGCCTGTCAGACCACAGTCACCCATTGGGCCACCAATCACAAAACGGCCTGTTGGGTTGATGAAGTATTTTGTCATCGGAGTCAGCCATTCTGCTGGTAAAACAGGCTTGATGATCTCATCCATAACTGCTTCTTGCAGCTCTTTCTGACCGATTTCTTCTGAATGCTGAGTAGAAAGTACAACGGCATCAATGCCGACAATTTTGCCGTTGTCATACTGGAATGTAACCTGACTTTTGGCATCCGGACGCAACCAAGGCAATGTGTTGTTTTTACGTACATGCGCCTGACGCTCAACCAGACGGTGAGCATAGGTAACAGGTGCTGGCATAAGAACATCGGTTTCATTGGTTGCATAACCAAACATCAATCCCTGATCACCTGCTCCTTGTTCCAGAGGGTCAGCTCGGTCTACACCCTGATTGATATCAGGAGATTGTTTACCAATCGCACTGATTACTGCACAGGAATTAGCATCAAAGCCCATTTCTGAACTGGTGTAGCCAATCTCACGTACTGTATTACGGGTAATTTCTTCGATATCAACCCAGGCGCTGGTAGTGATTTCACCACCAACCATAACCATGCCGGTTTTTACATAAGTTTCGCAGGCTACACGAGCCTTAGGATCTTGTTCTAGGATTGCATCAAGAACAGCGTCGGAAATTTGGTCGGCAATTTTATCTGGATGACCTTCTGAAACAGATTCAGAAGTAAAAAGGTGTGTAGTCATTATATTTCGATACCTTAAATATAATCTTGGTTTAAGGGTGGATGTTTTACCATCTAGACGGCTAGTCTAAGTCACTATCACTAAATATACCAGTTTTTTTGGTTCCAAATACCTTCTGTTGTGTGACATTTTGGATTTCTTATCTGTCATTCCTTGAAATGTGCAGTTTAAAGAAATCTAACTTCTTGCGCGTTATCTCTTTGTGTGTTGTTGATTGGGCTAGTTTGTTCTTTTGTACCCTAATATCACCCGGAATTGACGGAATACAAAAAATAACTATTTCTTTATTTTCAAATTGTTATTTTGTTGGTGGGGTTTATTTATCCAAGTAAATAGTGATAGAAGTGTTTTATATTAGTAAGAGATTGTTTACTTTCTATAAAGATAACGATGGAAATTTATCGGATATGATTATCTATATCTGTTAGGCATCAATAAATTTCATTTTGCAATTTTGTAGGATTACAGGTATAAACAGCGCCCTATAACTGATAGGTTTTTTATACTTCAAGTTATAGGCGTTTGCCGGATACGTTTTATGCGTGTTCTGCGTCTCATCAATTGAGAAACGGCTTTCGTAAAGCCATGTGGGGTGAATGGGGTTATGAACCATTATTTGCTGCTTGTTAACAACCGACAGCCACATTATGCCATTGGTGTATCCACATCTTGTTCCTTTCTTATCAATATGAATTCATTCCGATGTTACCTGAAACATTCGAGTAGACAGGTTGCTTCGGACAGAAGCCGTATTACCAAACTGTAAATATACATATTGTTTAGCTCCCTCTAAACGTTTTTATAATTTAAGAGCATGCTATTCCCTGACATTTATAAATGCGCAAGATACGCACACTAAATATAGTGTCTTGGGTTATTGACTACAGGTGAAGGCAAACCTCTACTCCATGAAGGAGACTGCCATGAATGATAATATCGCTCGTAAAATGCGCCAGACTTACAATATTGCATACTGGGGCGGCAACTATTACTACGTCAATGATCTGGGTAATGTCAGTGTTTGTCCAAATCCTGATTTGCCGGAAGCTCAGGTTGAGATTGTTGATCTGGTAAAGAAAGTTCAACAAGAGAAAAAACAATTACAGTTGCCAGCATTGTTCTGTTTTCCTCAGATCCTGCAACATCGTTTGCGTTCCATTAATGCCGCCTTTAAACGTGCGCGTGAATCCTATGGTTATAAAGGTGACTATTTTCTGGTTTATCCGATTAAGGTGAACCAGCAGCGTCGCGTGATTGAATCACTGGCTAATTCTGGCGAACCTGTCGGTCTGGAGGCTGGCTCCAAGGCTGAGCTGATGGCTGTATTGGCTCATGCAGGTATGACACGGACTGTAATTGTCTGTAATGGTTATAAAGATCGTGAGTATATCCGTCTGGCACTGATCGGTGAAAAACTGGGACACAAAGTGTATCTGGTCATTGAGAAAATGTCTGAGATCGCAATGGTGCTGGAAGAAGCGGAACGTATTAATGTCGTACCTCGTCTTGGTGTACGGGCGCGTCTTGCTTCACAGGGAGCGGGTAAATGGCAGTCCAGTGGCGGGGAAAAGTCCAAATTTGGTCTGGCGGCCGCACAGGTTCTACAACTGGTTGAAACTCTTCGATCAGCCGGAAAACTGGATAGCCTACAATTGCTGCATTTCCATCTGGGTTCCCAGCTGGCAAATATCCGTGATATAGCAACAGGTGTGCGTGAATCCGCCCGTTTTTATGTCGAGCTGCATAAGCTGGGTGTCAACATTCAGTGTTTTGATGTGGGAGGAGGACTGGGTGTTGATTATGAAGGTACACGTTCCCAGTCAGAATGCTCTGTTAACTATGGCCTGAACGAATACGCGAACAACGTTATTTGGGGGATTGGGGATGCCTGTGAGGAAAATGGCCTGCCACATCCGACGGTCATCACAGAATCTGGTCGTGCATTAACGGCTCATCATACAGTTTTAGTCTCCAATGTTATTGGAGCGGAATGTAATGAATTCACGGAGACGACACCACCGGCAGAAGATGCTGCACGTCCTCTGACAAGTTTGTGGGATACATGGCTGGAAATGCAGGATGATGGCTACAAACGTTCTTTGCGTGAATGGCTGCATGATAGTCAGTTTGATCTGTATGATGTTCATACCCAGTATGCCCACGGAATTCTGAATCTATCTGAACGAGCTTGGGCAGAGGAATTATATTTAAATATCTGTCGCCGTATTCAGCAGGATCTTGATCCAAGTAACCGTGCTCATCGTCCGATCATTGACGAATTACAGGAGCGCATGGCAGATAAACTCTATGTGAACTTTTCTCTGTTTCAGTCCATGCCGGATGCCTGGGGGATCGATCAGCTGTTCCCTGTTCTGCCGCTTGAAGGGCTGGACAAACCGCTGGATCGTCGCGCTGTTTTGCTGGATATCACTTGTGACTCTGACGGTATCATTGATCATTATGTTGAAGGTGATGGTGTGGCAACAACAATGCCAATGCCAGCCTACGATCCGGAAAATCCGCCACTGATCGGTTTCTTTATGGTTGGTGCCTATCAGGAAATTCTGGGTAATATGCATAACCTGTTTGGTGATACTGCGGCTGTTGATGTCTACGTTAGCGAAAACGGTGAAGTGACTTATCAACAGAGTGAAGAGGGCGATACGGTTGCCAATATGCTGCAATATGTGAAACTGGAGCCTCAGGTACTGCTGACCCGCTTCCGTGATCAGGTGAAATCGACTGATTTGGCTGAAAATCTACAGGAACAATTCCTGCAAGAGTTTGAAAGTGGCCTGTATGGTTATACTTATTTAGAAGATGAGTAATTCTAATTAGTCGGCATTATATACCCAATTGATTTCGGGTTGCATTGCGCTGGTAAAGGAGTGAATCCAACCAAGAGGATCGTGGGTAATTTTATTCAGAATGGAAGCGCCTTTCAGGCGCTTCTCAATCCAACAAGGTTGATATTCTGTTACAATTAATTAATTTTTAAATTAAAATAATTAATGTTCTAAAACGATCATAATATATTGAATGCTGAAAAAACAGCTAAATATAGTCAGTGATAATTATACTAAAATAAAAGAATAGTTTAGTTTAATTTAATGAATAAAAAATAATTTGAATTATATTAATATCAATCTACACTTAATATAATTAAAGTGTAATTTTTTCATGAAAAAATATTAAAGTTAGATTGAGAGGTGAAACAATTAATACTTTATATTAATCTTAATTATAATCCTATATTATAAAAATAAATCCTTTCTGAGAAACGAAGAAATGTTTCTTTTTCTAGAGAAAAGTTCTATTTTTTATCTAAAAAATTAGGAGTATTATCATGACTGAACTTAAAGTTATTGAAAACGTATATATATCTAAATTAGAGGTGCTTCCTCCTGAATATATAGATAATGCCAATACTGTTAAACTCTATTTTTATACTTTCGATGGAAAAAAACGTACTGATTATGGACCCTATTATTTTTCTCGGAGGGATGCACTGGAAGGAACAGAGATGTATATAGCTCTATTGATGGCTTTATTATCTAAGAAAAAAGTTAATTTGAAAGTTAATCCTCCATATGTATATCTTATTGGTGTTGTTATAGATGACTCTCCTGAGTGAATATTAGATAGTCTGGATAGATAGAATGGGGATTAATTTAAATAATATAAAACAAGGTTTATATTATGAAAAATAAAAATGAAATTACACCAAAAAAAGAGATGGATGTTTTTCCTGAGCCGAATATTTCAGAGTATAAAGACGATAATTTTAACAATAAATGTGAATTAATGTATGAAAAAAAATCACCTCAAATTTTTAGTAAAATATCACATAATATTTCATATAAATTAAGGGCTAAAGATGGCTCTTTGTTAGCAATGGATAGAAAGGGAATTATATCCGGGAAACGATACGTTTTTTTTGCAAAAGATATATCTTTTCATGCAAATGATGTGGTTATTATAAAGTTTTATGGAGATCCAAGCGAAGGTGGTCAGTTAGTAACTGGTTATAAGGAAAATAAATATGATAAATATTTTCTTTATGCTAATGGACCCGAAACATCATGGAATTGGATTTATTGGGATAAAGCAGGTGAAAGCTCTAAAGAGCTATTAATAAGGATGCGAGTAGAATATGCTGGGCAATCGATAGTGGGTGACCTGTATAAACTTATTTGGGATAATAATGGAACAGACATGTTCCTTTGCAGAGCAGATGACGAGTGGGGATATGTATCTTCTAAAGATTATACTCTTTTTACCTTTGAATCTTGTTTTATTGATCAAAATGATATATTTGAAAAACTAAAAAATACCTGGCCCACTGCTGAAATTTATTTCCATATGAAAAAACAAAACTATGAAGCAATTAGTAATATAACAATTAATGAGATATATAATGAGTCTGGATTAGATAAATATAAAATTAGAGATTATTCATTTACTAGTGAAGACTTTTGCTATGTATACAAATCAGAAGCATCAAAGCATGCATACAATAAAGAATTAACGCATGGGTATGCTGTTGGAATCATGTATTTTACTCAAAACGATAATACTATTGGCGCGGTTAACGTTTTTATCGATTCTTCACTGGATGTTTATATTTTCAATCCAGAATTTCGTTCTATAATAAAAGTTAAAGACTGGGATTATCCACCTTCGAAAATAATAATGTAAACATAACTTAAAAAACCAAATTCTTTGTCATTTTTATTTGAACGATTAAATGAATATTATGTAGATAATTTCCAAAAATTTTCAGGGGAATTTCATAATGGGTTATTTCATGATTATTAACATAATAAGCGATGTGAACTGCGCTTATTATAACAAAAAATCAAACTAATTTAATCTCTATTCGGTTTAATCCCTTTCCTTTATTCTTTCTGGATAATTTAACTGTTCCTATTTCTTTTGTATTGCTCACATGCGTACCGCAACAAGGCATTTCTATTTCGTTGCAACACCATAATCTTATTCCATCCTGATATTTAAAAATTATCTCGTGTCCTTGACTGATAAAGCGATTGACTTCTTGTTCCAGTGCAGAGAGGGATTGAGGATCAATATTCTGTGAAAGAAAATAGTCTGCACGGTCTTTTTCATTATTAACAAAAGAGCCTTCGATAGACAAAAAAGTGGGCATTTTTCGCATGAAGAATTCGACAATATGGCTGGCAGTATGCAGCCTCATTGTATTCAGTCTTCTGGTACTATCGATTTGCCCCTCGATTTTCTGCCCGATACTGAAATTATCAGTTGTGACATAGTGTCTTATCGGAGCACTAAAATCTAATTTCCCTTCATCGGTATTGTCGACATGTACAGCGGTTACCGGATATTCGCCAATGGAACCAATATCGAAATCCTGATTCCCGGAAAGAGGATAAAATAATGTCTGATCCAGAACTATGTGATCATCACCTACATAGATGACAGTAGCTTCGAAATGTTTTTCATAGGGAATTTCGTCAAATAATCGTTTTGTTGAAAGCATGGTTACTCTCTTTATATCAAGAATAAAAAAATAGAATCAAAAAAGACGATAACTGAGATGATTTAGCTAGAGATTCAATCAAAATTAAAATTACCGGAACAGCGGAGACTATTCAACGATTCTTATAGAATTGGTGTAACGGAAGCATGGTTATTGTGTACTAAATTGAGGGGTTCCATTTTTTCCAGATAGTTGCTGCGTTTATTTCATCTAATTACCTCAAAAGTGTAGCAAGAAAAAATGATGTCTAATACTATATGCCCGAATATTGGTGGGTATGAGTAATTATCTGTTTTTTGATATTAATTGGTTGTTTTTAAAGGTTATTTAAAAAGTCAGACTTCTTGTGAAGTTAGCGTAATGTAATCAAGCCCTATGTTAATTAAACAGAAGGCTTTAGAGGATATATTATGAGTATTAGTTCCTTAGGAAACCAAATCGACAACTCTCTGGTTTCAAACGCCTTTGGCTTCCTGCGCTTCCCGTTGAATTTCCAGCCTTATTCCGGTGATGCGGAGTGGGTTATTACCGGTGTACCCTTTGATATGGCAACATCCGGCCGGGCTGGTAGTCGCCACGGGCCAGCCGCTATTCGTCAGGTCTCGACAAATCTGGCTTGGGAAAGCAGCCGGTGGCCCTGGAACTTCAGCCTGCGTAAGCGCCTGAATGTGGTTGATTGTGGTGATCTGGTCTTTAATTTTGGTGATGCCCAGGATATGAGCGACAAACTACAGGCTCATGCTGAGAAAGTGCTGGCATCAGGCAAAAAAATGCTGACTTTTGGTGGCGATCACTTTGTCACGTTACCGCTGTTGCGTGCTCATGCGAAGCATTTCGGTAAAATGGCTCTGGTTCATTTCGATGCTCATACCGATACTTATCCTAACGGCAGTAAGTTTGATCACGGTACGATGTTTTACCATGCGCCAAACGAAGGGTTGATCGATCCGGCGCATTCTGTCCAGATCGGTATTCGTACTGAACACGATACAGATAATGATTTCACGGTATTAGATGCAGGGCAGGTGAATGATCGCAGCGTTGAAGATGTTGTTGAGCAGATCAAATCTGTTGTCGGCGATCTGCCGGTATACCTGACTTTTGATATTGATTGTCTTGATCCGGCATTTGCGCCCGGTACGGGAACGCCAGTGATCGGTGGTTTGACTTCAGATCGTGCGCTGAAAATTCTGCGCGCTCTGCAACCGCTGAATATCGTTGGTATGGATGTGGTGGAAGTTGCTCCTTCCTATGATCAGTCAGAAATTACTGCGCTGGCAGCAGCAACAATCGGTCTGGAATTACTGTATTTACAGGCTTCGAAAAAAGCTGTCTGATATATTCAGCCATACATAAATGTTGATTGAAAGCTCGTCCTGATGACGGGCTTTTTTCTTTTTTACTGTACCTTCGCTGTATTTATAGTGGTAAAGAAGTATATAGGGGAAAGTATTCCCAAACGCACCTATTGTTCCCAAATTGAAACAATCCCGCAAAACCATCGCTTAACCTTGCAGCATAGAAAAACTGCGTTAGGATGTTTTAAAAGGCATTCTTATGAGGATACAAGCATGATAATCACTTCAACTGAATTTAAGAATAATGATTTTCTGAGCAAAGAGCAGGAATTCAATGAGTTTGGTGGTAATGGTGGTAATCGCTCACCTGAGCTTGTCTGGACAGATGCACCTGCCGGAACAAAAAGTTTTGCGGTCACGGTTTATGATCCTGATGCCCCAACGGGCAGTGGTTTCTGGCACTGGGTGGCATTTGATATTCCGTTGGAAATACAGGCTTTATCCCCAGATGCCGGACGGAGTGATGGCAGCAAATTACCGGCTGGCATCATTCAGAGCAGAAATGATTACGGGCAGTTTGGTTTCGGTGGAGCGTGTCCGCCAGAGGGAGATAAAGCCCATCGCTATATTTTCACGGTACATGCTATGTCAGTAGAAAAACTGGGTATTGACGCTGAAATAACCAATGCGGTCGCACGTTTTATGATCTACGCCAATAGTCTGGCAACCGCCACTATTACCGGTTATTACCAGCGTTAACTGATTCATTGTTTTCCGGTTTTAAGATCTTCAGTTTATAAAAAAAGGGTATCAATATATGAGCAGCAATTCTTTTTCTTCTCCAAAGAAAGTTCAATGGAATCAGGGATTACAACAGGAAGCCGTCGAGATCCTGTCTAATGATGGCGGAATGATTGTCTGCCCGACTAAAGTGGGTTACATCATTATGACTTCCGATGCGAAAGGGCTGGAGCGCAAATTTGAGGCTAAGCAGCGCAATCGTAATAAGCCCGGAGTTGTATTGTGTGGATCTCTGGAACAGTTGAAAGAGCTGGCTCAGCTTAACCCGGAAATTGAAGAGCTTTATCAGAAACACTGGGATGCAGATGTGTTATTGGGTTGTATCTTGCCGTGGAAAGAAGAAGCGGTTAATCGTATTCCCGATGATGGTTCCAAAGAGCTGATGATGGATGGTCGTGGTACAAGCTGTTTTGTCATTAAATTTGGTAAGCCCGGTGAAATTCTGGCGAAAGAGCTGTGGGAAAAATACGGTAAATTCTCTTTCGCCAGTTCGGCTAATCCATCAGGCAAAGGTAATCGTGGTTTGGTGGAGTGTATTGGTGAACGCATTGAGGAGCGTGCAGATCTGATTATTACTGCCAATGATTATGTGAAATCTATTCAGCCGAATGAGACTGAGCAAACCCGCTATGAGCAGGGTGTGATGATTTCAATGGTAGATGACAATGGTAAATTAGTACCGACACAAAATGGTCAGCGTGATATTACACCGTGCCCGGTATTGATCCGTAAGGGGCTGGATGTGCATAAGATTATGGTAATCATGTCTGATATTTTCACAACATGGGATTACCGTCACGGTAACTATTATTAATAATCGCTGCGGGTGCGGCACCGTACCCGCTCAAATTCCGGCGAATAAAGCCAGAAGAAACTAATTCTGTCCGGTTGGTCACACTGGCTTTGGCAAAAATATTACGCAGATGAGTTTTTACCGTAGAGAGAGAAATACTGAGCTGTAATGCTATGCGTTTATTACTCGCTCCTTCCCTGACCCACTGAATAATTTCCTGTTCTTTTGCGGTGAACGTGACCTGTGCATCGGGCAAAATATCAAAAGTCATTAATTCGGCCACAGGAATAATAGAGTGAAGTCTGATGATTTCCTGATGTTGAAACAGATAATCTCTGAAAACTGAAAGACCCGCGAGGATTTTATTCCCACGGCGGATAAAGATTTCGACTCTATCCGTTAAGTTATTGGGCTGCATAAAATCATGATAAAACTGTTGGCCACTCTCTTTCATATTGTCATTCATGCTGACAAGACGCTGTTCATTATTTCTGAAATTTTCCGGATGCAGCGGATCTAACTGACAAAAATACGCGACATATGCCTGATACACATCGGGTGTGATGCCATACAGGATACGGTGTTCGGGCTGCCACTTTTCATTAACGAGATAATAAACAGCGGCAGACACGGGAATGATGTGAGCAATGGTATTCAGGCAGCAATTAACCAGTGTCTGTTGATGATGGCTGAGTGGTGATGTATTCATTGATCGTACCTATCTGATCCAGTTGTGAATTTATCATGGCTTTTCTGATTATGAATACAAAATATACATATTAATAATGTGAGATTGATTGCATTATTAAAAACTTATTCTTTCATGTTTTATCTGCTTTTAGACTGACTTTGTACATATTGCCTTTTATTTATTAACATATTAATTGATTGTTTTTTCATTATCGCCTGATATTTCTTGAGTTACGGTATTTTTTATCTTTTTCTTTGGTACTTTTCGGCAAAAAACAGTATGAGATACCCCTTTTGGGTATCGTTCTTTAGAATGATGGCAACACTTTTCCCCTTATCCCTATAGTTAAATCACAGTCACCGTTCGTTTACAAAAAATTCACAATTAAACCGACTGTATCTCAGGGTAAAAGGGGGAAGAAAAATGAATATGTCCTCAAAGTTAATCTCACATATTGAGAAGGGTAAAGTCGGTTTTCCGACGACACTTGCCAGTTCTGTTGGTGTGATTATGGCAAGTCCGGTTATTTTAACCGTCACCAGCGGGTTCGGAATAGGGGGTGATACATTCGCTCTGGCTGTGTTTCTCAGCTTTATTGTGATGCAGGCTCAGTTAACAACGTTTGCTGAAGCTGCCGCGATTTTGCCTACTTCCGGCTCAGTATATGATTATATTTCTTGTGGTATGGGACGTTTCTGGGCAATAACCGGAGCACTTTCTGCCTATTTAATCGTGCATGTTTTTGCCGGTACTGCGGAAACCATTCTTTCCGGCATTATGGCATTGGTGAATTTTGAAAGCCTCAATACCGTGATGGAGAGCAATAATGCGTCCTGGATGGTTGGAGTAGGGCTAGTGATTACCTTTGGTCTACTTAATGCGTTTGGGATCGAGGCATTCAGTAGAGTGGAGATTGTACTGACGTTTGCCATGTGGAGTACGTTAGTGATCTTTAGTTTGTGTGGCCTGCTTATGCCATTTCACACTTCAGTTGATGGCTGGTTTGGTGAGCCGCTGAATATTGCTGAACCGACCGTGATATTAAGTTTGATCGGCATGGCGATGTTTATGTTTATGGGCTGTGAGCTGGTGACGCCAATGGCACCAGAAATTAAAAATTCAGCAACAGTCATCCCTCGTGCAATGGCAATCGGATTGTGTGGTGTCGCGTTCTGTATGTTTATGTACGGTGCTGCGATGACACATCAGGTGGAAAACGTCATTGTTGACCCAGCAAATAATGTCAGGTTACTGGAAACTCCGATGGCAATTCCGGCTTTTGCCGGTCAGGTCATGGGGGATTTTGGTAAATACTGGATTGGTTTTGGCCTGCTGCTGGCGGGAGCGGCAACGATTAATACGCTGATGGCTGCTGTTCCCCGTATTTTATACGGGATGGCACTTGACGGTACTTTACCCCGTATTTTCATCTACCTGCACCCAAGATTTAAAACGCCCGTATTTGGTATTTTAGTGGCTGTTTTGATCCCCTGTATCCATGCTTTTGCCATTCAGGGCGATTTGAATCGCATTATGCCGCTGGTATTGGCTGCGGTTTGTTCTTGGGGAACGGCTTATCTGTTAGTCACAATTTCTGTCATCCTGCTACGTATCCGTCGTCCTGACCTGCATCGTGCCTATAAATCACCGTTTTTCCCTTTACCGCAGATTATTTCCGGTGTGGGAATTGTCATCGCTCTTATTTACATTACGCCTCCGGGCATGGATAAAGCGGATGTTTATATTCCGTTTATGATAATGCTTGGTTTAACAGCGGCCTATGCACTGGTATGGACGATATTTGTTCAGAAAGTTAATCCATTTAAGCCTGTCGAGGTGGAAGACGTACTGTCTAAAACGTTCTCTGAAACTGAATTGAAGGAGATTAAACTTGAGCCATTACGCAGCCTCCGCTAAATCTTCTTTCTGGCAAAAGATCAATCAACAGCGCTTGCCTGCCGACTATCAGGCAGGCCTGACTCTTAATCGGCTGGAGCGTGATCTCCAGCCTTATGATTGTGAAAGGACGGAGCCGGGAGAGCTGATCGTCAGACCAGAAGACCAGTTGGCAATATGTGTCAGCGAAAGGGTGAAAAAGTTGTTTATGGCATTCATCGTTTATACGCGTTTTTCTGTTTCCGGTGTGATAGATCAACCTTTGAATGCCGATATACAGGTAAAGACGGGAGGTAGCCTGCGTAAAAAGCGGGTGAGATTCTGTTCAAAACAGGAAGATGGACTCAAATTGATTGAACAATTGGCGCAATATCCTGTGATTCGACAGACGTTAGAGGAACTGGATTTCCGGTCATGCAGCCTGCAAATCACGGAAGGAAAATGGTGTTGCGAAATTGAACATTTTGCTGCTTCTGAAATTGTCAGCCGGTTTCCGGCGACCCGCCGTTATCTGCGTTTAACATCAGAGCAGCGTCATCGTTTACTCAGTACGTTGCATCTGATCCATCAGCTTATGCTGCAAGGTATTGGCAAAAAGCCGTACACGTGAAGAGAGCGTTTCTTCAGATTTAAACAGGACCCAGGATTGATAGATATCCATGTCCCATTCGGGCAGAAGCCTTATCAGTTTTCCGGCGGTGACGGATTCATGGGTGATATAGTCCGGTAGGTAAGCAATACCCGCTCCAGCCAGCGCCGAACTCATTAATGCTACACTATTATTAATGCGAAAACGGCTGCGCACTTCAATATCAAATTTATTTCTCTCTTTCTGAAACGGAAGGGAGATAGTATGAGCAGGGCCGCGAAACAGCAGATAATCATAACGGGGAAGATCTTCTGGCCTCTCTATAGTCGGAAACTGGCTGAGATAGTCCGGAGTAGCGTAAAGCCCCCAGGTGATATCAATCAGGGGCATCACAAGTGGATGGTCTGGTGTTTCACGGCCTACCACAATGGCGATATCACATTGATCTTTTTCCATGTTAATGATCCTGTCGGTCAGTTCCAGATCGACGCTGACATGGATATTTCCGGCAACAAAATTGTTCAGGGCCGGAACAATGCATTGACTGCCGAAAGATACCGGTGCAATCAGGCGCAGGCTTCCCATCGGTTCTTCATGGAAATTACGGATAAAACGTTCGGCATTTTTGGCTTCATTCAGAATACGCTGACAATATTGGTAATAGCTCATTCCGACTTCTGTCACCTGAATCTTGCGTGTGGTTCGGTTGAGTAACTGAGTACCGAGCCTGATTTCTAACTGTGCGATTTCACGACTGACGGAAGACTTAGAAAGCCTTAATGATTTTGCCGCTTCGGTAAAGCTCAATGTCTCTACGACACGGGCAAAGATCACCATTGAGCTGAGATTCTCAATATTATTCATAAAGTAACCTGATGATTTACTCCGAAAAACGATAACATATCACAGGTTCTGTTCAGAAGGGCTTTATTTTCTGTAGAAATTTTTCATTTAACGAACGACTGTTCCATGACAGAAACAGTGAGCCGAACGGTGGCATTTTGCTGCGATAAAGAGTAATTATTTTATAACAATAACAAGCTGTTCTTTTTCAGCATGTCTAAATATTCTGGAGGGCAATGTGAGATGAACCAAACTATGACACAAAAGATTCTCGCTCGGGCGAGTGGGCGTAAACAGGTCACACCGGGCGAAGTGGTTTGGGCAAAAGTGGATATCCTGATGTCCCATGATCCCTGTGCCCCCGGCGTTGCCAGCGTATTTAAAAAAGAGTTTGGTCAGGATGCCAAGATCTGGGATCCGACCCGTTTTATTATGATCCCAGACCATTTTGTTTACTCTGCTGATCCGCAGGCTAACCAGAATATACGGGTAATGCGTGAATTTGCCGCAGAACAGAATGTTAAGTATTTCTATGATGTCGGAACCCCCAATTATAAAGGTGTTTGTCATATCGGATTGGCGGAGGGAGGCCATACTCGCCCCGGAGAAGTTTTATTGGGGACGGATTCTCATACTGTTACCGCCGGCGCATTCGGAACATTCGCGATTGGACTGGGGATTACTGATGCTGCTTATGCCATAGGAACGGGAGAAATTCCGCTGAAAGTTCCGAGTACCATTCGTGTGAATTTTACCGGCACGAAGCCAGCTCATGTTCTGGCTAAGGATATGATCCTGGCGGTATTGTCAGAACTGACAGTAGATGGCGCGACCTATCAGGCGATTGAATTCGGTGGCAATGTCATTGATGAATTATCTGTCGAAGAGCGTATGACGATTTGTAATATGGTCGTCGAGTGCGGTGCCAAAAATGGCATTATGGTACCGAATCAGGCAACGCTTGATTATCTGGCAGAGCGGAATGAGGTGCCGTTTGAGATTGTTTACCCGGATGAAGACGCCCAATATACCCGTGTATTAAATATTGATGTATCGGATATGCAGCCGAAGATAGCCAAACCGCATTCTCCGGATAATGTGGTTTCCATTGAAAAAGTTGCCAATGTTGCTATTTCTCAGGCCTATATCGGTTCCTGTACCGGCGGCAAGATTGAAGATTTCATCGCCGCTGCCCGTATTATAAAAGGCCATAAGGTTAAAATTCCGACTTACGCGGTACCAGCAACAAAAGAAGTATTCCATAAAACCATCACAACCCAGATTGAGGGCGTTTCTGTTTATCAGATTTTAACGGATGCGGGAGTGAAACTTTCTGCTGAAGCGGGTTGTGCTGCCTGTTGTGGAGGCCCATTGGATACTTTTGGTCGCGTTAATGATCCGATATCCGTGATATCCACGACTAACCGTAATTTCGTCGGAAGAATGGGGCATAAGCGCGCTAATATTTACCTTGCTTCACCGTACTCTGTTGCTGCGGCAGCAATTACTGGCCAGATCACTAATCCGGGAGAATTTTTATGAGTGATGTCGTTATGAATGATGCTGTTTTAAATGAACATAAGGAAAATATCATTCGTGGTCAGGTTTATGTTCTGGAGGATAATATTGATACTGACCAGATTCTGGCCGGGGAATATATCAAGGTAAATCCCTCGTCACCTGAAGGTTATGCTCAATTAGCGTCACTGGCGATGTGTGGATTACCTGAAGGGTCGCTGCCTTTTATCGATGAAGAAAAAGGTAAGGCGAAATATCCGATTATCGTTGCCGGGCAGAATTTTGGCTGTGGTTCTTCCCGTGAACATGCCGTCGTGGCACTGGGCGCTTCGGGTGTAAAAGCCATTCTGGCACAGTCTTATGCCCGGATATTTTTCCGCAATTGTGTCTCTACTGGTGAATTATTGCCTGTCGCCGCACAGGAACGCTTGTGTGACAGCTTAGTGACCGGTGACAGCATTGAGATCGATATTGAAAATCAGACCGTAACGATACTGAAAAGCGGTGAAAAATACCCGACCGATCCTGTCGGAGAACTGGCTAATATTGTTGCTGCTGGTGGGCTGTTCTCTTATGCGCGGGCAACCGGCCGGATAAAATAATATACCCGTCGTCTTTCAAATTGCCTCTTTGTTGCTCTTTTACCGCCGTGAAGCAACTGGAAATCCAGAAAATATGCCAGCAGATTATAAGCTGGCATATTTGTTTCGGCTTTCTTCATCCAACGATATAGGTCAATAACTGTTGTTGCGGCATCAGAACAAAATTTCCGTGAAACAGAGATCCGGCCTGATAATCATCAGTGAGTGTTTTCAGCAATTTTATGGTCACAGTGTGATGAATACAGTCAACTTCCACAATTTCTGCCGCATGGAAATCAAAAAATTGCTTCACATGGGGGTAAAGCGCTTTATAAAGACTTTCCTTGATGGAAAAGGCAAGTGTGAATGCCTGAATAAAAGTAAGCGGAGATTTTGCCAGTAATTCTTTCTCAGTTTCATTGATAATACTGGCTGAAACACTATCAATAGTTTCCTGTTTTATCTCTTTTTCGATATCAATCCCCACCCATTGATATTTATCACTTGAAGCCGCGAAAACAACAGCGCAGTTGGTTGAGTGAGAGATTGAGCCACAAATTCTTTCAGGCCAGATAGGAGAACGATCCTGAGCTGATTCCACCTGAAATTCAGGGTATCCCATGTTATTTAATATATTACAGGCACAGTAACGGGCAGCCAGATATTCCGCCCGACGTTTAGTGACAGCATTTCGCAATCGTTCAGGGTAGGTCACGCCATACTCAGTAAATAAATCATCCCGATAGCTGCCTTGAGTGAAATAAGCCAACATAATCTGGATATCTGGATGCCCTGATAGTAAGCCCTTTTGTATCGCAGTGAAAAAGGGGTCATTGATGGCAGTTGTCTGTACAGGGGTAAAAGTAATTTCTTTCATTATTGTTCATCGGAAATGTGGATAAAGACAATTTTGCCACATTTAGTTTTAGTTCACTAAATGGTTAACTCTTTTTATACTGTACTTCGACCAATAAGAACAGGGATCTGAAAACAGGGCGTATCTTATTGGTTGAATAACTGTTTGATTCAGTCCAATTTAAAAAAGAGGTAAATGTGGAAATATTAGTGACAGGTGGGATGGGATATATTGGTAGCCATACCTGCGTCCAGATGATTGAAGCAGGGATGACGCCGATTATTGTCGATAACCTGTGTAATGCCAGTCAGGAAGTTCTGGCCCGCATTGAAGCGCTGACGGGTATCAGGCCACTATTTTATCAGGGGGATATTCGTGATGAAGCCTTCCTTGATTCTGTTTTTTCCCGTCACTCTATAGCGTCCGTTATCCACTTTGCCGGTCTGAAAGCGGTTGGCGAATCAGTCGAAAAACCCCTTGAATATTATGATAATAATGTCAACGGTACATTAGTGTTAGTGCGCAGCATGCACAAAGCAGGAGTAAAAAGCATTATTTTCAGCTCATCGGCAACGGTATATGGCGATCCTGAAATTGTTCCGATTACTGAACAGTCTGCGGTAGGTAATACCACCAATCCTTACGGTACAAGTAAATATATGGTTGAGCGCTGCCTGTCTGATTTCCATCATGCGGAAAGTGACTGGTCAGTCGTATTATTACGTTATTTCAATCCGGTAGGCGCACATCCATCAGGTACGATGGGAGAAGATCCTCAGGGCATTCCTAATAATTTAATGCCATATATTGCTCAGGTAGCGGTAGGTCGTCGAGAAAAACTGTCTGTTTATGGCGATGATTATCCTACTCCGGATGGAACAGGCGTCCGCGATTATATCCATGTGATGGATCTGGCTGATGGTCATATTGCGGCACTGAATGCAGTCGGTAAAAAATCTGGTCTGCATATCTATAACTTGGGAACAGGAACAGGTACAAGCGTACTGGATATGGTGGCCGCATTCGGTCAGGCATGTGGTAAACCGGTTCCTTATGAAATTTGCCCTCGTCGCCCGGGCGATATTGCAGAATGCTGGTCAAGTCCTGAAAAAGCTGAGCGCGAACTGGGCTGGAAAGCAAGCCGCACTATTGTGGAAATGACCGAAGATGCATGGCGCTGGCAGTCTCAAAATCCTAATGGTTATAAAGCAGGATAATACGCACTTGGTGCTTTAATCGCATCATACAGACATAGCAGCTACACGGGCATAAAGGTATTTATGCCCATCGATTCATGTACCGTTCATGAGTACAGGGATTGACACCTGAATGAGCATTTAGGTTATGTCAAAAATGCAATTTAATCAGGCTGATTATCCACACAGGCGCTATAACCCTTTAACAGGGCAGTGGGTAATTATCTCACCACATAGGCTGAAACGACCGTGGATTGAGGTAGAGAAACCATTACAGCCTCCTGTATCTCCAGTTTACGATAAACAGTGTGCTCTATGCCCGAATAACACGCGTGCCTCAGGGGATATTAATCCTGATTATCAGGATATCTACGTATTTCAGAACGATTATTCAGCCTTATTGCCGGAAACTCCTGTTGTCGCCACTACTGACGATCCGCTGTTTATAAGTCAACCGGCAAGAGGAACCTGCTGCGTTATCTGCTTTTCACCAAACCACAGTAAAACCTTTCCTGAATTATCTCTGACAAATATCCGCCGTATTATTGATGTCTGGAACAGTCAAATAGAAGAACTTGGACAACGCTATATCTGGGTTCAGGTATTTGAGAATAAAGGGGAGATGATGGGGTGTTCCCAGCCTCATCCACACGGACAAATATGGGCCAGTGATTTTCTGCCTAATGAGCTGGTTCGCAAAGATGAGTTACTGAGGCAATATTATGATCAGCATGGCGCTAATTTATTACTGGATTATGCCAGAGCTGAACAGAAAAACGGTGTGCGCACAGTCGTGGATACCAAATACTGGCTGGCTGTTGTGCCTTATTGGGCGGTGTGGCCGTTTGAAACAATGTTGTTGCCGAAAAGCCCTATCCGGCGTATGAATGAACTGACAGAAGTGCAGCGTGAAGACCTGGCCGTTGCGATGAAAAAACTGACCAGCCGATACGATAACCTGTTCCAATGCTCCTTTCCTTATTCTATGGGCTGGCATTTCGCTCCTTTTTTTACCAATAAACAGGCCGATATTGAGCACTGGCAGTTACATGCGTTGTTTTATCCGCCATTATTGCGTTCTGCAACTATCCGTAAATTTTTAGTGGGTTATGAGATGCTGGCTGAATCCCAGCGCGATCTGACACCGGAACAGGCTGCACAACGGCTGCGGGATGTCAGTGATGTTCATTTCAGGAGTTGAAATCCCTGATACAGCATTTTACGAGGAGCGCGGTGATGAAGGCATTAATTCAAAAAGTCACTGAATCTTTTAATGTAGTTTTTCACTCTTCACCGACTCATTTTTTTCAGGCTCCCGGACGGGTGAATTTAATTGGCGAACATACCGACTATAACGAGGGGTTTGTCTTACCCTGTGCGATTGATTATCAGACGGTAGCTGCTGCTGCCAAACGCGATGATACGCTGATCCGGGTGATTGCTGTTGATTATCAAAATGATCGTGATGAATTCGATCTCTCTAAGCCGATCCCTTTTCATCAGGATAAAATGTGGGCGAATTATATCCGCGGTGTGGTGGTGATGTTGATCCAACATGGTTACTCATTTGGTGGAATGGATATCGCAATAAGCGGGAATATCCCACAGGGGGCGGGTCTCAGCTCTTCGGCATCGCTGGAAGTGGTTATCGGCCTGACCATCAACGTGCTTTATCAGCTCGGCATTAATCGGAAGTTGATTGCCGTTAATGGTCAGCAGGCCGAAAATCAATTTGTAGGTTGTAAATCCGGTGTCATGGATCAACTTATTTCAGCCTGCGGCGAAGAAGGTCACGCTTTGCTGATTGATTGCCGCACCCTTGAAATACAGGCTGTTCCGATGCCGGAAAATATCACTGTGATGATTATTAATTCCAATCGGCAGCGCGGTCTTGTAGACAGCGAATACAATATGCGGCGTCAGCAGTGCGAAGCAGCTGCCCGAATTCTCGGTGTCCGGGCATTGCGCGATGTCTCTATTCATGATTTCAATGCGAAGCAGAAACAATTGGATGCTGTGCTTGCCAAACGAGCCCGCCACGTTATTACTGAAAATGCCCGGACTCAGGCTGCTGTTGCTGCTTTAAGGTCAGGAGACTTATCCCGCCTCAGCCAGCTTATGGCTGAATCTCACTTCTCTATGCGTGACGATTTTGAAATTACCGTCCATGAAATAGATGTGTTGGTGGAGATTGTGAAAAATGTTATTGGAGATCGGGGAGGTGTCCGTATGACAGGTGGTGGTTTTGGCGGCTGTATCGTTGTATTGCTTCCCTCTGATTTGGAGAGCGATGTGAGACAGGCCATCGAAAGTGAATACCAGATAAAAACTGGCCTGCAAGCGTCTATTTACATTTGTCAGGCAAGCAGGGGGGCAAGCCAGTTGATAAATCAGGCATAAATGGCTGGCTTTTATTTTTGGTTAACTTATATTCAGGTTGAATCTGGGCATGAGTAAACATTTGTCTTATTTTTTTATAAAGAGGAGTGTTGTCTTGAATAGCAATCTGCAATACGAAGAATTACAACAACAATGGTCATCAGTTGATAGTTATCTAAAGAAGAGCCTGTTACATCCTGTATCTCATCTCGAACAAACCCTTGAATATAACGCCAGTCAGGGATTACCTGCCATTGATGTTTCCGCCCTGCAAGGGCAGTTTTTGATGATGATGGTTCAGATCAGCGGAGCAAAACGCATTCTCGAAATCGGCACGTTAGGTGGCTATAGTGCTCAATATATGGCCAAAGCATTACCCGATGATGGTTTACTCATCACGCTGGAAAAAAATCCCAAAATGGTACAGATTGCACGGCGTAATATCGAATTAGCTCAACTCACTCATAAGATTGAAGTTATCGAGGGAGATGCCAATGAGACTTTACCAACGTTGAGTGAAAGAGCACCTTTCGATCTGATTTTTATTGATGCTGATAAACGGAGTAGCCAGATTTATCTCGATTGGGCAATTAAACTGGGTCGTCCGGGCAGTATTATCATCATGGATAATGTCGTTCGTGGCGGTGCAGTTATCCATGAGCAGCGTGATGAGTTCGCTGAAGGTATTCATCAGACACTGGATAAGATACTTAATCGTCCGGAAATCACCGTAACTGCTTTGCAGACGGTGGGGGAAAAAGGCTGGGATGGATTTGCATTGTTACGGATAAATGATGACGTGAATTAATTCGGGCAGGGTAATCCCCTTGTTACATTCCCTTTGGTAGATCCCTGCTGGTGGCACCGTCAGGCGTATTTCAGCCAGAGATCTACCGAGAATTTTACCTGTCGTCTTTCAGGCTGTCTTAAAGAAGCAACCTGAAATCCATTGGTCGCTGGCACTTCTTCAACTCCGGATTTTATGGATTTTTTCCTCTTTATTTGGTCCATTAATTACTTTGGCTTCCCTTGCTGACTGGCATGCCTTACGTTCATTTGATTCACGATCTTTAATCACTCTCGCCGTTTCATCTACAGTAGGAAGTGAAAACCCCATATCATCATAGGCTCCGAAACCGGTCAGATGGTAACTACTGAATGGGGCATCCACAGGAATACGGAATTCCTTTTTTTCTCCCGGTGCCAGTGAATCAAATGAATACACAATGAGTGATTGCGGGTCGCAGGTTGTATTAAGGGGTAAAATTGCCAGATATCCACCAGCCACAGGCTCATCTCCCTGATTTTGCATTGTTCCCCCGACGAAGAATTGTCCTTTTGCTCCCAATCCCATGTGGAATAACAGGTGAGCTTCCCCTTGTGCCCACAGTACCGGGCTGAAAAAGCCACTTATCATTAATATCAATAACATTCTGTATGAGTAACTTCCCCGTTTCATTGTCTCTCCTCCTTTACTGAATGATTGTATTCTGGCTCAGTGAATTGCCTATATTACTGATTGGATGGTGGTGTCAGAGAGACACACTTTGCTGTTTTTTTTACATCTTCTGAGTCTGCGTCCTGAGGTTCATTGAGCAGTTTTTTGAACTGTTCAGGATCCAGCAGGGCGATATAACTGGTTAAATAATGGTTGCATCTCAGACTGTCAGTGATATTGAGGCCATCCGGTGCTTTAAGGATCGTTGATTTTGTCAGGGATTCATACTCCAGTATGAATGGAATATCAGGAGGCAGATGAGGCACCAGATCATTTTCATATCTGAATGTTTCATAGTTTGCAAAATGGTTATCGATATAGTTAATAAATTCATGGTTACCGGCTTTTGGGCTGGCAAACAGGATCGCTTTGTGTTTATCGCCAAGCAAGGGAATATCTCTCATAAGATAGGTCGCAATGACTGCGCCAAGGCTATGACCCAATATAGTGTATGCAGTATTGATACCGATGAATTGAGCAACCGCATTGGGAAATCTGAGGTGGCTGTAACTATCTTTCGATTCAGGCTCAACAATAGTCAGTTTCAGTGAATTATAAACACTATAAAATCCCATACTGACTTTTTGTTGGGGAGTATCAGCCCACGGTGAGGTGAAGACTGGTACGATATCATGTAATGCTTCAAACAGATTGGAGCTGTCGGTACCCCTGATAACAATGACATACTCTGCCGGCGTTTTTTTATTCTTAGCAATATATCCATAACAAACATGGTTAGGCAGCATAATTAAAAATTGCTGATTATTTTTGGGGTTTACGGAAAAAGAGAGGTCATTACCACTAATATAAGCTACTAAATCCCAGCCATCTTCTGCTAAACGCGGGTCTGCGGGGGGAGTCGGATTATTGTAATACTGACTGTTCATCTCTGCTGCATACAGTATCAATGATGCCTGTTGAGCTTCTTTGGTTAACATATTGTTATACATTATTATTAACTCCTCTTGATACCGCTCGTTTTTCCGGTGACCTTTTAGCTGTGTCGTTCCTTTTCATTCGCCGAGGCGCAACTGGAAATTCAGCGGGTATATTATTATTGGCTGTGTGTATCTGTCATTTTTGTTGTACTGCAATATCAAATTTTATCAGCATAAAAAATACAGAAAGGATAATTTAAGCGTATATCATCCTGACAGGATTTCTGAGAATTTGAGTCATTGATATAACATTTTAGTTAAGAGTCTGTATTAGAAAGTACTTACTATTGTTCAATATCGAATTAATTAATTACTTTTAGTTATATGTAGTTTTGATTTGTTCTTTTTAATCTATTGTCTAACGGCGTTATTCTTCACGGATCTATAAGTCTTACTTTCAAATATTACTGAATATTAAGAGGCTAATATGTCTGCACCACGTTCGGTTCTGGAGTTGATCGGGAATACACCGTTGCTGGAACTGACCCATCTGGATACCGGCCCATGCCAACTCTTTATTAAGCTAGAGAACCAGAATCCGGGCGGTTCTATTAAAGACAGAGTTGCACTCTCAATGATTGAACAGGCAGAAAAACAGGGGTTACTGAAACCCGGTGGCACTATCATTGAAGCAACGGCTGGTAATACCGGTATTGGGTTAGCACTGGTTGCTGCCATGAAAGGTTATAAGCTGATACTGGTTGTACCGGATAAGATGAGCAGGGAAAAAATATATCACCTGAGAGCATTGGGAACGGATGTCCGTCTGACCCGTTCTGATGTGGGTAAGGGGCATCCGGAATATTATCAGGATTATGCG
Organism: Xenorhabdus stockiae; assembly: GCF_002632825.1. Lineage (GTDB taxonomy): Bacteria > Pseudomonadota > Gammaproteobacteria > Enterobacterales > Enterobacteriaceae > Xenorhabdus > Xenorhabdus stockiae. Next base: position 47,116 of record NZ_NJAJ01000019.1, read on the forward strand.
TTGCGTCTGTCGAAGGAAATCAGTGGCGCGTATTACATTGATCAGTTTAATAATGCATCTAATTCACTGGCTCATATGACAACGACCGGCCCTGAAATATGGCAGCAGATGGAACACGATGTAGATGCTGTTGTTGTTGGTGTGGGATCAGGCGGAACGCTTGGCGGTTTAAGCCAGTATTTCCGGGAAGTTTCTCCCGATACCCGATTTATTCTTGCTGATCCTAAAGGCTCTATTCTTGCTGATTATGTTGAATATGGCCATTACGATGAGGCGGGAAGCTGGTTCGTTGAAGGGATTGGCGAGGATTTTATCCCACCGCTGGGGGATTTCTCTAATATTAGTCATGCTTACCGGATCGCCGATGCCGAAGCATTTTCTTGTGCAAGGGAGCTGCTTTTACAGGAAGGTGTTCTTGTTGGTTCATCTTCAGGCACGTTATTGTCTGCGGCATTACGCTATTGCCGGGCACAGAAAACACCAAAGCGTGTGGTAACTCTGGCTTGTGATAGTGGCAATAAATATTTATCCAAAATGTTTAATGACTACTGGCTACTGGAACAAGGGCTGCGTTCACAGCAGAAAGAAAATGATTTAAGTGATTACGTGACATATCGCTACCGGGATGGCGCGACAGTTTTTGTTTCTCCACAGGATACCCTACAGATTGCTCATGGGCGAATGCGGTTGTATGACATTTCGCAACTCCCTGTACTCGATAATGACCAGATTGTCGGCATTATTGATGAGTGGGACTTGATGAATGCCATTCAGGCTGATTCTCATAATTTCTCTTTATCAGTCAGTCAGGCCATGACCAGCCAGGTTAAGACTCTCCATAAAAATGCACCATTGGAGCAACTGGTTGCAACCTTTGATGCGGGTCATGTGGCGCTGATTGTTGATGATAATAAAAACTTTATTGGCCTTGTTACCCGTACTGATGTGCTGAACGCATGGCGTCAACAACTCAATTAACCTATTTCAGGAATAACTTAATGACTAAATTTGATACTAAAAGCGTTCACGCCGGCTATGTCCCTGATCATACAGGGGCTGTAATGCCTGCAATCTATGCCACATCCACTTATGCGCAACCTGCACCGGGTCAGCATACGGGATACGAGTATTCCCGTAGTGGTAACCCCACGCGGGATGCTCTGGAGCGGGCGATTGCTGAACTGGAAAATGGCAGCCGGGGTTATGCATTTGGCTCGGGTTTAGCAGCCAGTTCGACGATTCTGGAATTACTTGATAAAGACAGCCACATCGTTGCTGTGGATGATCTGTATGGCGGTACTTACCGGTTACTGGAAAAAGTGCGTCGCCGGACTGCCGGATTGCGTGTCACCTATGTCGAAGCGGGAGATACTGCGGCACTGGAAGCGGCTATCCAACCTGATACAAAAATGATTTGGGTGGAAACGCCAACCAACCCATTGCTTAAACTGGCAGATTTGGCCGCAATTGCTCAGGTAGCACAACACCATAAAATTATCAGTGTTGCAGATAATACGTTTGCTTCTCCTTATATCCAGCGCCCACTGGATTTAGGGTTTGATATTGTTGTTCATTCCGCAACTAAATATCTGAATGGTCATTCCGATGTTGTTGCTGGCCTTGCGGTAGTGGGAAACAATGCTGAATTGGCTGAGCAGCTTGCTTTCCTGCAAAATTCAATTGGTGGGATCCTTGACCCTTTCAGTAGTTTCCTTGTCTTGCGTGGTATACGGACACTATCACTGCGTATGGAAAGACATATCAGCAATGCAGAAAAAATTGCCCACTGGCTGGAACAGCAGCCACAAATAGAAAAAGTCTTTTACCCTGGTCTTGATTCTCATCCTCAGCATGAGCTGGCGAAGCGTCAGATGAAAGGTGCTGGTGGCATGATTTCTATTGTGCTGAAAGGGGATGATGATACTACTCATCGGATGATAAAAGCACTGAAACTATTCACACTGGCTGAAAGTCTGGGTGGCGTGGAAAGTCTGGTTGGTCAGCCATTTACCATGACTCATGCATCTATTCCGTTGGAAAAACGTTTAGCGGCAGGCATTACACCACAATTAATCCGTCTTTCAGTGGGTATTGAGAATGTCGATGATTTGATTGCCGATTTATCGCAGGCTCTTAGCGCAGCAAATCTGTAAAGCTGAAATATACACGTCGTCTTTCAAGTTGCCTCTTTGTTGGTTGTGCTCGCTCACCCCAGTCACCGTTTTTATAAACATACGGTTATCTATGTGACTGGGGGTTTTCTCCCTTGCAGCCGGGACGCATCTTGAAATTCATTGTGTATAATATGCCAGCCCAATTTTCGGGTTGGCATTTTTTTATGTTTTTATTTCTATACAGACTCAGTTTTGCCCGCCACTTCTATAGCATGGCCTACTCGTAGTACTGTTGCATCATCCATTGCCCGGCCAATCACTTGTATACCGATAGGCAGGCCTTGTTTATCCTTCGCTACAGGCAGTGTTAAGGCCGGTAGCCCCGTGATATTGGCAGGAGTGCATAGGCGAAGATAGGCATTTATGATGGTTTCCTGAGAATTGTCAGACCAAGTAAACGATTCCTGCCCGACGAGCGCTGCTGTCTCAGGGACTGTAGGCGTGAGTAAGATATCGATATCATTAAATAATGTATTCCACTGCTGGCATATTATCCGTCTGGCCCGTTGTGCTTTCAGATAATCTCCGGCAGGTAACAACTGGCCTGCTTCAAGGAAAGTCCGCACATCATCCCCATACAGTGATGCAGACTTACGTAAAGTACGAGAATGTATTGAAGCCGCCTCAGCCACTGTGATGCCCCACTGGGTTGGCATCAGGTAATCTGCCAGAGGTATGTTGAAGGTCGTGACTTCAGCTCCCTGCTGTTTAAGGCGTTCTGCGGTCTGTTTTACAGCTGCTTTCACTGATTCAGCAACCTGATCAAAATAATAGTTTTGTGGAATGCCAACCCGTAATCCTTTAATTTCCTGTTTAGAGAAATCCGCATAATTTGTATTCGGTGCCTGACGGCTTGCCGGGTCACGTTCATCAAAGCCCATTAATGCCTGTAATATTAATCCGGCATCTTCAACTGTTCGGGTCATCGGCCCGGCATGATCCAGTGACCATGCTAGTGGCGTAACACCATAACAGGAAACTAATCCATAGGTCGGTTTAAAGCCGACAATTCCGCACAGTGCGGCCGGTATTCTGATAGAACCGCCGGTATCTGTTCCCATTGCTGCCAATACTCCGCCGTAGGCTACCGCAGCAGCAGAACCACCACTGGAGCCGCCAACGATACGACGAGTATCAAGAGGATTACGTGTTTGTGGCGTAGTTACACCAAATGCAAATTCGTGAGTATGGGTTTTCCCCAGTAAGATGGCACCTGCACGATGTAAAGCATCCGTTACTGCACTGTTGGATTGGGCAATATGTCCTGCTCGGACTTTAGAGCTGGCTGTGGTCGGTTTACCGGCGACATCGAACAGGTCTTTCAATGCCAGAGGGATCCCATGTAACGGCCCGCGATATTTTCTCTGACTGATTTCACGTTCTGCCTGTTTGGCCTGTTCCCGTGCCTCTTCCGCCCAGACAGATACAAAAGCATTAATCTCTGGCTCTGCTATTTTTATATTGGCAAGGGCGGCATCAACCAGCTCTACCGGAGATAATGTCTGTGCAGCAATCGCTTGACTGGCTTGAGAAATAGTCAGGTTTTTCAGGTCAATCATATTTTTCTTTCTCCTCCGGCATTGAAAGCCAGCGCCGGAAGATCAGCATCATCCATCGGCAGCTCATCTAATCGGGCGATTGCCGTACGGATATGATGCAGTGCTCCTGCAATATATTGCGCTCGCTCTGCATCCAGTATCAGGCCGACACTGGCTGCCAGTAATTGTGTTTCTTCCGCAGATAAAGGATCAGGTACTGTTATATTCATATTATTTCCTTAACGGTATTGAGATATTTTTATTCAATATTGTCAGTAGAATAGCCAGTAAAACCAGAGCTATGATGACTGCTCCGTAGACATTGACCGCAACCAGCAAACCAGACTGATGGGCGAAATAACCAATCGCAATTGTAGGAACACTGTTGGCAAGGTAACTTTCAATATAAAAAGCGCCCATCAGACCGCCTCTTTCATGAGGTTCAGCCAGTGGTAATACGGTTCTTATCGCACCAAGAAAGGTTGCTCCAAAGCCGAATCCAGTGATAACTGAGCCTATCAGCAATAGCATGACATATTCCCGATTTGCAGCCAGTAGGATCAGTAATAACCCTGTTGCTAAAGCGAGTTCACCTGATAACAGGGTCATAAAAGAGGTTAGTTTACGGGCGGCGATGATTGCAATCGCACCACTGAGCGTTAATGCTGCGACTGAAAGGCCTCCCATCCACGGTGATGTTGTGTGAGTTGTTGCAACAATCAGTGATGGCATGAGAGATAAGTAGAATCCACCGATCATCCATACAGCAAAATTAGCCGGAGTAATTGCCCGTAACGCATTGCGGGCCTGTACGGGCACCATAATGCGGGGGCGTAGGCTTTCCCATGCTCCCGAACGACGTTGTACAGTTTCAGGAGCCAGCTGAGTAAGAATGAATACCACCAAAAACACAATCAGTAATAAAACATATATGGTGTGGAGTGGGCCGGGAGCAAATACCAGCAATGTGGTACTGCCTAATGCACCGGCAGCCATACCCAGCATCGGTGCAATACTGTTAATCAGCGCCCCACGTTCTCTGTTCATATCTAACAGAGCAGCCCCTACAGAAGCAGTCGCCAAGCCGGTTGCAAGCCCTTGTATAATGCGTGCACCTACCAGCCATGCGGGATCAGAGGCCAGTAAAAAAGTACTCATGGATATGATTTGTAACAATAAGGCTAAACTGATCACCGGTCGTCGCCCGATATGATCTGATAAGCGCCCTGCTATCAATAAAGCCAGCAGCAAAGCTAGTGCATAGGCGGCAAAAATTACCGCCAGTAGCGTTGAGCTGAACCCCCATTCATGCTGGTAAATACGATAGAGTGGCGTAGGTGCACTGGATGCCGCTAAGAAGGCCATTAACGTGATGGCGTGAAGTACAGTCGCGGCTTGGTAAGACATCCGATTGTTATGAGATTGTGGGCAAGAATCAGGTGTGTTATTTGACATAACAACTCCATAAAAGCAAAATGTTAGCTTTAATGATGCTACAAGAATTATTCCACTAACGCAATTTTTTTGCTTTAGTGGATTTGTGTGAATAGTGACAGAAGTAGGAGCAGAGAAAGAAATGACTCACAGAGCAGCACCGCGTCCCGGTGGTCGTAGTGCCCGCGTGCAGGCGGCTGTCCATCAGGCTGTGCGGGAATTACAACAAGAACTTTCCCGTACTGAATTGACTGTGCCCGCGATTGCTGCCCGTGCAGGTGTGACACCATCAACTATTTATCGCCGCTGGGGGGATTTGTCACAATTACTGGCAGATGTTGCAGTTGAAGAGCTACGGCCGGATCACTCTCCTGTTGAAACAGGTTCATTTCGAACAGATCTTCTGACATGGCTTGAGCAATACTTTGAAGAGATGGCATCTGAACCCGGTCGGGCAATGTTAAGAGATGTACTGGGTACGCCGGGCCATGAATATGCCGGTAAGTGTGATGGATGTATACGCCAGCAAATAGAGGCAATCTGTCAGCGAGCACAGGAAAAAGGCGAAAAGCCCATGTCTGTTGATTTGATTATTTCGGGTGTTGTTGCACCGTTAATGTATCGCATCCTGTTTGCAAATGATCCCCCTACAAGTGAACAGATACACACATTTTTCGAACAGCTGGAAGCAAGGTAAAGCGAGTTATATTATTCTTAACGTTCCGTGAACAAAGGAGAATGGTTATGGCTGTTTTAGATATACTCACAATTCCTGATGAAAGACTGAAACAGAAATGTGTTGATGTCGCTCATGTTGAAGATATCCAAACGTTGGTCGATGATATGTTGGAAACAATGTATGACACGGATAATGGCATTGGGCTGGCCGCACCTCAGGTAGGAAGAAGAGAATCTGTATTAGTTATTGATATTTCACCAGAGCGGAATCAGCCTCTGGTTTTAATCAATCCTAAAATCGTTGAAAAAGAACGTAGGGTCGTGAATCAGGAAGGTTGCTTATCAATTCCCGGTTATTATGCTGATGTAGAACGATTTGAAAAAGTGAAAGTAGAAGCGCTGGATCGAAACGGTCAGGCTATCACAGTGGAAAGTGAAGATTTTCTTTCTATCGTGATGCAGCATGAAATTGACCATTTGCACGGTATTATTTTCATCGATTATTTATCGCCATTAAAAAGACAAATGGCACTAAAAAAAGTGAAAAAATATTTGAACAGTAGAGTAAATTAGCGAGAAATGGTAAGTATATAGTTTAATATGCTCCAGTCACTATGGCTATGGTGACTGGAATAAGCGGGGGAGCAGAAAATAGTGAAATTTACGTGGTAACACTAATCAGAACCTATGAAAAAGTGACGAGCTAATAATGGCGCGGTAAGGCTTTTCTTTAAATAAAAACCACGGGGAAGTGTCATAATCGGTTGTCCATATTCACCAATAGCTTCTGTTAATGCCCGGCTGTTTGCTGCTTTTGGGCGCAATTGCAAGACTTCACCATGACGGGCTGTAATACTCTCAACTTTGCCTAACACAATGAGATCCATCAATTCTTCCCAATCACATCTTAATAACTCTTCTTCAATCGGATTTGGACTCCAGAGGAGCGGAGAACCAACACGACGTTCAGCAAGCGGGATCTCTCTTTCTCCTTCAACAGGCACCCATAAAACACGAGACAGCTTACGCCTGACATGGCAGTTTTCCCATGTGATGCCGCTGTTGCCAGTTAAAGGAGCAACGCAGACAAAAGTGGTTTCCAGCGGCGTGCCTTTTCTGTCCACCGGAATTGTTTTCAGTTCAACACCAATATGCTCAAAATCTTGTTCTGGCTTACTTCCCGCACTCGCGCCCAGATAATATTCAAGCAACATGCCCACCCAACCTTTGTCCCGTTTCAGATTAGGCGGTATGGGAATGCTGGCTTGGGTAGCCAGTTCTCCTAACGTTAAGCCGGCCAGAGACTGGGCTCGCTTAAAGAGTTGTTGTTCGTTTTCTGGTGGTGCTGGTGGTGTGAATTGCATGGTTATAAGATATATTTAGCCTTGTTTAAAAAATGAACACAATAATTGTGTAATTTCATTATGAGTTTATTAGTATACGGATTAACCAGATAATGACATGATATACAAGATATTTTAATTCGTGTTCTTCGTATTAAAAATAAACTCATTATGATTGTTCACCTATTCACCGTGATAATAAACAGGATCTTACACCATGTTATCCACAGAACTATGGGATAAGTGATGAAAATTGCGATCACTGGTTTGATTTACAGCCTTATCTAAGGTGGTTTTCTACAAAAACCGCATGTATTTGTTTAACTAAAAGGCATATCCTGTGGATAAATTCACCATTGGTTGATATTTGCGCAGTGTAAGAAAAATAGAAAACTGTGATGTTCCGCACAGGTTGAGGTAATGCACGTTATAAACATTAACATAATGAAAAATAATAGGTATTTATTTAATCTTATCAGACGATTGAAAGGGGTAAAGAAAATTATACCTGCATTACCCCTGACTTTTTCACATACATATCCACAGAAAAAGTGAATAAAATTATCATTGTCAGACTATAATTGTTTATAACTTTCGCTTTTTCTGTGAATTATCCTTCCGGAGGTGTAAACCATGCAGATTTAAAGTCAAACCATCCAAAAGTATTCATTTTCACCCCTCTCATGCTTCTTTGCCCCTGTAATTCAAGCCAATGATGGAATAATGGGTGTAACCTATGCTCATCAACGATTTTTTCACACCACTCTTCAACATTCAGCTTATCCTGTCGCCATAAAGAAACCTCGATGTTTAAATCGCTGTTCAGACATTTTTTCAGCAAGGGTATTTCGTAAAGAGTTGCAAACAGTGAAAACTCCAGTGGCTTATAAAAATTGGCTGTAGCTAACCAGACATCGCTTTCGGCATCGCCATTGAACCATGTTTCGTAATCCACAATATTGATAGTCAGCTCAACACCATACTTTGCCAGAATAACTTGCAGGATTTTACTGATAGTATGGTACTCATGATGCTGTTGATAAAAAGTAACTGTCAGGTTGGTAATATCTTCCGGTTTTTGGCGTTGCGGGAGGAGTTTGCTGTGATGCCAGCGTAGCAATAGCCCATAAGCTGGTGACCAATGGCGCTGATAGAAAGGATCACAGTGTGCTAATAAATTAATCGGGGTGAGTAAACTACATAGCCAATCACGCACCTCCTGCCTTGCACATTTTGCCGAGCGTTGATCACTTAACAGGAAATAACAGCCTTCTTCCATTCGGCTATCCAATGAATTGTTATTGTTGCCATCATTTCCCAGATGCAGAGTTGTACAAACCAGTTTTTCTGTCAATTCAGGATGAATCGAGATATTAACTTCATCAAGTAGTGCTCTGAAACCAAAATAGTGATCAAATGCTTTAATTTTTAATTTATGGCTATTATTGGTAACGACCTGATAAGGACCGGTTCCGACTGGGCGTTGAGCAAAGTTGGGCAGGCTTTTCCATTCTTCTGGCAGGATCATGGCATGAGGGCTGCCCATCAGAAAGTCAAACCGAGTGTCAGGCTGATGAAGAAAGATATCTACCGTATAGGGAATAGTAGAGGTGATTTTTGCAATGTGGGAAAAAAGCGGAAAGCATTTTAAATGCTCCAGTGAGCTGATGATATCTTTTGCCTGTAATTCTCTGCCGTGGTGGAAATAGATGGCTGGCCGCAGATAAAAACGCCAATGATGTTCTGTCATTTGCTGCCAGTGATGAGCCAGATCACCTTCAACTTCCTCTTTTTCCTCATTTATACGGGTTAATCCGTTGAAAATTTGCCGTATCAGGTGAATTTCTGAACGCCTGAGTGCTGTGCCGGGTAATAAATTTGGAAATGGGCGATAGTAAATAATGCGTAGTGTGCTTTTGCCCTGCCTGAAATTGCGCTCCAGTTGCGATAGTACCATTTGGCGCACGGTATTTTTGTCACCGACTAAATGAACCAGTTCCTCAATGTCTTCCTGTTCGAATAGTTTTTCTGCCCGCTGTTGCTGGAGTTGTAGTCCACTGCGCAGAAAGTGGAGCCGGGAACGTTTTCCTCTGCCGGCTTCAGCGTGCCAGCGTAACCAGCCAGACTGCTGCATATTATTTAATAGAGAACGGACATGGCGACGTGAACAGTGCAGGATATCAGCGAGTATCTGGAGTGTGGTTTCAGCATTTTCGCCCTGATAATGCTGCCATAACTGGATGAACTGTTGTTGCAGGCGAGGGTTCGGCATAAAAGAGGAACTCCACTGATTTTTCCATCAATTTTTATTTCCTTATATTAAGCCGATAATAAGTCAGATTTAAAGTCATTTATAAGTGGAACGTTATCACTTACTGACTCCCGATTTTTTGAGTAATGGTATTTTTACCAGCCAGTAAGGCGACTTACTGGCCTATTTTCTTTTATACCAGATTAGTTTTGTTTGATGATATTTTGAGCAATAATATCACCCATTTCATCAGTGCTGATTGCCTTTCCGTTACCCGCTAAATCAGCGGTTCTATAACCCTGTTCCAGTGCAGTATTGACTGCTGTTTCAATGGCATCTGCAATATCATCACGTTTAATGCTGTAACGAAGCAAGAGAGCGGTGGATAGGATCTGGGCGATTGGATTGGCTATATTTTTTCCTGCGATATCCGGAGCAGAGCCCCCGGCAGGTTCATATAAACCAAATCCTTTCTCATTCAGGCTGGCAGAAGGCAACATGCCCATTGAACCGGTGATCATGGCACATTCATCAGACAGAATATCACCAAAGATATTGGAGCAAAGCAGTACATCAAACTGAGAAGGTGCTTTGATGAGCTGCATTGTGGCGTTGTCGATATACATGTGATTGATTTCAACGTCAGGATATTCTTTCGCAATTTCACTGACAATTTCACGCCACAGAACAGAACTTTGCAAAACATTGGCTTTATCAATCGAAGTCACTTTATGGCGACGTTTGCGGGCCGATTCGAAAGCAATACGGGCAATTCTTTCTATTTCAAACCGATGGTAGACTTCCGTGTCGAAAGCGCGTTCGTATCTTCCTTCACCTTCCCGTCCTTTGGGCTGACCAAAATAGATCCCGCCCGTCAGTTCACGCACACATAAAATATCGAAACCTTTTTCCGCAATATCATGACGCAGCGGGCAAAAAGACGCCAGACTGGCATATAAGTGTGCCGGACGTAGGTTACTGAATAGCTTGAAGTGCTTGCGCAGTGGTAATAATGCCCCGCGTTCTGGCTGGTTGGCCGGGGGTAAATGCTCCCATTTAGGGCCACCGACAGAGCCAAACAGAATCGCATCCGCTTTTTCACAACCAGCAACAGTGGCTTCGGGTAAAGGACAACCATGCCGATCAATGGCAATCCCTCCAACATCGTATTCACTGGTTGTGATGCGAATAGAAAAACGACGGCGAATAGCATCCAGTACTTTATAGGCTTGCTTCATGACTTCCGGGCCAATACCGTCACCGGGCAACACCGCAATATGGTAAGCAGGTTCCTGTTGTTTTGTAATAGAGTGGGTAGACATTGTTATTTAGTTTCCTTTGTTGTGCTTTTGGAAATATTGTCTTGTATGCGTTGTTTTTCTTTTTTGACCTGTTCTGCCTGCCAGATATTGTTCAGCGCGTGGATCATCGCTTTAGCAGACGATTCAATCACATCTGTCGCTAACCCCACGCCATGAAAACGGCGACCAAAGCACTCTACGATAATATTGACCTGACCAAGTGCGTCCTTCCCATGTCCTTTGCCGGATAATTGATAGGAAAGTAATTTTATCGGATAGCCCGTAATCCGGTTCATAGCATGATAGATAGCATCGACAGTCCCGTTTCCGGTTGCTGCTTCAGATTTAATTTCATCACCGCAAGCCAGACGCACTGTTGCTGTTGATACTATGCTGGTTCCGGACTGAATACTGAAATAATCCAGACGATAGTGCTCATCTTCCTGCTGTTGCTGGTTAATGAACACCAGCGCTTCCAGATCGTAATCAAAGACCTGACCTTTTTTATCAGCCAGTTTCAGGAAGGCTTCATACAGGGCATCCAGATCATAATCTTTCTCCTGATAGCCCATTTCAGTCATACGATGTTTTACGGCAGAGCGGCCAGAGCGGGAAGTCAGATTCAGTTGGGTATCTTTCAGGCCGATGGAATCCGGTGTCATAATTTCGTAGGTTTCACGATTTTTCAGAACACCATCCTGATGAATGCCGGATGAATGGGCGAAAGCATTGCTGCCCACAACCGCTTTATGGGCCGGGATCGGAGTATTACAAATTTGACTGACTAACTGGCTGGTACGATAAATTTCTTTATGGTTAATATTGGTATGAACCCCCAACATGTGCTGGCGGGTTTTTATCGCCATAATCACTTCTTCCAGTGAACAGTTTCCGGCACGTTCACCCAGTCCGTTAATGGTTCCTTCAACTTGTCTGGCGCCTGCCTGAACGGCAGTGATGGAGTTAGCGACTGACATCCCCAAATCGTCATGGCAATGAACAGAAATAATTGCCTTATCAATATTAGGTACGCGATTAAATAAGGTTTTAATAATACCGCCAAATTGGTAGGGCGTTGTATAACCGACGGTATCAGGAATATTGATGGTCGTTGCGCCTGCTTTTATGGCCTGCTCGACGATGCGGCACAAGTTATCGATATCTGAGCGTCCTGCATCTTCACAGGAGAATTCCACATCATCGGTATACCTGCGCGCCCGTTTGATGGAACGAACCGCCATTTCGACGATATCATCAAACCCTTTTTTTAATTTATGTTCAACATGCAGGTTGGAAGTCGCCAACACCATATGCAGGCGAAAAGCTTCTGCAACACTCAGAGCTTCCGACGAAACATCAATATCATTATCAACACAACGGGACAGGGCACAGATACGGCTGTTTTTGATCTCGCGGGCGATAGTCTGGACTGATTCAAAATCGCCGGGGGAAGAAACGGGGAAACCCGCTTCGATAATATCAACGCCCAGCCTTTCCAGTGCATAAGCGATTTGCAGTTTTTCTTTGACACTCAGGCTGGCCTGTAACGCCTGTTCACCATCTCGCAATGTGGTATCGAAAATAATAACTTGCTGGCTCATAGTTGTGCTCCTGTCAGTTGTCATGTTTTAGTTTTTTTAGGGCGCCGAGCAGGTATAAAAAAACCCGCGTTAGCGCGGGTTTTTATCTCTGGTAAAGATTAACTCTGAATTCAATCTACCAGCATACCGCGCACATTAAAGGCGTTTAGTAGTAGGCTTAGTAGACGAATATTGTGAATCATGTAAGTCAACCTTTGAAAATCTGTTAATTGAGTATTACCGTTTCGATATAATTATTGATACGTCATCTGAAAAACATTGTCAAGCAGTACAAATTTAGGCCGGGAATGAATAATGTGCATTAATAGGATTTTTTTTGACCTTTTCGTAGCCAGAGTGACTATTTTTTACATTTTTAACGATGTTTTTATCTATTTTTCATATCTATATATGAAGTAAAATCCGGCCCTAATGGATAATAAATATAATGCTTATAATGTTACAAAGATGTTTATTAACGGGACAGGGATAGAATGAATACTCACTATGGTGTTCTTGGCTTACTAATCAATAACTATATTAAATATAAATATATTAACGAAAAATATTTATTCATCATATGAATAAATTTTCTTCTGTGCGCTGGAAAATAACCAGCCATAGTTAACATAACAATTTAATCCTGCTGGAAAATTTATATAAACAAATTCATAAGGATTATTCTAATTCAGAGTTATGGGTTAATAATTTATTTTTGATTATTTTTAATAATATATAATTGTTTTTATACAAGGAAGAATCTCAATTAAATTGTCATTGATTGAGATAAATGATCTTATTATTTGAAGTAGCTCTTTAAAATGTTGAAACTTACATGGTAAGGCAGTCTATATTCATTTATTAATAATAAGATCGCCGCAATAAATATAGTGGAGTGAAATTAAATAATGGCTGGATGCAACCTGGTAAACACAGGAAAAAAAGAACCATGTGAAGTTCAATTGCGTAGTGTAGATCTCAATTTGCTGACGGTTTTTGATGCTGTTATGCAAATGCAGAATATTACACGTGCAGCTCAGGCATTAGGTATGTCACAACCGGCGGTCAGTAACGCAGTAGCTCGCTTAAAAACGATGTTTGATGATGAATTATTTGTGCGGCATGGGCGTGGTATTCAGCCAACGGCGAGGGCAAAACAACTTTTCGGGCCACTTAGGCAAGCACTTCAGATTGTACATAATGAGTTACCCGGAGCAGGGTTTGATCCCGATAATAGTGTAAGAACATTTAATCTTTCTATCTGTAGTCCACTTGATATCCGTTTAGCTGCTCAAATTGTTGGTGAAATAAAAAGGCATTCTCCCAATATCGATGTCGTGATTAAAACACAAATAAACGACAATATTGAGAAGAAATTAAAATATCAAGAAATCGAATTTGTTATCAGTTATACCCAATTTGAACACCCTGATTTTCAGCATTTCCCATTATTTGATGACGAGCTGGTTCTGGCTGTTTCTCAAAGTCATCCCAGAATTGGTGAATGTATCAGTCAGCAGCAATTGCAGGATGAGCGTCATGCAATTGTAGCATTAGATAATTCAGATTCCTTCAGCAAACCTTACTATGAAAACAGTGAATTAATAGATTCTGTCTCTTATCAGGGAACTGATTTAAATAGTGTTCTTAACATCGTATCTCAGACTTATCTGGTTGCCATCGCGCCTAAATGGATGGTTGAGCACTATTCCGGGCAGTTAAATATCCGTACTGTATCATTGCCTAATAACAGTGTTTCCCGCCCGTGTTATTTGATATGGCATGCTTCAATGAACAGAGATAAAGGACATCAGTGGATGAAATCATTACTGAGTTGTCTTGGCGACCGGTAATAAAACGCGGTATTCATCTGTCGTTATCTTTTATCCAATCTATTTCGAATCGCATTACAGTAGCAGGCCTCCCTCTTTTTAGGGAGGCCTGTCTTATTAAAAATACGCTTCCCCCTTTCATCAGGAATGGGTAGACTGCGCGAAAATAGCTAACACATGTAAGCTGAAAATTAGGCAGTTTTCTTGCTGAATGTGATGAACCAAAGATTTAGAACAGGAATATATTGTGGTAACAAATTCTCTCCACTCCTATCACTTGATCACGCGATTACAACAGCAAGTCAGCAAATACCCTGAAAAAATTGCATTTCGCCAATGGTCAGCATCAGAACAGCTTGAAATGAGCTGGCAGGATGTTGATAGTAAAACGAAATCCATTGCAAGATCCCTGCTGTCACTTGAGGTGGGCATTCAGGAGAAAATCGGTATTTTTGCCGATAACTCAATGGCATGGTCATTATCGGATCTGGCCATTTTGCAGTTACGGGCCGTCACAGTACCGCTTTATGCGACAAGTAGCCGAGATCAGGCTGCATTTATTCTCAATGATGCAGGAGTACGGATATTATTTGTGGGAGGGCAGGAGCAGTACGATATAGCGTTGACATTGTTAGCCCTTTGCCCGCAGCTTAATCATCTGATTGTTCTGGATGAATCTGTCGATTTGAACGAATGTCCACAAGCATTGTATTTATCGGCATTTATTGCTGATGACAGGCCACAGTATCAGGCTGAACTTGATAGCCGCATTGCCGGATTGGATTTGCATGATCTTTTTACGCTGATTTATACCTCCGGTACAACAGGAGAGCCAAAAGGTGTCATGCTGGATTACCAGAATATCGCCGCCCAGCTTTATCTGCATGATCAGCGGTTGACGCTGACTGAACAGGATGTATCTCTCAGTTTTCTGCCGTTATCCCATATTTTTGAGCGTGCATGGAGTTATTACGTCATGCATACAGGCGCCTTAAATGTCTATCTGACCGACACCAATTTTGTTCGGGAGGCGATGGTTGATGTGCGTCCGACCGTGATGTGCTCTGTTCCTCGTCTGTATGAAAAAATACATAGTGCAATTCTTGAGAAAGTGTCCCGCGCTCCATTCTGGCGCAGAATGATTTTCCAGTGGGCGATCAAACGGGGTGAACGCCGTTGGTCACGTCAATTAAACGGTAAAAAGGGCTGTCCGTTTTCTTTATGCGGCGAAAAACTGGCTGATCGTTTGGTACTGAACAAACTTCGCCAGCTATTAGGTGGGCGGATCCGTTTTCTGCCGGTAGCCGGAGCACGCCTTGAAGACTCCATTATGCGCTTCTTCCTGTCAGTTGGGCTCAATATCAAATACGGTTATGGGATGACGGAAACCTGCGCCACGGTTTCCTGCTGGGAAGAGAAAAATTATCTGTTGGGTTCAATAGGTACGCCATTGCCCGGAGTGGATATTCGTATCAGCACAGCGGGTGAAATTCAGGTACGTGGCCCAATCGTAATGAAAGGGTATTACAATCGACCGGAAGACACGGTTCATGCTTTTACTGAAGATGGCTGGCTGCGAACAGGGGATGCCGGAGGGCTGGATGAAACCGGGAATTTGTTCATTACAGAACGCCTGAAAGATTTAATGAAAACGTCAACGGGAAAATATATTGCTCCGCAATTAATTGAAGGAACACTGGGGCAGGATCGTTTTATTGAGCATATTGCTGTGATTGCCGATACCCGCCAGTTTGTTTCAGCGTTGATTGTTCCCAGCTATGAAGCGCTGGAGGATTACGCAAAATCGATAAATCTTCATTACCAGAGTCGTTTGGAATTACTGCGTAATCATCAGATTATCGGATTATTTGAACAACGCCTGAAAGAATTGCAGAAAAATATCGCCAAATTCCATCAGGTAAAACGCTTTACGCTGTTGCCTGAAGCCTTTTCGATGGAAAAAGGCGAACTGACTCCGACACTGAAATTACGGCGTAAGGTGATTTCTCAACGTTATCAGAGTGAAATTGAATCCATGTATCGGGATTGAATCAGCTCTGGATAATAACGCTCCTGCTTTGGTTTAACTGAGAATAACGAAATCATTTCATTAAAAAAATGTTTTCAATATGTGAATTGTTGTTTGATAACCTTGAGATCTGACGTTATGTTAATGGCTTAGTGTATTAATGAAATGCGTGTCATTACGAATGCTAATCTAATAAACACTGCGAATAAATAGAATGGGATAAATAAGGTCACTCTCATGATGACCTTATGAAGTCCTGACATTAACTTGCAAACAGAGCCTGGAGGCAAACTCAATGGAGATGTTGTCAGGAGCCGAAATGGTCGTCAGATCGTTAATCGATCAGGGCGTTGAGCATGTATTCGGTTATCCGGGAGGGGCCGTCCTGGATATTTATGATGCCTTACATACGATTGGCGGAATAGAACATATTCTGGTCCGTCATGAACAGGGCGCTGTTCATATGGCGGATGGTTATACGCGTTCAACGGGGCAAACGGGGGTTGTTCTGGTCACTTCAGGGCCGGGAGCAACCAACGCCATAACCGGAATTGCAACGGCGTATATGGATTCGATCCCAATGGTGGTGTTGTCTGGTCAGGTGGCCAGCTCTTTGATCGGTAACGATGCTTTTCAGGAATGTGATATGGTGGGGATCTCCCGTCCTATCGTCAAACATAGCTTTCTGGTGAAGAAAGCGGAAGATATTCCAAATATAATCAAAAAAGCCTTTTATTTAGCTGCAAGTGGCCGTCCGGGACCTGTTGTTATTGATTTCCCTAAAGATACCGTTAATCCAGCGCTGAAATTTCCCTATATTTATCCAGAAAAAATCAATATGCGCTCCTACAATCCAACGATTCAAGGGCATAAGGGACAGATTAAGCGAGCACTGAAAGCGTTACAGGAAGCGAAAAAACCGGTGCTTTATGTAGGAGGCGGTGCGATTAATTCGGACTGTTCAGAAGAATTGCTGAAACTAGCGGAATCCCTTCGTCTTCCTGTGACAAGTTCATTGATGGGGCTTGGTGCTTTTCCTGCTACTCATCAGCAGAGTCTGGGTATGCTGGGGATGCATGGCACGTTTGAAGCCAATAAAGCGATGCACAATGCCGACATTATTCTTGCCGTAGGGGTGCGTTTTGATGATCGCACGACCAATAATTTAGCAAAATATTGCCCGCAAGCGACGGTATTACATATTGATATTGATCCAACATCCATTTCTAAAACGGTGACGGCGGATATTCCGATTGTTGGCGATGCGAAACAGGTACTCGGTCAGATGGTGGAGCTGTTGGACACAACGGAAAGCCCTCAGGATCCCGATGCAATCAAAGACTGGTGGCTATCTGTTGAACAGTGGCGTAATCGCAAATGCCTTGATTATGATCGCGTCAGCCCGAAAATAAAACCACAGGCAGTTATTGAAGCACTTTATCGTTTGACCAAAGGAGATGCGTATATTGCATCCGATGTTGGTCAGCATCAGATGTTTGCTGCACTGCATTATCCATTTGATAAGCCAAGGCGTTGGATTAATTCCGGTGGTCTGGGAACGATGGGCTTTGGTCTGCCTGCGGCTCTGGGCGTTAAGCTGGCAAACCCGGAAGCAACGGTTATATGTGTGACCGGCGATGGCAGTATTCAGATGAATATTCAGGAGCTGTCCACCGCATTACAGTATGGTTTACCGGTTCTGGTGCTTAACTTAAATAACCGTTTTTTGGGCATGGTGAAACAGATACAGGATATCATTTACGCGGGGCGCCATTCTCAGTCCTACATGGAATCACTGCCCGATTTTGTCAGGCTGGCAGAAGCTTACGGGCACATTGGTGTTTCCATCCAGAGTTATGATGAGCTGGAAAGCAAATTGGCTCAGGCTTTGCGTGAAGTGACAGAAAACCAGCGTCTGGTTTTTGTTGATGTTACCGTTGATGAAACAGAACACGTTTATCCAATGCAGATCCGTGGAGGAGCAATGGATGAGATGTGGTTAAGCAAAACAGAGAGGACCTGATCATGCGCCGGATTTTGTCTGTATTACTTGAAAACGAATCGGGAGCATTGTCTCGCGTAGTGGGTCTGTTTTCCCAACGGGGTTATAATATTGAAAGTCTGACAGTGGCACCAACGGAAGACCCGACTCTGTCACGCATGACCATCCAGACTAAAGGTGATGCGAAGGTATTGGAGCAGATAGAAAAACAGCTGCATAAGTTAGTGGATGTTCTGCGGGTTAATGAGTTAACGGCTGGTGCTCACGTTGAGCGTGAAATCATGCTGGTAAAATTGCAGGCCAGTGGATACGGGCGCGAAGAAATTAAACGCAGCACCGATATTTTTCGTGGGCAGATCGTTGATGTGACTTCGTCACTGTACACTGTTCAGTTGGTGGGCACGAGCGAAAAGCTGGATGCCTTTCTTGATGCGGTACGGGAAGTTGCAGAAATCGTGGAAGTGGCGCGATCAGGCATTGTAGGTGTTGCGCGCGGAGAAAAAATTATGCGATGAAAATTCGCAATCTGCGGGTTAATATACAGATATTTACTGGGCCCTACTGTAACGTGGGGCTTTTTCTATCATATTACTGAGGGGTTAATGTGAAACTGGATGAGATCGCCCGCTTAGCAGGTGTTTCACGTACTACGGCCAGTTATGTTATCAATGGTAAAGCTAAACAGTATCGGGTCAGCGATAAAACAGTAGAAAAAGTAATGGCGGTAGTCAGAGAACATAACTACCACCCTAATGCTGTTGCTGCCGGTCTACGGGCAGGACGTACCCGCTCCATTGGTTTAGTGATACCGGATTTGGAAAATACGAGCTATACCCGTATTGCTAACTACCTTGAACGTCAGGCACGGCAGCGCGGATATCAGTTATTGATAGCCTGCTCTGAAGACCAGCCAGATAACGAAATGCGTTGTGTTGAGCATCTTTTGCAACGGCAAGTTGATGCAATTATTGTTTCCACTGCTCTGCCTCCTGAGCATCCATTCTATCAGCGCTGGGCGAATCGCTCCCTGCCTATTATCGCGCTGGATCGTGCATTGGACAGCGAGCATTTCGTCAGTGTTGTCGGGGACGATCTTGAAGATGCGAAAATGCTGGCACAGGAATTACGCCAGTTTCCTTCAGAATCCGTGCTTTATTTGGGCGCACTGCCTGAATTATCCGTCAGTTTCTTACGTGAACAAGGGTTCCGCGAAGCATGGGAAAATGATCCGCGACAGGTGAATTATCTCTATGCGAACAGCTATGAACGTGAAGCAGCGGCTGACGTTTTTGCTTCATGGCTGGAAAATAATCCTTTGCCTCAGGTACTTTACACGACTTCATTTGCCTTGCTTCAGGGAGTAATGGATACCATTCTGAAACGCAGCGGACGGTTGCCAGAACAGCTAGTCATTGCAACATTTGGTGATCATGAGTTGCTTGATTTTCTTGAGTGCCCGGTATTATCGGTAGCACAGCGCCATCGTGATGTTGCTGAACAGGCTTTGTCACTGGTATTAGCTAGCCTTGATGAAAAACAGAGGCCGGAACCGGGAATAACCCGTATGCGTCGTCACTTATGCCGTCGGGGAAGTTTGAGTCGTAAAGACTGATTGGTGTGCCCTCATTTTAGGTGAGGGTGCAATCTGTTGTTCCAAAAATCATTCAAATAGATTCGTTGATTTAATTTTGAGACTATTCCGACTAAAATTTTTCTGAACGAAAATCTATGAGTGAAAAAATGGCAAATAGGCTATTGAAGGTGAAAAGAACGATATCTTTGCTTAAGAAATATATTGTAAAGATAAGTTATTTCTTTTATGTGAGATATTTAGTTATATACTTTATATTCAAATAATTGCAGGTTTTTTTGTTCTACTTTATTTCAGCTTATTATTACTTTTTATACTATTTTGATCTGAGTATATTTTTATTATTGATAGATTACGATTGATTAACAATTGTGCAATAATGAGATATGGATTGCATAAATTAATTTAAGTGATAATTATTTGTCCTAAAAAATTTTTTTCAGGTTAGTCTTGGCGCCATTCATAAATAAATCAGTTTTATCATAGTGTTAGCTGACAATAATATTGCCAAATCTAAAAAATCCTTCTTTTTCTCTCTTAAATCTTTCTGTAAATCTAGCTAAAGCACACTGGCTCTGGCTTGACAAGGTTTTCATACCATCCGTAAACTCTTAATTGTGGTGATTTGTGGGATAATGTGGAGATTTCGGCCATCAAGGGGTAACCTGAGTATGTTTCGTGGAGCAACGCTGGTTAATCTCGATACTAAAGGGCGACTTACTGTACCCGCCCGATATAGGGAAATGCTGAATACGGAATCAAAAGGTCAAATGGTTTGTACTATTGATCTTCACCAGCCGTGTCTGTTGCTTTATACATTACCCGAATGGGAAATCATCGAAGAAAAATTATCTCGCTTATCCAGCATGAACCCAGCCGAACGTCGTGTTCAACGTTTGTTATTAGGACACGCTAGTGAATGCCAAATGGACAGTGCAGGACGTCTTTTGTTAGCCCATACATTGCGTCAGCATGCAGGGCTAACAAAAGAGGTCATGCTGGTTGGGCAATTTAATAAATTTGAATTGTGGGATGAGCAGGTCTGGTATCAGCAAGTACAAAGTGACATCGCTGCTGAACAATCTACACAAGAACCTTTATCAGCAAGGCTACAGGATTTATCACTATAAACATGGCAAATAGTCATTTCAAGCATACCAGTGTATTACTGGATGAAGCTGTCAATGGACTGAATATCCGGGAAGATGGAATTTATATTGATGGAACATTCGGGCGAGGGGGGCACTCTCGCCTGATTTTATCAAAATTAGGGCCGAATGGTCGTTTGATGGCAATTGATCGCGACCCGCAGGCCATTGAAGCATCAAAGGCGATTACTGACCCGCGTTTTTCCATTACACATGGACCATTTTCAGATTTGGCGACCTATGTAAAAGATGCAGGTCTGGCTGGACAGATTGATGGTGTACTGTTGGATTTAGGCGTGTCTTCACCGCAGCTGGATGATCCTGAACGTGGTTTCTCATTTATGCGTGACGGGCCACTGGATATGCGGATGGATACAACCCGAGGGCAATCAGCCGCAGAGTGGCTGATGAAGGCTGAAGCAGATGATATCGCGTGGGTACTGAAAACGTTTGGTGAAGAACGTTTTGCCAAACGTATTGCAAGAGCCATTGTTGCTCGCAATCAGGAAGAACCGATTACGCGAACCAGAGAATTGGCAGAGTTAATTGCGAAGGCAAGTCCAATTAAGGAGAAACATAAGCATCCTGCGACACGCAGTTTTCAGGCTATCAGAATCTACATTAACAGTGAACTGGAAGAAATAGAACGTGCATTGGACGGTGCATTGCAAGTTTTAGCACCACAAGGGCGATTATCAGTCATCAGTTTCCACTCGTTGGAAGATCGCATCGTGAAACGCTTTATCCAGCAACATAGTCAGGGGCCTAAGGTGCCGGCAGGTCTGCCGCTTACCGAAGTACAATTGAGGGCATTGGGAGGACGTAGTCTGAAATCAATTGGCAGGTTAAAACCCTCAGAGGATGAAGTGGCAACCAATCCGAGAGCAAGAAGTTCGGTATTGCGATTTGCTGAAAAGGCGGGTGATGAGAAGGCAGGTGAATAGTGGCAGGTGAACGTCATGGATTAGTGGGAGTTATTGGCAGGGATTTGTTCCGTAATGCCAAAATCCCACTGATTTTACTGGTGGCTGTTGTGGTTTCAGCCATCAGTGTAGTGACGGTCACCCATCAGACCCGCTTATTGACTGCGGAGAAAGAACGTCAGGCAATTCAGATTGATGCTCAGGATATTGAATGGCGTAACTTGCTCCTTGAAGAAAATGCATTGGGTGACCACAGTCGGATCGAATCTATAGCGACTGAAAAATTTCACATGCAACATGTCGATCCAGCACAAGAAAATATTGTGATCACTCAATAAAGTCCAGTTGACAACTAAAAGGTAGGCGATGAAAGCTGCACGCTCTTTAAAGTTGAAAAAACAAGAAGATAAAGCCAGTTTTGTTAAGTGGCGTTTTGTCTTGCTCTGCGGGGGCATTTCGCTTGCTTTAATCGGGCTTTTGATTCGAGTGGCTTATTTGCAGATTATCAACCCTGACCGTTTGGTGAAAGAGGGGGATTCCCGCTCTTTGCGTGTCCAGTCCATTCCTACCTCTCGTGGTATGATTAACGACCGCAATGGGCGTCCGCTGGCTGTCAGCGTACCGGTAGATGCCGTCTGGGCGGACCCGAAAGAAGTCTTTGAAAAAGGCGGGATTACAGATGATACCCGTTGGCAAGCGTTGGCTGATGCACTCTCTATTCCTCTAGACCAACTCACCAGTAAAATTAATGAATATCCCAAAGGTCGATTCGTCTATCTTGCCCGTCAGGTTAATACCTCAATTGGCGATTATGTCGGAAAACTGAAACTCCCGGGTATCTATTTGCGTCAGGAGTCCCGCCGTTATTATCCGGCCGGTCAGGTGACGGCACACATTATCGGTGTGACCAATATCGATGGCAATGGTATTGAAGGGGTGGAAAAGAGTTTCGACAGCTGGCTGACGGGTAAACCGGGTAGCCGGACTGTCCGTAAGGATCGTAACGGTCGGGTGATTGAGGACATCTCATCTGTAGACAGCAGGGCTGCTCATGATTTGGCGCTCAGTATTGATGAACGTCTACAGACATTGGTCTATCGGGAATTAACTAAAGCCGTCGTACTTAACAAGGCTGAATCCGGTACAGCCGTATTAGTAGATGTTAATACCGGCGAAGTTCTGGCAATGGCAAACAGCCCGTCCTATAACCCGAATAATCTGGCTGGCACTCCCAAAGACGCGATGCGTAACCGGGCTATCACTGACATGTTTGAACCCGGCTCCACGATAAAACCGCTGGTTGTGATGAGCGCGCTGAATAATGGGATTGTCAAAGAAAATACCGTATTGGATACCAGACCCTACCGATTGATGTATGGTTCGAGAGGCCATGAAATTAAAGACGTGGCCCCTCGCTCTGAATTAACCATCACGGGGATCTTACAGAAGTCGAGTAACGTTGGTGTTTCTAAACTGGCGTTAGCGATGCCTGCCTCAGAGCTGGTAGATGTGTACTACCGCTTTGGGATGGGAAAACCGACCGATTTGGGGTTGGTCGGAGAAAAGAGTGGCGTATTTCCAAAAAATAGACAAAGGTGGTCAGATCTTGAGAGGGCCACCTTCTCCTTCGGCTACGGGCTGATGGTAACACCGTTACAGTTAGCGCGAGTCTATGCAACGATAGGTAGTCTGGGTGTTTATCGTCCATTATCGATTACCAAAGTTGATCCCCCCGTTCCGGGAACCCGGGTATTTCCTGAGCATATTATGCGCACAGTGGTACACATGATGGAAAGTGTGGCACTACCCGGTGGTGGTGGGGTACGTGCGGCGATAAAAGGTTATCGTATTGCGATTAAAACCGGTACGGCTAAAAAGGTCGGGCCGGACGGTAAATATGTAAATAAATATATTTCCTATACCGCAGGTGTTGCACCTGCGAGTAATCCACGTTTTGCACTGGTTGTGATTATCGATGATCCACAGGCAGGAAAATATTATGGCGGTGCAGTTTCAGCGCCTATCTTCGGTGCCATCATGAGTGGTGTTCTCCGTACGATGAATGTTGAGCCTGATGCCTTGCCTGCGGACGATAAAAAAGAGTTTGTAGTTGATAACTAATTAATAACTAATCTGTGATGAATAAATAAAAAGAGGATAAAAGTGGAAGATCGTAATTTACGCGATTTGTTAGCTCTCTGGGGGATTAACGCCCCTGAGCTTCCGCTACGAGAAATGACATTGGACAGCCGCAAAGCGGCTGCCGGAGATCTGTTTGTTGCGGTTAAAGGGCATCAGGCAGATGGTCGAAAATACATTCCTCAAGCCATCGCTCAGGGGGTCGCTGCGGTGATCGCTGAAGCGGAGGGAAAAGCGGATAACGGCACCATTCAGGAAATGCACGGTGTTCCGGTTATCTATTTTGATGATTTAAATAATAAACTGTCGAAATTGGCAGGTGAATTTTATCAGCACCCGGGTAACAAATTAAAGCTGGTTGGCGTCACAGGAACCAACGGTAAAACAACAACAACACAATTGTTGGCACAGTGGAGTCAGGGGCTGGGAGAAACCAGTGCCGTGATGGGAACGGTGGGAAATGGTCTGCTGGGCATGACGGTTCCAACTGAAAATACGACAGGTTCAGCCGTTGACATTCAGCTTGATTTACAGCAACTCGTCAATCAGAAAGCAACGTTTGCAGCAATGGAAGTTTCATCACATGGCTTAATTCAAAGCCGTGTAGCCTCGTTACCGTATCAGGCCGCTGTTTTTACTAATTTAAGCCGTGATCACCTTGATTATCATGGCGATATGGAAAGCTACGAAGAAGCCAAATGGCTGCTGTTCAGCACGCATAACGTTAAACAAAAAATTATTAATGCTGATGATGACATCGGTCTGAAATGGTTATCCCGCTTACCTGATGCAGTGTTATCTGAAACCGTCGCTGTCACGATGGAAAATCGCCTGCCGGAAAACTGGCAGGGGCGGTGGTTATCGGCAAAAGACATTCATTACCACGATAAAGGCGCGTCTATTACCTTCACATCCAGCTGGGGAAGCGGAACTATTGAAAGCCCTCTGATGGGAGCCTTTAATGTCAGCAACCTGTTATTAGCTCTTGCAACGCTATTATCACTGGAATATCCGTTAGAAAAACTGCTGGCAACTGTATCTTGTCTGATCCCGGTTTGTGGGCGAATGGAAGTATTTGCAGCCTCAGGCCGTCCTACGGTAGTCGTCGATTATGCTCACACACCGGATGCACTGGAAAAAGCCCTGGCAGCAGCAAGACTGCACTGCAAAGGGCAGCTCTGGTGTGTATTCGGTTGTGGAGGCGATCGCGATAAGGGCAAACGCCCATTAATGGGAGGAGTTGCTGAGCAAGAGGCAGATCGGGTGGTTGTGACTGATGACAATCCACGTAGCGAAGAGCCTCAGTCCATAGTTGCGGATATTCTGACAGGCTTCATCGATCCGGGCCGTGCGATGGTGATTCATGGGCGTGTTGAAGCAGTTACCAGTGCCATTATGCAGGCGGCAGAAGACGATGTTGTGTTAGTCGCAGGTAAAGGCCATGAAGACTATCAATTGGTAGGGAACCGCCGTCTGGATTATTCAGATCGTCTGACAGTTGCGCGTCTGTTGGGGGTGACAGCATGATCTCACTGACTCTACAACAGCTGGCACAAGTGACCGAGGGAACGTTACATCACGTTTCCGGGCAACAGGCGGCCATTATCCGTATTGAAGCGGTGACAACTGACAGCCGCAAAATCACAGGTGGTGATCTGTTCATTGCTTTAAAAGGGGAAAACTTTGATGCCCATCACTTCGCGGCTGATGTAGCGAAGCAAGGCGCCGCTGTTTTGTTGGTCGAGCGACCTCTTGAAGTGGATTGCCCTCAGGTGGTTGTAGAAGACACCCGTTTGGCAATGGGCAAACTGGCGGGCTGGGTTCGCGGGCAAAGCAATGCACGAATTGTTGCATTGACGGGGTCTTCCGGCAAAACCTCCGTGAAAGAGATGACTGCTGCGATTTTACGTCAATGCGGTAATACGCTTTATACCGCAGGCAACTTTAATAACGATATCGGTGTACCGTTAACCCTGTTCCGCCTTACGCCGGAACACCAGTTTGCGGTTATTGAGCTGGGTGCTAACCATATTGGTGAAATTGCGTATACCACTGATATGGTTCGGCCTGAAAGTGCGCTGGTTAATAATCTGTTTTCTGCCCATCTGGAAGGATTTGGTTCACTGGCGGGAGTGGCCAAAGCAAAAGGTGAAATTTTTGCAGGGCTTTCGTCCACAGGCACCGCCATTATCAATCTGGACAGCAATGACTGGCATAACTGGCAGCAGAGCATCAGTGATCAGCAGACGGTATGGCGTTTTTCCATTACACCTGCGGCAGACGCCGATTTTTATGTGACAGATATTCAGGAGCAGCCTCTGGAAACGCGCTTCTGTCTGCATACACCAATCGGCAATTGTGAAATCGCGTTGCCGTTGCCCGGAAAACACAATATAGCCAATGTCTTAGCCGCCAGTGCACTGGCGATTTCAGTCGGAGCATCCCTCGATGATATTCGTACCGGTTTATTAGGGCTGAAAGCGGTGCCGGGGCGGTTATTCCCGGTTTCTCTGGCCGCCGGAAAAGTGGTGCTGGATGATACTTATAATGCCAATCCCGGCTCCATGATTGCTGCCGCACAGGTATTAGCCCGGATGCCCGGCTATCGCGTGATGGTGGTCAGCGATATGGGTGAATTGGGTGAGCAGGCGATTGAGTGCCACCGTCAGGTTGGTGAAGCTGTTGCATCGACAGACATTGAACAACTGCTTAGCGTCGGGCCTTTAAGTGCTCATATTAGTGATGCAAGTGGTCGTGGTCAGCATTTTTCCAGCAAGGCCGAGTTAGTTGCAGCACTGCTTCCTGTATTGAAGCAACACGAAACGATTTCTGTATTAATTAAAGGTTCACGCAGCGCCAAAATGGAAGAGGTAGTGGACTCACTGAAGGAGAACTTCCAATGTTAGTTTGGCTGGCTGAGTATCTGGTTAAGTATCATACAGGATTTAACGTCTTTTCCTATCTGACGTTCAGAGCGATTGTCGGTTTGCTGACTGCTTTGTCTATTGCATTGTGGATGGGGCCAACTCTGATTGCTTATCTGCAAAAGTTACAGATCGGTCAGGTTGTACGTAACGATGGGCCGGAGTCCCATTTCAGCAAGCGCGGAACACCGACGATGGGCGGGTTGCTGATCCTGTTTTCTATTACTATTTCTGTCCTGCTATGGGCGCGTCTGGATAACCCTTATGTCTGGTGTGTACTGGCTGTACTGCTGGGTTACGGCATCGTCGGGTTCGTTGATGACTATCGGAAGGTTGTCCGTAAAGACACGAAGGGGTTGATTGCCCGCTGGAAATATTTCTGGCAGTCCGTACTGGCGCTTGGTGTGGCATTTGCGATGTACAGCATTGGTAAAGATACGCCGGCGACACAATTGGTTGTGCCGTTTTTCAAAGATGTGATGCCGCAGCTTGGCCTGTTGTACATCTTGCTGACTTATTTCGTAATTGTCGGAACCAGTAATGCCGTTAACCTGACCGATGGGCTGGATGGTCTGGCAATTATGCCAACCGTACTGGTGGCAGCCGGTTTTGCATTAGTGGCATGGGCAACAGGTAACGTCAATTTTGCCAATTATTTGCATATTCCTTACCTGAGCCATGCCGGTGAATTAGTGATTGTCTGCACCGCAATTGTCGGGGCAGGGCTGGGTTTCCTGTGGTTCAACACCTATCCGGCACAGGTTTTCATGGGCGATGTTGGCTCACTGGCTCTGGGCGGAGCGCTGGGAACCATCGCGGTGTTACTGCGTCAGGAATTTCTGCTGGTCATTATGGGCGGGGTATTTGTTGTGGAAACACTGTCCGTTATTTTGCAGGTCGGCTCGTTCAAGTTACGCGGTCAGCGTATTTTCCGTATGGCTCCTATTCACCATCACTATGAGCTGAAAGGCTGGCCGGAGCCACGCGTTATTGTACGTTTCTGGATTATTTCCCTGATGCTGGTACTGATTGGTCTGGCAACACTGAAGGTACGTTAATCATGACTGAACGGATCATGACAAAATACGAAGGTAAAAAAGTCGTTATTGTTGGGCTGGGGTTAACCGGCCTTTCCTGCGTTGACTTTTTCATGGCGCGTGGCGTGATTCCTCGTGTGATGGATACCCGTATCGTACCGCCGGGAAGTGACAAGCTGCCTGATAATGTTGAATGTCACACCGGCAGCTTCAACAAACAGTGGCTGATGGAAGCTGATTTAATTGTCGCCAGCCCGGGTATTGCGCTGGCAACACCTGAACTCAAGGCCGCGGCTGATGCTGGCATTGAAATAGTCGGAGATATTGAACTGTTCTGCCGTGAGGCAACAGCGCCGATTGTGGCGATTACGGGTTCAAATGGTAAAAGCACAGTAACCACTCTGGTGGGTGAAATGGCGAAAGCTGCTGAATGGCAGGTTGGAGTTGGAGGGAATATCGGTGTTCCGGCTCTGGAGTTACTGAAGCAACCTTGCCAGCTTTATGTTTTGGAACTTTCCAGTTTTCAGCTTGAGACAACTTACAGCCTGCGGGCAGCTGCTGCGACTGTGCTGAATGTCACCGAAGACCATATGGTTCGCTACCCTGAAGGGCTGGCTCAATATCGCGCAGCCAAGCTGCGCATCTATGATCAGTCCAAAGTATGTGTTGTGAATGAGCAGGATGATCTGACCCTGCCGGTAGCAGGTAAAGACAGCCGTTGTATCAGTTTTGGTGTAGGAAGTGGTGATTACCGGCTTGACAGTGAACAGCAACAATTAGTTGCCAATCAACAGCCCGTCCTGTCTACACGTGAGATGTGTCTGACAGGTCAGCATAATTACACTAACGGGCTTGCTGCGCTGGCGCTGGCCGATGCGGTTAATATCCCCCGTGAAGCAAGTCTGCGGGCACTGCGTACTTATCAGGGGCTGGCTCACCGTTTTCAGGTAGTTCATATGAGAAACGGTATTCGCTGGGTTAATGATTCCAAAGCCACAAATGTCGGCAGCACTCAGGCAGCATTGAGTGGCCTGATGCTGGAGGGAACACTTTACCTGTTAGTCGGTGGAGACGGGAAAGAAGCTGATTTCACCCCTCTTCGGTCTTATTTAGCCGGAAATAACATTCGTCTTTATTGTTTTGGTCGTGATGGAAATCAACTGGCGCAGCTGCGTCCTGAAATTTCCACACTGACGGATACGATGGAACAGGCCATGAGGGAAATTACCCCCAAATTGGTTAGCGGAGACATGGTGTTATTGTCACCGGCCTGTGCGAGCTTTGATCAGTTTAGTGGTTTTGAACAGCGGGGTTATGAGTTCTCCCGTTTGGCGGAGGAGTTGGGTTAATGATCATTCCGGGCCTCGGTAAATTTAAAAATTGGCTGGCGGGTAATGTGGAGACAGATCCCACAGATATCGTCATGTATGATCGTACCCTGGTCTGGATGGTACTTGGGTTAGCGGCGATTGGTTTTGTGATGGTGACATCGGCTTCAATGCCAGTCGGGCAGCGTCTTGCTCAGGATCCATTTATCTTTTCGAATCGCGATGCAGCTTATCTGGGGCTGTCATTTGGCCTGTCGCTGATTACGCTGCGCATTCCGATGGCGTTCTGGCAGCGTTACAGCATTGTTATGTTATTAATGACGATCATGATGCTGGTTGTCGTGCTGTTTGTGGGTAGCTCAGTGAATGGGGCATCTCGTTGGGTAGCCATTGGCCCTCTACGTATTCAGCCGGCGGAATTATCGAAGTTGTCACTCTTTTGTTACCTCTCCAGTTATCTGGTGAGAAAAGTCGAAGAGGTGAGAAACAACTTCTGGGGGTTCTGTAAGCCGATGGGCGTCATGATCGCGCTGGCTGTCCTGCTGCTGGCCCAACCCGATTTGGGAACCGTGGTTGTACTGTTTGTAACAACTCTGGCTCTGTTATTTTTGGCGGGGGCAAAACTGTGGCAGTTTCTTGCCATCATTGGCTGCGGCATCTTTGCGGTTATCGTGTTGATTATTGCGGAGCCATACCGTGTGCGCAGGGTAACTTCTTTCCTGAATCCGTGGGATGACCCTTTCGGTAGTGGCTATCAGCTTACACAATCTCTGATGGCATTTGGTCGCGGAGACTTTTTCGGGCAAGGGCTTGGGAATTCAGTTCAGAAACTGGAATATCTGCCGGAAGCCCACACTGACTTTATTTTCTCCATTTTAGGGGAAGAATTAGGTTATTTAGGTGTGGTTTTGGTGTTGGCAATGGTATTCTTCGTCGCTTTCCGCGCAATGATGATTGGCCGCCGCGCGTTGCAGCTCGATCAGCGATTTGCAGGTTTTCTGGCCTGTGCCATTGGTCTGTGGTTCAGCTTTCAGGCATTCATCAATGTGGGTGCAGCTTCAGGGATGTTACCGACGAAAGGGCTGACATTGCCTCTTGTCAGTTATGGTGGTTCGAGTCTGATCGTGATGTCAACGGCCATCGTTTTATTATTGCGAATTGATTATGAAGTGCGTCTGGCAAAAGCGCAGGCGTTCGTAAGGAGCCCTAAATGAGTGGCAAAAACCGGCGGTTGATGGTAATGGCGGGCGGAACCGGAGGCCATGTGTTTCCGGGGCTGGCAGTTGCCCATTATTTGAAAGAACAGGGCTGGGAGATTCGCTGGTTGGGAACAGCTGATCGCATGGAGGCTGATTTAGTTCCGAAACATGGCATAGAGATCGAGTTTATTCAGATTTCAGGGTTGCGGGGCAAAGGGATAAAAGCGTTACTTGCTGCACCTATCAGAATTTTTAAGGCAATCCGGCAGGCAAAAACGATTATCCGACGTTATCAGCCGGACGTAGTGCTGGGAATGGGAGGATACGTCTCAGGGCCGGGCGGTATTGCTGCATGGTTGTGTGGTGTTCCGGTTGTTCTTCATGAGCAGAACGGTATCGCAGGATTAACCAACCGCTGGCTGGCTAAAATTGCAAAAACAGTTTTGCAGGCTTTTCCGGGAGCATTTCCGGATGCTCCGGTGGTCGGTAATCCGGTTCGTAAAGATGTGTTGGCATTACCTGCACCAGCACAGCGCCTCGCAGACAGACAAGGGCCTGTGCGCGTTCTTATTGTTGGTGGTAGTCAGGGTGCAAGAATTCTGAACCAGACAATGCCAGAAGCCGCTTCCCGTCTGGGAGACAGTATCTCTGTATGGCATCAGGCGGGCAAAGGTGCACAGGCAGAAACACAGAAAAAATATGCTGATTTAGCTGTCGCTGATTTCAGGGTGACTGAGTTTATTGATGATATGGCGCAGGCTTACGCGTGGGCTGATATCGTCATTTGCCGCTCTGGTGCGTTGACCGTCAGTGAAATTTCAGCGGCAGGTTTACCGGCGATTTTTATACCGTTTCAGCATAAAGATCGCCAGCAATATTGGAATGCGTTGCCGCTGGAACAAGCAGGAGCAGCAAAAATACTTGAACAGCCTCAATTTACGGCGGATACCGTCGTGGAATTGCTGAAACAGTGGCAGCGTCCGCAATTGCAGGAAATGGCAGAAAAAGCTCATTCTGTTGCCATTATCGATGCCACTGAACGAGTAGCCGCGGCATTGATTGATGCCGCTAAAAAATAGAATTCAGGCCGTTCTGTGGGTTTTTAAGATACCGGCAGGGCGGAGAAGTAAACATAACTAGTGAAGATTAAAACGTGAATATACAACAGTTGGCGAAATTAAGAGCTTCAGTGCCTGAAATGAGAAAAGTCAGGCATATCCACTTTGTTGGCATTGGTGGTGCTGGCATGGGTGGGATCGCCGAGGTGTTGGCCAATGAAGGTTATCAGATAAGTGGTTCTGATCTCGCTCCTAATCCTGTTACGCAGCAACTGATTGAACTGGGAGCAACTATTTATTTTAATCACCGCGCGGAGAATGTACGCAATGCCAGCGTGGTCGTTGCATCAACAGCAATTCCTGCCGATAACCCAGAAATTATTGCTGCCCGTGAAGCCCGTATCCCGGTTATCCGTCGTGCAGAGATGCTGGCAGAGCTGATGCGCTACCGACATGGCATCGCTGTTGCGGGAACGCATGGTAAAACGACGACGACAGCAATGATTGCAGGTATCTATGCTCAGGCTGGCCTTGATCCTACTTTTGTCAATGGCGGGTTGGTCAAGTCTGCGGGTACTCATGCTCGTCTTGGTACCAGCCGTTACCTGATTGCTGAAGCGGATGAAAGCGATGCGTCTTTCCTGCACTTGCAACCCATGATGGCGGTGGTAACCAATATTGAACCCGATCATATGGATACCTATCAGGGAGACTTTGAAAACCTGAAGCAGACTTTTGTCAACTTCCTGTATAATTTGCCATTTTATGGTCGGGCCGTGATGTGTATTGATGATCCGGTTGTGAAGGAGTTAATTCCGCGTATCGGTCGTTATGTGACGACTTATGGCTTCAGCAAAGAGGCTGACGTTCGCATTACCCATTATGAACAGAAGGGTGCACAGGGTTTCTTTACCATCAGCCGTGAAGATTTACCTGAACTTCATGTTGTCCTGAATGCTCCGGGAAAACATAACGCACTGAATGCAACAGCCGCTGTGGCTGTCGCAACTGAAGAAGGCATTGATGATACAGCGATTCTGGCATCGCTCGCTGAATTTCAGGGTACCGGACGCCGCTTTGACTTCTTGGGTGATTTTTCTCTCAGGAATATTAACAACAAAGAAGGCAGTGTCATGTTGGTTGATGATTATGGTCATCACCCGACTGAAGTTGATGCGACAGTAAAGGCTGCGCGAGCTGGCTGGCCAGATAAACGTATCGTTATGGTATTCCAGCCTCACCGTTATACCAGAACGCGTGATTTGTACGATGACTTTGCCAATGTATTGAATCAGGTGGATGTGTTGTTAATGCTGGATGTTTATTCTGCCGGGGAAACTCCGATACCGGGAGCGGACAGCCGTTCCTTATGTCGTACTATTCGCAGTCGAGGGAAGCTAGACCCGATACTGGTGTCAGAACCGGAGCAAATTTCGGTCATGCTGTCACAAATAATGGAAAACAACGACTTAGTATTAGTACAGGGTGCCGGTAATATCGGTAAAATAGCGCGCAATTTGGCTGAAACAAAATTACAGCCGTCTTTTAATGAAGGGGAGCATCATGGCTGATAAGGTCGCTGTCTTGTTGGGAGGAACTTCTGCTGAACGTGAAGTTTCACTGCAATCCGGGCAGGCTGTTGTAGCTGGGTTGAAGGAAGCAGGTATTAATGCACATTCAGTCGATACAAAATACTTTGATGTGACTAAACTCAAGGAAGAAGGGTTCAGCAAAGTCTTTATCGCCCTGCATGGACGTGGTGGTGAAGATGGTACAGTACAGGGCGTACTGGAATTTTTGCAGCTTCCTTATACCGGCAGCGGCGTAATGGCATCCGCTTTATCAATGGATAAATTGCGCACAAAGCAGTTATGGCAAGGGGCAAAACTGCCTGTTTCTCCCTATGTTGTGATTAATTCTCATCAATTTGAACAACTTAATGATTTTCAAATCAAAGAATATGTTCAAGAATTAGGGCTGCCATTAATGGTTAAGCCAAATCTGGAAGGTTCCAGTGTTGGCATGACAAAAGTGAACGACTACTCCGAGTTGCGTGGAGCACTGGAGCTGGCATTCCAATATGACCAAATTATCTTGGTTGAGAAATGGATGTTTGGCCCGGAATATACAGTGGCATTTCTTGGTGATGAAGTTCTTCCCTCCATTCGTATTCAGGCACCGGAAGTATTTTATGACTATGATGCGAAATATATCTCAAACGAAACTAAATATTTCTGCCCTAGTGGTTTAAGTGCAGAAAAAGAGCAAGAGTTGGCGGATCTCGCATTAAGAGCCTACAAGATCGTGGGATGCAGTGGCTGGGGAAGGGTTGATATCATGGATGATGGAAATGGCAATTTCTATCTACTGGAAGTGAACACTTCTCCGGGCATGACAAGTCATAGTCTGGTGCCTCAGGCTGCGCGTCAGACGGGATTAAGTTTTTCACAATTAGTAGCGAGAATTCTGGAGCTGGCTGATTGATATGTCACAGGCAGCCCGGAATACGCGGGAAATTGAAGTTCGGAGTTCCCGCCCCAGTAATGGTTATTATCTGGCAGGGTTCCTCTTCTTCCTGATGGTGGTTGGCACTGTCATATGGGGAGGCTGGGTAACCTTAGAGTGGATGAAGGATTCAAACCGGCTGCCACTCTCAAAACTGGTGTTGACAGGCCAGCGGCATTACACCACGGATGATGATGTCAGGCAGGCAATCCTGTCACTGGGCACGCCAGAGACATTTATGACACAGGATGTCAATGTCATTCAGGGCCAGATAGAGCGGCTGCCATGGGTCCGTCAGGTCACTGTACGTAAACAATGGCCTGATGAACTGAAAATTCATCTGGTAGAATACGTCCCTTATGTGCGTTGGAACGATACGCACATGCTGGATAAAGAAGGAAGAGTATTC
Organism: Xenorhabdus stockiae; assembly: GCF_002632825.1. Taxonomy (GTDB): domain Bacteria; phylum Pseudomonadota; class Gammaproteobacteria; order Enterobacterales; family Enterobacteriaceae; genus Xenorhabdus; species Xenorhabdus stockiae. Next base: position 81,539 of record NZ_NJAJ01000019.1, read on the forward strand.
AGTTTGCCTATCGAACGTAGCGCCGGAGGGCATTATTCCATGCTCTATGGCCCGGAAGGCAAAGAAAAAGTCGTATTGGCAGAATATCGCACAATGGCTGAACAGCTTGCTGCACATAAAATGAAATTGAAAGCAGTGATCATGACGGCTCGTAATTCCTGGCAACTGGTACTGGATAATGACGTCCGGCTGGAATTGGGTAATAAAGATCAAGAAGGGCGCATTCAGCGTTTTATTGAACTTTACCCTGTGTTGCAGAAAAACACGCAAAAACGTGTGGCTTATGTGGACTTACGTTATGACAGTGGTGCTGCGGTTGGCTGGGCTCCTTTATTAACTGACGCACCGGCTTCAATGAACGTGCAAGAAAATAAATAGTGACTGGCAATAATACAGAGACAGGCAGAACAACGATGATCAAATCAACGGACAGAAAATTGGTAGTTGGCCTTGAAATCGGGACAGCAAATGTATCTGCCCTGGTTGGTGAAATTCTGCCCGATGGTATGGTTAATATTATCGGAGTGGGAAATTGCCCATCCCGCGGCATGGATAAAGGCGGCGTCAACGATCTTGAATCAGTCGTTAAATGCGTCCAGCGTGCGATTGATCAGGCTGAGTTAATGGCAGATTGCCAAATATCTTCAGTTTATCTGGCGCTGTCTGGCAAACATATTAGTTGCCAGAACGAAATTGGCATGGTGCCAATTTCAGAAGAAGAAGTAACACAGGATGATGTGGACAGTGTTGTCCATACAGCCAAATCGGTTCGTGTTCGCGATGAGCACCGTATTTTGCATGTGATCCCACAAGAATACGCTATCGATTATCAGGAAGGTATCAAAAACCCAGTCGGGCTTTCCGGTGTGCGTATGCAGGCGAAAGTGCATTTGATTACCTGCCATAACGACATGGCAAAAAATATTGTAAAAGCTGTTGAGCGTTGTGGGCTGAAAGTTGACCAGCTTATTTTTGCAGGATTAGCGGCAAGTTATGCTGTTTTGACAGAAGATGAGCGTGAATTAGGGGTATGTGTCGTTGATATCGGCGGCGGAACGATGGATATCGCGGTATATACTGGCGGTGCATTGCGTCATACCAAAGTGATCCCATATGCAGGAAATGTTGTTACCAGTGATATTGCCTATGCATTTGGTACACCGCCGAGTGACGCTGAGACTATCAAGGTACGCCACGGTTGCGCACTGGGTTCGATAGTCAGCAAGGATGAAAGCGTTGAAGTTCCGAGTGTGGGAGGACGCCCTCCCCGCAGTTTGCAACGCCAGACTCTGGCTGAGGTTATTGAGCCACGTTATACCGAACTGCTGAATTTAGTCAATGATGAAATTTTACGATTGCAGGAGCAATTGCGTCAGCAGGGGGTAAAACATCATCTGGCCGCAGGGATCGTTTTAACAGGTGGGGGTGCTCAGATAGATGGGTTGGCTGAGTGTGCCCAACGAGTATTTCATACTCAGGTACGTATTGGACGTCCCCTGAACATTACCGGCCTGACAGATTACGTGCAGGAGCCTTGCTACTCAACAGCAGTCGGGCTTCTGCATTATGGCAAAGAATCCCACCTTGGCGGCGATTCTGATGCTGATAAAAGAACTTCAGTAAGCGGCTGGTTCAAAAAAGTCAGTAGCTGGCTGAGAAAAGAATTTTGATTTTTTATACAGAGGCCGTGAAAATGATGTCGGCCTCGACATAAAGGCACAAAACGGAGAGAAATTATGTTTGAACCACTGGAATTAACCAATGACGCGGTGATTAAAGTCATCGGCGTCGGCGGTGGCGGCGGTAATGCTGTTGAACATATGGTGCGTGAGCGTATTGAAGGTGTCGATTTCTTTGCGGTTAACACTGATGCTCAGGCATTGCGTAAAACAGCTGTCGGTCAGACCATCCAGATTGGCAACGGCATTACAAAAGGATTGGGCGCTGGTGCAAACCCTGAGGTCGGACGTACAGCGGCGGAAGAAGACCGCGAATCACTGCGTACGGCACTGGAAGGGGCCGATATGGTATTTATCGCTGCCGGTATGGGTGGCGGTACAGGAACCGGTGCTGCTCCCGTTGTGGCTGAGATTGCCAAAGAGCTTGGAATTCTGACCGTTGCTGTTGTCACCAAGCCATTTAATTTTGAAGGCAAAAAACGTATGGCCTTCGCGGAGCAGGGGATCACTGAACTGTCCAAACATGTGGACTCTCTGATCACTATTCCAAACGATAAATTGCTGAAAGTGCTGGGCCGTGGCATCTCTCTGTTGGATGCATTTGGTGCAGCCAATGACGTGCTGAAAGGTGCGGTTCAAGGTATCGCTGAACTGATCACGCGTCCCGGCTTGATGAATGTTGACTTCGCTGACGTTCGTACTGTGATGTCCGAAATGGGTTATGCCATGATGGGCTCTGGTATCGCGCAGGGCGAAGACCGTGCGGAAGAGGCGGCTGAAATGGCTATTTCCAGCCCATTGCTGGAAGACATCGATCTGTCCGGAGCGCGTGGTGTACTGGTCAACATTACAGCGGGCTTTGATCTGCGTCTGGATGAATTTGAAACAGTGGGTAATACTATCCGTGCATTTGCTTCAGACAATGCAACGGTGGTTATCGGTACATCACTGGATCCGGATATGAATGATGAGCTGCGTGTCACTGTGGTAGCCACGGGTATCGGGATGGATAAACGTCCTGAAATTACGCTGGTGACTAATAACAAGGCATCTCAGCCAAATACATTGGATCGCCGCTATCAGCAAATGCCTGGTGGAATTTCATCATTACCTGATGAAAATAAACCAGCAGCAAAAGTGGTCAATGACCAAAATGCACAGACAAGTAAAGAACCTGATTATCTAGATATTCCGGCATTTTTGCGCAAGCAGGCTGACTGATAGCTAAAAAATTGGTTTCTCCGCTTTTTGTGTTAAAATATTCTGCCAATCATATTTTATAGTGATTGGCAGGATTAGTAATATTGCGAGAGATAAACGATGATCAAACAAAGGACATTAAAACGTATTGTTCAGGCGACAGGTGTCGGTTTACATACCGGTAAAAAAGTCACATTAACAATGCGTCCCGCGCCGGCTAACACCGGGGTCATCTATCGTCGTACTGACTTGAATCCCCCGGTAGATTTCCCGGCTGATGCCAAATCCGTGCGTGATACTATGCTCTGCACTTGTCTGGTAAATGAACAAAATGTGCGAATCTCAACTGTTGAGCATCTGAATGCGGCACTGGCAGGTTTGGGTATCGATAATATTGTTATTGATGTTGACGCGCCAGAAATTCCGATTATGGATGGTAGCGCCAGCCCGTTTGTCTTCCTGTTATTGGATGCAGGCATTGAAGAGCTGAACGTTGCGAAAAAATTCATGCGTATGAAAGATACAGTTCGCGTGGAAGAGGGTGATAAATGGGCTGAACTGGCACCATATCACGGTTTTAGTCTGGATTTCACCATTGACTTTAAACATCCGGCGATTGATTCCAGCACTCAGCGTTATAGTCTGGATTTTTCGGCAGATTCTTTTGTTCGCCAGATTAGTCGTGCGCGTACTTTTGGATTTATGCGTGACATTGAGTACCTGCAATCTCAGGGCTTATGCTTAGGCGGCAGCTTTGATTGTGCGATCGTGGTAGATGATTACCGCGTACTCAATGAAGATGGCCTGCGCTTTGAAGATGAGTTTGTCCGACATAAAATGTTGGATGCCATCGGTGACTTGTTTATGTGTGGTTATAACATTATTGGCGCATTTACTGCGTTTAAATCAGGTCATGCTTTGAATAATAAACTGTTACAGGCAGTTTTGGCGCAGGAAAGTGCTTGGGAATTTGTCACATTTGAAGATGAAGCTGAAATGCCACTGGCTTTCCGCGCACCATCAACAGTGTTGGCATATTAATACAGTCGATTATTAAGACAGTAGATTATTAATACAGCTATTATTGATAATCTATGTATTGAGAATATTCTTATGATTCATCAGTGGGTTATGTTATCTATTACGCTCCTCTCGCTGATGTTTTTTATTCAGCGCTAACGTTTCATCTTGGCTGTACTGGTACTCTCTCCGGCCAGCGCAGCCAATCGCTCCAACCTTCTTTTCAATTTTTCAGGGCTACGTTCGGCCAATGCTATCAATGTTTCTGCACTTTCATGGCTTAGTTGGCGAGTTGGTAAGCTCTGGCTATCATTATTAAGTTTTCTTTCTGATATTTTTTCGACACTCTGTTCATTATTATGACTTTTAACCATTAATGATGGGTTAATCCTGATGTCGATAGAAGATAAAGATGGTAGAATTTCACTTCTTAATGCGGAGAGTAAAACGGGAATTTCATAGTAAAGTCTGGTTTTCCAGCTGGCATTACCTGTTTCCAGCACCAAAATATGTTTACGATAATTTGCGACCCGGCACCAAGGGCGTACTTGCCCCGGAAGCAGGCTAAGAACAGCCCGGTTGAGTTTCAGTAATGCGATGGCATGTCGTTGAATGGCCTGAAGCGGGCTTTTTCCGGCAGATGCCGCATTTTCTGGCTGACTTTCAAACAATAACAAGTCTAGTGATTGTGGGCGGCTATCTCGCATAATAAAGGCGGTTCCAGTATTTATTAATGAAGGTTTCATGAGTATTCTAAATCTTTGGCGACAATTTGGCAGGCGTTATTTTTGGCCTCATCTTTTACTGAGCATGGTTGCTACAGGAATTGGTGTGCCTCCCGTTTTGGCCGGAGCCGCAGAAAGCCTACCACATACAAATACCTCATCTGCCCAGAGAAACCAAAATCGGGCACTTTCATCATTTGAACATCTGTTTCAGTTACAAAACGCTCAGCGCCAGCCCTCTAATTACTTAAATTATTGGCAACAACACGCTGTTCGTAATGTTATTCGGCAACTTTCTTTTGCTTTTTCTATTTCTGAGCCTGTCAGATATGAAGAAGCAAAAGAAAGTATCCGAGTTGCAGTACCTTTTATGCAACAGATCATGTTGGATACACTGCATGCCATGCTAATACAGGCGCCGACCCGATTTGAATCTGCGGTTGGTGCTGAGACTGTGGCAGCAATTTCTCCGGATGTCCATACACCGGCACTTTGGGTTGCTCAAATTCAGGGTATTAGAGCCGGGCCTGCGGTTGACCATCAATCTTTATTGTAATGTATCTGTCTGATTTCTGATAATAAGACAGTAACTAAATTCGAGTCATATATCCCAATCGACAGCAAGTTGCCTGGCAGCAATTTGAATAATAATGGGTATAAAAGACACAATTGATTGGCTGTAATTGTGGCCTCATTTGAGATGTATTAACTATGTTGATTAAATTACTTACTAAGATTTTTGGTAGCCGTAACGATCGTACCCTGCGTCGTTTGCGTAAATCGGTTGATGTGATCAACCGTATGGAACCTGATTTTGAAAAGCTGTCTGATGAAGAACTAAAAGCTAAAACAGAGCAATTCCGTGCCCGTCTTAAAGAGGGCGAATCACTGGAAAAAATTCTGCCAGAAGCCTTTGCTACAGTACGTGAAGCCAGTAAGCGTGTGTTTGGTATGCGCCATTTCGATGTGCAGTTACTGGGTGGGATGGTACTTAATGAGCGTTGTATTGCAGAAATGCGTACAGGTGAAGGTAAAACTCTGACTGCAACACTGCCAGCCTATTTGAACGCACTGAGTGGACGCGGTGTTCATGTTGTTACTGTGAACGATTATCTGGCACAGCGTGATGCTGAAAATAATCGCCCGTTGTTTGAATTTTTGGGACTGAGCGTTGGTATCAACTTACCAAACATGCCAGCTCCAGCAAAACGTGCTGCTTACGCCGCAGATATTACTTATGGTACCAATAACGAATACGGTTTCGATTACCTGCGTGACAACATGGCATTCAGCCCGGAAGAGCGGGTGCAACGCAAACTGCATTACGCTCTGGTGGATGAAGTTGACTCCATTCTGATCGATGAAGCTCGTACTCCACTGATTATTTCTGGTCCGGCAGAAGACAGCTCTGAGCTTTATATCAAAGTAGATAAACTGATCCCTCAATTAATCCGACAGGAACAAGAAGATTCAGACACTTTTCAGGGCGAAGGGCACTTCTCTGTTGATGAAAAAACACGTCAGGTTAACCTGACCGAGCGTGGTCTGGTGCTGATTGAAGAGTTGTTGGTGAATGCTAAAGTGATGGATGAAGGTGAATCACTTTATTCTCCATCCAATATTATGCTGATGCACCATGTAACTGCAGCATTGCGGGCACATGTCTTGTTTACCCGTGATGTTGACTATATCGTTAAAGATGGTGAGGTCATAATTGTTGATGAACACACCGGGCGTACTATGCAGGGGCGTCGTTGGTCTGATGGTTTGCATCAGGCAGTGGAAGCCAAAGAGCATGTTGAGATCCAGAATGAAAACCAGACGCTGGCCTCTATCACCTTCCAGAACTACTTCCGCCTGTATGAAAAACTGGCAGGTATGACAGGTACGGCTGACACCGAAGCCTTTGAATTCAGTTCTATTTATAAACTGGATACCATTGTCGTTCCAACTAACCGTCCGATGATCCGTCAGGATTTACCTGATCTGGTCTACATGACGGAAGCGGAAAAAATTGATGCGATCATTGAAGATATTAAAGAGCGCGTTAATAACAACCAGCCAGTGTTAGTGGGAACTATCTCGATTGAAAAATCAGAAGTGATTTCGAATGCACTGACCAAAGCGGATATTGTGCATAATGTTCTGAACGCGAAATTCCACGCAATGGAAGCCGACATCATTGCACAGGCAGGTCAGGCTGGTACTGTTACTATAGCAACCAACATGGCTGGACGTGGTACGGATATCGTACTGGGGGGAAGCTGGCAGGCAGAAATTGCTAAGCTGGACGAGCCGACAGAAGATCAAATTGAGCAAATCAAAGCGGCATGGCAGGAACGTCATGATGCAGTGCTGGCAGCGGGTGGTTTACATATTATTGGTACAGAGCGTCACGAATCACGCCGTATCGATAACCAGCTGCGTGGTCGTGCTGGTCGCCAGGGGGATGCGGGTTCTTCACGCTTCTACCTCTCAATGGAAGATTCCCTGATGCGTATCTTTGCTTCAGAGCGTGTAACAGGAATGATGCGCAAACTGGGGATGCAGCCGGGCGAAGCGATTGAACACCCATGGGTCACTAAAGCTATTGCCAATGCACAGCGTAAAGTTGAAAGCCGTAACTTCGATATCCGTAAACAATTGCTGGAATATGACGATGTTGCCAATGACCAGCGCCGTGCGATTTATGCGCAACGTAACGACCTGCTTGATGTGAGCGATGTCAGCGAAACCATCTCCAGCATCCGTGAAGATGTTTTCAAAGTGACCATTGATGCTTATATCCCGCCACAATCTCTGGAAGAAATGTGGGATATTCCGGGCTTGGAAGAGCGTTTGGTCAATGACTTTGATCTGCATTTGCCAATTAAAGAGTGGCTGGATCAAGAGCCGGAACTCCATGAAGAAACATTGCGAGAGCGCATTCTTGAAAAGGCGATAGAAGTTTATAAACAGAAAGAAGAAATCGTCGGTGCAGAAATGATGCGTAACTTTGAAAAAGGCATCATGCTGCAAACGCTGGATACATTGTGGAAGGAGCATCTGGCGGCAATGGATTATCTGCGTCAGGGCATCCACCTACGTGGTTATGCGCAGAAAGATCCAAAGCAGGAATATAAGCGTGAATCTTTCGCTATGTTTGCCAATATGCTGGAATCACTGAAATATGAAGTTATCAGCACCTTGGGCAAAGTTCAGGTCAGGATGCCGGAAGAAGTGGAAGCTCTTGAACAGCAGCGCCGTGCAGAAGCGGAGCGTCTGGCAAGCCAGCAGCACTTAAGCCATGAGATTGAGCAAGGGGCTTTGATGTCAGAAGCCGAAGCACAAATGGCAAGCGGTTCCCGTAAAGTTGGACGTAACGATCCTTGCCCATGTGGCTCAGGCAAAAAATATAAGCATTGCCACGGTCGTTTATAATTAAAGCCAGCGATAAGCAGCCAGAGATAAATTATCTCTGGCTGTCAGCAGTCTGAAGCGGTGCCATTGTCACCGCTTCAATCAGGGCAGAACTTATTATTTCTTATCGGCTGCGATACGATTACGAACGTGTTCAGCACGTTCCTTTGAAGGTGGGTGTGAATCAAACATACTGGTTTCACCACTGCCCAGCTTAGCCAGTTTTTCGAAACTGGTTGCCAAGCCTTCAGTTTTAATATTGCGCTTTTTCAGTAGCTCATAAGAGAAGTCATCAGCCTGACTTTCCTGATGTTGTGAAAACTGCGAGTTGAGCAGTTTTTGCCCCAGATCTGCAAGTTGAGAATCGCTCAACTGTGCTGCGACACCACCGGCTGATGCTGCTGCGGTACGCGCAGCAACGGCTGCATAGGCAACCTGCATTGCTTTACGCGAGTGGCCCAATGCAACGTGCCCCATTTCATGGCCCAGAACACCTTCGACTTCATTATCGTTCATCATATTCATCAGGCCGCTGTATACACGTACACAACCATTAGCCATTGCCCATGCGTTTACATCATCAGTCAGATAAACCTTGTAGTTAACTGGAGTACCATTAATTTCGTGTCCTAATGCTTTGGCGATTTTGTTCAGACGCTTAGCGTATTGGCTGGATGCGGGGGCAATTTTATTTTGTGCATCCATATCTCTACATGATTGGTCAGATAGCTGTTTAACATCAGAATCATTTAGCGTCGCTGCCTTGAATAATTGCATCCCAGAGCTGGCCAGCATTCCATGATCAAGATTCTGACAACCCGTCAGCATTACAGCAGAAACAGCTACCGCAACAAGAGCTTTCATTTTCATAACGTTGTTTTTTCCTTTGCAATACACGCAGCCCTAATACTTTTAGGGCATTAAAAGATGATGCATTTTGCTAAAAATAATAATAGGAATAAACTCTAATAATGGTGATTATGTGAATTTGATAACGTTTTAAACAAAATAATCAAACCATAAGTAGAGTAATTTAGTTTAATTTAACAAATATAGCACAGTATGCGTTATCTTTTTGCCGTAAATGATCGTCGGTTAGAAAAAATAATGCTGATAGCCAGAATGGGAACGTCCATTACGATCTCCCTCTCTAACAGTGGCAATAAAGTCGCTGTGTTAGCTCATATCGGTTACTTTTCTTGGAAATTTATTCTGGTGATGAGATAAATAATAACCATTGAAAAATGAAATAAACATTCATTCAATGTGAAGTGAATTTACAATAAATAATATTTCGTGAGTTATATTCTCTGATGTAAGTAATAGTTTATTTTATTCATCGTCTTACTCGGCGATACTGTTGGATAAACATTAAATTATAGGCGGTTTTCTTTTTTATTGGTTGTGTAAGAATCGGAATAGAAAATTACTCTAACATTGCATGTTAAATAAGCTTAGACTGTACTGAACTGTCAGGGCTAAGTATTGTGGGCAGGAAAAATCGCTAAATCAGTCGGCTGGCAGCTGTTGATAGAATAGGCATGGAACGAGCAATTGTATGGTCAATCTGAAACAGATATCATTATGCTTTCATCGGCAAAAAATGCACAGTTCATGCAGGCAACGAACTGCTCCATAATCCGATTATCGCAATCTCATGTGGGAACCTCTAAAAACTATCCCATGAAAAATAAGATCAATCTTGTACCTATCCGTAATAACATTGACCTTATTGAGGGTGACACTTTCTGACTTTTTCAAGGATTAAAAGGCATGAATGCCCGATTTTCCAAAATAAACCAAACGTTGTAAATCATAGCAGGTCACCATTAACATCATCGTGAAATTAGCCCGCAGTTGACCTACCGTCCGGATGAATTTTTCTCCCATCTGGGTGAATGAACCAAAGATATGTTCTACTCGCGCCCGAGTTCGCGAGATTTTCTTGTTACGCCCTTTCTGGCAGTTTGATAACGGGTTATTTCGTGACGCTTTTCTTTGAATATGTACACGATAGCCTTGTCCTTTCAGTGTCAGCTCACGCTGATGGCTGGCATACCCTTTGTCCGGATAAATATCCCGACTCGTATTGGCCCTGTCCAAAACATCTTCAAAATACTGGCTGTCATGGGCAGAGGCGGTTCCTGTGGCGGTCTGACGAATGACTTTGTACTTGACATCGACATTAATCGTGAGTTTGTAGCCAAAATAACTTTTCCCGTGTTTTTTCGTCCAGGTGGCCTCCGTATCTTTCTGGCAACGTTTGTTTTCCGTCCAATTATCCGGGGTTTTACCCTGACGGATTTGTTCATTCTCTTCTTTTTTGTTGTGTTGCTTAGGAACCGGTATCAACGTGGCATCGATAATTTGACCACCACGGGGAATGAATCCCTGTGTGGAGAGTTGATGTTTGGCTTCTTCAAATAAGGCATTGGCCCCTTCTTGTCCGAGACGTTTTTCGAAACACCAAATCGTGTTGCGGTCTGGAATATTAATGACATCGGTCAAACGACAAAAACGTTGCCAGCTCATTCGGTCAAGTAATTGATATTCCATTTTTTCATCGGAAAGATTATGGAAATGTTTCAGGATAATAATGCGAACCATCACCTCCGTGGGAAACGGCGGGCGTCCCCCTTTAGGAGAAACAATGCGGGGCACCGCACGGTCAACCGCCTCAGCGAGTGCCGAAAAATCGACATATTTATCAAGCGCAAGGAGTGGGTCGCCTAATTCATCTATTTTCTGACGATGATATTCGGCCGCCAATTTGTCTTTTTTCAAAGCAGAACGAGGTAAGAGCATGATGGCATTACCTTACAGAGATGTGTTCTGTTTGTATTTTACTCTTTTAGGCCGCTATGAAAAGTTTTTAGAGGTTCCCTTCAGGTTAAATTGATTTAGTATTCAATAGAATAACAATTTTGATTATCTCGTTTGTTGAAAATAATAAAATTTAGGATATTCAGTTAAAATGTGCTTTATATCAAATTTGTTCCCAAAAGGATCATTAACACCTGCACAAGCAAGGCTAGAAATAAATCTCGCTTACCCAAATTATCAAGTGAAAAGAGTACAGCTCAAGCTACCTTTAGCATTAGAGATAGATAAAAAATTTGAGTTATTTGCTTCGGATAGGCACAAATATGTTTTAAATCCACCTATCGCACTGGCAGAAATTGAGAAATGGCAAAAAAGAACAGGGGCACAATTACCAGAAGACTTTATTTTGTTTCTGACTCAAATAGGAAACGGAGGAGCAGGGCCATATTATGGTATTGCTCGTTTTGAAGATAGTGAAAGTCGTTATGACCAAACCGCCGCATTACCTTCTATTTTATCACCAACCATGAGTGACCAAGAATAGCAGGTTATGAGCCAAATTGATGATGATTGCTCTGATGAAGAATTTGACGAAAGAGTTCATCTTATTCATCAAGGGGTGTTTTATTTGGGCACTTGTGGTTGTGAATATGATTTATTGTGGGTGATTACCGGTAAATATGCAGGGCGAATTTTATATACCCACCATTGGTGTGATTCAGATAAGTCGTACTTTTTTTCTTATGAAAAAAGTTTTCTCGATTGGTATGAACGCTGGTTGGATGAGGTGATCCAAGAATATAATACTAGCTGGTTTGGCCATAATATGGGCGGTAGTGAAGAGACGTTGTTGGTGTCTTACCAAAATATGCAGACAGATGAAGAACGAATTCAGGTGATAAAAAGTTTTTATAAATTACCAACATTATCTGAACAAGGTGCGGATATACTCGAAGGAATAGTAGAACAGGGGCATAATGATGTTTACCCATATGTATTAAAAATACTAAATAACTTTTCATAATTATGAGAGTTTCATATTTCCTATCCCTTTCCATTGACTTGCTGAAGCCGCATTTAAAAAAAACTTAATTCTTTTGATGAGCACCCACATGTATCGACAACAATGGTTTCGTGTGACGGTTTTATGCAATGATTGCCATAGTCGCTCTATTTTATTCAACCAAGGCGAATAAACCGAAAGAAATAACAATTTTACTGTCAGGTTTTGAGTCAGCCATTTCTTGACCAACCGACTTTTATGAATGCTGTAATTATCCAAAATGATGGTTAGCGTTTTTGCATGACGGTGACTTTTTTTAACTCTTCTAACATATTGATAACTCAACAACCACCGACTAAAGTCGGTGGGTTAGTGATTAACGGACTGAAAGTCCGGATACGCATCGGCTGAACGATGCGTCAATTATCCAGCCTGAAGTGATCATTCGGGTTCGGTTCAAAATGATGCGCCAGATAGGCTTTTATCATCTCTTCCGTTAACTGACCTACCGTCGCACAAAAATAGCCTCTGCCCCAAAAATGCTGACCCCAGTAACGCTTTTTCAAGTGAGCAAACTCTTCAAACAACTTACTTGCTGTCCTTCCCTTTATTCGCCTCATGATTTCTGAGGGCGCTAAGCTCGGAGGACAACTCACCAGTATATGCACATGGTCTTTGCTCACGACCCCTTCTACTATCCTGATTTCAAACGCTTCACAGCTCTGACGAACTAGCTCTCTCACCCGTAAGCCAACTTCACCTGTTAGCACTTTGTGCCTGTATTTTGTTACCCACACAAAATGATACTCAATCTGAAATACCGTGTGGCTGCCATATCTGTAATCCATATTGCACTTCTCGTGCAACACAGTATCGCAGCTAAAGCTGACCGACTAAAGTCGGTGGTTTTAACCTTTCATATGGAAAAATAAATGAGAGTTTTTCCTGTCAGAACCGGTGTAAAAAATTTCGCGCGTTTGGATATCAAAACATCCGGCAAAGTAATATTTTTGGTTCTTTCCCGGTGTGATAATCCGTTTTTGTTGGCCTTTAAGATACCAGTTTGAACCTATTTTAGGGTTGAAATGAATATCTACTTCGTCTTCATAAAACACGGGATGTTCTTTTGATGCGCCAAGTAATGCTTGGTTAATTTGCTTCATCTTCTCTTCATATTCCGGATCTTTCTCATGTAATGTTGGCTCGTCTCGCCGCCAAACGATCTGATTTTTGCAGAAAAATCGATAAAGTGTGCTGATTGAAAATTTTATCCGAATTAACTCGTTGATTTTTATCATGAAAAGTTCAAGACTCCAGCGAGAGCGCGCATAACCAAACTGCTGAGGAGAAAGTTGCAGTAAATAAAAGAGAAAAGGTAAAAAGCAGGTTAAATTCCATCGTTGATGACGGCCTGAGGGCTTACTTTGCAATCCTAACCAACTATAGGTTCTAAACGACTTTATCCAACGCCATACAGAAGACTGAGCAACACAGAGTGTTTCAGCGATATGGAAAACTGGCTGACCCTGATGAATCATGAGAATGGCGAGAATACGAATGGCATACTTTTTATCGTGCGTTTTTTGCGCCATTTTTTTCATCAAACGTCGTTCATTACGGGGAATGGGTGGTAGGATAACCATAACTCAGTCCTTCTTTTTGCTTTTTTGTTTCTGGAAAATCCAAATTCGCAAAAATGAGACTGAGTTTCTTTGATACTCCTACCATTTTGAAAATCCATTTAGAGTGTTTATTGAGTGTCATAATTTGCACGAAGAAATATTTAGGGATTTTTTTTATATTATTAACCTGAATTCTGGATAAGAAATTGACGAGAGGCCTGTTCCAGGAGCAAAGTTTTGGTGAAAGCCTAAAACGACTCCGGGGAGGAACAGGCCATGGACAAGTTAGTTGAAATTTTCTGCGATGTCGACGACTTTTGTCGTCTTTTCATCCCCCAGTGGGCGCAGTTTTGTC
>NZ_NJAJ01000002.1 GCF_002632825.1 Xenorhabdus stockiae
GACAAAACTGCGCCCACTGGGGGATGAAAAGACGACAAAAGTCGTCGACATCGCAGAAAATTTCAACTAACTTGTCCATGGCCTGTTCCTCCCCGGAGTCGTTTTAGGCTTTCACCAAAACTTTGCTCCTGGAACAGGCCTCTCGTCAATTTCTTATCCAGAATTCAGGTTAACTAATAATTTGCGGTCGGCCAGTCAATATAGCCTTCTGCTCCAGAACCGTAGTGGGTATTACGATCCAGACCAGTCAGTTCAATATTATAACGCAGGCGATTTACCAGATCAGGGTTAGAAATAAACGGACGTCCAAATGCAACTGCATCAACTTTTCCTTCCGAACGGCGGGAAATGGCCATTTCGAAGTCATAGTTATTATTACCGATATAAGCTCCTTCAAACAGAGAGCGTAGAGCATCCAAATCAACACCTTCAGGAATCAGACGGTCTTTCCCTGTTGTTCCTTCCACAAAATGTAGGTAAGCCAGTTTGAATGGGTTTAGTTGTCGGACCAGATAGCTATAAGTCGCCATAACATTGCTATCAAGTGGAGTTTCACCGACTTCGGTTGTAACAGGTGATAACCGGATGCCAACCCGACCATCTCCCCATACGCCGGTAACAGCTTTTACCACTTCCAGAACCAGACGAACCCGGTTTTCAATAGAACCACCGTATTGATCGGTTCGGTGGTTGGTTGAATCGCGTATGAATTGCTCCAAGAGATAATTGTTGGCTGAATGAATTTCTACACCGTCGAATCCTGCTCGTTTGGCGCATTCTGCTGCGTGCCTGTATTGCTCAATAATGCCGGGAATTTCATCCGTATTCAGGGCACGTGGCATCGAGGCTTCCTGCAAGCCTTTTACGGTATAAATATTTCCTGCTGCTTTTATAGCAGAGGGAGCTACAGGCGATTCACCGTTAGGTTGCAGATCAACATGGGAACAGCGGCCGACATGCCATAATTGCATCACTATTTTTCCACCCACTGCGTGAACGGCATTAGTGACTTTTTTCCACTCAGTTACCTGTTCTTCAGTCCAGATGCCGGGGGTCATGGCATATCCTCGTCCCTGAGCTGAAATATTGGTTGCTTCTGAAATGATCAAACCGGCGCTGGCGCGCTGGGTATAATAGGTCACCATCATTTCGTTCGGCACCCCTTCTTCATTAACACGAGTCCGAGTTAATGGCGCCATAACAATACGGTTAGCAAGCTCGATTTCTCCTAACTTAACCGGTGAAAAAAGGTCGGTACGAATACTATTGTCAGCCATAATATTTCCTTTAATAATTGACCAGTCGTCTATAAAAAAGATAAAAAAAATGCGACTACGATAGTAGCCGCTGGGTCGTCTCTATGGCGGAGTCAAATGGAGCGGTATCTTTAGCTACTTTAGCGACAAGAAATGCCCCCAGCCATAGTTGATATAGTGATTCAGCTAGTACGCGAGGCGATATATCCGCTGAGATAGAGTTATCACTCTGCCCTGACTCAATACACTGTGTCAGTTGATCGATAATGTCGACAGTACCTCGACAAAGAATTGCTCTCATTCCTTCAGAAAGGTCGCAGACCTCAGCCCCTAATTTAACCGTCAGGCATTTATCTTCAGGCTGGCCTGTTGTCTGTATTTCAGAACAGACGCGGAAATAGTTGAGCAAACGCTCACGAGCGGTGCCTTCGGTTGAGGATAAAAGTGTTCTGGCCCTGGACAAATATTCATTGAAATATTCCTTCAACAAGATCTGTCCAAACTCTTCTTTTGATTTGAAATAGTAATAAAATGAACCTTTGGGGACACCGGCAGCTGTGACCAGTTCGGCCAACCCAACGGCAGTGTAACCTTTGTGAGCGATAATTGATTTGGCAACATTCAGAATATGTTGCCTTGTGTCTGATGCAGATTTTTTCATAATGCTTTTATCATAATCATAATACTGACTGGTCGTCTAGTTATTTGTCTTATAAATTTCACAACTGATTATGAAATAGCATTGGTCTGTTTCTGATGCGTGACTGGTAAATTTTGTTTATCACATATCTTCCTTTTCTAGTTGAGGTGTCAGGTATGGAATCGTTACCACTTATCAGAGTATTAGGAAAAAGTGACGTTAAAGATTACCGAGAACTTCGGCTTGAATCTTTGTACATCAATCCCGAATCTTTTGGTTCAACGTATCAAGAGGAATCAACTAAAAATGAGCAGGAGTTTATCACCAGAATAACGGGTTCTTTGATTTTGGGCGCTTATTTAAATAATGAGTTAATTGGTATGATTGGATTTCAGCAAAATAGCAACTATAAAACCTTACATAAAGGAGTTATCTGGGGTTTTTATGTCAAACCGGGTTATCGTGGTTTGAAAGTTGGCGAAAAGCTAATGGATAACTTAATAATATTACTGAAAAAAAGTAACGTTAAAAAGTTATCATTAGCTGTGGTTGAAGAGAATGTCTCAGCGATTCATTTATATGAAAAAATGGGATTCAAGGTATATGGGAAGGAGCCTATCTCATTAAAAATTAATGAAGAAAAATACGTCAATAATATCTTGATGTGTCTGTTCATCTAAGTGTTAATTCAAAACCAATTATCACGTTTCAACCCGTTTTTACAGCGAAACGTGATTTTTGCTTCATAAGATTTAATCATTCGTTACGAATGAGTGTATTCGCGGATAAAAGATCTGCTGCCCGATGACATAGCTCTGTAAATATAGCAATTTCGCCCTGAGACATATGCGATGTGACAATATCAGCCATATTGCATTTACTTGCTTCGGTTCGCTGCAAGAATACCAATCCCTTCGGGCTTAATTTAGTGAGCAGTTCGCGCTTATCATGCTCACTCGATTCTTGTTTAACCAGCTCCTTATCTTTAAGTGAGCGTAAAATCTTCGATGTTTTTGAGCGGGTAAAACCGAGCTTTTCGCCAATAACGCCGGGGTTCATGGATTGATATTGCCGGAGTAAATGTAATACATCATATTGAGCCCAGGAAACGCCTTCAGGGTTTACCATCGTTCTTCTTGCAACAAGAACGCACTGGAGCCTGCTCAATGCATCTCCAAAAGGTGTTATCGCAATATCATGAGTGTTCTGATTATCCGTTTTCATATAACGCTTTTCTTTTTGTGATTCAGCTAACGGTAAATGGCAGGAGAAAATCATCCCGCCACTGTCTAAATTTTTTACTCAAATTGCTCCACTATTGTGATAAATATCCTCCATCAACAGGATAAATCCCCCCTGTGCAAAAGCTGGATTTTCCTGATAAAAGAAATGAAATAAATTCAGCAACTTCTTCCATTTTAGCCATTCTTTTCATGGGGTGGCAGTCTGAAAAGCGGTGTAATACTTCTTCTGGAAATTCATTTATCTTTGGAGTACTAACATAACCAGGGGCAACTGCATTTACCCGGATATTCTTACATGCAAATTCCAGTGCGGCGGTTTTCGTTAAACCAATCACGCCATGCTTTGCTACGGTGTAAGGCGATAAGCCAGCAATACCAACGAACCCATTAACGGCTGACAAATTAACTATCGCCCCTCCTCCTGATTTCAGCATCGCGGGTATTTCATATTTCATGCAATAGAAAACACTGCTCAATGTGGTGGAAATAACCCGATCCCAATTCTCCAGTGTTTGCTCTGGTATGGTTTTATTATGTTCACCAGTTATTCCGGCACTATTGACCGCAAAATCCAGCCTGCCAAAATAATTCACTGTGTTATCAATTAAACGGCAAACTTGGGCTGGATCAGACACATCACACTGAATACCCAGAGCACGTTTACCATCAGGTGATAAGGATTTAGCCTTATTTTCAACTGAAAACTTAGATCTGGATGCAATGACAACACTGGCCCCTTTTGCATATAAAATGTCCGCAACTTTTTCTCCGATCCCATCTGTGCTACCAGTAATAATAGCTACCCGACTGTTAAAACTCATAAATCCCTCCGTATCATTTTTACTATTGAGACACATGGATTTATCTGACTTTAACAGCCGATAGTGACAATTTTTGTCAGCAATATAGTTTCCACTTAGAAAATATATTTGATGTTTGTTAAAAAATTCACGAGGATGATATCCGTGTTTTCAGAATATTAGTTTCCATTAAGAAACTATAAATGCAGAATTTCATAAACACGAATACAGACTGACAATGCTTTTTACTTTTTCCAGTACCGTTTGCAGGGATTTTTGTTCTATCGAACCGATAGCAAGACGGATTGCATGTGGCACATATGAAGATGTAGCAAACGGCTCGGCTGTGGATACTGATATATGCTCCTTCATTAAAGCCATTGTAACCTGATCTGCCCTTACCCCCTCATCCAGCGGAAGCCAGACAAAATAGGATGATGGATGGCTGATATATCTCATCCCTTTAAAGACCCGTTTAACAATGAGTTGACGTGCTTGTGCATCATGACGTTTATCTTCTTCTAACTGGGTGATCATTCCGTTAGTGATCCACTCACAGGTAATGGCGGTAATTAAAGCCGGGGTATTCCATGTTGTTACCCTGATTATCCGTTCAAGTGCGGGGATCTTTTCTACCGAAGCAGCAATAAAACCAACGCGTAATCCGGTCGCAATACTTTTTGAAAAACCAGAAACATAGATTGTGGATTCAGGAGCCAGTTCCGCTAAGGGCGGCGGTGCATTCTCGACAAGAAAAGCATAAGAACCATCTTCAATCAGCAGCAGGTTATATTGTCGTGCCAGCGCCACCAGACGTTGCCGATGTTGCCGGCTCATCACCCATCCTAATGGATTGTGTAATGTAGGCATGGTATAGAACGCCCGGACATGCCGACGCTGACATAGCTTTTCCAGGGCATCCAGATCAGTCCCCTCGTTACCAGCAGGAACTGAAACAAGCTCCAGATGATAAGTCTTTGCCAGCGCTTTAAAACCCGGGTAAGTCAGAGTATCTACTGCAACTACATCACCGGGTTTCAACATAGCCATAACTGTTGTGGCTAAACCATGCTGAGCACCGCTAACGATAAGGGTATTATCTGTCGTGATACTCTTTAATCCCCTTGTTTTCAGATATTGCGCTATCACCGTTCGTTCATGCAAACGCCCGCCATGTGGTTGGTAACGAAGTAATGCTTCAAGATCGCCGGAAGTCGCCAGTTGGCGGAGGGAATTTCGCAACAATTCTGTCTGGGAGGGAAAAGAGGGATAGTTAAAACTTAAATCAACCATATCTGAAGCTACATGGTGTTCTAGACCCAAATCCGCAGGTAATGATATTTCCCGGACAAATGTCCCTCTCCCTGTCTCCCCACTCACGAGTCCCATCGCTTCAAGTTCAGTATAAACCCGGGTTGCTGTGACTAAAGACATCTTTTCATCAATAGCTAGCTGTCGGTGAGTAGGCAGGCGTGTTCCGGGAGGCAAACGGCCCGTTCGTATATCAGCAGCAAATTTATCAACTATAAATTTATATCGAGAGTGTGCCATTAAAAAAAGCCTCCGGTTTCAGTGCATTTCTCATGATAACGCCTGATTTATATGCGATTTGTACGGAAATGTATTCATGACAATAATTTGATTGTCATGAATGTGAGCAATATCATGATTTATCGTTATCACAGGTTGGTCAGTATTTTATTTATAGGCTTCAGTTAGATACTCGATAAACTCCAAGTTACAACGGGTAATATGAGGTGAGTTCTTATATTTCCCCGCGGTGCGGGGAGATAGACACGTATCTTGAAGTCGAGTTGGTATAGAATCTAATTACATGAGGTTTCAGAACAAACATGAAAAGTTTAACCATGAAACAGGATAGAACGAACGGATGGTTTAATGGCTTTCTTGGTGTATTGATTTTCAGTGGCTCTTTACCTGCAACAAAAGTGGCAGTAATGGATTTTGACCCTGTGTTTCTGACTGTTGCCCGGGCATCCATTGCCGGTTTATTGGCTCTGGTCATCTTATTAATTTTAAAAGAAAAGCGCCCTAAGTTAGAACAAATCGCGTCTCTGGTTATCGTTTCTATCGGTGTGGTCGTTGGCTTCCCTCTTCTCACCGCACTGGCACTGCAATATATAACTTCTGCTCACTCCATTGTATTTTTGGGTTTACTGCCTCTGGCAACAGCCATCTTTGGTGTATGGCGTGGAGGAGAACGTCCCCGCCCTGCTTTCTGGGTGTTTTCTGTCATCGGCAGTGCACTGGTTGTGGGGTTCGCATTTACTCAGGATTCAAGCGCTTCACTGACCGGAGATCTATTAATGCTGGCGTCTGTCATTGTCTGCGGGCTTGGTTATGCGGAAGGCGCAAAGGTTTCCCGGGAACTGGGTGGCTGGCAGGTGATATGTTGGGCCTTACTCATCTCATTACCCATCATGCTGATTCTGACATTGATATATATACCGGATACATTTAAAAACGTCAGTATGCCTGCCTGGATAAGTCTTGGGTATGTTTCACTCTTCAGTATGCTGATCGGGTTTATTTTCTGGTATCGCGGTTTAGTACAAGGAGGAATTGCTGCTGTCGGTCAGCTTCAATTACTTCAACCCTTTTTAGGTCTGGCTTTAGCTGCGAGTTTGCTGGGTGAATCTGTAAGCTTCCTTATGGTTATTGTAACGATTGGTGTAGTTTTCTGTGTCTTTGGTTCCCGACGATTTGCAAGATAGCTTCCGATCAGGTGAAACCATCTTCTTACCGCTTAGGAAGGTGGTATTCATCGTGTTGATGTTCCCTCCGTCGGTTCACACTTCAGCCGTTTAGTTCCCCCCTTGATTTAATAATACGTTAATGTTCCCTATAAACATTTAGTAATATTATTATAACCACTCGTTACTCCTGCCACATTAAACTGCCGATCAAGCTTAATTCTTTTATCTTTTTGGACTCAAGCAATACATGGGTAAAACAAAAAAACATAATAATTTTTTCATTATTTTGTTTCTGTTTAAGTTCATTGGTTTAGTTTTGATAACGTATTATTAATGCCACCTCCGTTGGCATCCTGATGTGCAAGTTAAGCACTATCCTCGCGCTTTAAAAAATAACCTAGATACAAATTTTGTTCTGAATGAAGCATTTGTATACAGAATGCAGCGCTATATCTGTGCCTGTTATTACATGCCCACTTTCATAATGAAATGAATTGTATCAGGTTTTTAGTTGACAGATTAATCCCTGAGATTCTGGAACTATAAAATGAATACACAGCGTAACCACAATCCATCATCCGGTGGTGAATTCTCACTCAGCTCTACTCAACAAGTTATTTGGTTCGACCAAATGACTCGCCCTGCTTCCTCCGATTACAACCTCAGCATATTAGTTTGTATTGAGGGTTGGTTGGATGAATCATTATTTATTCAGGCGTTGGAAGCCGTCATTTCTCATCACGATGCTTTGCGTTTAAGACTCATTGAAACTGATGTGATGCCTCGGCAAACGTTTGTTGACACGCTCCCGCTCCCCTTAACGATATATGATTTTTCACAGGAAACGGATGCTGAATCTCGCGCTGAACAGCAGATACACGCTAATTTTATACGCCCGTTTTGTTTATATAATGAATTGTGGCATACCGGATTATTTAGGGTCAGTGAGAACCGCTGGTACTGGCAATTCTGCTGTCATCATTTGCTCTCAGATGGCATGGGATTAAAACTGATTATCAAGGCGCTTTTAGAACACTACAGACATTTAGCGATCGGGGAAAATTTGCCTGATATAGCTCCTTCTTATCTTGATTTTATTACTGAAGATCAAGCCTACCTTAATTCTAAATTGTACATGCGAGACTTGCAGTTCTGGCAGAAGCGCTATGAAACATTGCCATCAGCCCTGCTTCCACTGTCGCATTCAAGGAAGCCTGCCACGAGTGAATTGGTTAAACCCATCTTTTGGCAACTGGATAAAACACTTTCTCAGCAGATAGAAAATATCGCAGCCGCTCATGGATTATCTGTCCTTCATTTTATGTATGCCATTTTAGCTTGCTATTTTACTCGTATTAACGGCACAGAAGAGATTGTTATAGGCATCCCCGTTCACAACCGAAAAAATAAAAAACAAAAATCGACACTCGGCATGTTTTCATCAATCATCCCTATCAGAGTGACCATCCACGCGGATGATTCTGTTCTTGATATTATGCATAAAGTGGCGACTGAGCTGCATCATTGCTATAAACATCAACGATTCCCTATTACTGAGATCAATCAGCATACACAAATCAAACAAAAGACCGGGCGTAGCCAACTTTTTGATATCGCCCTGTCATTTGAGCCATTCGATGTCTGTACCAGTATAGAAAATATAGCTATGGCGTTAAAGGGCTCCTATCGTGGAGTGATGTTTCCGCTTTCAATTGCAATTCACCAATATTCAATCTCCACAACCTCCCGGATTGAAAAGGAAAATAAACCTTTCACCATTGCATTCAGCTACGATAGTAATTACCTGAGTTATGAAGACGTTATCACCCTTCAATCCCGGCTGGCACTGTTAACCGAAGCCGCAGTGATATCACTGGATACAAAGGTCAAACAGGCTCCTCTCTTACCTGAAACAGAGCAGCATAACCTGTTGTTCACGTTCAATAATACCGAAGCTGAATTTCCGCAAGATGCGCTCATCCACGAGTTGTTTGAACAACAAGTAACACTGACCCCAGAAGCTACCGCAGTGGTATTTGAAGAACAGTCCCTCAGTTATAACGAACTTAACTGTCGGGCCAACCAACTGGCGCATTACCTGATTGGATTGGGCGTTAAACCCGATGATCGGGTGGCGATTTGTGTCGAACGTAGCCTGGATATGGTCGTGGGATTACTGGCTATCCTCAAAGCCGGCGGGGCTTATGTGCCTCTTGATCCAGCGTATCCACCTGAGCGGCTGGCCTATATGCTGGCTGATTCAGCCCCCGTAGTGTTATTGATTCAGACAACACTGAGCGAAATCGTTAGAGTGCCCTCATTACCGGTTATCAAACTTGATGAACTGCCCTTCTCGACGCTGGTAAACCTGCCGGAAAGCAATCCGGTGGCCGCCATGCAGGGGCTGAATTCACAGCATCTGGCTTATGTCATTTATACTTCCGGCTCGACCGGACAGCCGAAAGGGGTAATGAACAGCCACCGTGCCCTGTGCAACCGGCTGGTGTGGATGCAAAACACCTATCAATTGACTCCCGAAGATCGGGTGTTACAGAAAACCCCGTTCAGTTTCGATGTCTCTGTCTGGGAGTTTTTCTGGCCCCTGCTATATGGAGCCTGTCTGGTGATGGCCCGGCCGGAAGGCCATAAGAATGTCGATTATCTGGCC
This sequence comes from Xenorhabdus stockiae, assembly GCF_002632825.1. Classification (GTDB taxonomy): domain Bacteria; phylum Pseudomonadota; class Gammaproteobacteria; order Enterobacterales; family Enterobacteriaceae; genus Xenorhabdus; species Xenorhabdus stockiae. Next base: position 9,326 of record NZ_NJAJ01000002.1, read on the forward strand.
CAATTAATCGAGAAAGCCGACATCACCACCCTGCATTTTGTGCCGTCCATGTTGCAGCTATTTGTGCAGGGAATGAAATCCCCGCACACCCTGCCTTCCCTACGGCGTGTCATGTGCAGCGGTGAAGCCCTGCCCGCAGAATTACAACAGCGCTTTTTCTCACGTTTTAATGCCGAATTACACAACCTGTATGGCCCGACTGAAGCCGCTATTGATGTCACTTACTGGAAGTGTCAGCGTGATGATAAACGCCATTTTGTGCCAATTGGTTACCCGATTGCTAATACGCAGATGTATGTTCTGGATAAAAACGGGCAACCCGTGCCTCTTGGTGTCAGTGGTGAAATCCATATCGGAGGTGTGGGTGTCGCTCGCGGTTACCTGAACCGACCGGCGTTGACAGCAGAGCGCTTTATTGCTGATCCTTTCAGTCCACAGCCTGATGCCCGCCTGTACAAAACCGGCGATTTGGGGCGCTGGTTGCCGGATGGCAGTCTCGAATACCTCGGACGTAACGATTTTCAGGTGAAACTGCGCGGTTTTCGCATTGAATTAGGAGAAATTGAAGCAAGGTTGATGCAGTGCCCGGGTGTACAGGACGCAGTCGTGATGGTCCGTGAAGATACTGAGGGCAATACCCGCCTAGCGGCCTATCTCTGTGCTGAAGCGGGCACGGAACTGGTGCCGGTTGATCTGCGCCGACAATTAGCTCAGCATCTGGCAGACTGTATGCTCCCCTGTGCGTTTGTCATTTTAGATACTTTCCCTCTGACGCCTAACGGTAAGCTCGACCGCAAAGCGCTGCCCATCCCGGACTTATCCTCCGTGCTCACCCGTGATTATGCGGCACCAATCGGAGATGTAGAAACCGCGTTAGTAGAAATCTGGCAGGATTTGCTGGAGGTGGAGCGTGTCGGTCGCCATGACCACTTTTTTGAACTGGGCGGACACTCTTTGATTGCTGTCAGCCTGATTGAACAATTGCGTGATCGGGGATATTTACTAGAAGTACCCACTGTTTTTGCTACACCGTTGTTGGCAGAGATGGCACAGGCGATAGAGGATCGGCAAGATACGCAGGATATACTTGTCCCACCGAACCTTATTCCTGATGGTTGCACAGTTATTACTCCCGATATGTTGCCGCTGGTAACGCTGTCACAAACCGAAATTGACACGGTTATCGCAACTGTGGCGGGTGGTGTAACTAATGTGCAGGATATCTATCCGCTCTCCCCGTTACAGGCAGGTATTCTGTTCCATCACCAGTTACAGGAAAACGAGGATGCTTACCTGTTAAGTAGCCTGCTGGCTTTTGATAATCACGCTCATTTGGCTACTTTTCTGAACGCCCTGCAACAAGTGATAGACCGTCATGATATTCTGCGAACTGCCGTTTGTTGGCAGGGTTTGAGCCAGCCCGTTCAGGTGGTCTGGCGACAGGCACCGTTACTCGTGACACCATTTATCCCCACATCCGTGCAGGATATTCCGTCTCAATTACAAGCGCACACCGCTCAACGAATGAATATCAGTCAGGCCCCCTTATTTGCCGTCAGTATCGCCCCCGATCCGGACAGTAATGAGTGGCTGCTGGCGCTGAGTTTTCATCATCTGGTCTGCGATCATATAACACTGACGTTGATCATGAATGAAATTCAACAGCGATTACAGAAACAGAGGGGACAGGCGGACGCACTGCCCCCGCCATTGCCATACCGCAATTTTATTGCCCAGACCCTGAGTGTACCGGAGTCAGTGCATGAAAATTATTTTCGTCAGCAACTTGTCGACATCGATGAACCCACGGCGCCTTTTGGCCTGCTGAATGTGCAAGGTAATGGTACAGACGTGACAGAAACCCGGTTGGAACTGGATATCGTTTTGTCACGCACTATTCGCGCACTGGCTCGTCAACTGGGAGTCAGCCCGAGTGTGTTTTTCCATGTTGCCTGTGCCCAGATACTGGCCCACACCAGCGGGCGTGATGATGTCGTTTTCGGTACTGTCTTGTTAGGGCGATTACAAGGCATGACTGGCGGGACACAGAACATGGGGATGTTTATCAATACCCTGCCAGTTCGGGTATCGCTGAAAAATCACAGTGTGCTGGAGGTTGTGAAGTCTACTGCCAGAAATTTGGTTGACCTGCTGTCCCATGAACAGGCTTCACTGGCACTGGCTCAGCGTTGCAGCGGCGTTATCCCCCCTACGCCTTTGTTCAGTGTGCTGTTCAATTATCGGCACAGCCAGTCGGACTTTACAGCGGAAGCCATTTGGGATGGCGTGCATCTGCTGGCCTCAGTTGAACGGACGAATTATCCCATCACCCTCTCGGTGGATGATCTCGGCGAGGGTTTCACGTTGGTGGCACTGACGGAGAACCGCGTCGACCCTAACCGGGTCATACATTACCTGCATACTGCCCTGAGTGAATTGATTAACACACTGAAGACTGACCCCCAAAGGTCTGTACTGACGTTACCGATTCTGCCTGCGGCTGAACGTCAGCTACTGCTGGAACATTTCAATGCCACCCAAATTGATTTCCCACGGGAAGCCTTGATCCATGAATTGTTTGAACAACAAGTTACCCGAACACCAGAAGCAATTGCCGTGGTGTGGGAAGCGAAAACGCTCAGCTATAGCGAACTGAATCGTCAGGCCAATCAATTAGCCCATTATCTGATTGAGTTTGGCGTTAAACCCGATGATCGGGTGGCGATTTGTGTTGAACGTAGTCCGGCAATGATCGTGGGGATACTGGCTATTCTCAAGGCCGGCGGAGCTTATGTGCCTCTTGATCCAGCTTATCCAGCGGAGCGGCTGGCTTATATGCTGACTGATGCAGAGCCTGTCGCCCTGCTGACGCAGTCAGGACGGGAGGATTTACCGTCCCATCCTGCCCCTACCGTGCTGCTTGATACTCAGACATCGCTGTTTGATACCCTGCCTGACCATAACCCGGATAGGCACTGTTCAGGGCTGACTTCACAGCATTTGGCGTATGTGATTTACACGTCCGGCTCCACCGGCACCCCGAAAGGCGTGGCTATTGCCCACAGAAATACCGTGAATTTTCTGACTTGGGCACAACGAACTTTCAGTGACAAAGAGCTGGCGCACACGTTGTTTGCTACCTCGCTGAATTTTGATTTGGCCGTGTATGAATGCTTTGCGCCGCTGATTTCAGGGGGAACGGTTCATCTTGTCGCCAATATTTTGTCTCTCCTCCACGCTGAGACGGGGGAAAATCCTGTCAGCCTGATGAATACGGTGCCTTCTGCTATCACGCCGTTGATTGATGCAGACGCCCTGCCAATAACTGTGCAAACGGTGAATTTAGCCGGAGAAGCACTCAAACCCCGTATTGTTGAGCATTTGTTTTCCCACGCACAGATACAGGCGGTGTGTAATTTATACGGGCCTTCTGAAACGACCACTTATTCAACCTGGGCGCGGATGGACCGAGCTGACGGCTTTGTGCCGCATATCGGGCGCCCTATCGCTAATACCCGCATCTATATTCTCAACTCTGTGGGACAACTCGTCCCTCTTGGCGTGATCGGTGAAATTCATATCGGAGGCGTTGGTGTAGCCCGCGGTTATCTGAATCACCCGGAATTAACTGCCGAGCGCTTTGTTGTCGATCCATTCAGCCCAGAGCCGGAAGCCAGAATGTACAAAACCGGCGATCTGGGGCGCTGGTTGCCGGATGGCAATATCGAATATCTCGGCCGTTCTGATTTTCAAATCAAAATCCGCGGGTTTCGGATTGAACCCGAAGAAATTGAGGCACAACTGCTGGCCTGTGATGGGGTCAAAGCCGCCGTCGTTATCGGCCGTGAGTCAGAGAACGGTGGGCAACGTCTGGTGGCCTATCTTATTCCGCAGCCGGACATCACACTGAATCCTGCTGGTTTACGTAACCAACTGCGTACTCGTTTGGCGGAGTATATGCTGCCCAGCGCTTTTGTCATACTGGATCGTTTCCCGTTGACCCCCAACGGCAAACTCGACCGCGAGGCCCTGCCCGCACCGGACTTATCCGCCGTGATCACCCGGGATTATGCGGATCCGGTGGGTGAAGTCGAAACCATACTGACAGAAATTTGGCAGGAATTACTGGGACTGGAACGGGTCGGTCGTCATGACCATTTCTTTGAACTGGGCGGGCATTCGTTGATCGCGGTCAGCCTAATTGAACAGTTACGCCGTCGGGGATATTCACTGGAGGTACGCAGCATTTTTGCAACCCCATTGCTTTCGGAAATGGCGCAAGCAATACACGCACAACAGGATACTTCCGATATTTTTGTTCCCGCCAATCGTATTCCCGATGGTTGCACACATATTACCCCGGATATGCTACCGTTGGTGACGCTGTCACAAACTGAAATTAACACGATTGTTGCAACGGTGGCGGGGGGTGTGGCTAATGTACAGGATATCTACCCGCTGTCGCCCTTGCAGGAAGGTCTTTTATTCCACCACCAGTTACAGGAAGATGGGGATGCCTATCTGTCAAATAGCCTGCTGGCTTTTGATACCCGTTCCCGTCTGGATACCTTTCTGAATGCTTTGCAACAAGTGATAGACCGCCATGATATTCTGCGGACAGCTTTCTGCTGGCAGGGACTGTGCAAACCCATGCAGGTAGTCTGGCGAGAAGCAAAACTGTCGGTGATGTCGTTTATTCCCATATCGGCAGAAAATATTCCGTCACAATTGCAGGCAAATATCACCAACCGGTTGGATATCACTCAGGCTCCGTTGTTTACTGCCAGTACTGTCTATGATCCCGCCTCTGAGGAATGGTTGTTGGCACTGAGTTTCCATCATTTGGTCTGCGATAATATGACACTGACGTTGATCATGGATGAAATTCAACAGCTATTACAGAAACAGACGGTACAGGGGCAGGCGATTGAGCTAACTCCGCCACTGCTGTACCACAATTTTATTGCCCAGACCCTTAACGTACCGGATTCGGTACATGAAGACTATTTCCGTCAACAACTTGCGGACATTGATGAACCCACCGCACCTTTCGGTTTGCTTAATGTACAAGGCAATGGCACTGATGTGACGGAATCCCGTTTATCACTGGATAAAACACTGGCTCATACTCTGCGCGCGCAGGCTCGGCGTTTAGGCATCAGTGCGAGTGTGCTGTTCCATGTCGCTTGGGCACAAGTTTTGGCTAAAATCTGTGGACAAGAAAAAGTCGTATTCGGCACAGTGCTATTGGGACGATTACACGGCTCAGCCGATGCCGATCAAATGATGGGGATGCTTATTAATACCCTGCCAATCCGAGTCTCCTTGAGTAATTTTAGTGTATTGGAAGTTGTGCAGGCGACAGCCAAAAATCTGGCAAACTTACTGGAACATGAACAAGCTCCGCTGGCATTGGCGCAGAATTGCAGTGGTGTTATCCCTCCGATGCCGTTGTTCAGTGTATTGTTCAACTATCGTCACGGCTCATCCATTCCCGCAGAGGCAGAAAAGCGAGTCTGGAAAGGAATACGCCTGCTTGCATCAGTAGAGAGAACAAACTACCCCATCACCCTTTCAGTGGATGATACAGAGGATGGTTTCACGTTGGTGGCTCAAAGCGTAGCTGGCGCCGAACCCTGCCGATTGGTGAATTACCTGCACACAGCCCTGAGTGAATTAGTTAACACGCTGATGACCGAACCCCAGCGGCCTGCGCTTGATTTATCTATTCTGCCTGCGGCTGAACACCAGCTATTGTTGGAAAATTTCAATGCCACACAGGCTGATTTTCCACAGGATACCTTGATCCACGAACTGTTTGAACAACAGGTTGACCGAACGCCAGAAGCGATTGCCGTGGTGTGGGAAGGGAAAACGCTCAGCTATAGCGAACTTAATCGTCAGGCTAACCAGTTGGCCCATTATCTGATTGAATTGGGCGTAAAACCGGATGATCGGGTGGCTATCTGTGTCGAACGCAGCTTAGACATGATCGTGGGGATATTGGCTATCCTCAAGGCTGGCGGCGCTTATGTACCCCTTGATCCGGCCTATCCTGCTGACCGATTAACTTATATGTTGGCTGATGCCGACCCCGTGGTGCTACTGCTCCAAACAACACTGAGCGAAATCTTTGGGGAGCTTGCATTACCGATTGTCAGACTTGATGATCAGCTCTTACCCACGCTGGCGAACCAGCCCGAAACTAATCCGGTTGCCGCAGCGCAGGGACTCACTCCATGCCATATGGCGTATGTGATTTATACCTCCGGCTCCACCGGTCAACCGAAAGGCGTGATGGTTGAACATACCAATGTCACCCGCCTGCTGGCAACGACACAGTCGAGATTCCGGTTTGATAACAACGATATCTGGACGCTGTTCCACTCTTTTGCCTTCGATTTCTCCGTATGGGAATTATGGGGAGCGCTGGCTTACGGTGGGCGCCTGGTCGTTATTTCGACTGAATGTGCCCGCTCACCTCAGATGTTCTATGAGTTGCTTTGCCGTGAACAAGTGACTGTTCTGAACCAGACTCCCAGCGCCTTCCGTCAGCTCATTGTCGCGCAGAATGCAATGCCGCACGCGCAACACACCCTGCGTTGCATTATTTTTGGTGGTGAAGCGTTAGAGTTGCATACCCTCGCGCCGTGGGTTGACCGCAATCCCACCGAGCAGACGCGTCTGGTGAATATGTATGGCATCACGGAAATTACTGTACATGCTACCTATCGTGAACTGACCGAACCGGATGTTTATTCAGGGAAAGGCAGTTTGATTGGTCAGCCCCTTGACGATTTACGTATCTATGTCCTTGATGTCTATGGTCAGCCTGCCCCTCTGGGCGTAGCGGGCGAACTCTATGTTGCCGGTGCAGGCGTGGCACGTGGTTATCTGAACCGACCGGAACTCACCTCAGAGCGTTTCCTGCCTGACGTGTTCTCTGATAGACCCGGGATGCGTATGTACAAAACCGGCGATCTGGCCCGTTGGCTGCCGGATGGCAATCTCGAATACCTCGGCCGGAATGATTTTCAGGTGAAACTACGTGGTTTCCGTATTGAATTAGGAGAAATTGAAGCAGGCCTGATGCAGTGCCCGGGCGTACAGGAGGCCGTCGTGATAGCCCGTGAAGACGCTGAAGGGAATACCCGTCTGGTGGCCTATCTCTGTGCTGAAGCGGGTACGGAACTGATGCCGGTTGATCTGCGCCGACAACTGGCACAACATCTGGCGGAGTATATGATCCCCAGTGCCTTTGTCATGCTGGATACCTTCCCGCTGACCCCTAACGGCAAGCTCGACCGCAAGGCCCTGCCCGCACCGGATTTATACGCTGTGATCACCCGGGATTATGAAGCACCGATCGGTGACGTAGAAATTGCGTTGTCGGAAATCTGGCAGGAGTTACTGGGACTGGAACGGGTCGGACGTCACGACCATTTCTTTGAACTGGGCGGGCACTCCCTGATTGCCGTCAGCCTGATAGAACAGTTACGCAGCCGGGGATATTTACTGGAGGTGCGTAGTATTTTTGCCACACCGTTGCTTACAGATATGGCGCAGGCGATACAGGCCCGGCAAGATGCGCCGGATATGCTTGTCCCACCCAACCGTATTCCTGACGGTTGTACACGCATTACCCCCGATATGCTGCCGCTGGTAACGCTGTCACAAACTGAGATTGACACGATTGTTGCAACTGTGGCGGGGGGCGTGGCTAATGTACAGGATATCTACCCACTGTCACCCTTGCAGGAAGGTATTTTATTCCATCACCAGTTGCAGGAAGACGTCGATACTTACTTATTAAACACGCTGTTAGCTTTTGATACCCGCTCCCGTCTGGATACCTTTCTGAACGCTCTGCAACAAGTGATAGACCGCCATGATATTCTGCGCACGGCGTTTTGTTGGCATGGACTGAGCCAGCCGGTACAGGTGGTTTGGCGGCAAGCAAAACTGCCTGTGACATCGTTTGTTCTAGCGCAACAACAGCCGCCGCAGAGTATCTCCCGACTGGATATTACTCAGGCTCCGTTGTTTGCCGCCAGTATTGCTCTCGACTCGGACAGTAACGAATGGCTTCTGACGCTGAATTTTCACCATCTGGTCAGTGATCATATGACACTGGAATTTATTATGAAGGAGATTTTTCTGTTATTAGACGGTCAGGAAGAATCTCTACCTGCACCACTGCCTTATCGTAACTTTATCGCCCAGATTCTGAAAATACCGAATTCAGTACATGAAAGTTACTTCCGTGAGCGGTTTGCCGATATTGATGAACCCACAGCACCTTTTGGCCTGCTGAATATTCAGGGAAGTGGTGCAAACTTGGTGGAAGCCCGTTTGCGTCTAAATGATACGCTGGCTCAGACTCTTCGCGCACAGTCACGCCGTCTGGGAGTCAGCCCTAGTGTGTTGTTTCATATAGCTTTTGCCCAGATGTTGGCTCATATCAGTGATCGTGAAGAAGTCGTGTTCGGTACCGTACTGCTGGGACGGCTGCACGGTTCAGCCGGGGCAGATCGGGTTATGGGGATGTTTATCAATACATTGCCGATCAGGATATCCCTGAACAATCTCAATGTGTGGGAGGTCGTGCAGGCGACAGCCGCAAATCTGGCCGAACTACTTGAGCATGAGCAGGCTCCGTTGGCTCTGGCCCAACGTTGCAGTCGTGTTATCCCTCCCTTACCGTTGTTCAGTGCCCTGTTTAACTATCGTTATAGCCCGTCAGTTCCCGAAGAAAAGTCAGGCTGGGAAGGTGTCCATTTGTTGGCTGCTGAGGAACGGACAAACTACCCTCTGGATCTGTCGGTGGATGATTCAGGAGATGGCTTCACACTGATCGCTCAGACAGCGAACACGGTTGATCCAGAGCGGATAGTCAATTATCTGAACACTGCACTCTGTGGCCTGATGGAAGCACTGCAAACTGACGCTCAGAAGCTTGTACGGGAATTACCCATTTTGTCGGACGCTGAACGCCAGCAGCTTCTGGAAGACTTCAATACCACACAAACAGATTTTCCATCAACAGCATTTATCCATACGTTATTTGAACAACAGGCACAATATAAACCAAATGCTATTGCTGTGATCACCGAAAATAGTTCACTCAGTTATGGTGAGCTGAACCAGCGGGCCAATCAACTGGCCTATGCCCTGATTGCAGTGGGTATCCAGCCGGATGATAGAATCGCCCTGTGTGTAGAACGCAGCCTGGATATGATTATTGGCATACTCGGTATCTTAAAAGCCGGGGCGGGATATGTGCCACTTGACCCAAGCCATCCTGATAAGCGACGGGCTTATGTATTATCTGACTGTGCCCCCAGATTACTGCTTACCCAGCAACATTTACAGGAGTACGTATCCAATAGCGATATCCCTGTCTGGTTCTTGGATGAGGCTAAGTATCTGGAACGGGTAGCCCGGTATCCTGTAATTAACCCTGAACCAGAGCAACTGGGATTACAGAGCCACCATCTGGCCTATGTTGTCTATACCTCTGGTTCGACAGGGCTACCCAAAGGCGTGATGGTTGAGCATCGTAATGTGGTGAACTTTATCCACGCCCAGTGTCAGATAAGTGGCCTCAACGCGGCAGATCGTGTCCTGCAATTTTCTACGATAGCCTTTGATGCCTCCGTGGGCGAAATTTTCCCGACACTCGCGACAGGCGCAACCTTGATCCTGCGTCCTCCTCATCTTCAGATACCCGATGCCGCTTTCAGCCACTTCCTGCAAGAACAAGCCGTCAGCATCGCTGATCTGCCAACCGCTTTCTGGCATCAGTGGGGGCAAGAGATAAAGGCCGGACGTAGTGAATTCAGCCCGACTCTGCGTTCAATCACTATCGGAGGAGAAAAAGCAGACCCTCACTATCTGGCAGACTGGCTCTCCCTGCCCGAAACTGAACACTGCCGCTGGATAGATACTTACGGCCCGACGGAAACGACGGTGATTGCCACATCCATGAAGCTTAACGGAAGTATCTGGCCGGATGCCACTGAAAAACTGTCGATCGGGCGCCCGATAGCTAATACCCGTATTTATATTCTTGATAAACAAAAGCAACCCGTTCCCTTTGGTGTCCGCGGTGAAATCTATATCGGTGGTGTCGGTGTCGCGCGGGGTTATCTCAATCGCCCTGATCTCACCGCCGAGCGCTTTGTTGTCGATCCATTCAGCCCCGAACCAGAAGCCAGAATGTACAAAACCGGTGATTTAGGGCGTTGGCTTCCGGGTGGCAATATCGAATATCTGGGCCGTAATGATTTTCAGGTCAAGATCCGTGGATTTCGGATTGAACCCGAAGAAATTGGGGCACAACTGTTGGCCTGTGATGGCGTCAAAGAAGCCATCGTTATTGCCCATGAGGCAGATAACGGCGAGAAACGCCTGATAGCTTACTTGGTGGCACAACCAGACGTTATGTTGGAAACTGCCAACCTACGCGAACAACTGAAACTCTGTTTACCCAGTTATATGCTACCCAGCGCTTTTGTAATGCTGGATACCTTCCCGTTGACTCCCAACGGTAAGCTCGACCGTAAAGCACTACCCGCTCCTGATTTGTCGGCGGTAATAACCCGTGACTATGCCGAACCTGTGGGTGACGTAGAAAACAGACTGGCACAAATCTGGCAGGAACTGCTGGGTCTGGAACGAATCGGGCGGCATGACAGCTTTTTTGAAATCGGCGGACACTCACTTTTAGCCGCAAGATTGATAGCCCGTATACAAACCGAATTTTTAGTCCAGATACCTATCGTTTCAATTTTCCAGTCATCCGGATTATCAGAACTGTCTGAACTCATTCTCTCTGCCCAAATGAGTTCAGCATGGGGAGATGACTCAGAGTTAATCAAGAAAAACCTCGATGCAATGTCCGCAGAAGAATTAATCGCAATTTTAAGTGGAGATACTGAAGAATGAGCAAAGCTAATATCAATATCGAAATGTTAAAACGAGCTGTTTTAGAGAAAAAAGTTAAAGAAAAAATTAAACAGTCCGCTAATGAAACTCGTTCATTACACATGCCGATAACGAAGACAGATCGCCATGCACCTTTAGTATTATCCTTTGCCCAACAACGATTATGGTTTATCGGACAATTCGATTCAGCCGCAAGCCGGGCCTATCATATCCCTGTCGCATTGCGTCTTACGGGGAAACTTGAACATCAGGCACTCATCTCCGCTCTTGATAACCTTGTGGCCCGTCAGGAAAGTTTGCGCACCCACTTTACATTGGTGGATGATCAACCTTGTCAGAAAATAGCCCCTCCGGATACTGGCTTTTCAATGAGTTATATGGATTTACGTTCTCTGAGTGAAGACGAACGTTCGGCCCGTGTTGACGAACTGGCTGAATCTGAAGCTCGGACGCCTTTTGATCTTACTCAGGGTCCGTTAATCCGGGGTCAGCTATTGCAGCTGGATAATGAAGAACATGTCCTGTTGTTAACTCAGCATCACATCATTTCTGATGGCTGGTCCAGTGGTATTTTAATCCGTGAACTGGCGGCATTTTATCAGGCTGCCCTGACCGACCATGAGGCTTATTTGCCACCACTGCCTATCCAGTACGCCGACTATGCTGCCTGGCAACGCAGTGCATTACATAGCGATGAATTGACCACACAGCGAGATTTTTGGTATCACCAGCTTAATGGCGCACCATCCCTGTTGGAACTGCCTACGGATCGCCCTCGTCCCGCTGTGCAGAGCTATAGTGGCAGTCAGATACCTGTTCACCTTGATGAGGAATTACTCACTGCTCTGAAAACATTCGGACAAAATCAGGGAGCCACATTATTTATGACTCTTCTCACGGCGTGGGCTGTTGTTCTCTCCCGCTTGAGTGGTCAAAACGATATTGTGATCGGCCTTCCCATCGCCAATCGTACCCGCACCGAACTGGATAATCTGATTGGTTTTTTCGTCAACACGCTCGCCTTACGTATTGAATCAGGCCAATGTCATACCATAGCGGAACTGCTGGCCCATGTTCGTAAACAGACACTGGCGGCTTATGCTCATCAGGATCTGCCTTTTGAGCAGGTGGTGGAAGTGTTACAGCCCGAACGTAGCCTGAGTCACAGCCCCATCTTTCAGGTGATGCTGGCATTGGACAATACTCCGGCTCAGGAATTGAAACTGCCCGACCTTGAACTTTCTATTATTGAACAACCGCAATACAGTGCTCAATGTGATTTAACGCTGTCGTTAACTGAAACAGCCGGAAATTCGGGCTTAATCGGAACGCTAATATACGCAACTGATTTATTCGATCGGGAAACCGTGGTTCGTATTGCCGGTTATTTTAAGAACGTGATAACCGCAATGGTTGTTGATGTGAATCAGACGATTTCATCGCTGCCTATGTTATCTGCAATGGAACAACAATTATTAGTGGATTTTAATGCCACGCAAGCCGACTTTCCGCAGAATGCCCTCATCCATGAACTGTTTGAACAGCAAGTGGCTCAAACGCCGGAAGCGATTGCTGTCGTGTGTGAAGGGCAAACGCTGAGTTATGAACAAATTAACCGTCAGGCCAACCAACTGGCCCATTATCTGATTGGATTGGGTATACAACCGGATGATCGGGTGGCTATCTGTGTCGAGCGCAGCCCGGCATTGATCGTCTGCCTGCTGGGTATCCTGAAAGCGGGTGGTGCTTATGTCCCCCTCGATCCGACTTACCCCGCAGAACGGTTAGCCTATATGCTGAAAGATGCCGCTCCGGTCATCTTACTGACTCAGATCGCCCAGCGCGATAAGTTACCGGATATCGTACCTGTACGCGTAATTGATGCTCAGGATACCTCATTAGAAACCCTGTCATTGGTCACACAACCGAGCCATAACCCGGATGCACAAGCATTGGGACTGACATCACGCCATCTGGCTTATGTGATCTATACCTCCGGTTCAACCGGGCAACCAAAAGGTGTAATGATTGAGCACCGCAATGTTAATCGGCTGGCTATCAATGGGGGTTATGCGGATATCGGGCCGAATGATTGCGTAGCCCACTGTTCCAATATTGCGTTTGATGCCTCAACATGGGAAATCTGGTCAGCCCTGTTAAACGGTGGACGCCTGCATGTGATCCCACAAGCCGTATTACTTAACCCTGAACGTTTCCGTGACGAATTAATCAGCGGTGAAGTCACGGCAATGTTGTTAACGGTGGGGCTGTTCAACGCTTATCTGGAAATACTCTCTCCCCTGTTCAAGCAATTGCGCTATCTGCTTGTCGGCGGTGAAGTACTCAATCCGAAAAAAATACAACAGGTACAATTATCTGAATCCCGGCCAACCCATCTGATTAATGCTTATGGTCCGACAGAAACCACCACAATAGCCACCACTTATGCAATAACATCGACTACTAATGTTGCATATACCATTCCAATCGGACGCCCTATTGCTAACACCCAAATCTATATTCTTGACTCTTCTGGCCAACCTACTCCGCTTGGGGTGGTGGGCGAAATCTATATCGGTGGTGCCGGTGTAGCCCGGGGTTATCTGAACCGGCCTGAACTTACGCGGGAGCGTTTCCTGCCTGATTGGTTCTCTGCTGAAGTGGATGCCCGGCTGTATAAAACCGGTGACCTTGGTCGCTGGTTGCCGGATGGTAATATTGAATATCTTGGTCGCAATGATTTTCAGGTTAAATTACGCGGTTTCCGTATTGAACTGGATGAAATCGAGGCGCGTCTGAATCAATACCCGGGGATCAATGAATCCATCGTTATCGCGCGTGAAGACATTCCCGGGGATAAGCGTTTGGTTGCTTACGTGCAAACTCAGCCTGATATTGAATTGATACCAACCAAACTGCGGCAGTATCTCACTCAGCATCTGGCAGACTATATGCTACCCAGTGCCTTTGTCATTTTAGATACTTTCCCGCTGACGCCCAACGGTAAACTTGACCGCAACGCACTACCTGCGCCGGATCTGTCTGCGGTGATAACGCGTGACTATGCTGAACCTGTGGGCGATGTGGAAATCACATTATCGGAAATCTGGCAGGAGTTACTGGGATTAGAGCGCGTTGGTCGTCATGACCACTTCTTTGAATTGGGCGGGCACTCGCTGATTGCCGTCAGTCTGATTGAACAATTACGCAACCGTGGATATTTACTGGAAGTACGCAGCGTTTTTGCCACACCGTTGCTGGCAGATATGGCGCAGGCAATACAGACAGGGATAGATACTCCACCGGTTCTGATCCCACCCAACCGCATTCCCGATGGATGCACAGCCATTACGCCTGAGATGCTGCCACTGGTGACGCTGTCACAAACCGAAATTGACGCCATCATTGCGACGGTAACCGGCGGGGCTGCTAATGTACAGGATATCTATCCGCTATCGCCCTTGCAGGAAGGTATTTTATTCCACCACCAGTTACAGGAAAACAGTGATGCTTACTTATTGAATGCCCTGCTGGCTTTTGATACCCAAGCGCGTCTGGAGACTTTCCTTACGGCTCTGCAACAGGTGATAGACCGCCATGATATCCTGCGTACCGCCTTCTGTTGGCAGGAACTGAGTCAGCCAGTACAAGTGGTTTGGCGGCAAACGCGCTTACCGGTGACTCCTTTTATCCCGACATCGCCAGAGAACATCCCGGCACAATTACAGGCGCATATTGTCATCCCCATAAATATCACTCAGGCACCCTTATTCGCTGCCAGTACTGTTTACGATCCTGACAATCATGAATGGTTACTGGGACTGAGTTTTCATCATCTGGTTAGTGACCATGTCACACTAGAGTTGATCATGGATGAGATTCAGCAATTATTACAAGGAGAAATTGAGTCTCTACCTGTGCAACTGCCGTACCGAAACTTTATTGCCCAAATGCTGAATATACCGCCTTCAGTGCATGAAGATTACTTCCGCGAGCGGCTCGCTGAGATTGATGAACCCACCGCCCCCTTCGGCTTGCTCAATGTACAGGGGGATGGGACAGAGATGACGGAAGCCCAATTGTGTCTGGATATAACGTTGGCACAAACCCTCCGCGCACTGGCTCGTCAACTGGGGATCAGTCCGAGTGTGCTATTCCATGTTGCTTGGGCACAGGTGCTTGCCCACACCAGCGGCCGTGATGACGTGGTGTTCGGCACGGTGTTGTCGGGACGGCTGCAAGGCACCACAGGGGCCGATCAGGTGATGGGAATGTTTATCAACACCCTGCCGGTCAGAATATCCCTGAACAATCACACTGTACTTGAAGTGGTTCAGGCAACGGCAAAAGATCTGGCTGACCTGCTGGAACATGAGCAATTTCCGCTCGTTCTCGCCCAGCGTTTCAGCAGTGTTATACCTTCCCAACCTTTGTTCAGTGCCCTGTTTAACTATCGCCATTCTCCATCAAATTCCACGGATAAACCCGGCTGGAAAGGTGTTCGTTCGTTGCCTTCTGAAGAGTGGTCAAACTATCCGCTGGATCTGTCGGTGGATGATTTTGGAGACGGTTTTGCACTGGTCGCTCAAGCAGTGAACAGCGTTGACCCCAATCGGGTGGTGAATTATATGTATACTGCTCTTTGTGGGCTGACTGACGCACTGCAAAACAATCCCAGACAGCCTGTATTGGCGCTGTCCATTCTGCCGATAGCCGAACGCCAACAATTACTGGAGGTTTTCAATGCCACACAAACTGACTTCCTCCCGTCAGAAGCACTTATCCATACGCTGTTTGAGCAACGGACGCAGCAAGCTCCGGATGCCATCGCCATCATTTCTGAGCATGGCTCGCTGAGTTATGATGAACTGAACCGGCGAGCTAACCAGCTAGCCAATGCTCTGATTACAGTGGGTATCCAGCCGGATGATCGGGTTGCTCTATGTGTTGAGCGCAGCCCGGATATGATTATTGGCATACTGGGTATCTTAAAAGCCGGAGCGGCGTATGTACCGCTAGATCCGAATCATCCGGATAAGCGACGGGCTTACATATTGTCTGACAGTACGCCTAAATTACTCCTTACCCAACAGCATTTACAGTCACAGGCTCTGAACAATGATATCCCTGTCTGGTTCTTGGATGAGGCTGATTATCTGGAACGGGTAGCCCAATACTCTGTCGCTAATCCTGAACCGGAACCACTGGGATTACAGAGTCATCATCTGGCTTATGTGATCTATACCTCGGGTTCGACGGGGCAACCTAAAGGCGTGATGATTGAGCACTGTAATGCAGTGAACTTTATTCATGCCCAATGTCAGATAACGGCGCTTAATGCGGCAGATCGCGTTCTGCAATTTGCCACGATAGCCTTTGATGCTTCCGTGGCAGAGATTTTCCCGACTCTGGCAACAGGGGCCACTTTAATTCTACGGCCCTCTCACCTTCAGATACCGGATGCCGCCTTCAGTCACTTCCTGCAAGAACAAGCTATCAGCGTTGTCGATCTACCGACCGCTTTCTGGCATCAGTGGGGACAGGAAATAAAAGCCGGTCGCAGTGGGTTCTGCTCAACCCTGCGTTCAATCACTGTCGGCGGGGAAAAAACTCACCTTCACTCGCTTGCCGACTGGCAATCCCTGCCTGAAACACAACACTGTCGTTGGACAGACACCTACGGCCCAACAGAAGCGACTGTCATTGTCACTTCTCTGTCACTCAATGGTGGTGCTTTACTAAATGCTGCTGAAACGTTATCCATTGGCCGCCCGATAGCCAATTGTCGGATTTATATACTTGATAAAGCACAACAACCTGTTCCTCTGGGCGTAACGGGTGAAATCTATATCGGTGGTGCGGGCGTAGCACGGGGTTACCTGAATCATTCTGACCTGACTGCTGAGCGCTTTGTTGCTGATTCTTTCAGTTCCCAACCGAATGCCAGAATGTATAAAACCGGCGATCTGGGGCGCTGGCTACCGGATGGAAATATCGAATACCTTGGTCGTAATGATTTTCAGGTCAAGATCCGCGGTTTCCGCATCGAGCCGGGGGAAATTGCGGCGCAATTAGTGGCCTGTGAAGGGGTCAGGGAAGCGGTGGTTATCGCCCATAAAACTGATAAGGGTGAACAACGTCTGGTGGCTTATTTTGTGCCGCAACCTGACGTCACGCTGGAAGCGGCCAGACTGCGTGAGCAACTGAAAAGTTGTCTGGCGGATTATATGCTGCCCAATGCCTTTATCATGTTAGAGAACTTCCCGCTGACCCCCAACGGTAAGCTCGACCGCAAGGCCCTGCCAACGCCTGACTTGTCGGTAGTGATCACACGGGATTATGAAGCGCCGATCGGTGATGTGGAAATTGCACTGACACAAATCTGGCAGGATTTACTCGGATTGGAACGGGTCGGGCGTCACGACCATTTCTTTGAGCTGGGCGGCCATTCCCTGATTACGGTCAGCTTGATTGAACAACTGCGCCGTCGGGGATACTCACTGGCGGTGCGTAGTGTTTTCACAATGCCAATACTGGCGGATATGGCACAGGCGATAACCCGGCAAGAGACGCCGGATGATGGGGTACCGCCCAACCGCATTCCTAATGGTTGCACAGCAATTACCCCCGACATGTTGCCACTGGTGACGCTGTCACAGACTGACATTGACACCATTGCTGCCTCCGTAACCGGTAGTCATGCCAATGTGCAGGATATCTATCCGCTGGCGCCTTTACAGGCCGGTATCCTCTTCCATCACCAGCTACAGGAGACAGGGGATACTTACCTGTTAAACAGTCTGCTCGCCTTTGATACCCGAGCACGTCGGGACGCTTTTCTTGATGCTCTGCAACAGGTCATCGATCGCCACGACACCCTGCGGACAGCATTTTATTGGCAGGGGCTGAGTCAGCCAGTACAAGTGGTTTGGCGGCAGGCGAAACTACCTGTGACGCCCTTTATTCCCACTTCGACAGACAATATCCCTGCGCAATTACAAGCGCATATCGCCACCCGACTGGATATCAGTCAGGCACCCTTGTTCACCGCCAGTACCACTTACGATCCCGCCAGTGATGAATGGCTGTTAACACTAAACTTCCATCATCTGGTCAGCGACCATATGACGCTTGAACTGATATTGGGGGAAATTCAACAATTATTGCAGGGACAGGCAGACGCGCTGCCTACTCCTTTGCCGTACCGCAACTTTATTGCCCGGACTTTAAATATACCCGCCTCAGTGCATGAGGCGTATTTCCGTGAACAACTGGCTGATATTGATGAGCCTACTGCACCGTTTGGCTTACTCAATGTACAGGAAGATGGCACTGATATAGCAGAAGCTCATTTGCCACTGGACAGCGCGCTGGCGAACACCTTGCGCGAGCAGGCCCGTTGTTTAGGTATCAGTCCGAGCGTATTGTTCCATGTGGCCTGTGCTCAGGTGCTGGCTCATACCAGTGGCCGTGATGATGTCGTCTTCGGTACGGTATTACTGGGGAGATTGCAAGGCAGCATCGCAGCTGATCAGGTTATGGGGATATTTATCAATACCCTGCCGATCCGAATTTCTCTTGGTCATCTCAGTGTGCGGGAAACCGTGGAGAATACGGCCCGGAATTTAGCCACCTTACTGGAGAATGAACAGGCCCCACTGGCGTTGGCCCAGCGGTGCAGCGGAGTGATCCCGCCCTTACCCCTGTTTAGTGTGCTGCTTAACTATCGTCACAATTCATCATCTCCCGCAAAGCATCCCATACTAGAAGGAATGCGTCTGTTGGATGCCAAAGAACAAACAAATTATCCGCTGACTCTCTCCGTGGATGATTTTGGGGATAGTTTCATTCTGGGAGTCCAGAGCGTGACGGGTATCGATCCTGACCGAATGGTTCATTACCTGTACACGGCACTTCAGAACCTGACAGAAGCTCTGCATAAGGAACCTTTACAGCCGATTCTGGATTTGCCCATCCTGCCTGAGTCTGAACGTCAGCAGTTACTGGTGGATTTCAACGCCACACAAGCTGATTTTCCGCAGCATGCTCTTATTCACGAACTGTTTGAACAACAGGTTGTGCTGACGCCAGAGGCCCTTGCCGTGGTAGGTGAAGCACACACGCTGAGTTATGATGCACTGAATCGCCGGGCCAACCAACTGGCCCATTATCTGATTGAATTGGGTATACAGCCGGATGATCGAGTGGCGATTTGCGCTGAACGTAGCCCGGATATGATCGTGGGCATATTGGCTATCCTGAAGGCTGGCGGCGCGTATGTGCCCCTTGATCCGGCTTATCCCGCCGAACGGTTGGCCTATATGCTGGAAGATGCGGCGCCGGTGGCGTTGCTGACGCAAACCGGGTTGGCGGGTCAATTGGTTTATCCGATCCTCACGGTGCAACTTGACAGCCAAACATCCGATAACCAAACATCGCTTTTTGATATCCAGCCTGACCATAACCCCGATACAACCTCATTGGGGCTGAGTTCACACCATCTGGCCTATGTGATTTATACCTCCGGTTCGACCGGACAGCCCAAGGGAATCGGGGTGACTCACCACAATGTCATTAATCTGTATACCGGCCTGCAATCAGTGATTAACTTCACGGCACCGTGTCGCACTGCCCTGAATGCCAGTATCGTGTTTGACGCCTCGGTACAGAGTTGGCTGCAATTGCTGGCGGGTCATACACTGGTCATCATCCCGGAGGCTATTCGTGCTAATGGGGCGCAACTCTGGCGTTATCTGGCACATCATGCGGTGGATCTGTTTGACTGTACCCCCGTACAGCTGCAATGGCTGCTGAATGCGGGGCTGGGTACCGATACGGATTATCAGCCCAAACTGACGTTAATCGGCGGCGAGGCCATTTCCTCTGTCTTATGGTCGCGCTTGCAACAAATAAAAACGACCTGTTTTATCAATGTCTACGGACCCACAGAATGTACCGTTGATTCGACTTTTTGTGTGATAGATCATTCCCTGCCGTCTCCCAGCATCGGTCATCCGATAGCCAATGCCCGCATCTATCTGCTTGATGATGGGGGCCAGCCTGTTCCCCTCGGAGTCCCGGGCGAGATTTATATCGGAGGCGCAGGGGTTGCCCGGGGATACCTGAACCGGCCTGAATTGACGAAAGAACGGTTTGTGGTTGATCCTTTCAGTCCACAGCCTGATGCCAGCATGTACAAAACCGGTGATTTAGGCCGCTGGCGACCGGATGGCAATATCGAATACCTCGGCCGGAATGATTTTCAGATCAAACTGCGCGGTTTCCGGATTGAACCGGGTGAGATCGAAGCTCAGCTTGTGTGCTGTTCCGGTGTGGATGAGGCAGTGGTGATAGCGCGTGAAGATCTGTTGGTGGCTTATCTCTGTCCGGAACCGGGTATGAAGCCAGAACCGGCTGACCTACGCCAGCAACTGGCACAACGTCTGGCGGAATATATGATCCCCAATGCCTTTGTCATATTGGATGCCTTCCCGCTGACACCCAACGGCAAGCTCGACCGCAAAGCCCTGCCTGCGCCGGACTTATCCGCTGTGATCAGTCAGGATTATGAAGCACCGACAGATGATGTAGAAATTGTACTGGTAGAAATTTGGCAGTCTCTGTTGGGCTTAGAAAGGGTCGGTCGTCACGATCATTTCTTTGAACTGGGGGGCCATTCCCTGATTGCGATCAGTCTGATTGAACAACTGCGCCGTCGGGGATATGTACTGGAAGTACGCAGCGTTTTTACCACACCACGGCTTATGGAGATGGCACAGGCGATAACCCGACAGAATACACCGGATTGTGTGGTGCCACCCAACCGTATTCCCGATATCTGTACACGTATCACCCCCGACATGCTGCCACTGGTGATGCTGTCACAGACTGACATTGACACCATTGCGGCTTCCGTGACCGGGGGGCATGCCAATGTGCAGGATATCTACCCGCTGTCGCCTTTGCAGACCGGTATTCTGTTCCATCACCAGCTACAGGCGGATCGGGACGCCTACCTGCTAAATAGTGTATTGGCTTTCGACTCCCTCACTTATCGGGATGACTTTCTGAACGCTCTGCAACAGGTGATAAACCGCCATGATATTTTGCGCACGGCGTTTTGCTGGCAGGGACTGAGCCAGCCGGTACAGGTGGTCTGGCGACAGGCCTCCCTGCCCGTGAGCGAATTTATTCCCGTCGCACCGGAAAATATCGCAGCACAATTACAGGCACATCTCGCCTCCCGACTGGATATCAGTCAGGCCCCGTTATTCGCTGTCAGTACGGTTTATGATGCCGATAACGGTGAATGGCTACTGGCCCTGAGCTTCCACCATCTGGTCAGTGACAATATGACACTGGCGCTGATAGTGGCGGAAATTCAACAGCTATTACAGGGGCAAGCCGAAACGCTGCCTCCCCCCTTGCCGTACCGCAATTTTATTGCCCAGACCCTGAGCGTACCCGCTTCGGTACATGAAGATTATTTCCGCCAACAGTTGGCCGACATTGATGAACCCACCGCCCCGTTTGGTCAGCTCAATGTACAGGGAAGTGGCGCAGATGTGACAGAAGTCCGCTTACCACTGGACAACGCGCTGGCACATACCCTGCGTGCGCAGGCGCGTCAGTTGGGTATCAGTCCCGGTGTACTGTTCCATGTGGCCTGTGCGCAGGTACTGGCTCACACCAGTAGCCGCGATGATGTGGTGTTCGGCACGGTGTTGTCAGGACGGTTGCAAGGCACCACAGGCGCCGATCAGGTGATGGGGATGTTTATCAATACCCTGCCGATCCGGATAGTCCTGAGCACGCAGAATGTACGGGAAACCGTGCAGGCGACAGCGCGGGATCTGGCGGCCTTACTGGAGCATGAGCAGGCTCCGTTGGCACTGGCTCAGCGGTGCAGCGGGGTTATGCCGCCGCTGCCGCTGTTCAGTGTGCTGCTTAACTATCGCCATAATCTGTCAGACTCAGCAGAAAATGCCCGCTGGAACGGAATGCGCGTGTTGGTATCGGAAGAGCAGACCAACTATCCCATCACCTTCTCCGTGGATGATTCCGGAGATAGCTTCATTCTGGGATCACAAAGCGTGGCGGGTATTGATCCTGATCGCATGATGCATTACCTGTATACGGCACTTCAGAGCCTGACAGAAGCGCTGCAAACAGAACCTTTACAACCGATTCTGGATTTGCCCATTCTGCCGGCAGCAGAACGGCAACAGTTATTGGTGGATTTCAACGCCACACAAGCTGATTTTCCGCAACATACCCTGATCCATGAACTGTTTGAACAGCAGGTTGCACTGACACCAGAGGCGATTGCTGTGGTATGGGAAGCGAAAACGCTCAGCTATAGCAAACTGAATCGTCAAGCCAACCAACTGGCCCATTACCTGATTGAATTGGGGGTCAAACCCGATGATCGGGTGGCGATTTGCGCAGAGCGTAACCCGGATATGATCGTGGGCATATTGGCTATCCTGAAGGCCGGTGGTGCGTATGTGCCCCTTGATCCGGCTTATCCCGCCGAACGGTTGGCCTATATGCTGGAAGATGCGGAGCCGGTGGCGTTGCTGACGCAAACCGGGCTGGCAGAATCATGGGCCTGTGCTGTTCCCACTGTGTTGATTGAACCTCAGTCTGACTTGTTTGACGCTTTGCCGGATCATAATCCGGAGAGGAACAGGCTGGGGCTGACTTCACAACATCTGGCATATGTGATTTACACTTCCGGCTCCACCGGCCAACCCAAAGGGGTTGCCATTACGCACCGGAATACCGTGAACTTCCTCAGTTGGGCGAAACAGACGTTCAGCGCCGAAGAGTTGGCTCATACCCTGTTTGCTACGTCACTGAATTTTGATTTGGCGGTGTATGAATGCTTTGCCCCGCTGATTTCCGGTGGCACGGTGCATCTTGTGACCGATATCCTGTCACTGATCCATGCCCCGTCAGACACGCCGATAAGCCTGATCAATACCGTCCCGTCCGCCCTCACGCCGTTGATGAATGCGAATGCCTTGCCCCCGTCCCTACACACCGTGAATGTCGCCGGAGAAGCCCTGAAAGCGTCTCTGGTGGCACGGTTATTTGCTCAATCCGCTGTCCGGTCGGTGTGTAATTTATACGGCCCCTCAGAGACCACCACCTATTCCAGTTGGACACGGATGGACAGAGCCGATGGTTTTGTTCCCCATATCGGCCGCCCGATTGCCAATACCCAAATCTATCTGCTTGACCCCGCCGGACAGCCGGTCCCGCTGGGGGTTACCGGTGAAATTTACATCGGGGGTGCGGGTGTCGCCCGGGGTTACCTGAATCGTTCTGACCTGACGGCAGAGCGCTTTGTTGCCGACCCGTTCAGTGCGCAACCGGATGCTCGTCTGTATAAAACCGGTGATTTAGGCCGCTGGTTGCCGGAGGGCAACCTCGAATATCGGGGCCGCGCAGATTTTCAGGTCAAAATTAGAGGGTTCCGCATTGAACCGGGGGAAGTTGAAGCGCAACTGCTGGCCTGTGACGGGGTCAGAGATGCCGTGGTGCTCGCCCGTGAGGATAATGCCGGAGAGAAACGGCTGATCGCTTACTTAGTGCCACAACCGGATGTCGTGCTGGATGCTGCCAGTCTGCGTGAGCAACTACGTACCCGTCTGGCGGAATTTATGGTTCCCAGCGCCTTTGTCATGTTAGACGCTTTCCCGTTGACCCCGAATGGCAAACTTGATCGCAAGGCCTTGCCTGAACCCGATCAGTCGGCTGTGATAACACACGGCTATGCAGCGCCGATCGGTGATGTGGAAACCGAACTAAGGGACATCTGGCAGACATTACTGGGACTGGAACAGGTTGGCCGTTACGATAATTTCTTTGAACTGGGGGGGCATTCCCTGATTGCGGTCAGCCTGATTGAACAACTGCGCAGCCGTGGGTATTCACTGGCGGTGCGCAGCGTTTTTTCCGCCCCACAGCTTGCGGAGATGGCACAGGCGATACAGGTCCGACAGGATACGCCGGATTGTGTGGTGCCGCCCAACCTTATTCCGGATGGTTGCACACACATCACGTCAGAGATGCTGCCACTGGTGACGCTGTCACAGACTGACATTGACACCATTGCGGCCTCCGTAACCGGCGGTCATGCCAATGTGCAGGATATCTACCCGCTGTCGCCTTTACAGGCCGGTATCCTGTTCCACTACCAGTTGCAGGAAAAACGGGATGCTTACCTGTTAAACAGTCTGCTGGCGTTTGATACCCGAGAACTTCTGGAGGCTTTTCTTGATGCCCTGCAACAAGTGATAGACCGCCATGATATTCTGCGCACGGCGGTCTGCTGGCAGGGACTAAGCCAGCCGTTACAGGTGGTCTGGCGGCAGGCCTCCCTGATCGTGAGCGAATTTATTCCCGCCTCGCCGGAAAATATCGCCGCGCAATTACAGGCACATCTCGCCCACCGGCTGGATATCAGTCAGGCCCCGTTATTCGCTGTCAGTACGGTTTATGATGCCGATAATAATGAATGGCTGCTGACCCTGAGCTTCCACCATCTGGTCAGTGACAATATGACACTGGCGCTGATAGTGGCGGAAATTCAACAGCTATTACAGGGTCAATCCGAAACGCTGCCACCCCCCTTGCCATACCGCAATTTTATTGCGCAGACCCTGAGTGTACCGGCTTCGGTACATGAAGATTATTTCCGCCAACAGTTGGCCGACATTGATGAACCTACTGCCCCGTTTGGTTTACTGAACGTACAGGGCGATGGGCAGGCTATTACCGAAGCCCGCTTGCCGCTGGACAGCGCGCTGGCGGATACCCTGCGTGCACAGGCCCGCCAGTTGGGTATCAGCCCCGGTGTGCTGTTCCATGTGGCCTGTGCGCAGGTACTGGCCCAGACCAGTGGCCGTGATGACGTGGTGTTCGGCACGGTGTTGTCGGGACGGCTGCAAGGCACCACAGGTGCTGATCAGGTGATGGGGATGTTTATCAATACCCTGCCGGTCAGAATATCGCTGAAAAATCGCAGTGTACGGGAAGCCGTGCAGGTGACGGCACGGGATCTGGCGGCCTTACTGGAGCATGAACAAGCCCCCCTGGCACTGGCTCAGCGGTGTAGTGGGGTGCTCCCACCTCTACCGCTATTCAGTGTGCTGCTTAACTATCGTCATAACCTGTCAGACTCAGCGGAAAATGCTGGCTGGAAGGGGATGCGCGTGCTGGCATCAGAGGAGCGGACAAACTACCCCATCACCCTCTCCGTGGACGATCACGGGAATAACTTCACGCTGGTCGCTCAGACAGTGGACGGGGTTGATCCTGACAGAATAGTGAATTACCTGTACACCGCCCTTGACCGATTAATTCATGCTCTGATGACCGACGCTCAGCAACCGGTGCTCAGCTTATCTATTCTGCCGGCAGCAGAACGGCAGCAGTTACTGGTGGATTTTAACGCCACACAAGCTGATTTTCCGCAGCATGCTCTTATTCACGAACTGTTTGAACAACAGGTTGTGCTGACGCCAGAGGCTCTTGCCGTGGTAGGTGAAGCACACACGCTGAGTTATGATGCACTGAATCGCCGGGCCAACCAACTGGCCCATTATCTGATTGGATTGGGTGTTAAACCCGATGATCGGGTGGCGATTTGCGCAGAGCGTGACCCCGATATGATTGTGGGCATATTGGCTATCCTGAAGGCCGGTGGCGCGTATGTGCCCCTTGATCCGGCTTATCCGGCGGAGCGGCTTAACTTTATGCTGGAAGATGCCTCTCCGGTTGTTTTGTTAACCACCGCTGAATTGGCAGACCAGCTCGCCTGCACATTACCGACTATTTTACTCGATGACCCTGAACCGCTTCTGACTTCACAACGAATCGATAATCCGGATGCTCAGGTATTAGGGCTGACATCCCGTCATCTGGCTTACGTTATTTATACCTCCGGTTCAACGGGTCAGCCGAAAGGCGTGATGATTGAGCATCATAGCCTGTGTAATCTGATAATCACCCAACGAAATACACTCGCCCTCACGCCTGAGAGCCGGGTTCTCCAATTTGCTTCCGGCAGTTTCGATGCCTCTGTCTGGGAATGCACTATGGCGTTGCTGACGGGAGCCCGCCTCTATCTGGCAAAACGAGCCGATCTTCTGCCCGGTGTAATTCTATCCAACTATCTGGAAACCCATGCCATCAGCCATGTGCTCCTGTCGCCTACCGCGCTGGCAGCAATGGATTCCCTGCCCGATACCCTCCAGACATTACTGGTCGGCGGTGAAGCCTGCACACCGGGTTTAGTCAAACGCTGGTCAGCGGGACGGCAGATGCTCAATGCCTACGGGCCGACAGAGATTACCGTCTGTGCAACACTTTATCCGTGTGATAGTCAGGCAAGCACACTGCTGCCTATTGGCCGCCCCATTGCCAATACACAGGTTTATATTCTTGATGCCAATGCTCAGCCTGTTCCTGTGGGGATCACCGGAGAGATTTATATCGCTGGTGCCGGTGTTGCCCGTGGTTATCTGAACCGACCTGAGCTGACAGCCGAGCGTTTCCTGATCGATCCATTCTCTTTGGAGCCAAATGCACGTATGTACAAAACCGGGGATTTGGGTCGCTGGCGTGTTGACGGCAATATCGAATACCTTGGCCGCAATGATTTTCAGGTCAAACTACGCGGTTTTCGTATCGAACTGGGGGAAATTGAAGCCAGACTGGTACAGTGTCATGGTGTACGCGAAGCCGTGGCTCTGATTCGGGAAGACGAACCAGATCAGAAACGGCTGGTTGCCTACCTGAAACCGGAAGAAGGTACTGAACTGGTTCCGGCTGAACTACGTCAGCAACTGGCTCAGCACCTTGCTGACTATATGCTGCCCGGTGCTTTTATTATCCTTGAAACATTTCCGCTGACGCCCAACGGTAAGCTTGACCGTCAGGCCCTGCCCACACCGGATCAGTCAGCCGTGATAACACACAGCTATGCAGCGCCGATCGGTAACGTGGAAACCGCATTAGCGGACATTTGGCAGACATTACTGGGACTGGAACAGGTTGGCCGTTACGATAATTTCTTTGAACTGGGGGGACACTCCCTGATTGCCGTTAATCTGATTGAACAACTACGCCGTCGGGGATACGTACTGGAAGTACGTAGTGTTTTCTCAATGCCAATACTGGCGGAGATGGCACAGACGATAGAAGCCCAGCAAGAGACGCCGGATGATGGGGTGCCGCCCAACCTTATTCCTGACGGTTGCACACATATCACGCCGGAGATGCTGCCATTGGTGGTGCTGTCACAGACGGACATTGACACCATTGCGGCCTCCGTAACCAGCGGTCATGCCAATGTGCAGGATATCTACCCGCTGTCGCCTTTACAGGCCGGTATTCTGTTCCATTACCAGTTACAGACGGATCGGGATGCTTACCTGTTAAACAGCCTGTTGGCGTTTGATACCCAAGCACATCGGGAGGCTTTTCTTGATGCCCTGCAACAAGTGATAGACCGCCATGATATTCTGCGCACGGCGGTCTGCTGGCAGGGACTGAGCCAGCCGGTACAGGTGGTCTGGCGGCAGGCTTCCCTGACCGTGAATGAATTTATTCCCGTTTCCCCGGAAAATATCGCCACGCAATTACAGGCACATCTCGCTTCCCGACTGGATATCAGTCAGGCCCCGTTGTTCGCCGCCGGTACGGCTTATGATGCCGATAGCGGGGAATGGCTGTTAACACTGAACTTCCATCATCTGGTCTGCGACCATGTTACACTGGAATTAATCATGGATGAAATCCAGCAGCTATTACAAGGACGAGAGGGATCCCTGCCTGTGCCACTGCCGTACCGTAACTTTATTGCCCAGACGCTGAGTGTACCGGCTTCGGTACATGAAGATTATTTTCGTCAGCAACTGGCCGATATTGATGAACCCACCGCCCCGTTTGGTTTACTGAATGTACAGGGCGATGGACAGTCGATTACCGAAGCTCGCTTACCACTGGACAGCGCGCTGGCGGATACCCTGCGTGCACAGGCCCGCCAGCTGGGTATCAGTCCCGGTGTGCTGTTCCATGTAGCCTGTGCGCAGGTACTGGCTCACACCAGCGGCCGTGATGAGGTGGTGTTCGGCACGGTGTTGTCGGGACGGCTGCAAGGCACGACGGGAGCCGATCAGGTCATGGGGATGTTTATCAATACCCTGCCGGTCAGAATATCGCTGAAAAATCGCAGTGTACGGGAAGCCGTGCAGGCGACGGCGCGGGATCTGGCGGCCTTACTGGAGCATGAACAGGCCCCACTGGCACTGGCCCAGCGGTGCAGCGGAGTGCTTCCGCCCCTGCCGCTGTTCAGTGCCCTGTTAAATTACCGGCACAGCCCGTCAGACGCGGGTGACAATCCCGCTTGGGCAGGTATGCGTGTATTACTGTCTGAGGAGCGGACGAATTATCCCATTACCCTCTCGGTGGATGATCACGGGGACAGTTTCACGCTGGCTGCTCAGACCGTGGACGGAATTGATCCTGACAGAGTAGCACATTATCTGTACACCACCCTCAGTGCGCTGGCGGATGCGCTGACCACGGATGCGCAGCAACCGGTGCTCAGCTTATCTATTTTGCCGGCAGCAGAACGCCAACAGTTACTGGTGGATTTCAACGCAACACAGGTTGATTTTCCGCAATATGCGCTTATCCATGGACTGTTTGAACAGCAGGTTGCGCTGACACCAGAGGCGATTGCCGTACTCTTTGAAGAGCAAGCGCTGAGTTATGAAGCTCTCAATCGTCAGGCCAACCAACTGGCCCATTATCTGATTGAATTAGGCGTAAAACCCGATGATCGGGTGGCGATTTGTGCTGAGCGTAACCCCGATATGATCGTGGGAATATTGGCTATCCTGAAGGCTGGCGGCGCGTATGTGCCCCTTGACCCGGCTTATCCCGCCGAACGGTTGGCCTATATGCTGGAAGATGCAGCGCCTGTTGCGTTGCTGACGCAAACCGGATTGGCAGAGGCATGGGCCAACTCAATCCCCACCGTGCGGCTTGACGCTCAGACCGCCCTGTTTGCTGCCCTGCCGGATCATAATCCGGAGAGGAACAGGCTGGGGCTGACCTCACAACATCTGGCGTATGTGATTTACACTTCCGGCTCCACCGGCCAACCCAAAGGGGTCGCCATTACGCACCGGAATACCGTGAACTTCCTCAGTTGGGCAAAACAGACGTTCAGCGCCGAAGAGTTGGCACATACCCTGTTTGCTACGTCGCTGAATTTTGATTTGGCGGTATATGAATGTTTTGCGCCGCTGATTTCCGGCGGAACGGTACATCTTGTGACCGATATCCTGTCACTGATCCATGCCCCGTCAGACACGACGATAAGTCTGATCAATACCGTCCCGTCCGCCCTCACGCCGTTGATGAATTCGGATGCTTTACCTCCGTCCCTACACACCGTGAATGTCGCCGGAGAAGCCCTGAAAGCGTCTCTGGTGGCACGGTTATTTGCTCAATCCGCTGTCCGGTCAGTGTGTAATTTATACGGCCCCTCAGAGACCACCACCTATTCCAGTTGGACACGGATGGACAGAGCCGATGGCTTTGCCCCCCATATTGGCCGCCCGATTGCCAATACCCAAATCTATCTGCTTGATCCCACCGGGCAACCGGTCCCGCTGGGTGTTACCGGTGAAATTTACATCGGAGGTGCGGGTGTCGCACGGGGTTACCTGAATCGTTCTGACCTGACGGCAGAGCGCTTTGTTGCCGACCCGTTCAGTACTCAACCGGATGCCCGCCTGTATAAAACCGGTGATTTAGGCCGCTGGTTGCCGGAGGGTAACCTTGAATATCGGGGCCGCGCGGATTTTCAGGTCAAGATCCGGGGATTCCGCATTGAACCGGGGGAAATTGAAGCGCAACTGCTGGCCTGTGACGGGGTCAGGGATGCCGTGGTGCTCGCCCGTGAGGAGAGTAACGGCGAAAAACGGTTGGTGGCCTACGTGGTGCCACAACCGGATATCACACTGGACGCGGGCCGTCTGCGTGAGCAGTTACGTACCCGTCTGGCGGAATTTATGATCCCCACTGCCTTTGTCATGTTAGACGCTTTCCCGCTGACCCCGAATGGCAAACTTGATCGCAAGGCCCTGCCTGAACCCGATCAGTCGGCTGTGATAACACACGGCTATGCAGCGCCGATCGGTGACGTGGAAACCGCGTTAGCGGACATCTGGCAGGTATTACTGGGGCTGGAACAGGTTGGCCGTCACGACCATTTCTTTGAACTGGGAGGACATTCCCTGATTGCCGTCAGTCTGATTGAACAACTGCGCCACCGGGGCTATTCACTGGCGGTGCGCAGCGTTTTCTCCGCCCCACGGCTTATGGAGATGGCGCAGGCGATAACCCGACAGGATACGCCGGATGATGGGGTGCCACCCAACCGCATTCCGGACGGTTGCACACACATCACGCCGGAGATTCTGCCATTGGTGACGCTGTCACAGACTGACATTGACACCATTGCGGCCTCCGTAACCGGCGGTCATGCCAATGTGCAGGATATCTACCCGCTGTCGTCTTTACAGACCGGTATTCTGTTCCATTACCAGTTGCAGGCGGATCGAGATGCCTACCTGTTAAACAGTGTACTGGCCTTCGACTCCCGTGTTTATTTGGATGACTTTCTGAATGCCCTGCAACAGGTCATCGACCGTCATGATATCCTGCGCACGGCATTTTACTGGCAGGGACTGAGCCAGCCGGTACAGGTGGTCTGGCGGCAGGCCTCCCTGACCGTGAGCGAATTTATTCCCGCCTCGCCGGAAAATATCGCCGCGCAATTACAGGCACATCTCGCCCACCGGCTGGATATCAGTCAGGCCCCGTTGTTCGTCGTCAATACGGCTTATGATGCCGATAACGGTGAATGGCTGCTGGCTCTGAGCTTCCACCATCTGGTCAGTGACAATATGACACTGGCGCTGATAGTGGCGGAAATTCAGCAGTTATTACAGGGTCAAGCCGAAACGCTGCCTTCCCCCTTGCCGTACCGCAACTTTATTGCCCAGACCCTGAGCGTACCGGCTTCGGTACATGAAGATTACTTCCGCCAACAGTTGGCCGACATTAATGAACCTACCGCCCCGTTTGGCTTATTGCATGTACAGGGCGATGAGCAGGAGATTACTGAAGTCCGCTTGCCGCTGGACAGCGCACTGGCTCATACCCTGCGTACGCAGGCCCGACAATTGGGCATCAGTGCGAGTGTACTGTTCCATGTGGCCTGTGCGCAGGTACTGGCTCATACCAGTGGCCGTGATGACGTGGTGTTCGGCACCGTACTGCTGGGAAGAATGCAAGGCACGACCGACGTGAGTCAGGTAATGGGCATGTTTATCAATACCCTGCCGGTCAGAATATTGCTGAAAAATCTCAGTGTACGGGAAGCCGTGCAGGCGACGGCACGGGATCTGGCTACCTTACTGGAGCATGAACAGACCCCACTGGCACTGGCCCAGCGGTGCAGCGGGGTTATGCCACCGCTACCCCTGTTCAGTGTGCTGTTTAACTATCGTCACAATCTGTCAGTCTCAGCGGAAAATGCTGGCTGGAAGGGAATGCGCGTGTTGACATCGGAGGAGCGGACGAACTACCCCATCACACTCTCCGTGGATGATTCCGGAGATGGCTTCATTCTGGGAGTCCAGAGCGTGACGGGTATTGATCCTGACCGAATGTTACATTACCTGTACACGGCCCTTGACCGATTAATTCATGCCCTGATAACCGACGCTCAGCAACCGGTGCTCAGCCTATCTATTCTGCCGGCAGCAGAACGCCAGCAGTTACTGGTGGATTTCAACGCCACACAGGCTGATTTTCCGCAGCATATCCTTATCCATGAATTGGTTGAGCAACAGGTCGCGCTGACACCAGAAGCCCTTGCCGTGGTGGGTGAAGCACACTCGCTGAGCTATAACGCACTGAATCACCGGGCCAACCAACTGGCCCATTACCTGATTGAATTGGGGGTCAAACCCGATGATCGGGTGGCGATTTGCACAGAGCGTAACCCCGATATGATCGTGGGAATATTGGCTATCCTGAAGGCCGGTGGCGCGTATGTGCCCCTCGATCCAGCTTATCCCGCCGAACGGTTGGCCTATATGCTGGAAGATGCAGCGCCTGTTGCGTTGCTGACGCAAACCGGATTGGCAGAGGCATGGGCCAACTCAATCCCCACCGTGCGGCTTGACGCTCAGACCGCCCTGTTTGCTGCCCTGCCGGATCATAATCCGGAGAGGAATAGGCTGGGGCTGACCTCACAACATCTGGCGTATGTGATTTACACTTCCGGCTCCACCGGCCAACCCAAAGGGGTCGCCATTACGCACCGGAATACCGTGAACTTCCTCAGTTGGGCAAAACAGACGTTCAGCGCCGAAGAGTTGGCACATACCCTGTTTGCTACGTCGCTGAATTTTGATTTGGCGGTATATGAATGTTTTGCGCCGCTGATTTCCGGCGGAACGGTACATCTTGTGACCGATATCCTGTCACTGATCCATGCCCCGTCAGACACGACGATAAGTCTGATCAATACTGTCCCGTCCGCCCTCACGCCGTTGATGAATTCGGATGCTTTACCTCCGTCCCTACACACCGTGAATGTCGCCGGAGAAGCCCTGAAAGCGTCTCTGGTGGAACAGTTGTTTGCTCAATCCGCTGTCCGGTCAGTGTGTAATTTATACGGCCCTTCAGAAACCACCACCTATTCCAGTTGGACACGGATGGACAGAGCCGATGGCTTTGCCCCCCATATTGGCCGCCCGATTGCCAATACCCAAATCTATCTGCTTGATCCCACCGGACAACCGGTCCCGCTGGGGGTTACCGGTGAAATTTACATCGGCGGTGCGGGTGTAGCACGGGGTTACCTGAATCGTTCTGACCTGACGGCAGAGCGCTTTGTTGCCGACCCGTTCAGTACTCAACCGGATGCCCGCCTGTATAAAACCGGTGATTTAGGCCGCTGGTTGCCGGAGGGTAACCTTGAATATCGGGGCCGCGCGGATTTTCAGGTCAAGATCCGGGGATTCCGCATTGAACCGGGGGAAATTGAAGCGCAACTGCTGGCCTGTGACGGGGTCAGGGATGCCGTGGTGCTCGCCCGTGAGGAGAGTAACGGCGAAAAACGGTTGGTGGCCTACGTGGTGCCACAACCGGATATCACGCTGGACGCTGCCAGTCTGCGTGAGCAGTTACGTACCCGTCTGGCGGAATTTATGATCCCCACTGCCTTTGTCATGTTAGACGTTTTCCCGTTGACCCCGAATGGCAAACTTGATCGCAAGGCCCTGCCTGAACCCGATCAGTCGGCTGTGATAACACACGGCTATGCAGCGCCGATCGGCGACGTGGAAACCGCATTAGCGGATATCTGGCAGACATTACTGGGGCTGGAACAGGTTGGTCGTTACGATAATTTCTTTGAACTGGGCGGTCATTCCCTCATTGCCGTTAATCTGATTGAGCAGTTGCGTCGTCGGGGATACGTACTGGAAGTACGTAGTGTTTTCTCAATGCCAATACTGGCGGAGATGGCACAGGCGATACTGGTTCGGCAAAATACACCGGATGATGGGGTGCCGCCCAACCTTATTCCTGACGGTTGCACACATATCACGCCGGAGATGCTGTCATTGGTGGTGCTGTCACAGACGGACATTGACACCATTGCGGCCTCCGTAACCAACGGTCATGCCAATGTGCAGGATATCTACCCGCTGTCGCCTTTACAGGCCGGTATTCTGTTCCATTACCAGTTACAGACGGATCGGGATGCTTACCTGTTAAACAGCCTGCTGGCGTTTGATACCCAAGCACGTCGGGAGGCTTTTCTTGATGCCCTGCAACAAGTGATAGACCGCCACGATATCCTGCGCACGGCGGTCTGCTGGCAGGGACTGAGCCAGCCGGTACAGGTGGTCTGGCGGCAGGCTTCCGTGAACGTGAATGCATTTATTCCCGCCTCGCCGGAAAATATCCCCGCGCAATTACAGGCACATCTCGCCCACCGGCTGGATATCAGTCAGGCCCCGTTGTTTGCCGCCAGTACGGCTTATGATGCCGATAGCGGGGAATGGCTGTTAACACTGAACTTCCATCATCTGGTCTGCGATCATGTCACACTGGAATTAATCATGGATGAAATCCAGCAGCTATTACAGGGACGAGAGGGAGCCCTGCCTGTGCCACTGCCGTACCGCAACTTTATTGCTCAGACCCTGAGTGTACCGACTTCGGTGCATGAAGATTATTTTCGTCTGCAACTGGCCGATATTGATGAATCCACCGCCCCGTTCGGCCTACTGAATGTGCAGGGCGACGGGCAGACTATTACCGAAGCCCGTTTGCCACTGAACAGCGCACTGGCGGATACCCTGCGTGCGCAGGCGCGCCAGTTGGGCATCAGCCCCGGCGTGCTGTTCCATGTGGCCTGTGCGCAGGTACTGGCTCACACCAGCGGCCGTGATGAGGTGGTGTTCGGCACGGTGTTGTCGGGACGGCTGCAAGGCACGACGGGAGCCGATCAGGTCATGGGGATGTTTATCAATACCCTGCCGGTCAGAATATCCCTGAAAAATCGCAGTGTGCGGGAAGTCGTGCAGGTGACGGCGCGGGATCTGGCGGCCTTACTGGAGCATGAACAGGCCCCACTGGCACTGGCCCAGAGGTGCAGCGGGGTTATGCCACCGCTGCCGCTGTTCAGTGTCCTGTTCAATTACCGGCACAGCCCGTCAGACGCGGGTAACAATCCCGGCTGGGCAGGTATGCGCGTGTTGGCATCGGAGGAGCGGACGAACTACCCCATCACCCTCACTGTGGATGATCACGGAGACGGTTTCACGCTGATCGCTCAGACTGTGAACGGGATTGATCCTGATAGAGTAGCGCATTATCTGTACACCACCCTCAGTGAGCTGGCGGATGCGCTGACCACGGACACTCAGCAACCGGTGCTCAGCTTATCTATTTTGCCGGCAGCAGAACGCCGGCAGTTACTGGTGGATTTCAACACTCCACAGGTCGATTTTCCGCAGCATGCTCTTATCCATGAACTGTTTGAACAACAGGTTGCCCGAACACCAGAAGCGATTGCCGTGGTGTGGGAGGCCAAAACGCTCAGTTATGGCGAACTGAATCGTCTGGCTAACCAACTGGCCCATTATCTGATTAAATTGGGCGTAAAACCGGATGATCGGGTGGCTATCTGTGTTGAACGCAGCTTAGACATGATCGTGGGAATATTGGCTATCCTCAAGGCCGGTGGGGCGTATGTGCCCCTTGATCCGGCTTATCCGCCTGAACGGCTGGTTTATATGCTGGAAGATGCGGCACCGGTGGTGTTGCTGACACAAACTGCACTGGGCGAAATCACTGGCAACTCAGCATTACCCACTGTCAGACTTGATGATCTGCCCTTCTCTACGCTGGCGAATCTGCCGGAAACCAATCCTGTTGCCACAGTGCAGGGACTCACTTCACGCCATCTGGCGTATGTGATTTATACCTCCGGCTCCACGGGGCAACCAAAAGGCGTGATGGTCGAACATAGCAATGTCACTCGCCTGCTGGCAGCAACACAGGCGCGGTTCCGGTTTGATCACAACGATATCTGGACGCTGTTCCACTCTTTTGCCTTTGATTTCTCCGTCTGGGAATTATGGGGCGCGTTGGCTTACGGCGGGCGGCTGGTCGTTATTGCGGCTGAATGTGCCCGCTCGCCACATCAGTTATATGCGCTGCTGTGCCGTGAACAAGTGACGATTCTGAACCAGACGCCCAGCGCCTTCCGTCAACTGATTGTCGCGCAGAATACAATGCCGGATGCGCCACACACCCTGCGTTGCATTATCTTTGGTGGTGAAGCGTTAGAGCTGCACACTCTGGCACCGTGGGTTGAGCGCAATCCCACCACGAAGACGCGTCTGGTGAATATGTATGGCATCACGGAAATTACCGTACATGCCACTTATCGGGAACTAACCGAAGCGGATATTTATTCAGAGCGAGGCAGTTTGATTGGTCAGCCCCTTGACGATTTACGTATTTATATCCTTGATGCCTATGGTCAGCCTGCCCCTCTGGGCGTGGTGGGCGAACTCTATGTTGCCGGTGCAGGCGTGGCCCGTGGTTATCTGAACCGACCGGAACTGACCTCAGCGCGTTTTCTGCCTGACGTGTTCTCCGATAAACCCGGGATGCGCATGTACAAAACCGGCGATCTGGGCCGGTGGCTGCCGGATGGCAATCTCGAATACCTTGGTCGGAATGATTTTCAGGTGAAACTACGCGGTTTCCGCATTGAATTAGGGGAAATAGAAGCAAGCCTGATGCAGTGCCCGGGCGTACAGGAGGCCGTCGTGATAGCCCGTGAGGAGAGTGAGGAGAATAACGGCGAAAAACGGCTAGTCGCTTATCTGGTGCCACAGCCGGATATCACGCTGGACGCGGGCTGTCTGCGTGAGCAGCTACGTACCCGTCTGGCGGAATATATGATCCCCAGTGCCTTTGTGGTAATGGAATCCTTCCCGCTGACTCCCAACGGTAAGCTAGATAGCAAGGCGCTGCCCGCGCCGGATTTATCCGCCGTGATCACCCGAGACTATGCTGAACCGACAGGTGATATAGAAATTGCATTGGCGGCAATCTGGCAATCTCTGTTAGGAGTGGAGCGAGTCGGTCGTTACGACCATTTCTTTGAACTGGGCGGGCATTCGCTGATTGCGGTCAATCTGATTGAACAACTGCGCCAGCGGGGATACTCATTGGAGGTACGTAGTATTTTTGCCACTCCGTTGCTCATGGAGATGGCGCAGGCGATACAGACCCGGCAAGAGACGCCGGATATGGTTGTTCCACCGAACCGTATCCCCGATAATTGTACACGTATCACCCCCGACATGCTGCCACTGGTGACGCTCACACAGACTGACATTGACACCATTGCGGCTTCCGTGACCGGTGGTCATGCCAATGTGCAGGATCTCTACCCGCTGGCCCCGTTACAGGCGGGTATCCTGTTCCATCATCAGTTACAGGAACACGAAGATGCCTACCTGCTAAACAGTGTGCTGGCTTTTAAAACCCGCGAAAGTCAGGTGGCTTTCCTTGATGCCCTGCAACAAGTCATCGACCGCCATGATATTCTGCGCACGGCGTTTTACTGGCAGGGACTGAGTCAGCCGGTACAAGTGGTCTGGCGGCAGGCGAAGCTGTCTGTGACGCCCCTTATTCCCACTTCGGCAGACAATATCCCCGCGCAACCTATTCCGACACAACCACTTCCGACGCAACTGCGGGCCAATATCGCTCCGAGGATGGATATCAGTCAGGCCCCGTTGTTCGCTGTCAGTACGGCTTATGATGCTGACAGTGGTGAATGGTTGCTGGCTCTGAGTTACCACCATCTGGTCAGCGACCATATGACGCTGGCGCTGATAGTGGCGGAAATTCAACAGCTATTACAGAAACAAATGGTACAGAAACAGACGGACGCACTGCCCCCACCATTGCCGTACCGCAACTTTATTGCTCAGACCCTGAGCGTACCCACTTCGGTGCATGAAAATTACTTCCGGGAACGGCTGGCCGGGATTGATGAACCCACGGCTCCGTTTGGCCTGCTCAATGTTCAGGGAAATGGTGCTGACGTGACAGAAGCCCGTTTATCGCTGGATAAGACACTGGCTCATACCCTGAGGATGCAGGCACGTCGTTTAGGTGTTAGTCCGAGCGTGCTGTTCCATGTGGCCTGTGCACAGGTGCTGGCTCATACCAGTGGCCGTGATGACGTGGTGTTCGGCACCGTACTGCTGGGGAGGATGCAAGGCACAACTGACGTTGCTCAGGTGATGGGGATGTTTATCAATACCCTGCCGGTCAGGATATCCCTGAAAAATTGCAGTGTGCAGGATGTAGTACAGGCGACTGCAAGAGATCTGGCGATTTTGTTAACTCATGAACAGGCTCCATTAGCTTTGGCCCAGCGTTGCAGTAACGTCATCCCGCCGATACCTCTGTTTAATGTTTTGTTTAACTATCGTCACAACGCCTCAGATGCTATCGAAAATTCTGTTTGGGGAGACGTACGTCTGCTGGTATCAGAGGAGAGGACAAATTATCCCCTGGCCCTTGCGGTGGACGATTCAGGGGAGGATTTCGATTTGGTCGCCCAGTCTGTAACCGGGATAGATGCTGAGAGAGTAGTCAATTACTTGCAGACTGCGATCAACGAGTTAATTAACGCGCTGGTTACTGACCCTAGTCAGCTCGTGCAGGAACTACCTGTTTTACCCGAGCCTGAGCGTCAGCAGTTATTGGTCGGATTCAATGACACGCAGACCGATTTCCCACAGGCCACTCTGATCCATGAACTGTTTGAGCAGCAGGTGATACAAACTCCAATAGCCACCGCTATCGTATTCAAAGAGCAGAACCTGAGCTATGACGTACTCAATCGCCGGGCCAACCAACTCGCCCATTATTTAATTAAACTGGGCGTAAAACCGGATGATCGCGTTGCCGTTTGTGTTGAGCGTAGTCCGGACATGGTTGTAGGATTATTGGCTATTCTGAAGGCAGGTGGTGCCTACGTTCCCCTCGATCCGGCCTATCCGCAGGAGCGCCTGAGTTATATGCTTAATGATGCTGCTCCTGTTGTGCTTCTTACTCAATCCGCCCTGACGGAAAAACTGGAGAGTCAATTCCCCACTATCCTGCTTGATGAACCTGTTTTATATGCCCTTGATGATATGCCAGACACAAACCCTGAACGGCGGGCATGTGGGCTTAACTCACGCCATCTGGCCTATGTGATTTACACCTCCGGTTCAACCGGTCAACCGAAGGGCGTTATGATTGAACATCGCAGTCTTTGCAATTTAGCCTTGTATCATCTGGATCTCTTGGTAGTAGAACCAACCGACCGTGTCCTGCAATTTGCTTCACACAGCTTTGATGCCTGTATTTCAGAATGTTTTATGGCTTTGCTGAGTGGTGCCAGTCTCTATCTTGCTGAGCGCGAAGATATCCTGCCCGGTGCTGCTCTGTTAAGAACTTTAGAAACTGATGCCATTACGCATGTGACGCTGTCACCCACTGCATTAGCGGCGATGGATACTCTCCCTACCACATTAAAAACGCTGATCACAGCTGGCGAAGCCTGCCCGCTTTCGCAAGTCAGACGTTGGTCTGATGGACGGAACATGATCAATGGCTATGGACCGACTGAAATTACGGTCTGTGCAACCACTTATCTGTGTAATAGTCAGGACGATATAGCACCGCCTATCGGCAGCCCGATAGCCAATACCCGAATTTATATTCTCGATCCCTCTGGTCAACCTGTCCCTATTGGCGTGGTCGGTGAAATTTATATCGGAGGCATCGGTGTAGCCCGTGGATATCTCAACCGTCCTGAACTGACTGCCGAACGTTTTCTGCCCGATCCATTCTCCACCGAGCCAGAGGCCCGTCTGTACAAAACCGGCGATCTGGGTAGCTGGTTACCGAATGGTAATATTAAATACTTAGGCCGTAATGATTTTCAGGTCAAACTAAGGGGATTCCGCATTGAACTGGGAGAAATCGAGAGTCAGTTATTGCAATGTCCCGGTGTACACGAAGCAGTAGTATTGGCACGTGAAGGAGAAAGTGCTGGCGCGCAGAAGCGGCTGATTGCCTATATCTTACCTCAGCCCGGTGTTGAACTGATTCCGGCTGAATTACGTCAGCAATTAATGCAGCATCTGGCGGAATTTATGCTTCCTAGTGCCTTTGTTATCTTAGAGGCTTTCCCATTAACGCCGAACGGTAAGCTCGACCGCAAGGCGCTGCCTGCGCCGGATGCGTCAGCAGTGATCACCCGAGACTATGAAGCGCCGATAGGTGATGTAGAAATTGCGCTGGCACAAATCTGGCAGGAGTTACTGGGGCTGGAACGGGTCGGCCGTCATGACCATTTCTTTGAACTGGGCGGGCATTCGTTGATCGCGGTCAGCCTGATTGAACGGTTGCGCTGCCGGGGATACGCACTGGATGTACGCAGCATTTTTGCAACTCCATTGCTTTCGGAAATGGCGCAAACAATACACGCACAACAGGATACTTCCGATATTTTTGTTCCCGCCAATCGTATTCCCGATGGTTGCACGGTTATCACCCCGGATATGCTACCGTTGGTGACGCTGTCACAAGAAGAAATTGATATTATTGTTGCCACTGTTCCCGATGGTGCCGCCAATGTACAGGATATCTATCCCCTATCCCCTTTACAGGAAGGTATTCTGTTCCATCACCAGTTACAGGAAAGTGGCGATGCTTACCTGTCAAACAGCATACTGGCTTTTGATACCCGCTCACGTTTGGATACTTTCCTTGCGGCTCTGCAACAGGTCATCGATCGCCATGATATTTTGCGGACGGCTTTTTACTGGCAAGGGTTGAGCCAACCTGTACAGGTGGTCTGGCGACAGGCGAAGTTGTTTGTAATACCGTTCACTCCTACATCAGCCGAGAATATCCCGGCACAATTACAGGCAAACATGCCGTGTCGGTTAGATATCAGTCAAGCTCCGTTGTTCGCGGCCAGTACCACCCATGATCCGGACAGTGACGAATGGCTGTTAACGCTGAATTTCCATCATCTGGTCAGCGACCATGTCACACTGGAATTAATCATGGATGAAATCCAACAAGTCTTACAGGGACGAGAGGGATCCCTGCCTGTGCCACTGCCGTACCGCAACTTTATTGCCCAGACGCTGAGCGTACCCGTTTCAGTGCACGAGAATTACTTCCGTCAGCGACTGGCCGGGATTGATGAACCCACCGCCCCGTTTGGCTTACTGAATGTACAGGGCGACGGGCAGGCTATTACAGAAGCCCGCTTGCCGCTGGATAGCATGCTGGCTGATACCCTGCGCACACTGGCCCGCCAACTGGGTATTAGTCCCGGGGTGTTGTTCCATGTGGCCTGTGCGCAGGTACTGGCCCACACCAGCGGCCGTGATGACGTGGTATTTGGCACGGTATTGTTGGGACGGCTGCAAGGTACAACCGGGGCCGATAAGGTGATGGGGATGTTTATCAATACCCTGCCGATCAGGATATCCCTGAGCACTCAGAATGTACGGGAAGCCGTGCTGACCACGTCGCGGGATTTGGCTGCCTTACTGGAACATGAACAGGCGCCGTTGGCGCTGGCGCAACGGTGCAGCGGAGTGATCCCACCCTTGCCTCTGTTCAGCGTCCTGCTTAATTACCGGCACAATCCGTCAGACTCGGGTGAAAATCCCGGTTGGGCAGGCATACGCGTATTGCAGGCTGAGGAGCGGACGAACTATCCTATTGCCCTCTCCGTGGATGATCATGGGGACGGTTTCACGCTGACTGCTCAGACCGTGGACGGGATTGAGCCGGACAGAATCGTGCATTATCTGTACACTGCCCTCAGTGAGCTGGCTGATGCACTGACCGCTGACGTTCAGCAGCCGGTACTCAGCTTATCCATCCTGCCGGCACCCGAGCGTCAGCAATTACTGGTGGATTTCAACGCCACACAGGTCGATTTTCCGCAGCATGTCCTTATTCATGAGCTGTTTGAACAACAGGTCGCCCGGACACCTGATGCCCTTGCCGTACAATTCGAAGAACATTCCCTGAGTTATGATGCCCTCAATCGTAAAGCTAACCAACTGGCGCATTACCTGATGACGTTGGGCGTCAAACCGGATGTTCGGGTAGCTATCTGTGTTGAACGCAGCTTAGATATGATGGTAGGAATATTGGCAATTCTCAAAGCCGGAGGTGCGTATGTGCCTCTCGACCCGGCTTATCCATCTGAGCGGCTGGCTTATATGCTGGCTGATTCTGAACCCGTGGCCTTACTGACCCAGACAGAGCTGGCGGGCTTATTCAGCCATCTGATCTCCACGGTGCTGCTTGATAGCCAAACATCGCTTTTGGATATCCAGCCTGACCATAATCCCGATACAACCACATTGGGGCTGAATTCACGTCATCTGGCTTATGTCATTTATACCTCCGGCTCCACCGGACAGCCCAAAGGAATTATGGTGACTCACCGCAATGTCATCAATCTGTATACCGGGCTGCAATCGATGGTCGATATCACACCACCGTGTCGCACCGCCCTGAATGCCAGCATTGTATTTGACGCTTCGGTACAGAGCTGGCTGCAATTGCTGGCGGGCCATACACTGGTCATCATTCCGGAGGCTATTCGTGCCAATGGGATACAGCTTTGGCATTATCTGGCGCACCACGCGGTGGATCTGTTTGATTGCACTCCCGTGCAACTGCAATGGCTACTGAATGCGGGGTTAGGTACCGATACAGGTTATCAGCCTCAACAGGTTCTAATCGGGGGAGAGGCCATTTCTCCGGTCTTATGGTCACGCTTGCAACAAATAAAAATGTCGCGTTTTATCAATGTTTACGGCCCAACAGAATGTACCGTTGATACGACTTTTTGTGTGATAGATCATTCACTGCCATCTCCCAGTATCGGTCATCCGATAATCAATGCCCGAATTTATCTTCTCGATGATTATGGGCAGCCTGTGCCCCTTGGCGTCACTGGCGAGATTTATATCGGAGGGGCGGGTGTCGCCCGGGGATACCTGAACCGGCCTGAACTGACCGCAGAGCGGTTTGTGACCGATCCTTTCAGCTCGCAGCCTGATGCCAGAATGTATAAAAGCGGTGATTTAGGGCGCTGGCTACCAGATGGCAATATCGACTATCTGGGGCGTAACGATTTTCAGATCAAACTGCGCGGTTTTCGGATTGAACCGGGTGAGATCGAAGCTCAGCTTGTCCAGTGTTCCGGTGTAAATGAAGCTGTGGTAATAGTGCGTGAAGAGCTTTTGGTAGCTTATCTCCGCCCACATTCCGGTATTGAACTGGTGCCGGCTGAATTACGTCAGCAACTGACTCATCGTTTGACGGAATACATGATCCCCAACGCCTTTGTGATACTGGATACTTTCCCGCTGACTCCCAACGGTAAGCTCGACCGCAAGGCGCTGCCTGCGCCGGATGCGTCAGCAGTGATCACCCGAGACTATGAAGCGCCGATAGGTGATCTAGAAATTGCGCTGGCACAAATCTGGCAGGAGTTACTGGGGCTGGAACGGGTCGGCCGTCATGACCATTTCTTTGAGCTGGGTGGTCATTCGCTTATCGCGGTGCGGTTAATGAACTGCATGAGCAAGCAAGGCATGGCGGTATCACTGACAACATTATTCTCTTACCCGATATTATGTGATCTGGCTCAGGCGATTAATAGTCAGTCAGCTAAACCAAGCTCCCCTCTTGATGCCAATCCGGTGCCTTTAAGGCCTCAGGGTCATTTACCGCCATTATTCCTGATACACGAAACCACAGGTGATCCGCTGGTGTATTCGCGACTGGCAGCTTTGCTGCCAGCCGAACTGCCCGTTTATACATTGCAGGCTATGGGCCTACACACAGTAGAAAATCCACCAGCTTCTATTGAGGAACTTGCCACTTACCATATTGATGCTATTCGCCGGGTTCAGCCGCATGGCCCTTATCGTCTGGCTGGCTGGTCCATCGGAGGAACCATCGCTTACGAGATAGCCCTGCAATTGGTTAGCGATGGTGAAAAAATCGATTACCTTGGCATGATCGATTCTTACAATTTAGATTCTTACAATTTCAGTGACCATGAAACAGACAGACAGAAAGATATCAATCTGTTTATCCAGTCTCTGCATAATTACAGAGAGCAACCTGATGGAGATGATTTGGATAATCTTTATCATTTCCGCGATTGTGAAGCTCTGCAATGGTTGCCTGCGGACGTTAAAAAAGAGGATATTCTCTTCCGTTTGAATACACAGGAACTGATCCTGCAACTTAGTAAAAAATATATTATTTCTGCTTCTTCATTACCCATTCATCTCTATACCTGCGATGATTTAGCGGACGGATTCGACTGTTGGCATGGCTGGCACGATATTGTTGGTGAACATTCTGAACGCCACCCTATTGGCGGAGGGCATTACACCATCATGCAGCCACCCTGGATAAACCATCTGGCCGATTCAATGACTGAGCATTTATTACCGGCTTCTTACTCACCGCACATCATTATTCAACATGGCAATGACTCTGTTTCACCACTTTTCTGTATTCCCGGCGCAGGTGCCAGTATTTCCAGTTTTATTGAGCTGGCATTAGCCCTTCCCCCACAGTTGCCTGTCCACGCTTTGCAGGCTCGTGGCCTGATAAATACAGACCTTCCGCCTTATATCAGTGTGGAAGGTACAGCCCGCGCTTACATTAAGGCAATTCGTCAGGCACAGCCTCATGGCCCCTATTATCTGCTCGGGCACTCTTACGGCGGCTGGCTGGCTTTTGAAATCGCATTACAATTACAAAAGCAAGGGGAAGAGATTGCGGTTCTTACTCTTATTGATTCCGATGGGCCTGAACCACAGGAGAGCACTTCAAAAAACAGCCCCCCTAAGGTTATCGACCGGATTGAAACGTTAATGAGTCTGATTGATATCTACAACATGATGCTGACTCAGCCATTAACGCTAACAAGGCAGGATTTCGAGAATCTGACAGAAGACGAACAGCTCATTCTCTTGCTTCAGGCTTTGATCGATGTAGAGCTATTCCCTGAAAATACAGAGAAATCTTTGTTACAGGGTATCGTTCAGGTTATGCAGGCCAACCTGAACTCAAACTATACCCCCCAAAAC
Source organism: Xenorhabdus stockiae (assembly GCF_002632825.1). Lineage (GTDB taxonomy): Bacteria > Pseudomonadota > Gammaproteobacteria > Enterobacterales > Enterobacteriaceae > Xenorhabdus > Xenorhabdus stockiae. Next base: position 54,121 of record NZ_NJAJ01000002.1, read on the forward strand.
TGCTATAACGGCCCCGTTTATTTGATTAATGCTCAGGGGGAGAATATTGATGAAATAGCCACTCGAGAAAATATCTGGCGTCAGTATGTGACTCAGTTAAATACTGAGATCGTGCCCGGTAATCACATGACTATGCTATCCAATCCTCAGGTTAAACAGCTGGCGACGTTGCTGTGGAAAATTCTGCGGGAAAAATTAATGACCGAGATACCGGAGCAGAAATGATGACGCCAACCATTAAACAATCGGCTTACCGGATTTTGTTCACACTTTTAAATCGTTCACGTTGGATCCTGCTCATTGCCATTTTAGCCAGTATCGTTAATGGCATTTCCAACGTTTTCCTTATCACATTGGTTAACAGAATAGTCACCACGTCTGGTAATAGTTATCACTTACTCGCCGGATATTTCTGTATTCTGGCGGTGTTGGCAATTGTCTGTCATATAATGAGCGGGGTGATTTTCGCCAGACTCAGCCAAAATACCATCGCAAGGATGCGTGAGTTTATCTCTGAGCGTATTACCCGTGCTCCTTTTCGCCAGATAGAAATACTGGGCGCTTCCCGTGCCCAGTCTATCATCACCGATGATACAACCAATGTTTCACTGTTGTTTTTCACCTTACCCAATATTGTGACGCAGAGTTCCATTGTGCTGGGCTGTCTGGGCTATCTGGCGTGGCTGTCATGGTCAGTGTTTTTTCTGGTATTAACGGTGATAGTGATTGGCTCACTCGGCTATGCTGTCGGTGGAACCAGCGCACTCGCATCACTAAAAGCAGCAGGTAAGTCACAAGATCGCCTGTTTAATCATTTCAATGCCTTATTTACCGGAGCAAAAGAGCTAAAGTTACATTTTTCACGCGCTCAGGCTTTCTTCACCCATTCACTTGGCCGTGAAATTGGTGCGGTTAGACAGCATCGTATCCGTGCTTTCAGTGTTTATGCCTTTGGTGCCGGCTGGATGTATCTTCTATTTTATATATTTCTCGGGCTGGTTATTTTCGCTCCGGCGGTAATACCGGGACTGAAAGTCACTACAATCGCAGGTTACGTGATTGTCTTTCTGTTTATATTGATGCCGCTGGACAGTCTGCTGAACAGTATTCCATCACTGAATGCGGCTCGCGTATCGCTAAACCGCATCGGTTATGTTCTGTCTGAACTGACTGAGCAGGATCACTTGGACGAGCAGGTTTCTGCCAGCGAATTTGGTAACGCTAATTTACTGCAACTGTCAGGCATTACACACAGCTATTATCGTGAGAAAGAAGACGATATGTTTCAGCTTGGCCCAATCGATATGACGCTTAAACGCGGAGAAATCACTTTTCTGATTGGCGGTAACGGCAGTGGGAAAACGACACTGGCCAAACTGTTAAGCGGGCTGTATACACCGGAAAGCGGCACAATGACTGTTGACGGAAATTTGATTACTGATAGCAACAGAGCTAACTATCGTCAGCTGTTCTCCGCCATTTTCTCGGATTTTCATCTCTTTGAAACACTGATAGGTTTGACTGATACAGATTCAGTACTGGATGCACGAGCGAACGCCCTGCTCGCTAAATTACATTTGGAGCACAAGGTTAAAATTAAGGATGGTTGTTTTTCAACTCGTGAGCTTTCACAAGGGCAACGGAAACGCCTCGCTTTAGTGGTTGCTTATTTGGAAGATCGACCATTCTATCTGTTCGATGAGTGGGCCGCTGATCAGGACCCACTATTTAAAAGTGTATTTTATCAGGAACTATTGCCCGAATTGGCGGCACGCGGTAAAGCTGTACTGGCGATTACTCATGACGACCGTTTTTTCCATTTAGCCGATCATTGCATCAAGCTGGAAAATGGTCAGCTGACCGGGCAGACATCTGATATACACAATGGCGTTACAGAGCATCAATCACTTTGAATTCGATGACAACAACTTCCATGTCCGGTGAAAATGAACCTTCACGTTCAAAGAAACATTGATGTTCCTGTTGCCAGTGCTTCACCGAACGATCTCCCTCGCCTTCTTTCCAGGCGAGTTCAGTTGTCATTTCTGAGAATTTTATGAGGTGTAGCGCCATCACTCTGACAACACAGGCTGGCGTATCTTTGCTGTTCAATACAATGTATTCATTACCAATTAAAATACTGCTGCCACACTGTTTATAGGAGGAAAATGAACAGCTGGTTGCAGTTTTAATTTCTTTGGAGACTAATTCAGCAAGAACGTCCTGTAGTTCAGGAGAATCACCAAACTTCCAGTGTTCTGCTGCCGGATATTTGTTTTTGACCATATTCATCATGTTATGAGATTCCATCGTTACAACTATTATGTGACAACTACTATTAGCGGCAATATTTTCACTTAGGTCTTTGCCATAAGGAAGAAGATCTAGGAATTATATTTGTGTTGCGTAAACTTAAAGCCAAAATGCCCCCAGAAAAAAGTAAAGACAGCTTTTCTAAATGAGAAGTATGTTGGCGATGATCCCACGCCTCTTCTCCTGCCCGCTGCACTTTTACTCCAATTTTATGGTAACACTTATATGCGCTGGCTATTGCCCACGCATGCGCCTATAAAAAAGGTACAAAGCATATCATTAAGGTTGCAAAAGACATCAAGACTACTCAGAACAAAAAACAGAGCAAGTGATAGCAATACGGCGAACGGTATGAGTATTTCTGTTTTTAGAGGGGGACTTGTTACTGGGCAGGTTATGAATATCACTGTTCTGATCGTAATAGCCTGATCTAGTTCACTCGAATCCGGAGACAAAGCCAAACAAAGCCCAGATGGGTTACAGGGTCTTTGCTTAGCATCAAATTTATATTAGTCAGAAACGAGATGGAAGCCACCTCACCAAGTTATAAAATCTTGTTCTATAAAGTGGGTATTGGTGGGACATTTCCGAAAAACTAAATCAGAGGGGAGTAGAAAAAGGTTTTCCTTTTATTTAACAAATGATTGTCAAACTGACAAAAATCACAAAACGAAAGTTCAATATGCTCCTTATTTTTTAATGTGCCAGAGAAAACACCGATAAATACAGAGGAACTTCCTTCGGTGACTATATTTGTTATTGTATGTTTACCCTCTAGCACTACTCTTTCTTTAGAATAAAAATTAAATAAAGACTCCTTGCCTTGAATTGTAGAATAGCCGGGTCGTTCATATACAACATCTTTGGTGACAAGGTTTAAAATTTTATTAAACTCTCTGTTATCAATGAATTCAAAAAATTCGTATACCCATTTACTACGCTTTGCGTTATCACTCATGTATTTTATCTCTCCGTTGTCCTTCGCCTGCTAATTTTTTGATAGTTGTATATTGAAATAAATCTACAAATTCTATAGATAAAGTCGGATAGGACTCTTTCCCTTTATTTAACCTGATGCAAAACATCACCTACTGCATTGAACATCCGGTCAAGGTCTTCAGGTTTAGCATTAAACATTGGGCCGAATTGGAGTCCATCGCCACCAAAGCGGACATAAAAACCGGCTTTCCATAATGCAATTCCAGCTTCAAAAGGACGTATCACGCCATCGCCATTCCGTGGTGCAATTTGGATGGTGCCAATCAACCCACAGTTACGAATATCAACAACGTTAGGGCAATGCCTGAGTTCGTGCAGGATTTTTTCAAAATGAGGCGCTAATTCAGCAGATTGTTGGATCAGATTGTCTTTTTCCAGCAATGTTAATGTTGCCAGACCTGCGGCACAGGCAACAGGATGAGCAGAATAAGTATAGCCATGACTGAATTCAATCATATGCTCAGGAAGAGGTTGTGACATGAATGTGTCGTAGATCTCACTGGAGACAACAGCACCACCAAGAGGGATTGCACCATTTGTGACTTGCTTGGCAAAAGTAAGAATATCCGGAGTGACACCAAAATATTCAGCCCCTGTCCAGCGCCCTAAACGGCCTAATCCGGTAATAACTTCGTCAAAAATAAGCAGGATATTATGTTGAGTACATATTTCCCTTAAACGTTGCAGATAACCCTGTGGCGGAACAATCGCACCGGCAGATCCGGCAATAGGCTCGACAATAACTGCGGCGATATTACTGGCGTCATGAAGTTCTATCAGTTTCAGTAGTTCATCAGCCAGTTCAATGCCGCCAGTTGCCGGAACGCCTTTAGTAAATGCCATATTGCTTTGTAAGGTGTGTGACAGATGGTCAACTTCCATCAACTGACCGAACATCTTGCGATTTCCGCCAATACCGCCAAGACTTGTTCCCCCGATGTTAACACCGTGATAAGCGCGCATTCTGCCAATCATTCTGGTTTTAGTCGGCTGCCCTTTTATCCGCCAGTATGCGCGTGCTATTTTTACTGCTGTATCAACAGATTCAGAACCTGAATTGGTAAAGAATACATGGTTTAAATCACCGGGCATCAGACTGGTGATTTTATCTGCTAACCGAAATGACAGTGGATGAGCGTGCTGGAAACCGGGTGAGTAATCTAATGTACCTAATTGTTCAGAAACGGCCTGGCGAATTTCTGAGCGTGAGTGCCCGGCTCCGCAAGTCCATAAACCAGACAAACTGTCGTAGATGCGGCGACCTTTATCATCCGTCAGCCAGTGGCCATCCGCAGAGACGATCATGCGTGGGTCTTGCTGAAAATGACGATTGGCACTAAACGGCATCCAGTGTGCTTTTAAATTCAGATCTTGGGATGGATTAACATGGAAGGAACGGGTTTGAACGGTATTGCTATCTGACATTTTTTAACTCCTCGCACGAAAATGTAACAAAAAGTCATCACAGTGAGTTTGCAATAAAACGATATTCAAGTTAAATCTTATTTATTGAATCATTAGTTATGAGTTTACTCACGTAAATGAAACCTGCAAACTTTAGGCAAGTAACTGATTTTGATTTGAAATTATTACGTATATTTAAGATCGTTGCAGAATGTGGCAGTTTTTCAGCGGCTGAAAGCCTGCTCGGCATTACTCGTTCAGCAATCAGCCTTCATATGGGGGATTTGGAAAAGCGTTTGGGCATGCGCTTATGCCAACGTGGTCGCGCTGGTTTTTCTCTGACGGATGAAGGGCGGGAAATTCTGCAAGCCAGTGAAACCATGATGGCGTCAATTGAAGAATTTCGTCAGTATGTCAATCAAATACATAAGCAGTTACGGGGAGAATTTAATATCGGCATTATTAATAACCTTGTCACACAACCAATGATGCGGATTACTAACGCGCTGGAACGCCTGCGTTCAGCAAGTGACAATATTCTAATTAATATTAGTATGAGTACTCCAACAGAAATCGAACGAGGTATATTGGATGGAAGATTACAGGTGGGCGCCCTACCTTTTATCACACCATTGTCAGGATTAAATTACTTACCACTCTACAATGAACGGTCATATCTTTATTGTAGTAATACACATGAAGCATTTCTGCTTGCGGATAACTTTGATACTGAACAGTTAAATCAACTGGATGCCGTTATTCCCGGCTATCGTATAAGTACTGAAGCCATGAATCACTATAAGTTGCTGAACAACGCGGCAACAGCATCTGATCGCGAAGGTATCGCATTTTTAATTCTTACCGGTAAGTTCGTGGGATTTCTTCCGGATCACTACGCTCGCATCTGGGTAGAGAAAGGTTTTATGAAGGCACTATTGCCTGAGCAAATTTATTATGATTCTAAAATCTCAATCGTGACACGCAAAGGCAAACGAACTAATGCTATTCTTGGGTTGTTTTTGGAGGAGTTAGGATATTAGGCATTTAATAAAATTGATATTGCCGGTTTAAAAATACATATCAAAAATATCATGTAAATATGATAGGGTTATATTGATGTAAAATATCTTATCCTTATACTTCTGAATAAATTAAATATAGAACTGATATAGCACAATTAAAAAACGAAAATATTCATTTCTCGATCAAATGATGATTTCGAATTCTGAATCCTACATATTCACATTAATTAGGTATATCAAGATGAAATTTAAATATATTCCAATTTATTTCACTTTTCTTTTTTGTTTGTTAAATATCAACGTGTATGCAAATCCTTTGCATGATGCTGTCAATCGGAACGATATAGAAACCGTCAAATCCCTATTGAATGATGATCAAACTTTACTTGATGAGCGTGACGGGCAACAGCGCACTCCTCTCATGCTGGCTACACAGCATAATTATGCTGCGATTGCTATTTTCCTTATCCAAAGCGGTGCAGATGTCAATGCTAAAGATAGACAGCTCGATACTCCTTATTTGCTGGCCGGAGCACAGGGCTACAATAAAATACTCATTGCAACTTTACATCATGGCGCGAACCTGAAAGATACCAACCGTTATGGAGGAACTGCCCTGATCCCCGCCGCCGAAAAAGGGCATCCTGAAACTGTACAGATCCTGCTGGATGCTGGTGTTAACCCTAATCACATTAACAAATTAGGATGGACGGCGTTAATGGAAGCAGTCGTATTAGGCAATGGCTCTTCAGTTTATGTCGACATTATTGATCGGCTAATTAAGGGCGGTGCTGATGTTAACATACCGGATAAAAACGGGGTTACTGCGCTTACTCATGCTCGTCAACGTGGATATAAAGACATCATTAAACTATTGGAAAGTGCTAACGCCAAATAATCAGAGAAAAATTCTTTAACAAAATCAGTAAAAATACAGTAAGATTGGCGCCCAATCGTTAGTATTGATCCGGATCAATAGTTTGTTATCACTTTTTCATCTATCACAGCGCCGAACACCTGCCTGGATTGCCTTATTGGCAATTCTGATGCTGTTCATTGCTCCAGTGGTATCAAAAACACTGGAACATCATCGCGGTGGTATGAAAAATGAAGCATGTCATGGTATGCCAATGCCTGATATGCAAAATAGTCACCATCAATCAGACAGCATGAATCATCATGGTGTTGATCATGTTCATATGGGGCTGATGGATGATATTGCCTGTGGTTATTGCCAGCTATTGATTAACCTGCCGTTATTGTCAGGTTCGTTTATTCCTTTTATCTTGCTGACGCTAACGATTTCCCGGGCACCACCAGCACCCCGCTTTTCTGGCCCGGCTATCCGGCTGTTCTATGGTGAGTCACAACCACGCGCACCACCCCTTAATTAATTAGCTTATCTGTACACTTCGTCTTTCAAGTTGCCTCTTTGTTGGCTGCACTAGCTCACCCCAGTCACATAGTTATCTATGCTCCCTGGGATGATCTCCCTTGCCGCCGCGATGCATCTTGAAATCCATTGTGTATGAATAAATAAATCATCTATTTTCCTTGCCTGAAATTATTTTTACAGGGCAAGTCGGTATTGTTTTAAACAAATTCAAAAACAGGATTTGTGATTAATTAAGGAATATTTTTCATGTCTGCTACACAATTGTTTCGCGCATCGCCTTTGGCTACGGCTTTAGCTATCGCACTCTTTATTCCAAATGGTATGGCTGCCACAAAAGAAAGTGCTGAAGAGACAAAAAATTTAAACTCAGTTCGTGGAAATGTAGCCTATGAAAGTGAATCAGTCATTACCGTAACTGCTCCGGCTGTTTCGCCTTTGAATATTTTTTCCTCACTTAAAACTCCCCGTCAACCTGTTCCCGCTAGTGATGGCTCAGATTACCTGAAAACCATTCCGGGATTCTCTCAGGTGCGTAGTGGTGGAACTAACGGAGATCCGGTATTCCGTGGGATGTTTGGTTCTCGCTTACGGATGTTGATTGATGACGGCGAAGTTATGGGCTCTTGCCCGTCACGGATGGACGCCCCAAGTTCATATATTTCACCAGAAAGTTATGATGTTTTGAGTTTGGTTAAAGGGCCACAGACTGTGCTTTGGGGACCGGGGAACTCCGCAGGAACTATTCGTTTTGAACGCTCCCGCCCACAATTTTCAGAACCGGATGCTAAAGGTAATATCAGCACAGTCGCTGGTTCTAACGGACGCTGGGATGGTAATGCAGACCTGAGTTTCGGCAATCAATATGGTTATATGCGCTTTATCGGTAATAAATCCCGCTCTAATGACTACAAAGACGGTGATGGGTATCGCATTCCTTCCCATTGGAACAAGTGGAATACGGATGTAGCATTGGGTTGGACACCGGATGATAATACCCTGCTGGAGTTAAATGCCGGACAAGGAGATGGAAAGGCTCGCTATGCTGGTCGAGCAATGGATGGTTCGAAATTCAAACGCGAAAGTTTGGGAATGCGCTTTGAAAAATCCAATATCGGCGATGTATTTGACAAATTTGAGACTAATTTTTATTACAACGCCACCACTCATGTAATGGATAACTTATCCCGCCCTTCCCTTACAGCAATGAAAATGGGACATGGTGACAGCCATATGGGACACGGAAATGACCATATGAAAAGTAGCCACATGAATCATGGTAGTCATGGAGGACACGGCAGTCACAGTGGGCATGGTAATGGTATGAAAATGTCTCATCAGGTCGATCGCAAAACTCTGGGCGGACGCATGATGGGTACATGGCTTTGGGAAGATTTCACATTACAAAGCGGTGTGGATATGCAGACAAATACGCATCGTAACCCATCACAAAAAAATGCCCGCTTCCGTGATTATGGTGTTTTTGGCGAACTGAGCTGGGATGCTGACGAACAAAGTAAGGTAATCGGCGGTGCTCGTTTAGATCGCGTTCTGGTGGATAGATATCCTCAAAAAATCGAGGAAAAACAGGAAGAACGAACCGATACTTTACCCGCCGGTTTTGTCCGATATGAACATAACCTGAAAGAAGCTCCGGTGATGTTCTATGCCGGTGTTGGTTATACTGAGCGCTTCCCTGATTTTTGGGAGTTGTTCTGGTCAAAAGGCCGTGTTTTCAATCAACTGAAAACAGAGAAAACAACACAGTTAGATATCGGTGCTCATTATAACGATCAGCATTTGCAAGGCTGGATTTCCACCTATGCAGGTAAAATCGATGACTTTATTCTGTTCCATTATGCCGATCAAAAAGCCGATAACGTTCGTAACATTGATGCCATCATACTGGGTGGAGAAATGGGCGTTGGCTATCATCTGAATGAAAATTGGAAAACCAATGCAAGTCTTGCTTATTCCTGGGCGAGAAATAATTCCAACCATCGTCCATTGCCACAAACTCCACCATTGGAAGCCCGCTTTGGTCTGAACTGGGAGTATGGCGACTGGAGTAGCAACGGTTTATTGCGTCTGGTCAGCAAACAAAACCAGATTGCGATGAATGAAGGTAGTGTGGCTGGAAGAGATTTTGAGCGTAGTGCCGGTTTTGCCGTTTTTTCTGCTAATGCCGCTTATAAGGTGACTAAAAATATGCAGGTCACTGCCGGTGTTGACAATATTTTTAATAAAACCTATAGCGAACACCTCAATCGTGCAGGAAATGATGGCTTTGGTTATTCAGCCAATACGCCTGTTAACGAAGCGGGCCGCACTTATTGGGCCAGATTTAACGTGAAATTCTAATCTCTGACTGACCTCCCGGACTTTGCCCTGAATTAATTCGGGGCAAAGTTTATTTTTCATTTCTTAATGAACTTTTTTACTAAAGTTATCTTTACATCACATTAAGAAATATTTTTTTAAAAAGATTCTTTTAAAAAAAAGAAAATTATCAGACTAATCCTAAATATCTGACTCATTCATTAGCAACCAATGACGCAAAAGCATAGCCAATTGCTCTTGTTGTTCATTCGATAATGCACTCAGCGTCTCTCTTAAGTTTTCTAAATGACTTTCAACCGCTTTATCAATCAGCGCTCTTCCCTCTGAAGTTAAAGAGACTTTGCAACTGCGTCGATCTTTATCATTAGCCGCACGTTCAACTAACCCACGCTGTACCATATGTTCAATACGGGTACTCATTGCGCCTGAAGTTAACATCACTGACTGATACATTTCGGTTGGTGTGATTGGTGTATTATGACGACGTAGTGTCGCAAGAATATCAAACTCAATAGCACTCAGGTCAAAGGTTTTGAATGTAGTCTGTAGTCGCTGTTCAATAATTTTATTCGCCCGGCATAAACGTCCGATAACACCCATCGGTGACGGGTCAAGATCTGGACGTTGTTGTTCCCACTGTATGAGTAAACGGTCAACGTGATCGTACTTCATGTTTTTTCCCTATTCATTTATTTTTGTGAAAAGATACTTGATAAAATTTGTATAGGCTATCACTTTAATGTATCTTTACATAAAGATACTTTTTAAAATGAAGTTTGCGGTTAATTTTTAGCATCTATACCCTATGAATTTCAAGGCGAAGCTAACAAAACGACAACTTGAAAAACGATAGATGAAACTGTAAACAAAGGAAAAATAACACAGGAAACTACAATGCTCCGTAATCTTATGCTTACTGCATTAGCACCAATTGTATGGGGAAGTACTTATGTTATTACTACTGAAATGTTGCCACCTAATACCCCTTTACTTGCCGCAACTCTCAGAGCACTACCTGCCGGAATTTTATTACTGTTAATTTGCCGTACATTTCCGAAGGGAATATGGTGGCTCCGTCTGGCTATTCTCGGGTTATTAAACATCGGTGCCTTTTTTTATTTCCTTTTTATGGCTGCATGGTATCTTCCCGGTGGAACAGCCGCTTTGATTATGTCATGCCAGCCTATTTTTGTTATTCTGCTAAGTACTTTTCTACTCAAAACCCCGCTGACGAAAATGTATATCGCTTCAGCAATTCTCGGAATTATAGGTATTGCACTTCTCGTAACCAATGCAAACACTCGTTTAAACTGGCAGGGAATTATTGCTGGTTTTGCCGGTTGTGGCTGTATGGCATTGGGTGTTGTTTTAACCAAATATTGGAACCGTCCTACTAACTTATCGTTACTAAGCTTCACTGGCTGGCAATTAATGTTAGGTGGAATGATGTTACTACCCGTGGCTATTTTAACTGAGGGAATACCTCACCAGATTACATTAACTAATATCTTCGGCTATGGTTACTTATGTCTTATCGGTGCAGTCTTTTCTTACATTATTTGGTTTAGGGGAATTGAAAAACTACCGGTTGTCACAATATCTTTTTTAGGTTTTATGAGTGCATTATCGGCGTGCATACTTGGCTTTGTTTTTTTAAAACAAACATTTTCTTTCTTCCAATTTATAGGAGCCTGCATCATTATTACTGCGGTTTGGTTTTCTATACCCAGAAATAAGATCCAGACAGCTCCACAATCCTACAACCTTAAAAAGGCAAATTAAAAATAAAAGGAGCAGTACCGTATGAAGTTAACCTTAATCTCTGGTAGTCAGCGTCAGAATTCTAATAGTCAGCGTATAGCCCGTTATTTACAGAAATTGAGTAGTGAATATGGATTTACTGATATCAAATTTCTTGAATTATGTAATGTAGACCTTCCTCTTCATGATGGTTATACAACCGATATATCAGCAGAATCACATCCGTGGCAGGCAGTTGCTCATCATTTAAGAGACAGTGACGCTTTTATTTTTGTCTCTCCTGAATGGCATGGAATGGTACCACCAGCACTGAAAAATTTATTGTTATATTGCTCTGTGACCGAATTAGGACATAAGCCCGCATTATTAACCAGTGTTTCTAGTGGTCCAAATGGAGTTTATCCTATCTCCGAGCTACGTATGACTGGTTTTAAAAATAACCATGTCTGTTTCCTGCCTGATCATTTAATTTTCCGTCAGGCTGGTAATTTAATTTCTCCTGAATTGGTTTGCAGTGATACAGCTTTTGAAAATCGGGTTCACTATACATTGAAGCTACTTAAATCTTATGCCGAAGCTTTGAAACATGTGCGCGACGCTGTTGGTGATGAAATGCAACAGTATCCGTACGGTATGTAAGGAAGTTGTATTATAAGTTTTAAAAATATATTTTCCGTCTTTCAGGTTGCAGCCTTACTGGCTGCAATTATTCATCCCAAGTACCGGTTTTATATCTCCGCATTCTTAGGCATGAAATACCGGCTCCCTGTCTCTTATTTTATCCCTGTATTTGTCGTATCGGGCGATCAAAATTCATACTGCATCAAATGTGCTAAATTTAGTGGAGCGGCTTAGATTATTTCGCTTATCACATTAAAAGCCAGTCATTCTGTAATCCATTGCTAATTTCTATCTAAGAAAACAAAGGAGCTAATTTAATGGCCTGGTTACATGAACTTTTTAGCCTTTCTCCTGAAATTGCACTTTTTCTCGCTTTGGCTGGTGGCACATGGTTGGGGAGGTTCAAACTAGGAGCATTCCAACTGGGTGGTGTAGCCGGCGCACTGGTTGTAGCCGTGTTGATTAGCCAGGTTGGTGTCAGTATCGGCGACGGAATTAAAAATGTCCTATTTGCCCTGTTTATTTATGCTGTCGGCTTTGATAGCGGGCCTAAATTCTTTTCCTCGCTGGGGCGGCAAACGCTACGTGAAGTCGCACTTTCTTTGGTACTGGCAGTGAGTGGGCTGTTGACACTCGTCGTCATGGCAAAACTTTTCTCCCTTGATCAAGGTACCGCTGCGGGTATCGCCGCAGGTGCATTAACACAATCCGCGATCATCGGCACCGCTGGTGCAGCCATTGCTAAGCTTGATCTGGCTCCGGCACAGATACAGCAGTTGCAAGGCAACGTTGCAGTCGGCTACGCAGTGACTTACATCTTCGGTTCCCTTGGTACCATCATTATCTGCGTTAATGTCCTGCCCAAAATAATGAGGCGATCCATTCGGGATGATGCGATGAAAGCCGAGCTGGATTTACTCAAAGGAGCACCTTTATTAGCTGCAGACCAGACGCCTGCTCTACCGGGTATTGTGGGCCGTCTCTATGAGGCCGGACCGGCAAAAAATATACACGTCTCAGAACTGGAAGCGTTAGCTTCCCCACAATTCCCCGTTACGCTGGAAAGGCTCAAGCGTGGAGGAGAAGAAGTTCATGTTACGCCGGATCTTCTCCTTATGGAGAATGATGTTTTACTTCTGGTCGGGCGCCGACAAGGTATTGTCGCTCTGGCTAAGCATCTGGGTAAGGAAGTGCTGACCGAGCACGGGCCATCAATGGTAATGACAACCAGCGAAGCGTTGGTGGTAAACCCGGCCTTTATTAATAAGCGGCTTGCAGAACTCCGCACTCAGGTGGCCCCCGATGTACGTCATGGTATCTATGTCATCAGCATAAAACGTGGAGAAAATATGCTGACCCTTTCTGATGATACGGTCATCAAGCATAACGACGTGATAACGCTGTACGGCAGCGAACAGGATATTCAGCGAGCGATATCACTGGTCGGCGCTTCTCTGGTGAAAAGCATCAAGACAGATTTGCTTTTTCACTGTCTCGGTATTGCCGTTGGCCTGTTAATCGGCCTGCTAATAGTACGTATTGGCTCAGTACCTCTTACGCTGGGAAGTGGCGGTGGCGCACTTCTATCCGGTCTGCTTTTTGGCTGGTATCAGTCGCGTAAGCCACTGAGCGGTAATATACCCAGCGGTGCCTCTTCAATCCTTCGTGATTTGGGGCTGGCCGGTTTTGTGGCCGTAGTAGGACTGCAATCAGGCCTGCAAGCGGTTGAAACTATTCGCTCAAGCGGTATTTCGATTTTTCTTATTGGTGTGGTGGTCACCGTTGTGCCGTTGATGATTACGCTGTTTATCGGACGTTATCTCCTACGCTATGACAATGCCGCCATTTTTGCCGGAGCCTTGTCGGGAACCCGAAGCGCCAATCCCGCTTTTGGTGAAGTTCTCAATAAAGCCGGCAATGCTATACCAACAGCACCTTTTGCTGTGACGTATGGTTTAGCCAACGTGTTCCTGACTTTATTAGGCCCACTCATCGTTGCTATTGCGTAAGCCAATGTAACCTTTACAAGTGGAGTAAACTACATGTCTAAACAACAGGATAAGTATGCTGCTCTCAGTCCTTTTGAACTTAAAGATGCGTTGATCCAATTAGCGTCAAGCAAATCCGGGCGCACGATGCTCAATGCAGGTCGGGGAAATCCGAACTTTCTGGCAACCTTACCGCGCCGGGCGTTTTGGCGTTTAGGTCTATTTGCCACTGCAGAAGCTGAGCTCTCCTATTCTTATTTGCCGCATGATATCGGTGGATTACCCCGGATTGAGGGTATTGAGGCGCGCTTTGATGAGTTTCTGTCAGCAAATCATAACCAACCCGGTATCTCTTTTCTCGCCAGAGCCGTCAGCTACGTTCGTGATCAACTTGGCCTGTCAGCATCTCAATTTCTGCATGAAATGGTTGAGGGAATTCTCGGAGCCAACTACCCAGAACCTCCGCGTATGCAGCGGATTAGTGAGCAGATTACCCGGGAGTACATTGTAAAAGAAATGGTAGGCGGTCTGGTTTCAGCACAAGATGTGGAACTTTTTGCTGTTGAAGGCGGCACAGCAGCAATGACTTATTTGTTCAATAGTCTACGCAATAATGGTCTGGTGAAAGTCGGTGATAAAGTGGCAATAGGCTCCCCCATCTTTACGCCTTATATTGAGATCCCTCAGCTTGAAGATTTTCAGCTTAAGACGGTGATGGTACAGGCGTCACCCAAAAACCGCTGGCAGTATCCCGACAGCGAGCTGGAGAAGTTGTTAGATCCTTCGGTAAAAATATTTTTCTGCGTAAACCCCAGTAACCCGGCTTCCGTTAAAATCGATGAGCATGGTTTGGAAAAACTGGCAGACATTATCCGTCAACGCCCTGATTTGATTATTCTTACCGATGATGTTTATGGCACCTTCGCTAATGATTTTAAATCCCTTTTCGCGACCTGCCCACGGAACACAATTCTGGTTTACTCATTCTCCAAATATTTTGGCGCAACCGGGTGGCGTCTCGGTGTAATTGCGTTACACCGTAACAATATTCTCGAGCAAAAACTGGCTGCTTTACCTGCCAGTGAGAAAAAACGCCTGAATAAGCGTTATGAGTCCCTCACTCCTGATGTCAGTGCCCTGCGCTTCCTTGACCGGGTTGTTGCAGATAGCCGCAGCGTGGCGCTGAATCATACTGCCGGATTATCCACCCCACAGCAGATTCAGATGGTACTGTTTGCTCTGTTTTCCCTGATGGATAGTGATAATGGTTATAAATCCTCTGTAACCAAGATCATTCGTCGGCGTCAGGCGGTGCTCTACCGTGAACTGGGAATTGTTCAGCCCGATGATGAAGAATCCGTTGATTACTATACGCTGCTTGATCTGGAGGAGATATCCCGCCGTATTTATGGCAATTCGTTCGCAACATGGGTGAAGGGTACGGTTGATTCAACTCAGTTCTTGTTTAAAATCGCTGAAGACACCGGCATTGTGATGTTGCCAGGTTCGGGTTTCGGCACCCTGAACCCCGCAGGCAGAATATCGCTTGCCAACCTCAATGAGTATGAATATGCCACTATCGGCAAGGCATTGAAGAGATTGCTTGAGGAATACTTTGTTGTTTTCACAAAAGAGGGAAAACACAAATCAAATATCTCTTCGAGTAAAGTGAATAAAAAAGATCGTTCTAAGATAGATAGTTATTAAATTTAATAGGTAGCTATTAAGTTCGATTTCTATCAAAAGACGGATCTTGGCGGACAGGCTGATACGCCACTCGCCTGCTAACGACGATAGAGTGCAAAACTTTGCACTCTATCGTTCAATGAACTTAGTCATCGTGAAGAAGCTCGGTTCAACGCTCTCAACAAACAAAATGCCACAAAAGCGGCGGCGATGTTATAAAACATACCGCTGACTAATGCATTTTGATACCCCATAAAAGCAGAGACACCTGCAATATCTAATTTCCATTGAACCAGAATACTGACAATAGCAACTCCAAAAGCAGCACCAACTTGCTGTAGCGTAGAAACAACACCCGAAGCCATTCCGGCAAATTTGGTCTGAACAAAAGCCAGCACAATATTAAGTAATGGTGTCATCACAAAACCCTGCCCGTACCCCAAAATTGTCACAACCGGAATGATTAATAGTAAATCAGAGTTAACCTGTAATTGAGCGATAACAACAGCCAAAACAATAAATGAGGCAAAATATAGCAGTGCTCCTGCCACAATAGCCCGATTCCCGAATCGTTTAACCCAGTAAGGCGCAGTGAGTGAAGATAAAACAAATCCAATACTGGCGGGTGCAAAAATTAATCCGGCATCTATGGCAGCAAGACCCAGACCACTTTGTAAAAATAATGCAAAAATAAGAAAGAATGAACTGGACGTGGAATAGATACACAAAACCAATAAGCAGCCTAAGCGGAACTGTCTGTTTTTCAGTAACTCGAAATTAAATAATGGCGTTTTTCCCTGATAGACATAACGCCTTTCATGTCGCACAAATTGTGACAACGCCACTAGTGATAACAAGAGTAGTAACCAACACCATACTGGCCATCCCAAAACAGGGCCGACTAAAAGTGGCGACAATAAAGCAAAAATACCAATACCGGAAAGTGCGACTCCTCCCCAGTCTAACCCTGTTTTTTCCTTCGCCTTACTTTCAGGAATATAACCAGAAAAAATCAGTGCCAGTATCCCGACAGGGATATTAACGAGGAAAATAGATCGCCATTGTAAATCCCAGAAATTAGCCGATATCATCCATCCACCTAAGATTTGCCCTGCGATGGCAGCAAATCCTAAAGTCATACCCAGCAATCCAAATGCCTTGCGTGCATTGTCTCCCTCGAAATTAACACGAATACAAGCATATACCTGTGGAAATAAAAGAGCAGCAGAAAGGCCTTGTAAGAAACGGGCGATAATTAAAGTATTTGCGGTTGGCGCTAAACCACAGAGTAATGATGTGAATGTAAAGGTAAGAATACCAAACTGAAATAACCGCCGTCTGCCAAACAAATCGCCTAAACGACCACCGGTGATCAGTAATAAACCGAACCCAATCTCATAGGTCACAATGACCAGCGTAACCTGAAATATACTTGCCTGTAAGTGGGTCTGAATATTGGTAACGGCAATATTGACAACAAACAAATCAAAAATAGTCACAAATCCAGCCAGTAATAATACGGACAGGGCTAAATAATCCCTTTTAGTCATAATCAAAACCCTCTCGCTATTTGAAATGAAGAGGATTTTAGTTCTCATATTATCCTGTTACAATTTAACCAATTATACTATTACTAAAAGCAATGGGATTGAGCTCAATGTCAAAGTTAAAAAGAACTCGTACTGAATTGGCCAATTTTTTGCGTACTAAAAGAGAAAGTATCAGCCCTGAATCTGTCGGACTACCACACATTGGCCGACGGAGAACATCGGGGTTAAGACGTGAAGAAGTCGCGGCTTTGGCTGGTGTTGGCCTGACATGGTACACATGGTTAGAACAAGGTCGGGAAATTGGAGTATCAGCAACTTTTTTGGATAATATCGCCAGCGTTTTTAAACTCAATTCAGCAGAGCGGCGACATCTCTATTTACTGGCTCATATGCGTGAACCTATTACCACCAGCCAGACGAGAAGTTTTATTTCTCCCCTGATCAAACGATTGATGGGAGATTTATCCCCTCATTTAACGTATGTATTAAATCTATATTGGGAAGTGCTGGAATTTAACCAGCAGGCCGATGAGTATTTTCATTTCAGCCAGATAAAAGATGAGCAACGCAATTTATTATGGCTGTTATTTACCAATAATCATTACCGTGAATTATTACCAAATTGGCAACAGGATGCTTATAAAATGTTAGCCAGTTTCAGACGTGATTACGCAATAGCCTCAAAAGATAGTTATGTTCAGGATCTAGTGAATAAATTACTTAAAATTTCCCCTGATTTTTATGAAATGTGGCATCGGCATGAAATCTATGAACCCTGTAATGGAGTGCGGTCGTTGAGTATTAATCAGCAGATTACTTCTTTTGAGTACACCTCAATGACCATTGATTTAGAAAAATATCTACGTTTAATTGTTTATGCGAAACAAATACCCTCCTCGTAGCGTCATCATTAATATCCAGTGCTCAGACTTACTCTGAGTAAGATGGGCAGGACGAACCAGTGGCACTGCAATGACATTAATGTCACTGGCATTGTTTTTGCGTATGACCCAGCGTTTAATAAATTCAATATTTGAGGAACAAAAACAGTCAATGAAAAAGATTCCAGTACTGGTTGTCACCGCCTTGCTGTTAAGCGGCTGTGCAACACCAAATCGTAACACTATTTCACCAACACCCTCGCAGGTTTGCCATACAGGTGATCCCATGATTCAGACTACGCTCTACTTTGGCCTGAACCGTCCGTCAGGGACGGTGATTACCACTGCCGAGTGGCAAACATTCATCGACCAACAGGTCACGCCACGCTTTAAAGACGGGCTGTCGGTGTTTGATGCTAAGGGACAGTGGTTAGGCAACGATGGCAAACTGGCGCGCGAAAGCAGCAAAGCGTTACTGTTAATCCATACTCCGGGCAAAGAGAGCGAAACAAACATCGAGGCCCTACGCAGCATCTATAAACAGCAGTTTGCGCAAGATTCAGTAATGCGGGTAGATGCACCGGTATGCGTAGCGTTCTGAGAGATATCCCGGCGATGAACCGGGATAAGAGATTCTTAGCGAAGCCTGAATAAATTAGTACAAATTGTCTTTCAGTCGCTGATCTAAGTGAGTATCGTATTCAACATCATCAAACTCACTTTTGCTCAATGCTTTGAGAATATAACCCGGGCTGGGTAAGGCACTACGATCTATCTGAGTTGACGCATCCCATAAACCTGAACGCATAATGGCACGACTACATTGGAAGAAAACTGCATCAACCGTAATTCCGCAATACAGATTGCGGTAAAATATTACGATGGGCAAAACGTTCTAATATTGACGGCGTAACCAGAATTTCTGCCCGACCATTAATACGCAGTGTCTCGCCAATACCCGGAATTAATAGTAACAATGCAACACGATTGTCATGAAGAATATTACGCAGTCTATCAATACGATTATTTCCCCTTCGATCAGGCAAGATTAGCGTCTTTTTATCCTCGATGTGAATAAATCCCGGCTGATCTCCCCGAGGTGAAGCATCCAGCCCGTCTTCACCCGAAGTCGCCAACATGGCAAATGGTGCTGCTTCAATAAATGGCCGATAAGCCGGATGAATATGGTCAGTTTCTTTAAATACAGAAGCCCCTACTGGCTTTCCGTAAATTTGCTCAAGTTCAGTAATATCAGTAACAATTTTATCCATTATGGAATCTATCCTCATATCAACCCGTAATCGGCTCTGTTTTATAGGGTAGGCGTATTTAATTGCGAAAATGCATCACATATTCAGAATGCCCTGTCACCTCATCTTTACCCTCTTCCGCTACATAAAAATCTTGTGACAGGTAAAAATCATAACTGCTTTTATTTTCCTGATAGACGGACAGAGTGAGTTCAGTTCTGCGACTTTTAGCATCCATGATCAATTTCTTACCCACTCCCTGCCTCTGGCTATCAGGTGATACAAAAATTGCAGCTAATATATCATTATGTAACGCATAAAAACCGATGACCTTTTGATTTTGAGTATAGACATACACTTCAGATGCCGGAATATAGATATTCCTCATATTTTCAATCTGGGATTGCCAGAAATCAGCCGCGACGAAATGGTGTGCTTTAATGGATGCCTCCAGCCAGATTGCCAGAACCGTGTCCATATCTTCGCTTAAAAATTTTCTGATCATTATTATTCCAATGTTTTCTCTTTTTTGAGTACAGATATGATAAATGAAGGTTTAATGAAATTTGAAGTATAAGGAATTATTTTTTAGTAGAGTAAAAAATTCCCCACTACTGCGCACGACACTCTTTTCAGAAGTAAACCCTAGATCCAAAAAAAATTTTTTGGAATTATATTATTTAATAAAGTTACAGATAGTTGTGAAGCCATATTTTATTTCAATACTATTGCTATATTGTAAAAAAAAATCAGATAACTCTTTTTCAGCCTACTTGCTCACATATTAACCTCTTGTTAGTTTTATAAAACTATGAGCTAAACCCGAATCCAGATTAATTATCTATTATCACGTTTTTAAATAGCCTTTTTTATGTGTATTAATGAAAATGAGTTTAGTCATAAAAATAAAATCTCATTATGATTGCAGATAAGGAAATTAAATTAATAATGGAATTTAAAAAATAAACAAGACAAACAAAAAACAATCTAATTAAATCAGCTTGAAGTATTTTTTTTATTATTAAAATAATAAATTTTATTTGTATATAAATGTAAAATAAAGAAAATTAAAATTATGCTATTGATTTTAAATAAAAAATAAAATTAATAATATGTAAACAAGATGTTTATTTTAAGTTAATTTAAATCTTGCCTTTGCGATGAAAATATTATTTCATAGAAACTCGCTGGCATTCTGCTGATATTAATTTCTTGTATATTAATTTCTATTATCAGATTTATTTCTACAATAATCATTTATTGTGGGATGGGGTTTGGCTGCCAGTTATATAAACAAAAATAACCTTTTTATTATAAGAGGCTTCTGATTATTTATTAAAAATAAATTGGAATGCCCCACTATATGGAAAATAGGCCTATTTCTATGAGAAAAAACAATTCCGTAAAACCTATTGTTTTGTGGGTGACATTATTGTGTGGACTTTTACCTGCTACTGCTGCCATCGCTGATAGCGGGTATCAAGAACAGGGGCAGTTAAATTCACCTGATAGCTGGTTATCAGAAGAGTTTAAACGCCAGTGGGGGTTAACTACTATTGGCGCACATTATGCCTATGCCCGTGGATATACCGGGAAAGGGATCAATGTCGGAGTGCTGGATGAAGCAGTAACCCCTCATGCTGAATTTGCAAATAAACTGAGAAGATTAAGCCCGGAAGATCCGGTCAATTTTGACGAAGATATTTGGACAGATATCATTGAGTTCGGCGCTCATGGTAACCATGTCGCCGGCACTATTGCGGCAAACCGGGACGGTACAGGGATGCATGGAGTTGCATTTGATGCTGGCTTGATCACCGGTAAATATTTACAGAATGACTACAACCGAACAGAAGCGATGATCCAAAGTAATGCCCGGGTTATCAATAACAGTTGGGGGGTTCGACCTCAGATAAGACGGGATATAAACGGCAATCCGATAAGGCGACCAGATGGTACATGGGACTATGTTAAAACCACTCTGGAGGATGTCCGTAAATATGTTAGGGATAATAATCTTAGAGAGAAATTGGATCGTTTAAGCCGATCAGAAATTCCTGAATTAGATGATTATACAACCAGAACAGCGGGCTTATTACGTGCTGCGCGACATGACAAATTAGTTGTTTTTGCAGCAGGAAATGCCAACAACTATAACGTTACCTGGTTGCATGCGGGTATGCCATATTTCTTTCCTGACGTCCTGAAAAACTATCTCAGTGTCGCCAACATAACGCAGGACAAGGAGCTGGCTCTGTCATCAACCAGTTGTGGGTATACCGCCAGCTATTGCTTATCTGCACCGGGCACCAAAATTTACAGTAGTACCGGTAAGTTTGTTTCAAAAACAGGAAAGAAAATAGACGAAGGTGCCCTGAATAGAGGAGAGCTTGAGATTGACTCTTCCTATGATACCTACACTGGTACATCCATGGCGGCACCACATGTCGTCGGAGCTGCAGCTGTCCTGATGCAACGCTTCCCTTATATGACAGCCGCTCAAATTTCTGATGTTCTCAAAACCACAGCAACAGACTTGGGTGAAAAAGGCATCGACAAGCTCTATGGCTGGGGCATGCTCAACCTGAAAGATGCCATTGATGGCCCGAAAATGTTTATCACGAAGGACGATATTCCCGCTGAATTTTATATTGAGGATTCCTATACCGATACGCAGTTTGTCGCCAATATCGTCGGCATGGGGGAAAAAGTAGAAGCAGGCACAACAGTAGAACGTGTCTGCGACAGCATCGAATGTACCTATGACTACTGGAGTCATGATATTTCCGGTCACGGTGGGTTAACCAAAACCGGTAAAGGGATGCTGGAACTGACCGGTAAAAACAGCACCTATAAAGGCCCGACAATCGTTGACCAGGGTCAGTTACAGATCAGTGGTGGTATCACTTCTGAGGTGGCAGTACATAAGGGTGCCACACTGAGTGGAAACGGGACTGTCGGTTCACTCATCGCTAAAAGCGGCTCTTACATTGCCCCCGGTAATGTGGGCCCTATGAATACGGATTTAATCGGCACACTGAAAGTTAACAACGATGTGACTTTCGAGAAAGACTCACATTATCTGGTTGAAGTCGCCAGAAATACTTCTGGGTTGAGTGACCATATTTATGCCGACGGTTTAGCTACATTAAAAGGTGGCGAGGTTGAAGTTAGGTTAGAAAACAGCAGCAACCTGCTTTCAAAACCCGAAGTCCGCAGCCTGCTGGGTCAGCAATACAATATCCTACAGGCCAAAAAAGGCATCAAGGGTCAGTTTACTGCTGTTTTACCTAATTATTCACTTGAGTTACCTGAGTATCTGTTCATTGGCGCTCAATTGAACTATCAGCCGAATAGCGTCATGTTAGATATCAATCGTAACGCCACCCCATTTGCCAGTGTGGCAAAAACCGCCAATGAGCGCGCCATTGCCAATGCGGCGGAGAAATTGCATCTGGGCCATCCGGTTTATGAAAGCATTCTGATGTCGGATACGAAGCCACAGGCAGGCAAAGCCTTCCAGCAATTGTCCTCCGGCCAGATCCACGCTGATATTGCGTCTGCACAAATTAATGGCAGCCGTTACCTTCGCGATACTTTGAATACCCGTCTGCGTCAGGCAGAGGGTGGATTAGCCAGTCAGGATATCAAGGCTGACCAAAACGGGGTCTGGGCGCAGATCACCAGTAACTGGCAACGCACCAACAGTAACGGTGAAGCCAACGGTTATCGCATGTCTAACTACGGCGTATTTTTGGGCGCAGATCGGGAAGTAGCCAATGACCTGCGTTTCGGTATGGCTACCGGTTTCACCCGCTCTTCCCTGCGTGGCGGTGATAATACTTCCGCAGGCAGTGATAACTTCCATCTGGCCTTTTATGGCAGCAAACAGCTGGATGCGCTGGCCTTGCGTACCGGCGTAGCCTATAGCTGGCACCGGTTTGATACCGAGCGTTCAGTGGCCTTCGGTCGTCAATCTGACAATCTGAAAGCTAAATATGGTGCGCAAACCGGGCAGTTATTTGCCGAAGCCGCTTACGGGATCAACCCGGACTGGCTCAATCTGGAGCCTTTCGCCAACCTATCCCATGTTAATTTCCGCAACGATGGCATCAATGAAAAAGGCGGTGCCGCTGCCCTGACCGGTAAAAAACAATCGAAGAATGCCACACTCTCGACATTAGGTTTGCGTGTGAACCAGAACTGGCAAACGCAGGATCAGCTGACGGTCGGCATGTATGGCGAATTAGGCTGGCAACATCAGTTCGGTAATGTCGCACGCGACAGTCAATTGAGTTTCAGCAACAGCGATGTGTCATTTACGGTTAACAGCGTCTCCGCTGCGCGTGATGCGGCAATCATCAAAGCCGGCACTTCCCTGAGTATTAATGAAAATACCCAGTTATCAGTGGGCTACAACGGGGTCTTATCACGTGGTCACAAAGATAACGGCGTTTTCTTAAATGCCAACTGGAAATTCTAGTCAGTAAAAAAAAATCCCACTCACTGCTGGCAGGCAGTGAGTTTTTCTTTATGTATAAATCCATTATATGAAAAACGGACTTACCGCTATGAAAAAAAACAACTCAGTAAAACCTATTGTTTTGTGGATAACATTATTGTGTGGACTTTTACCTGCTACTGTCACCATCGCGGATAACGGGTATCAAGAACAGGGGCAGTTAAATTCACCGAATAGCTGGTTATCAGAAGAGTTTAAACGCCAATGGGGATTATCGGCTATTGGTGCGCATTATGCTTATGCCCGTGGTTATACCGGTAAAGGGATCACTGTCGGGGTGTTGGATCAAGCCGTAACGCCTCATGATGAGTTCGCAAACAAACTGAAAAGATTAAGCCCGGAAGATCAGGTCAATTTTGACGAGCTTTTTAATGGGCTTTTAATTCTGTTCGGCAATCATGGTAACCATGTCGCCGGCACTATTGCGGCAAACCGGGACGGCAAAGAGATGCATGGAGTCGCATTTGATGCCGACTTGGTTACTGCAAAATTTTTAGGCAGCTATCAGAATCGCACAGAAGCGATGATCCAGAGTAACGCCCGGATTATTAACAATAGTTGGGGAGTCCCTCCTGAACGTAATCGGGATGAAAACGGTAGACCGATAAGGCGACCAGATGGTACGTGGGATTATGTGCAAGTTACTATGGACGAAGTCAGAAAACATGGAAGCTCAATTCGAAATACACTGGATCAGTTAAGCCGTTCACCAATCCCTGAAACATTCGACGATAACTCCGCTACAGCAGGTTTATTACGTGCAGCACGCCACGGAAAACTCGTGGTTTTTGCGGCAGGAAATTCCAATAACTATAACATTACCTGGATAGATGCGGGTATGCCGCTTTTCTTTCCTGACGTTCTGAAAAACTATCTCAGTGTCGCCAACATAACGCAAGACAAGGAGCTGGCTCTGTCATCAACCAGCTGTGGATATACCGCCAGCTATTGCTTATCTGCACCCGGTACAGGCATATACAGTAGTACCGGTGAATTTATTTCAAAAACAGGTACTCTCATAAATGAAAAGTATCTGAATGAAGGGAATTTTGACATTGACTCTTCTTATGGTCTCAAGACGGGTACATCTATGGCAGCACCGCACGTTGCCGGAGCCGCCGCTGTCCTGATGCAACGCTTCCCTTATATGACGGCGGGACAAATTTCTGATGTGCTTAAAACTACCGCAACCGTTATTAATAAAGAAGGCAAAAGGATCCATGAACTTTCCGGCTGGGGCATGCTCAACCTGAAAGATGCCATTGAAGGCCCGAAAATGTTTATTACAAAGGACGATATTCCCGCTGAATTTTACATTAAGGATTCCTATACCGATACGCAGTTTGTCGCCAATATCGTCGGCATCGGGGAAAAAGTAGAAGCAGGCACAACGGTAGAACGCGTCTGCGACAGCATTGAATGTACCTACGACTACTGGAGTCATGATATTTCTGGTCACGGCGGGTTAACCAAAACCGGTAAAGGGATGTTGGAACTGACCGGAAAAAACAGCACCTATCAAGGCCCGACAATCGTTGACCAGGGTCAGTTACAGATCAGTGGCGGTATCACTTCTGAGGCGGCAGTACATAAGGGGGCCACACTGAGCGGAAACGGGACTGTTGGTTCACTCATCGCTAAAAGCGGCTCTTACATTGCCCCCGGTAATGTGGGCCCCATGAATACTGATTTAATCGGCACACTGAAAGTTAACAACGATGTGACTTTCGAACCAGGCTCAAATTACCTTGTTGAAGTCGCCAGAAATACCGCTGGGTTGAGTGACCGTATTTATGCTGACGGTTTAGCCAAGTTAAACGGTGGAACGGTACAGGTTTCATTAGAAAACAACAAAAACCTGCTCTCTAAACCCGAAGTCCGCAGCCTGCTGGGTCAGCAATACAATATCCTACAGGCCAAAAAAGGCATCGATGGTCAGTTTACTGCCGCTTCACCTGACTACCTGTTCATTGGGACTAAGTTGAGTTACCAGCCTGATCGCGTCACACTGAATATCAACCGTAACGCCAAAGCGTTCGCCAGTGTAACTAACACCGCCAATGAGCGCGCCATCGCTAATGCGGCGGAGAAATTGCATCTGGGCCATCCGGTTTATGAAAGTATCCTGATGTCGGATACGGCACCACAGGCGGGCAAAGCCTTCCAGCAATTGTCTTCCGGCCAGATCCACGCTGATATCGCGTCTGCACAAATCAATGGCAGCCGTTATCTGCGTGACACCCTGAATACCCGTCTACGTCAGGCTGATACCGGATTGGCAAGTCAGGATATCAAAACTGACCAAAACGGGGTCTGGGCACAGATCACCAGTAACTGGCAACGGACTAACAGTAACAGTGAAGCCAACGGTTATCGCATGTCCAACTACGGCGTATTTCTGGGGGCAGATCGGGAAGTAGCCAATGACCTGCGACTCGGTATGGCTACCGGTTTCACCCGCTCTTCCCTGCGTGGCGGTGATAATACTTCCGCAGGCAGTGACAACTTCCATCTGGCATTTTATGGCAGCAAACAGCTGGATGCGCTGGCCTTGCGTACCGGCGTAGCCTATAGCTGGCACCGGTTTGATACCGAGCGTTCAGTGGCCTTCGGTAGCCAATCTGACAACCTGAAAGCCAAATACGGTGCGCAAACCGGGCAGTTATTTGCGGAAGCGGCTTACGGGATCAACCCGGACTGGCTGAATCTGGAGCCTTTCGCCAATCTGTCCCATGTTAATTTCCGCAACGATGGCATCAATGAAAAAGGCGGTGCCGCTGCCCTGACCGGGAAAAAACAATCGAAGAATGCCACCCTCTCGACATTAGGTTTGCGTGTGAACCAGAACTGGCAGACGCAGGATCAACTGACTGTCGGCATGTATGGTGAATTAGGCTGGCAACATCAGTTCGGTAATGTCGCACGTGACAGTCAATTGAGTTTCAGCAACAGCGATGTGTCATTTACCGTCAACAGTGTCTCCGCTGCGCGTGATGCGGCGGTCATCAAAGCCGGGACTTCTCTGAGCATTAATGAAAATACCAAATTATCAGTGGGATACAACGGTGTCTTATCACGTGGTCACAAAGATAACGGCGTATTCTTCAATGCCAACTGGAAATTCTAGTCAATAAACAATCCCACTCACTGCTGGCAGGCAGTGAGTTTTTCTTTGTGTATAAATCCATTACATGAAAAACAGGCTTATCACTATGAAAAAAAACAACTCAGTAAAACCTATTGTTTTGTGGATAACATTATTGTGTGGGCTTTTACCTGCTACCGTCACCATCGCGGATAACGGGTATCAAGAAAAGGGGCGGCTGAATTCGCCGGATAGCTGGTTATCAGAAGAGTTTAAACGCCAATGGGGATTAACGGCCATTGGTGCACATTACGCCTATGCCCGTGGTTATACCGGAAAAGGGATCACTGTCGGGGTGCTGGATCAAGCCGTAACGCCTCATGCTGAGTTCGCAAATAAGCTTAAGATATTAAGCCCGAAAGATATTGTGAGCTATAAATATGATGAAGATAAATCTGGCAATATCTCTTTCGGCAATCATGGTAATCATGTCGCCGGTACTATTGTCGCAAGCCGGGACGGCAAGGAGATGCATGGAGTCGCATTTGATGCCGACTTGGTTACTGCAAAATTTTTGGGTAATTATCATAATCGCACAGAAGCGATGATCCAAAGTAATGTTCGGGTCATCAATAATAGTTGGGGCGTTAGGCCTGGTTATGAAGTAGATGAACGGGGCAAACCCAAACGCTGGCCGAACGGGACAGTAAAATATAAGCAGGTGACATTAGCTCATGTTATTAACGAAATGGAACCGATTAAAGGAATATTGGATCATTTAAGCCATTCACCAATTCCTGAGATATACGATGATCTCTCTGGTACAGCGGGTTTATTACGTGCAGCACGCCATCATAAATTAGTTGTTCGTTCTGCCGGAAATGCCAACAACTATAACGTTACCTGGATAGATGCAGGCATACCCTTTTTCTTCCCTGACGTTTTGAAAAACTATCTCAGTGTCGCCAACATAACACAGGACAAGGAGCTGGCTCTGTCATCAACCCGTTGTGGATATACCGCCAGCTATTGTTTATCTGCACCGGGCACCCTAGTTTACAGTAGCACCGGTGAATTCGTTCCAAAATCAGGTGGTGCAATAAACGAAGGTGCGCTGAATAGAGGGGAGCTTGAAATTGACTCTTCCTATGGTCTCAAGACGGGGACATCTATGGCAGCGCCTCATGTCGTCGGAGCCGCCGCTGTCCTGATGCAACGTTTCCCTTATATGACGGCGGGACAAATTTCTGATGTCCTCAAAACTACCGCAACCATCATTAATAAAGAAGGCAAAAGGATCCATGAATTTTCCGGCTGGGGCATGCTTAACCTGAAAGATGCCATTGATGGCCCGAAAATGTTTATCACGAAGGACGATATTCCCGCTGAATTTTATATTGAAAATTCCTATACCGATACGCAGTTTGTCGCCAATATCGTCGGAATCGGGGAAAAAGTAGAAGCAGGCACAACGGTAGAACGCGTCTGCGACAGCATTGAATGTACCTACGACTACTGGAGTCATGATATTTCCGGTCACGGTGGGTTAACCAAAACCGGTAAAGGGATGCTGGAACTGACCGGTAAAAATAGCACCTATCAAGGCCCTACCCTAGTTGAACAGGGCCAGTTACAGGTCAGTGGCGGCATCGCTTCTGATGTGACGGTACATAAGGGTGCCGCATTCAGCGGAAATGGTACGGTTGGCTCGCTCATCGCTAAGAGCGGCTCTTATATTGCCCCCGGTAATGTGGGTCCCATGAATACGGATTTAATCGGCACACTGAAAGTTAACAACGATGTGACTTTCGAAGCAGACTCAAATTACCTTGTTGAAGTCGCCAGAAATACCGCTGGGTTGAGTGACCGTCTTTATGCTGACGGTTTAGCTACATTAAAAGGTGGCGAGGTTGAAGTTAGGTTAGAAAACAGCAGCAATTTGCTTTCAAAACCCGAAGTCCGCAGCCTGCTGGGTCAGCAATACAATATCCTACAGGCCAACAAAGGCATCAATGGTCAGTTTACTGCCGCTTCACCTGACTACCTGTTCATTGGCACTCAACTGGACTACCAGCCTGATCGAGTCATGTTAGATATCAATCGTAATGCTACCCCATTTGCCAGTGTGACAAAAACCGCCAATGAGCGCGCCATCGCTAATGCGGCGGAGAAATTGCATCTGGGACATCCGGTTTATGAAAGCATTCTGATGTCGGATACGGCGCCGCAGGCGGGCAAAGCCTTCCAGCAATTGTCTTCAGGCCAAATCCACGCTGATATCGCGTCTGCACAAATCAATGGCAGCCGTTATCTGCGTGATACCCTGAATACCCGTTTACGTCAGGCAGACAGCGGATTGGCCAGTCAGGATATCAAGGCTGACCAAAACGGGGTCTGGGCACAGATCACCAGTAACTGGCAACGGACTAACAGTAACAGTGAAGCCAACGGTTATCGCATGTCCAACTACGGCGTATTTCTGGGTGCAGATCGGGTAGTAGCCAATGACCTGCGACTAGGTATGGCTACCGGTTTCACCCGCTCTTCCCTGCGTGGCGGTGATAATACTTCCGCAGGCAGTGATAACTTCCATCTGGCATTTTATGGCAGCAAACAGCTGGATGCGCTGGCCTTGCGTACCGGCGTAGCTTATAGCTGGCACCGGTTTGATACCGAGCGTTCAGTGGCCTTCGGTCGTCAATCGGACAATCTGAAAGCCAAATACGGTGCGCAAACCGGGCAGTTATTTGCCGAAGCCGCTTACGGGGTCAACCCGGACTGGCTGAATCTGGAGCCTTTCGCCAATCTGTCCCATGTTAATTTCCGCAACGATGGCATCAATGAAAAAGGCGGTGCCGCTGCCCTGACCGGTAAAAAACAATCGAAGAATGCCACACTCTCGACATTAGGTTTGCGTGTGAACCAGAACTGGCAGACGCAGGATCAACTGACTGTCGGCATGTATGGCGAATTAGGCTGGCAACATCAGTTCGGTAATGTCGCACGTGACAGTCAATTGAGTTTCAGCAACAGCGATGTATCATTTACGGTTAACAGCGTCTCCGCTGCGCGAGATGCGGCAGTCATTAAAGCCGGGACTTCTCTGAGCATTAATGAAAATACTCAATTATCAGTGGGATATAACGGTGTCTTATCACGTGGTCACAAAGATAACGGCGTATTCTTAAATGCCAACTGGAAATTCTAGCCAATAAAAATTATTTAAATCAACAAACTCACTGCTGGTGATGGCTGGCAGTGAGTTTTTATTTTTTCTTTCATATCTTCTTTCACAGCAGTACATACATTTAAGAAGAATGCATTTTAGAGGGAGTGAATTTCGGTAAGCTGATTGTGAAAATTAGCTAAAATATTTATCGTTTAAGAACATTCTCAATTCCTGAAAAATAAACTGACCTTATCAATTCTAGGTCTAATATAAATAATATGGATAAAATATCGGATAATGTTTTATCCATTTTTATTTGTGAAAATAATTTCTATTTGATAACTCATGGAAACATTAACCGCATAAACAAAAAAAATAGAAATTAAATCAGTTTGAAGTATTTTTTTATTTTAATAAGAAAAGTTTACATGACAATGCAACATACTGATTAAATTAAACTAATTCCATATGGTCAAAATGAAAAAACCATTAAGATCATAGGCTTTAAGTTAAATTATTCCTTGCTTTTAGCTTTTACTTATTATTTTATAATAGGCCACTGGCAGGAAATTAATATTACTCACAGAGTATTAATCACCATTATCAGAACTACTCCCGAAATGATAGCTCATTTCTATGACAAACTGATGTCGCCAGAAACATATAGTTTTAAATCAGATTTTATTATAAATATTTTTGAGTGATTATTTATCAACCAGTCATTCAAAATAATTCACTATATGAGAAACAGGCTTATTGCTATGAAAAAAAACAATTCCGTAAAACCTATTGTTTTGTGGATATCATTTTTATGTGGACTTTTACCTACTACCGCAACAATGGCTGATAACAGATATCAGGAACAGGGTCAGCTAAATTCACCAGATAGTTGGTTATCGAATGAGTTTAAACACCAGTGGGGATTAACGGCTATTGGGGCGCATTATGCTTATGCTCGTGGTTATACGGGTAAAGGGATTAATGTGGGCGTTCTGGATGAAATGGTAACTCCTCATCCAGAATTTGCAAATAAACTGAGAAGATTAAGCCCGGAAGATACCTTGAACTATGATGTAGACAAAAATTCTGGCAATATCACTTTCGGCGCTCATGGAAATCATGTCTCAGGTATTATTGCGGCAAACCGAGACGGTAAACATATGCATGGAGTCGCATTTGATGCTGGCTTGATTACTGCAAAATTTTTAGATAGTCAATATAACCGTACAGAAGCGATGATCCAAAGTAATGCTCGGATTATCAATAATAGCTGGACAGTTCCTCCAGAGCATGAAAAGGATAAATGGGGTAACCCCATACTCTGGCCGAATGGAACAGTAAAATATGATGAAGTTAGAATAAACGATGTCATTAATCATGTTAATAAATATAAGATTAAAGAAGAACTGGATCGTTTAAGTCGTTCACCAATCCCAGAAACACGCCCAGAAACATTAGACGATATAACTGCTAATATACCTGCTACAGCAGGTTTATTACGTGCTGCACGTCATGGAAAATTAGTTGTTTTTGCTGCGGGAAATACCAACAACTATAATGTCACTTGGTTAGATGCGGGTATGCCATACTTCTTCCCTGACGTATTAAAAAATTATCTTAATGTTACCAACCTAACTCAGGAAAAGGAACTGGCTCTGTCATCAACCATTTGTGGATATACTGCCAGTTATTGTTTATCCGCACCGGGCACAGGCATTTATAGTAGCACAGGTAAGTTCGTTGATGAAATCAACAAAGATGTTCTAAATAAAGACGAGCTTAAAGTTGAAATCGCCCCTTCCTATGATAGCTATGATGGCACATCAATGGCAGCACCGCATGTCGCTGGTGCTGCAGCTGTTCTGATGCAACGCTTCCCTTATATGACTGCAGCTCAAATTTCTGATGTTCTCAAAACCACAGCAACAGACTTGGGTGAAAAAGGAATCGACGCACGCTATGGCTGGGGATTATTGAATCTGAAAGATGCCATTAATGGCCCGAAAATGTTTATCACTAAGGACGATATTCCGGCTGAATTTTATATTCCGGGGTCCTATGAGGATACGCAGTTTGTCGCGAATATCGTCGGTATTGGCGGTGTAGTAGAAAAAGGTACGACGGTAGAACGCACATGTGACAGCATCGAATGTGACTATGACTACTGGAGTAATGATATTTCCGGTCACGGCGGGTTAACCAAAACCGGCAAAGGTATGCTTGAACTGACCGGTAAAAATAGCACCTATAAAGGCCCGACAATAGTAGAACAAGGTCAGTTAAAGATTAGTGGTGGCATCACTTCTGAGGTTACTGTACAGAATGGGGCTTCACTAAGCGGAAACGGTACTACTGGTTCACTCACGTTCGAGGAAAACTCACACTATCTGGTTAATATTGCCAGAAATACCCAAGTGTTAATTGATCGAATTTCAAGCCGTGGTTCAGCGAAGTTAAGAGGTGGCTCGGTACAAGTCTGGTTAGAAAATAATAGCAATCTACTCGCAAAAAAAGAAGTTGGCAGTCTGCTTGAACCACATAATATCTTACAGACAAGCGACGAAGTCACTGGTAAATTTTCGACTGTAACCATAGCACCGAACTATGTGTTCATTGATAATCAGCTGAAGCTTAGTTACCTTCCTGATCGTGTCATGCTGAATATCAACCGTAACGCCACCCCATTTGCCCGTGTGGCGAAAACCGCCAATGAGCGTGCCATCGCCAATGCGGCGGATAAATTACATCAGGGGCATCCGGTTTATGAAAGTATCCTGATGTCGGATACGGCGGCACAGGCAAGCAAAGCATTCCAACAACTGTCTTCCGGCCAAATCCACGCTGATATCGCGTCTGCACAAATCAATGGCAGCCGTTATCTGCGCGATACCCTGAATACCCGTTTACGTCAGGCTGACACCGGATTAGCCAGTCAGGATATCAAGGCTGACCAAAACGGGGTCTGGGCGCAGATCAGCAGTAACTGGCAACGTGCTAATAATAGCAGTGAAGCCAACGGTTATCGCATGTCTAACTACGGCGTATTTCTGGGCGCAGACCGAGAAGTAGCCAATGACCTGCGTTTCGGTATGGCTACCGGTTTCACCCGCTCTTCCCTGCGTGGCGGTGATAATACTTCTGCGGGCAGTGATAACGTCCATCTGGCATTTTATGGCAGCAAACAACTGGATGCGCTGGCCTTGCGCTCAGGTATCGCTTACAGCTGGCACCGGTTTGATACCGAGCGTTCAGTGGCCTTCGGTCATCAATCGGACAACCTGAAAGCCAAATACGGTGCGCAAACCGGTCAGTTATTTGCGGAAGCCGCTTACGGGGTTAATTCAGATTGGCTGAATCTGGAGCCTTTCGCCAACCTGTCCCATGTTAATTTCCGCAATGATGGCATCAATGAACACGGTGGTGCCGCTGCCCTGACCGGTAAAAAACAATCGAAGAATGCCACCCTCTCGACATTAGGTTTACGTGTGAACCAGAACTGGCAGACGCAGGATCAACTGACTGTCGGTATGTATGGTGAATTAGGCTGGCAACATCAGTTCGGTAATGTCGCACGCGACAGTCAATTGAGTTTCAGCAACAGCGATGTGTCATTTACCATTAACAGCGTCTCCGCTGAGCGTGATGCGGCAATCATTAAAGCCGGTACTTCCATGAGCATTAATGAAAATACTCAATTATCTCTTGGGTATAACGGCGTCTTATCAAGCAGCCATAAGGACAATGGTATGTTCTTAAATGCCAACTGGAAATTCTAGTCAATAAAAATTATTAAAAATCAACAAACTCACTGTTAGCGCCAGCTGGCGGTGAGTTTTTCTTTTATTTCTTATTTATTTCTCATTTACCGGATTTGTATACGCAAGGACACAAGACAGTTAAATAGAACTTATTAATGTTAATCCTGATAATAGCCTCCGAGTCATCGACATAACCTAAAGGAGGAAAATTATGACTTATCGTAAAGCTCTATTGGCTAGTTTAATTTCTATCGCAGCGTGCTCAAATGCTTTGGCTAATGAAGCACCATTAATGAAATCTACTGATCCTGGTGCTGATAAATTCAAAACCGTCGGTAAATTTATGGGTGGTTCGCATTGTACCGCAACCCTGATTGCTGGCGAAAATACACCGGCTAAAGATACACCAGCGCTAATCGTAACCGCAGGTCACTGTGTTGAAAATAGCAGCAATACAAATGAGGTCATTGTTGATCAAACAGCATCTGAATACTGGGAGTTTACACCAGATTATTTCATTGATAAAAAAGACAGCCTCTCACCAATAAAGGTTGACCGTATTTTATACTCAACTATGAAATATGAAGATATCGCTGTCTTACAATTGAAAGCAACTTATGGTGATTTAGCTCAAAAAGGCTATCATCCACTGAAGCTGAAGAAAAACCTTGCGATGGAACATCAGCCTATCGTGTTAACCCACATTCCTGTCAATAATGTTGACTATGATTCCACTTATCTTAGGAAATCTGAATGTGATATTACCGGAAAAGCGCCTGTACTCTATGAAAGCTCTATTCCATGGCTGTGGTCCCCGGTTTTCTCTGTTAACTGTGCGGGTGTCGTTGGCGGAACGTCTGGTTCTCCTGTTTTTGAAAAAGGAAAAACAGATGTTATCGGTATCCTAAACACGACTACCGAGCCGGGAATGA
The DNA here is from genome assembly GCF_002632825.1 of Xenorhabdus stockiae. Taxonomy (GTDB): domain Bacteria; phylum Pseudomonadota; class Gammaproteobacteria; order Enterobacterales; family Enterobacteriaceae; genus Xenorhabdus; species Xenorhabdus stockiae. Next base: position 88,795 of record NZ_NJAJ01000002.1, read on the forward strand.
ATGGTTGCGGAAGTGGCAGACCGTGTACGATTGAAGACAATAAAGGTGTTTCGGCAGAAGGCGCCAGCTATTTTATTCCTGTCGATTCTATTGCTAATGCAATAACCAAAGATAATAAACTGGATCTGTCTAAACTTGAAAATAATAGCGGTAATTTCTTAGAAAGAAGCCAGTTTTGGTCACCTTGGATTACTCAAAGTGTTGTTGATGGTGAGAAAGCGAAATGGGATGTGGTGATTAAAGAAGGTGCTGATGTCAAAAATATCCGCTATAAAGTCGGATTAATCAGTGAAACTGACTGTAAAGATGCAACCGGATATGGCGCTCCAATTTCTGCCAGCCAGAAACCACTGGAAAACCTGCTGGTACCTGAAGGTGAAGGTATCTATAAACTCTGTGCTATTCATCAGAATAGCGCTGGTAAGTGGCAGAACGCAAAAGATGCATCTGTGATGTTGCGGGAAATTGATGATACTCCACCAACCACTAAGCCAACTATTCGTTATGATGACCACGGGACTGGTAATTGGTTTGTAACGATTGAAGCTCAGCCATATGAACTTTCAGGGATGGCACAAGTGAAATACGGCCCTAAAGCAACAACGGATTGTGAAGATAAATCAGGTTATGCTCCTTTATGGAGACCTGTCAATCTGGCTAAATCTGAAGCACCATGGCGTGTTTGTGCATTCAGCCACGATGTAGCAAAAAATGAAAGTCCGATTAGCGTACTTGATCTTGAAGCAGCCTCTGCTAAATAAGTAATAATAACCAACCTCACTGCCGGCAATCGCTGGCAGTGAATCTGAACTCACTCATCTGAATATCTGCGTTACCTAAACTCTCCCCTATCCATCCGTATCTATTTTTCCATACGAAGCACATTAGCTTAAAAATTCATCACTCGTTCACCTTTCCCTACACAATCTATTTTTTACTAAGGAGACTTTAATATGTCACCACGTATGGTATCGCCTGTCGTTTCACCATTTATTTTACTGATATTTTCATGCGCTGTATTTTTCATCGGTACAACAGAATTTATGTTAGCTCCTATACTCCAACCATTAGCTGAGGCATTTAACACAACAACCGATAAAGCTGCTTGGTTGGTATCTGGTTATGCTTTCTCTTATTCACTTATGGCACCCATTTTTGGTTGGTTGTCAGATAGGATAAACCGGCCTAAATTGTTGCTGGCATCTTTATTATTTCTTTCACTGGATGGGCTGCTATTAACTATAGCGCCCAATTTAGGCGTTGCTATTGGACTGCGTATCTTTGGTGGTATCGCAGCGGCTGCATTGATTCCAACAATTTTTGCTTTGATTGCAGAGATTTTTCCCCTTCACAAACAAACTTCAGCAATGGGGATTGTTATGCTCGGCATGACGATAGGAATTGTTACTGGCCCTGTCTTTGCTGGTGTTTTAACTGAGATATTTAATTGGCAGATGCCATTTTTAATAAGTGCGATAGGATGTTTTTTGCTCTGCATTTTAAGCCAAAAACAAGTATTACACCTAAAGTACAATTCACACCAACCTTCAGAAAAAGAAAAAATAAAACTCCAGTCGGTAAAGTTTCAATGGATATTTCAGGGCTATTTAATCCGCCCTCTTATCGCAAAAGGACTTTGGAATGGCACGGCAGTATCTGCTTTTATCTTATCTGGGGAAGTATTGCGGCGTTATTATGATTTAGCAACAGACACTATTGGTATATCTGTATCCGTATTTGGTATCGGACTTGGCATTGGCAATTTATCCATAACTTTTGTGAAGCGTAGAGGTATACGGGATGAATACATACTACTGTTGGCAATAACCTTACTTTTCACATCTTGTACGGTATTTATGCTAATTCCATTATCCCTGTTTTTCAGCCTGAGTTGTCTAATGTTATGGGGTTATGCGCAAGGGCTTGCAGCCCCTGTTAGTACCTCTATTCTGGCGAATCGGGCCAAACAGAATAAAGGCCAGATATTAGCAGTATCAGAAAGCTTCAATAACCTGACAATTTTATTCTTACTCCCTATTGCGACTGTGCAGTTAACTCAACATAGTATTGTCGCTACGATGATCACATTGGGAAGTTGTCTGATTGCGGGAATTGGACTGACATTAAAAGATTTATTAGTGACACCGTCACTTAATTGAGGCCGAAGTTTGAAATTCATTTAGTAAATCCATTAATGAAGGAAACTCAAATGGCAATTGATTTTAATGCAAAAGAGAACCGGCATACTTATCTTGGACGCGATGCACAACAGGAATGGTACGATATAATTCATAGTTTGACTGAGCCTAAAGGTAAAGATATCGCAGATATTGGCTGTGGCGGCGGGATTTACTCTCGGGCATGGGCTAATTTAGGAGCAAAGAGCGTCACTTGTGTTGATTTTTCAGATCAAATGTTGGCTGATGCGGCTGAGAATACTCAGGAGTTGAAAAATATCACCCTCAAAAAAGGAAATGCTCTCCATACCGGCCTTCCCGCAAACAGTCAGGATATTATATTCGAGCGTGCACTTATTCATCATATCAGCGAAGAAGACAGAGTAATTTGTTTTGGCGAAGCCAATCGTTTATTGCGATCAGGGGGTATGTATATTTTACAGGATCGAACTGTTCAGGATATTAACCTGCCCGGCTCACCTGAACACATTCGTGGTTATATTTTTGAAGTTTATCCACATTTACGCGACTTTGAAAACCAGCGGAGACCTGATACCGACAATGTGATTAATGGGTTTAAGGAAGTCGGATTTAGGCATGTAAACACGCTTTCTTTTTTAGAAAAACGCACTACGTATAATAATTTTTCACAATTAGCGAACGATTTTCGATTACGAAAAGGACGTTCTATTTTGCATGAACTGAGTGATAAAGAAATAGCTTACCTTATTGATTATATAGAGAACTCCCTTCCCTCTTTAACCAATATTGTTGAAAATGATTATTGGACTATTTGGACCGGAATTAAATAAATAACATATATATGTTACTAAAAACTCAGTCTCGACTTTGTCAATTAAACGATTTCGTCACTAATCAAAAAGATAAAGCGAGACTGAGGTAAGTTTTATTAATTAAGTGGTTTTGGCACAACGGCGTGTATCAGATACACCACACATTTTGGGACTGGCTAAAGGTGAGGATGAAGAAATGACTTCTTGATTGGTTTTAACCGGATCGATAAATAATTTATTAATATCATCTAGTTTTAAATTAGATAGGTGACTGTTATTAATTCCTTGGTAGTTTTCTGGGATTGTTGTTGTTGTGGGAAAAATAAGTTTATCAGGATATAAACGACCGCTCCAAAATTCATCACCTTTTTCTAATGGCCTAGTCATTCTCTGATCTATTAACTCAGAAATCTTTGCATCATATGGAAACCGCAGGCTATTTTCGGCTGCTGGATAATCATGTTTCACCATCCAGTTGACAATATTTTCCTGACGTTCCATTAAAGTAATATCTTTAAAAAAACCAGTTAGCACAATAGGAACAGTAATACCTCCAGCATTTCGATACTGTTCAATAAATTCAAGCCGTTTCTTTAATTGCTCATTTGTATCCAGTGCACTCACCGAAACTCTCATTTCTGCTCTGACAGCGACTAAGCGCTGCATAATATTATCGTGAATACTCCTGAAAGCCTTAGTAATAAAAATCATCAGTAAATTAGCATCTCTAGCCAGTTCAGCAATGCGGGTTGAAAGGGACCAGTTCCACGAAGGATCGCTATTCCATCCACAGCGGATATATTTCTGTGTATCAGGAAGTGAACGTAAATCAGAATTAAAAATATCTTCGTCTAAATAGTTATCTACTCTCTTACCAAAATCAATGCCATTTCTCCAACTGGAGATAGCAGCAAAACACATTCCATAACAAGCCATATTTTCTGGTAAACAACCAGTTACAACATCAGAAGTTAAACTATCGAACGGTAAACCTCCTGTAATACCAGCCCTAATCAGCATTGCTTTTGCAGGTTTAAGAACAGCATTTTGAGTGTACCCTCTGTTGCTATCTTTAACCAGCTGCTTAATGAAACTTTCATTTTCTTTCTTAATATACATAACTATTTTCCTCGATTTTTCTACCAGGTATTTTGGGCTGGTAGCACTCATCGGGATAAATTTTTAATGCCTTAATAAACCTATCACCATTAAAACATTCACGGCGATGTAATAGTTGGCTGTTGTCATATAAAATAAGGTCTCCCTCTGACCATATATGTGAATAAATATTTTCAGCAGATAAAATCCTTTCTAGAACAGTTTGTTTTATTTTTCCCGATTGAGGTAATTTTTCACTATTATCAATAAATTCAATGGTATTTTCACTTACGTATATATACTCCCTTTCTGTCTTCTCGTTTTTAATTATTACAGGATGCGCTACTGTAATATGAGGAGCATTATCATGAGAAGCTGCGGGTTGTCTGGTTGACCAAAGTTTATTTAATACTGAAACTTCATCAGTAGAAAAACCCAGATAATCAATAGATGTTGATGCAAAAGAGGTATTACCACCATTACATTTTGTAACAACACCATAAAGAATGCTGACAGAAGCAGGATTAACCCGAAATTCTTGATCAGAATGCCAGTAATCAGTATCACTACCTGAGAAACCTAATGGACTTCCACTCTTATCATTCAGGTTTGTTAGATAAGCAATATGTTTTCTATGATCAGATAAAGAAATTTTTCTGGCTGGCTGTTCTAATTTCCCATTTCCTATTTCGCGAGCTAAATTAACAAGTGATTCATCATCCATCCTTTGATTATTAAAAATTAGCAAACCAAAAATAGAAAGGTATTCTTTTATTTTTCTATAATCTCTGGAAGATAATTTAGAAATATCATCACAATAAACATACGCACCATAATGCTTTTTAATGGGCTTTATTCCTAATGTCATATAATAATCTCATGCTATATTAGTGAATATAAAATCAGATAACCAATTAGATAATCACATTAATTAAAAAAAACCAAGGTTAAATAACAATAACCCAGTTTATGACAATAACCCCTATTCTAACAATTCAGATAACGTGCTTTTAATTTAAGCCTTCAAATTTAACGTTCAATAAAAACAATTTATTTTTTTGATGTTCGTCACAAAAAATAAAAAATAATCTTTAATAAAAACAAATAATTAGGTAATTGAATGAAAAGATTAAATATTAATTTTTATATGAAATATTACTCAACACGCTAAGTTTTCGGCTTTTTTAATACACATATTGCATCTTTCTAAGTTAACTTATTGCTTTTAAATGGTTATTATTATTTTTCTTAATTTTGTTTTTTTATGAAAAAACCAATCTTATTTGTTAACATTTTGTTAAATAACAGAAAATTAATTTTTGAAATAAATTCTAATAAAATTAAGTGATTAAATTTAATTAATATACATAAATTGGATGTAGTTATATGATTTATATACTTAATTTTTTTGTTATTAATATATAAAAATTTATTAGCATAAAGTAATAATCATTATTACCCTGTCAATATCGTGTTAAAAAATATTTAACAAGAACAGCTATCTGGATCACAATAATTTAGCACAATAAATAAAAACCAGAATTAGTGGTTATTTTGTACCAAAGACTCAATACTGGTTTTTTTTTGATTTTTATGATTAAAAATCAATATATTAAATTATGAAAAAGTAAGGTTTTAATAGTGAAATAGCAGTATATTTCAGTGATATAACAAATCTATCGAACTATTTCTAACTGACAAAGGATATATACACAATGGATTTCAAGTTGCCCCTTTGTTGGCTCTGCTCACATATCCTGTCATAGAAGACCCGACTTTGACCGGGCCAACTGAGTTTGCAGTGTCCTCACTTCTGAGATACAACTTGAAATTTTACTGGGTATATTCTCTTCGCGTATCAGCTAAGAAATGAAATGTTGAAATCTGATTTTTGATATAATGATTTTTCTTGTTCATCAACAAGCTGAATTAATTTTTTCACAAAAATGGATTTTAATTGCTCCCAATATTCTTCGAAGTGTTCCTGATCACGTAAACAATGTGTCATTACTGCTGCCCGTAATACATATATATGATGTATTTTTTCCCATTCGCTCTGGCTAAAACCACATTGTTCAGCATAATGCTGGGGAGTATCTCCGTAATCTTTATAACCCAACATTGTCGATGATGTGATGAAATCGTTGGTATAAGCACGCTCGGTGGAATATGAACAGAGTTCATAGATCCGTTTGTTGAGAGCATTGTGATTCATCAGGCTATTATTTCCGATTTCCTTAAAAGAAAAGTTAATCATATGAAAATCAGGAGATGGCATGATATGTGTTTCAAATTGGTATTTTCCAACCTTTATCGGTTGCATACTCTTTATGTTATTTAATAGCCAATTTGCTGTGACGATCCCTGCTGCGATGACTTTGCCATATCCACTGATATTCAGAGGCAATAGCCTATGAGCTGCCCATAATGCAGCGGCCGTCGCCCCTGATTTTGAGCCTTCCATAATGGAAGAACCTAATATATTCCTATTATTGTTTGATAAGTTATTGACTGATGGATCGCTTTGAGGGGAACCATCCTGAAAAACATAAGCTGCACGAGAGGAAATCAAGTCAAGAATTCGCTTGTCCTTCATACAGATAGCCCCTGCAGAATATTGGATGAAACCTATTTTATGGGGATCAATGGTAATTGAATCAACATGTCTCAATGCTTTGAAACTCCGGTAGACTGCCGGTTTAGGCCAAATAATATTTTCAGGCGTCAGACCAAGTTCCTGATGCTTCTTAACCAACTCATCATATTCCATAAATTTCCCCTGCTCATCCAGCAGCAAAGAGCAGGCATATCCGGCATAGGCAGCATCAACATGAATATAAAATGATGCGCCATAACGTTCTTCACACTCTTTTCTTAACGTAATGACTTCATCAATACAATCAATAGCACCGACTTCTGTTGTCCCTACCATTGCAATCATAGCTAAAATGGCTTCTCCTTTCTCAATAAGGGAAAGTGTAATTTCGCGCATTTTGGCAACATCAGTCTGATACTCTGCATTCACAGGTAGAGGAATAATATTCTCCTGACCGATACCAAAGATATCCGCTGCTTTGACCCAGGAATAATGTTTCGATTGTGGAACAAGTAGCTTACCTATAACTTCCGGTTTAACTCCTGAACCACGGCACGTCAGATCACGGACTTCATTAAATATCCCCTGTTCTTTTAACTCACTGATCAAATCAAGCACTTCTGTCGTGGGCATATTCATTAACTGTTTTGGAGATTTGTGACTGAGCAAATTTTTAGTTTCAGGATGTTGAGAAATAGCAAAAGGTAGTGTTTTCAAATTTCTGGCAACCCAAAGTCCTTCGTAGTTTGCGACTGTACCGCCTGAAGTAATATGCCCCCAGGCTCGTTGTGGATCGTAGCCAAACATGCGGCAGAGATCTAAACCTGATTCGATCTCAAGTTCAGTGGTTGTTGGTGATACTTCATAAGAACAATTATTCGGGTTGTACATCATCGCCATGACATAAGCGAGGTTAGAAACCATCAGAGTATCAGCGTTGATATGACCAAGGTAACGGGGAGAAAAGAAAGGGATAGAGGAATTTTTTAGTTTTGCTGACAACTGATTAAGTATCCCTTCAGTTCGATACAGTGTTTCTCTGTAGTTATGCTCATAGCGATCAACAGATGTTACTAATGCCGCGTCTTCAGGGTGAAACCCCGAACGCCAGTGCATGTGTTCACTGACTGCATAATCTATCATTTCTTTGAAGAACACAGCATTCTCTGACTTTGGGCCTAAAAACAGAGCATCAATATTTAAGTTAGGATTAAATAGCTTAGGCATAATTACAATATCCTCACTGATTATTATTTTTTGTTATTTATTAAACATTCATTATATGAATCAAACTATGGATACAGATATAAAACATACGAGCGAAAACTTTAATAAGAAATTAACAAATACTTTGAATTTGTGCACGGGAACAAAGAAATGAATGAAAAAAGAGATCAGTAGCTGAAATTATCTACTTATATGACTTTATGGATAAAAGGTGTATTTCTGCACATAAAAATAAGTATTGGTGTTACATTTTTTATTGTGCAGAATGGAATAAATGGAGGGTATGCACTCATTAATTGAGTAATAATTAGACGTTACTCATTGCAAAGAAGATATATTGGTTAATTATTTCAGCCACCAGCATGATCATTGTTCCTGATAAGATGGGACAACTTGTGCGAATGAGTGTTTTATTTCTGCTTTTCCACAATGTATAGGCCCATATTGTCATGGCAAGAATATATAAACACCAAGTTATCATCCTGAATCCAAATGCGCTTTTCAGGTTAATTTCGGGTTGGTGAGGAAAAATGATATTTTCAGTTTCACCATCAGTGACTGCCTCTACTAGCCACCCCATGTATGCCGGCTGTTCAATTAAGCGCGTCGTCACACTGATAAAGACAATGATTAGTGCTGCCATGAGCAATTTAGTCGGAATTTTTTCCCGCATGAACTGCCTGCCAGACTGACCAATAAGTGATAGTGACAGTGCCGGCCCCAGAGTAAAGACTGCACCATAAAACAGAAAATAAGTATTAACATTTGTCCAGGTAATTATGTCACTATTAGAATAAATATTGACCATGTAGTGAATATCAACTAATCCAATAACGCTAATTCCCGCCATAATATATGCATGGCTCTGCTTGGTAAGCAGGACAAAGAACGTATATAAACTCAGAGTAATAAAATAGATAGCAGCCAGTGCTGTTTCTGTATTTATCCACTCCTGCATTATGTTATGTAATTGTAATAACTGATATACGCTGAATGGGTATCCTATGATATCCAAAGAAGAGATCAGCCCTATTCCGGCTAGAATACTGCTGATGACTAAAATTCTGCGAACAGGTACAGCTTCTGGTTTCTGCCCCGTCCCTGCTTTGCGATTAAAAAAATGAGTATAAAGTGCACTCATCAATACCAGACCAATAGAACTTTGCACTATCATTGTAAATGCAATCAACAGCCATTCACTCATGCTAATCCATCCATTTATTTGTAAAACCACCGTTATTACAACGTATTATATCTAATGGATTTCAAGATGCATCGCGGCTAAAAAAGAGTGTTCCGGGGGCATAGTCAACAATTTGATTGAGTTCAGCCAACAAAATAGCAACTTGAAAGACCAATGGTATATATTATTAATGTAATTTACGTTTAATTGAAATGTTATATCGAGTATGCAAGATTTTACGCAAGTTATGCATGAATCGCAGCAAAATTTCATTTTTTTCTTCTTCGATAATAACTGTGAGTGATTAACATAAAAAGCAAGCTCTTATCAGAGCAACCGAAATATGTTAAATTGACAGGCATCAATAATTTCTAACGAGCGCTTCCTATGGTCCCGGAAAAACGTATTATCAGGCGAATTCAATCAGGTGGTTGTGCAATCCACTGTCAGGATTGCAGTATTAACCAACTATGCATTCCTTTCACTTTAAACGAACATGAACTCGATCAGCTTGATAATATTATTGAGCGTAAAAAACCAATCCAAAAAGGGCAAACACTTTTTAAAGCTGGTGATGCACTAAAATCGCTTTACGCTATCCGTTCTGGGACTATTAAAAGCTACACTATCACCGAAGAAGGTGACGAACAGATCACAGGGTTTCATCTTGCTGGTGATTTAGTCGGGTTCGATGCCATTATAAATACAGAACACCCCAGCTTTGCTCAGGCTCTGGAAACTTCAATGGTATGTGAAATCCCGTTTGAGACACTGGATGATCTTTCTGGAAAAATGCCAAATCTTCGCCAACAGATGATGCGTTTGATGAGTGGTGAAATCAAAGGTGATCAGGAAATGATCCTGTTGCTATCCAAAAAGAACGCAGAAGAAAGACTGGCTGCATTTGTTTATAATTTATCCCGTCGTTTTGCTCAACGCGGTTTTTCTCCCCGCGAATTCCGTCTGACCATGACCCGCGGTGATATTGGTAATTATCTCGGTTTGACCGTTGAAACAATCAGCCGTCTGCTTGGACGATTCCAGAAAAATGGTATTTTAAGCGTTAAAGGTAAGTATATCGCTGTCGAAAATATGGAAAAATTGACTGAACTTGCAGGCAAAGCCCATACAAATGTAACGTAGCGTTGTTTTAAAATTTAAGCCAGATCACTATATTTTACTGATCTGGCTGCCCTATCCCCTGTTATAGTTGTCTATAGTTTATCTTCCGTACAAAAATTACATCCAGCCTCTGCGAGGGATTAATATGGCAAACTATCAAAACCTCTTAGTTGCAATTGATCCGAATCAGGATGATCAGCCAGCGTTAAGACGCGCGGTATATATCGTGCAACGTAATGGTGGCCGGATTAAAGCTTTCTTACCTATTTATGATCTTTCATACGATATGACCACGCTACTTTCTCCTGAAGAAAGAAACGCTATGCGTAAAGGTGTTATTGGTCAACGAATCGCTTGGATAAAACAACAGGCGCATTACTATCTTGAATCCGGGATTGATATTGAAATCAAGGTAGTCTGGCATAATCGTTTTTATGAAGCGATTATTCAAGAAGTTATCTCCGGTAAGCATGATTTGTTATTAAAGATGGCACATCAACATTCCCTGCTGGAATCGATAATCTTTACGCCACTTGACTGGCATTTGTTGCGTAAATGCCCTTGCCCTGTCTGGATGGTAAAAGATCAGATATGGCCGGAGAAAGGTTCTGCTGTTGTTGCCGTCAATTTATCAAATGAAGAATCCTATCATAATGAACTTAATCTGAAGTTAGTTGATGAAACACAGGATCTTGCCAACAAAATTGTGAAAGAACCTTTGATTCATCTGGTCAGCGCCTACCCTGCGGCCCCTTTAAACATCGCAACAGAACTCCCTGACTTTGATCCTAATGTATATAACCGAGCATTACGTGGTCAGCATTTGGTCGCAATGAAAGAGCTAAGACAAAAATTTTGTATTCGTGAAGAGCAAACTCACGTTCAGGAAGGTTTACCGGAAAACGTCATTCCTGAAATTTGTGATGAACTCAATGCAGGAGTGGTCGTTTTAGGTATTCTTGGCCGTACTGGTTTATCTGCCGCATTTCTTGGTAATACTGCCGAACATGTGATTGGCCGATTGAAATGTGATTTGTTGGCAATTAAACCAGACGGCTTTGTTTGCCCGATTAATGTGGATGAAGAATAGACAACCCCGCCGCTTGCGGCGGGAAAGACCTTGTTTAGTATTTTGTGTAATCGCCATTTCCAATTAAACATGACCGTCTAAACGGTCACCAAATTCAATCATAAAACGACTCATCGCAAGACGCCAATCTTGGATAGGCATAGTCCATTTTTTAGACGCCGCTTGAATCGCCAACCAGACCACCTTTTTCACCGAATCATCCGACGGGAAGATTTTGCGTTTCTTGATAGCATGCCGAATGACACTGTTTAGCGATTCGATGGCATTCGTCGTGTAAATCACCTTCCGGATTTCAGTTGGATAGGCAAAAAACGTGGACAAATTATCCCAGTTTTCTCGCCAGCTACGGCTAATTTGTGGATAACGCCCATCCCATTGTTCAGCAAAAGCGTCCAAAGCTTGTAACGCTATTTCTTCTGTTGGGGCCTGATAAATCTGCTTGAGATCTTTGACAACCGCTTTGGCATCTTTCCAGGATACATAGCGCAGGTTATTACGTATCATGTGGACAATACACAACTGCACCCGAGTCTGTGGATAAACGGTATTAATCGCTTCCGGAAACCCTTTTAACCCGTCCACACACGCGATAAAAATATCTTTCAGTCCCCGGTTATAGAGGTCTGTCAGTACGCCAAGCCAGAACTTCGCTCCTTCATTCTCGGCCAGCCATAAGCCCAGCAGTTCCTTGTGACCTTCGGTATTAATGCCTAACGCGATGAAGACCGATTTATTGATAATCCGGTTATCCTGACGCACTTTAACCACCAGGCAGTCCAGATAAACAATCGGATACAAGCTGTCCAGGGGGCGGCTTTGCCACTCAATGACCTGCTCTTTGACCGCATCGGTCACTTTGGCAATCAGTGACGGTGAAACTTCAGCATCATAGAGTTCTTTGAACGCGCTGGCGATATCGCGAGTGGTCATTCCTCTGGCGTACAGGGCCAGTATCTGGCTGTCCATGCCCGTAATCCGCGTTTGATTTTTCCTGATGATTTGGGGTTCAAAGGTACTTTCACGATCGCGGGGAATTTGCAGCGCCAGTTCGCCTTCTTCAGTCATTAGCGTTTTAGCAGAGTAGCCATTTCGGGTATTAGAACCCGTTTTGGGTTGGTGTTTTTCATGGCCCAGATGTGCGGCCAGTTCGGCTTGAAGGGCCGTTTCCACGGTCAGTTTTTTGAGGAAACGGGAGAGCTGACTTAAATCTTCGGGCGTTTTGAGATTTTTAGCCAGCTCAGTAGCCAGGGCTTGTAACTGTTTCTCGTCCATCTTTTCACCTGTTTTAGTTGATAAATTAAACATATCAAAAACAGGCAATTACACAAATTTAGAAACAGGGTCGCGGGAAATGAGTTCCTGTGAAATATTATGCTCGTCTGGCTGATATAACTCGTCAGAAATTCAAATTTCTGGCTGCATTTCTCAAACGTTCATCTCCACGTCGATCATATTTTTGAGTTGTTGTGATGCTTGAGTGCCCCATCGCATCTTTGACTGTGACAATATCTTCACCATTATCCAGCATGGCTGAAGCAAAAGTTCTGCGTAGATCATGCGGAGCAAATTTTTCTATCCCGCTTTCAATTCTGCGATTTTCTAATATATGATAAATAGCCTGATCTGAAAGACGACTATCTGTCACATCATCATGACGCCGGATACGAGTAAATAATGGGCCGGCATGATCACCGCGGACTTCATCTATCCAACGATTTAATCGTCTCCATGTTCCTTCCGGCATATAAGATAAACGTTCTTTATTACCTTTTCCCATTACCCTTAATGCCTGCTCACGATAAATAATACTTTTCATATCTAATGAAACAATTTCTGATCGGCGCAGACCACACCCCACCAAAACGCCAATAATAGCTGCATCACGTAAACCTTTTGTACTGATATCATCTTCACAGGCATAAAATAAATTTTTAATCTCATGTCGCTCAAGTGCCCGCCCTTTCGGTAAACGATTTCCCCTGACAGACCGTACTTGTTTGATGTGCTGAAAACTATCGGTATCAAGTTGTTTCATCGTCCATGCTTCTAAAGCAACACCTTTCAGAGCTGAAAGATAAGTATTAATTGTTGCCGGAGCTTTTCCGGAATCAGAGAGCATTTCCATTACAGCCTGTATATGATGTCGCCGCAAATCACCCCATGAACAATCCCGCACATTCTGATACCCCAACATTTTTGCCACAATATTAAGGAATGATTTCATTGTCTGTCGGCTTCGTTTTGATCCCAAACTGACAAGATAGGCAATAGCCGGATTGTCATATACCTGATTACCAGATACCGATATTGACATGACCATTCCCTGATTTTTTTGCTCGCCGGAAAGCACAATCAATGATTGTTTCTCTGTATTTTTTTCATCTTCATTGTGCATAAACTGTTCCCTGATCCCAATATTTATTGATTGCTCTACGTAAAAAGTGGGGTTAATGACCCACATCATTTTATTGCTCAAACCTTACTTTTTCAAATGTATATTTTAATAAGTAGAAGAATAAAGAAGCAGGAATTAATGTAAGATTGTTGTGCAGGAACAATAAAGTTTGTACATAAGGAATAGCTTATTACACATAACATTTTGATATTATTGATATAAAATTATCAAAAACTGCTAAATCAATGTTTGAATGAAATGCCTACTATAGCAACTAACTTTAAGATGCTTGGAATTAGAGTCTGGAAATTATCGGTCATCCGAGTAACCAACTCCATCTGGATAGCTTCAATTCCTTGCAAATTGAGTACTCCCATAATCTTAAGGCGGAGGCCACTCTGGCTGGTTCCCTTCCGTGTTTCATTCAATAATTGTAGTCAAGATAAAAATGGGATTTATATTCAATTAGATTAAAAAATCTTCCCGAATAGAACATTCGAGACACTGTAGTCCGATAAGTTTCCTATTGAAACCAAATCGCAACTACGTGTCTCTGAGTTAGCTATTCTTAAACAATTCGAAAGGTTTTCCTACTTCGTAATTGCCTTAACTTGCAATCGATATGTAATCAATGATGCAAGTTCAGCCAGCGGCTTATCACTTAACAACAATTCCAGCGGAATATCCAAACGTAATTGATTGTTGATTTTTTGTGCCAACATTAAACCATTCAATGAATCAATACCGTTGTTAGTCAAAGGTAGGTCGGGATGGAATACTTCTGTTGACGTCCCAACAATCTCACCACAAAAGGTTTGTAGCAAGCTAACGACATCATCCAGATCACTCACTGCAAGCGCCGCTTCTATGGGTAAAGTCTGAACCACATTTTCTTGCTGAACATCACGCAATAACGGTAGGTGACGCATCTGGCTGGACAGTAAATTTGACCAATTCGTCAAGAATGGCACCAGTTGCGGCTCAATCCGTGCAAACAAGCGCTCTAAAACAGCTAATCCCTCCTCTGAGCCAAATGGCTGTAAGCCACTATTTTCCAATATTGGCAGCGTTCGGCTATCCTGCAAAGCGATCCCCGCTTCCCATGGCCCCCAATTAAGGCTTAACGCAGGTAAACCTTGCTGACGCCGTAAACAGGCCAGACTATCCAACATAGCGTTAGCCGCTGCGTAAGATGCCATACCCGGTAAAGCCAATAATGCCCCCAACGAGGAAAACATAACAAAATGCTCTAAAGGTGCATCAGCCAACGCTTGATGCAATGTCCAGGCAGCTAATGCTTTAGTGGCAAATACTCTATCAAACGCCTCGGGGCTGAGTTCACGATATCCCTGATCTTCAACATGCGCAGCGCAATGAATCACCCCACGCAGCGGCTGGCTGGCTTGTTGTCGATACTCAGCCAAACAAATGCGGGTCCTTTCCACATCACCGAGATCAACCGGCAGATAATTAGCCTCTATCCCTTGTTGATGTAGCATTTCCAATAACTTTTGATCAGCCGCATCAAGGGCAAGGCGACGCCCAATCAATAACAAATGTTGAGCACCATGTTGTACCATCCAGGGAATCAATTGACGCCCAATATCACCAAAAGCACCAGTCAGCAGATAGCAGCCATCTGGACGAAAACGCACTGATGGTAGCGCGGGTATTTCAGGTAATGGCACAAGGCGTAGCACATAACGCTGGTCATGGCGCAGAGCTAATTGATCCTCGCCATCACCTATCAATAGCGCGTCCCACCATTTGGCTGGAGCCGTGATACTGTCAATATCCAGTAATCCACCCCATAATGCGGTTGCTTCTTGTTGACCAATAACTCGCATCATTCCCCATAATGCAGCGGCAAATGGATCGGGCTGATCCTGCTCGGTAATTTGATGAGCACATTGAGTCACTATCCACAAACGTGGTTTTATCGACCGTTCGGCCAGCGCTGCACACAAATGTATCAACGAATGATAAGCCATCCGCGGAGCCTGCAACGGCCAGAGGATCAGGAGCCTTTCGGTTTCAACAGGAAGAGTATCAACTAATTCTTGAATTTTCTGATAACTGTCAGGCAGACCAGAATACAACGAGGCACATCCACCACGGCGTTGCAACGCATCAACTAACTCTTCTGCCAGAGCGTTTTCACCCCCAAGGATAGCCCATTGCGTCACAGACTCTGTTGATGGCTGAGCGGGCAGTTTACGCCACTGTGGTTGGCCGACAACCAGATTGTGCAGTTTGGCAGACAAGCTGTTTTTTCTATTACCAACAAGCTGAACGCAAAACCCGCTGATCTGACAAAGCAACATACCGCTATCAGTATAGACGTCAATATCACCAATCCATTGTTGTTGCGTCTGCTTAGTATTTCGGGCATGGGCATGAACCCGACCTGACAATTTACCATTGATACGCAAATGCTGAATACTGACCGGGATACGGAACTCGTTGGCAGGAATTGGCGCGTGAACATCAGCAGACTGAATCGCCAACAATGATTGGAAGATGCCATCCAAAGCCGCTGGGTGAAAATTCATTCCCTCCGGTGCAGGTGGTAATTCAATCTCACAGATTGTTTCTTCTTTACCAACAAACGCATGGCGCAGAGTACAAAAAATACCACTATAACTGAAATGTAGATGTTGAAATGCCTGATACAACATCTCTTGGTTCCACATGCAAGGATAGCGATCACTTACCGCTAATGGAGGAATAGCACAAGCAGTAGCACCTGGTACAACAATGTTCACCTGTGCACTGGCTGCAAGTTGGTAATGTACACTCTCATCCAGATTACGGGTAATGTGTACTTGCACTTCCATTCGCTGGCGATCTAGCTGTGTCTTTAACCTGAATTCTATGCCTGGCTCTAGCAGTAAAGCCGATTGCAACACAATATTATCAAGCGCTAATCCAACGTCAGGAAAACAGATACGAGCCGCAGCCAACATGATTTCAATATAGCCCGCAGCCGGAAACATTGCATTTCCCATGACAACATGATCGAGTAACCAAGGCACTTGTTCTACAGCCAACTCAGCTTGCCAACTCTCGCTGCCCGGCTGAGCTTCGCCCAATAATATACCGCTCAATATACGTAATCGGCGGCGACGGCTAATCTCTGGTTCATGCCAATAAGATTGCTGATGCCAGGAGTAAGTGGGTAGATCAATTGGGCAAGCGGTAGGCATCAGAGTCCGCCAGTCCGGTTCAATCCCAGCTTCAAACAGCTGCCCTAACAGTTGTGGCCAGTTCTGCCCTGAGCGACAAGCAAACACCTGTCCTCGATAAGGCTGGCTCCAATCCTTTAATCCTGCACTCAGTAGTGATTTAGGTGAAACTTCCAGAAAATGGTGGAAACCCGCTTTGAGCATGTTTTCTACCGCATCGTCAAAACGGAGTGACGAGACGACATTGTCAGCCCAATGCTCGGGACTCAACTTTCCATTAATCAACTCCCCGGTGACTGATGAAAACACTGGCAACAAAGGTTCTGCCGCGGGAACGGTTGCCGCATCCGCAGTCAACCCAGCCCTGATTGACTCTATATAATGGGAATGAGAAGCAATTCTATAATTGAGCCAACTACTGGCAATACGCTGCTGCTTTAAGCGCTCAGCAACAGCGGTTAATTCACTTATAGGCCCAGACAGTAAGCAACGATTGATACTATTACGCCCTGCTATCACCACGGCAGGCTCGGCACCGGGGGCAGACAAATGAGGCAATATCTGCTCAACTGTTGCCGCCACGATTAATAATCCGCCGCCTTTATTCAACACACGTTCCAGATAATGATAACGCTGATGTAACAGTGTCAGTGCCTGCGTCAGATCATAAATTCCCGCCAGATAACAAGCCGCCATTTCACCGGAACTATGACCAAGTAACGCCGCTGGTTTGAACCCCCACTTCTGCAACTGCGCAGCCATTGAGATTTGTACAGCAAACTGCATTGGCGGCTCTATCAGTTCATCGGCAGAGCTCAATGCCGCATATAAGGAAGGTGCAGAAAATCCCGTCCAAATTGCCTCACAACGCTCGAATTGTTCAGTAAATTCGGGAAATCGCTGAAACCAAGCGATAGAGTCTTGCCAATCTTCACTGCCAATACCCGCAAATATCCAAGCCAGACGATCAACTTTTTTATTGTTATGCTCCGACGACACATTCAGATTAGTCAACCGCTGTCGCAACTGTTCTCGGTTACTGAATGCGATCCCCTTACGTAACGGAAAACAGTGGCGAGTCGTCGCCAAGCTATAGCACAAATCATCAAGGGCGATATCTGGCTGCTGTTGCAGCAAATCAGAAATGCTCTGAGCTTGTTGCTTCAGAGAAAACTCAGACTGCGCAGACAATGGCAGCATGAAAGCTTGCCCTTGCGTCGTTCGAAGTTGTACGGAAGATTCTGCATTATTACTTAACACCACATGGACATTCGTTCCGCCAAAACCAAAGGAATTCACCCCTGCTATTACTTTTCTTTCAGGCAATGGAGTTAACTGCTGTGGAACTTGCAATCCCAACTCAGTAAAACGAATGTGGCGGTTAGGCGGCTCGGCATGTAAATTGCCCGGTACCTGTCCTCGTTGTAAACACAATACCGCTTTAATTAATCCAGCAATGCCCGCCGCAGCTTCCGTATGACCAATTACGGATTTACACGCACCAATCAACAATGGGCGGTCTGTTGGTTCGGGCCGACAGACCAGCCCCAGTGCTTCTGCTTCTATCGGATCACCCACCCCAGTCCCAGTACCATGAGCCTCAATATAATCAATCTCTTCCGGGGAAATCCCCGCCTGAGCACAGGCCATCCGAATCACTCGTTGTTGTGCGGTGCTACTCGGCTGAGTAATCGTGGGAGTGCGACCATCTTGATTGGCAGCTGAACCGTGGATCACCGCCAAAACGGGATCGCCATCCTGTAAAGCTGCATTCAAAGGTTTCAGCAAAACAGCACCGACTCCTTCACTACGCACATAACCATCAGCGTTAGCTGAAAAGCTATGACAGCGGTTGGTTAATGATAGAAAACCAGTACGGCTTTCTACTATCGAAAAATCAGGCATCAACATTAACTGGCTGCCACCCGCTAGCGCCAGTTGTGATTCTCCGCGCCGCAAACTTTCACAAGCCAAATGGACCGCTAACAGGGACGATGAACAGGCGCTATCAATAGTCAAGGATGGTCCTTGAAAATCAAACGCATGGGATATCCGGTTTGACAACATGGTTCCCATTGCACCGGTTGAGGTATAACCGGTAGCCTGACGCAAATCAGTAAATTGCAGGTGCATATAATCATGAGTGAAAGCACCGATATAGACACCAACCGCCTGACCCGCCAACGATTTTGGCGCTATTCTCGCCCGTTCCAGCGTTTCCCATGTCACCTGCAACATCAAACGATGCTGTGGATCGATAAAAGGCGCTTCTGTATTACTGATATCAAACACCGCCGCATCGAAACCGGTAACATCAGTGATAAATCCGCCTTCTCGCGCCACCATTTTCCCCGGAAAATTGCGATCTCGGGAACTATAAGCCTGAGTTGACCAGCGTTCAGGGGGGACTGGAGTAATTGCGTCACTTGAACTACACAACAGCTGCCAGTATTCTTCTGGAGAGCTAACACCTCCCGGGAAACGGCAACTCATACCGATAATGGCAATCGGCATATTATCGCTTCTCATCATATTAATATCCATAATGGTATTCTTTGCTCCGATTAGTTGTTTGCCAGATCATCGTGTTTACTTATCAACACCAAGTCGTCGGACTGGGAATACATTTTGGCGGATGAGGTGGTAACCCCGGTGTCATCAATGACTGATAGCTGATGCCCGTATTGAGTAACTGATAACGCAAACCACTTGGGCAGGTGGTGGCTCCATCCATTGCCTGAGTGATATCAATTGTCACCCCAAAAGCGACATTAACCGGTTGCAATGTATTGTCAGCCGCAGTACGGATGATACGTAATGGCGATCCACCACAAACTTGCAGATGGTTATTACCGACTTCACTCACCCGAATCACCATAAAATTACAATATCCTCGATAATTCAGATCGGTGTCTGGCGGCTGGTTGGAGATAATCCAATATTGATCACTTTGCTTTTCAATGATTTTGGCATTAGATAACAGGCTGTAGCCGTTATCAGTGAATACCTGACGCAACTCTTTTGAGACGGTGCCACTATTTAATGAACTCATCAGCTCAAGCGCCGCACTGAATAAAGGTACACCTGTTAACTTATTGCCTGTTTCCTCAAACGGTAAAGCCACCGCGCCATTGGTCAGATTAGCGCCGGTCAATTTAGCTTCCGTAAAGATAGTGCCTTGAATTGAAGCAAAGGCCAGAGATGCCGGCTTCAGACCTTCGGTGGGTTCTAACATTGCCTTGCTGAAATCAGTATTCACCAGACTAGCATAGGACAAATTCGCACCAAACAATCGAGCCTGAGTGAAATTCATTGTCGCTAAGTTAGCATTCGACAAATTGACCTGTTCCAAATTGGCGTTATCGGCTCTGGCGTTACTGCCGTACCAATGAGCGCCAGACATATCAACTGCGTACAGATTAGCGCCAGTCAGGATAGCATTAGGCATAAATGTGTTGGCAAGAATTGCCGCATTACCGCCATTATCTTGCGCAACGTTTAATTGCCCATCCTGATAGTGAATAAATAACGGTTTACCATCATGTTCCACCAGCCAGTTCTGGCCCGGCTGACGAACCAACACCTCTGCCTGACCATTAACCAATATCTTTCCCTGATACAACATTTGACGTAACCGTTCAGGCAGTTGCTGATTATCCAGTGTCTGAGCATCGGCTTTATCCAAATGTGTCACTGTGGATAAAGCACCAAATTGAGCACCAGTTAAATTAACATTCTCCAGACTCGCATTAGATAAATTCGCGCCAACTAAAGAGACATTCCCCAGAACAGTAGCACCGGCCAGATTAGCACCGACCAGAACTGCGCCATTCAGTGACGTAAAATCCAGATTTGCCTTTTTCATCGACGCCATCAGGAATATGACTTGATCCAGCTTCTGGCGGCTCAGATTAACGCCATCCATCTGCGCCTGAGTAAAATCTGTTTTAGCGGTAATCGTGGCATCAACCAAGTTCATCTTTGTCAGCACCGTCGCTAATAAGGTACTGTCGCTGAGGTTAAGCTGGCTATAACCGGTGGTTAACGATAACCGTGCGTTGGTCAGATTTGCGCCACTGAAATTAACATGATTGATATTCGCCCCGGTAAAATCCGTCCCCACTAACGTGGCTTGACTAAAATTCGAGGTCTGCAAAGTGGTATTCTGCAAATTCACCAACGTCATGATCGCCGCGGTAAAATTGCAGGAAGCCAGACTAGCTCCGCTGAGATCAACATTAACCAGATTCGCCTGAGATAAATCAGCATTCTCCATTATTACAGAAGGTAGCAACGCTCCAGAGAAATCCGCACCGGGCGCTTTTAGACGATTCAATATCGGCTTACCACCACTGCTCTTACAGCCACGGAAAATGGCGTTCGGTAGCTCAGCGTCAGGCATATTGGTATCACTACCGACGATACACTTTTCAAAAAGCGCATTTTTACCATGAATATGCGTTAGATCAGTCTTGCTTAAGTCACAACCATTAAAATTACAATCATCAACTTTGATATTAGTTAAATCAGCATCAAGCAATGTCGAACCATGCAGGTCAGCATTGGACAAATCGACGGCCATCATCACCATTTCATTCAAATTCTCTTTAGCGAGATAAGCAAAACGCAGATCGGCTCCCATTGCTCCCCATTCTTTGAGGAATTCCAGGTCCTTTGTCACGGTAGTACGAGTAAATTGGGCTGACAGAGGCGGACTGCCAGTGACTGCCTGCCAAATCAGCCCAGATTGTTGTGCCACCAAATAACTGTCACCACTGCTACTGATACGACGCAGGCGAAATCCAGATCCTCCAACCTCTTCCAACTGGATCTCAGCAACCGTACCAGTGCGCGGTTGATTAGCTTGAGGAGTATTTCCGCTCGCGGCCAGGTATTGACCATTGCCAGCCTGTAACCAAAAGCTAGTTATGCCATAAGCATTAATCATTTGATTTATCGCCCCTGATTGCTTGGCTGACAGCCTAAGCGTACCATCCTCCTGAACAGTAATCAGTTGGCCAGAAGCCGCTGCAAATTGCCATTTACCGGCAAAAGATCTGGATTCATTCATGTCATTATCCTATTGATTTAACTATATAAGTCTTTCCAGCTCTACCGGCCTGACCACCCTTGGCGCTAATACCGCCAGTGCCAACTCCCCCATTGGGTGCATGTGAACCATCACCATTTACCCCCCCGCGCCCAGCAATCCCCCCTGCGCCACCTGGCTGTCCGACGCCGCCATCCCCGCCATCAGAGGTGGCAGATATTGGTTTCGGTAAGCTAGTCTGGATGTAGCTGACCCAAACATTACCGCCATCGCAGCCAGCCCCACCATTGCCGCCATTTCCACCATTGCCACCGTTACCGCCGATACCACCCGGCTTCCCTGACGATAATGAACTACCACGGCCACCATTACCGCCATCACCACCATTACCGCCATCACCACCATTACCGCCATCACCCGCTTTACCACCATTACCACCTTTACCACCACTATTACTAATACGCACCTCGCTCTGCACGTCAAAACGATGACAACGCAGGGCAAACCACCAGCCAGAACCTGCTTGACCATCCAGGCCATTCAGACCGGGTTGACCATCACTACCATTGCCACCGGCAGTGGGTGGCTTGCCTCGAGAGCCATTCAGACCATCAACCCCCCGTTGACCATCAGCGCCATTGGCTCCATCGGTACCATTCACGCCATTAGTACCCAAAATTTGAATATCTACGACCATGACTCCCCCTTGCGGTTATTGTTTTTTGCCGTTGACATAAATTGTGCCTACGGCACCTGCTTTTCCGGCAGTTCCTGCGCTCCCCGGTGTACCATTTTTACCTGTGTTACCACTGGAATAACCACTACCGCCGACGCCGCCGACACCACCGATACCACCATTGCCACCATTACCACCTTCGCCGCCAAGTACATAGGCTTTAAAGTCTGCGTCCTCTTCTTTGACGTAAGTAAAATAGATGTTACCACCATTACCGCCGGCACCAGCATTGCCGCCGGCACCACCATTGCCACCATTACCGCCACTACCGCCGTATCCAGCCCTGCATTCGCGGGTAGAGCCACCGCCGTTACCACCGTTACCGCCGTTACCACCGTTACCACCATCACCACCGCTACCACCGTTACCGCCTTGTGTCCACAACTTTACAAAGCCTTTGATGATACCGGTTGTAATATTGACATCCCCTGCATCCTCTCCTTTCTCGCCGTCACTTCCACTGGCGCCATCAGTACCACTGCTACCCGCAGTACCTGACGTAGCCTCCATTGCACAGGAGTATTTATTATCTTTACCGGGGTTACCATTACTGCCGTCTTTCCCATTGGAGCCATTGTTTCCGCTCCCGCCATTGCCTCCGTTCCCTCCAATATCTACAAAGTTCGAGTTATTATTATTTTTATGCCAGGTATCAACTATGATTATTTCGTTCGCCTGAATCCTGCAATTGGTGAAAGAAATAATACGACCGCCAGGTTGAATTGTTATCTTATTAAAATTTATGCCAACAGGTTCTCCGTGACTCTCTTTACTTTTAATAATCAATGGATTACTGGCAGTAATAACGATATCTTCACCACTGTATAACGCGATTTTCATCGGGAAACGTTTAGCGTTCAGAATATCTTCATAATCTTTGACCAAAGGAGAATAACCATAGATATAAGCGCGGAAAGCTTTACATATATCAGCATGATTACCGGTGACATTTGCCAACCGTTCAGCAGAATAGGGTTCAGGTAGCGGATGGTGGGGTTCCATTCCGCCTGGTCCATACTCACTGTCAGGCACACCCCCAAGTTCCTTCAATTCTTGTATGGTTTGTACGGTAAAAAACGCGGGTGGCACAGTGGCAATTATCGGGTCGTTAGAAAATATCACCGGCCCGTCAAAGTCCGAAGTGTTCAATTGCTTTGGCTGTCGCCCGGTACCGGTCAAATGATAATGCTCACGCAATTCAGCCAAAGTTTCGTTAACCGTTTTCATTTTATTCATGGGAATTCTCCTGAGTTTTGGTATAAATTTGTACGTTTAGAATCACAGAGGCGTCACATATCAGTTGTCCACCTTGCTTAAGCGCCAAAGTGTCAACCACCACCACTATCGGTCTTGAAGTTGGATTGCTTATGTTCAGAACCCCGTCATCAGCAATCTCCAGTTCAGCAATCGCAAAAACATCAACAGTTGCCGGAAAGGATATCGGCGCTTCAACAGAGGGGATACCAGAAAGGGTCAATAGCTCAGATGCTGACGACACTTCTGCCGTATAAGAAGGAGCCAGTGACTGTGGGTCGTCAGGCCGTAAAGAGCCTTGCGACGAAGATGCAACAACGACTTTCTCCGTTACATCGCTCTCTGGGATACCTAATAATTGCAAAACCGCTTTAAATCCTGAGCTATAATTTTTTAATGGCATAATTGTCTCCGGAAAACTGTAAGCAGAAATAATCTGCTGATTATCGCCATCCACGGTGCAAATAACTGGGTAACAGGTACTAACATCATTAATGATGAAATAACCATTTTCATTGATAGTTTCGATCGTTGCCTTGTTACTAAGAGGGTGTTTGTTGTCAGCAAAAACTGCGCGGATTTTATCCATATCGTGTTGCTGGAATATCGGTAATTGTTCGATACCCAGATCGAATATGGGTGTAGTTGGCGTCCACTGGCTGATCTGTGGTTGGGTACGTTGATTTTCACCCAAGAATTTGCCGTAATTCATCGCCACCAGAGTACGGAACGAATCTATCGCCAGATGTCCAGCAACAATATGCTGGCGTTTAGCTGGATCAGGCACTAATGTCGAATCAGGGACAGTTACCAGGAAAGTACCGTCAGGATTATAGATATCAAGGATATAATCCGTTGGATCCCGCCCTTCGTTACGGTATGACAAGACATAAATATATCCCTTCGCCTCAACCGCAATATCCAGATACCTAATCCCGGCTGGCTTATTCAGTGGCATATAGGACAGATAATCCGCTAGCGTAATCTGAGCAGGATTCGTTGCATTAAGAGTTAACAGCCAGGATCGAGCGCTGCTAAGATCATCAATTTGCCATTTGACACCTTGACCGATAGCGATAACCCGTACATTACTCAAATCGTTATATACAGATACCGTTTGTCCCTGAGCGGTCAACGTGTAAGTCGCGGGTTTCTGCGGATCATTTACGAACCAGCTCTGCCCTTGCTGTATCACGTCAACTGTTGTGCTGCCAACTGGGTCAATATTACCGTCTGCGGTCTGGTTATAACTTAGATAGATCCCATCTTGCGCAAAGGTGGCAATAATCTGCTCGTCCAGTACTCCAGCATTCAGCGAACGTATAAAGTTTGGATAACTGTTACTGAACAGGAATGTCAACCCCTGCTCACGAAATGCTTGTTGTAATGCCGGGGAAAACTCCTGAGCATCCAGTGTTGCCTGATAATCAGCGGTAGCAAGTTGAAACAGTGTTGCACCCGCAAAACTCGGGAATGGGTTCCCTTTAGTATCAAACGCCTGAATACGGGTATTGATTGTCTCCAATAATAGTATGCGGCCATCTGGTGCTACGGTTAGGGCAATTGGCCCATGGGTTAGCCCTTGCCGATTCCCTTCTCCAGAGACAATCTGTGCCGCTGGAGCCTGATCATCCGGATAGCCCTGATCACCCAATGCCAAGATCTGCATCTTGCTATATTGCCAACTGACAGCAATGACATAGCCGCTCGGGTGAACCACCATCGCATCAAGATGTGGAATGGTGAAAGTCCCCCACGAAAGCGGATTATCCGTCAAACCAAAATTATGGCTGCCATCACGCAGGTCCACCCGACGTAAGTGATATTCACCAAACCGTGAATCAATAATAAAGTTATAAGGCGTGATGGTTTTTTTGTCCGGTCCTTCGCCAAAACTGTTATAACTGATCAGTGGTTGTACTTTGAAACCTAACGCAGATAATTTCAGACGCTCATTCAACGACTCGTTGCTCAAAGTGGAAATGTTTTGCAACACGTACATCTGGCCGCTATTGGGTGGGCTTAATGGATCTTCCAGTGGAATATCCTGACCAGAAGCCTGATAACAATAACCAACCTGATAATCTGAATTCAGGATTGTCATATTGACCAGCTTGCAGATGTTATTGCCTACATTGCTACAATTGGTTGAAGACTGGGTTTCCAACGGCACGCTGCCTTCAATCCACTGGTACTCTTTTTTACCGCTATCGTAAGACAGCTGTTGCCAATATTCGTATTGAGTCACCTGAGTCAGCGGCACCAACATCTCTTTTATATTACCCCTGACGCGCATGATGCCTTCATTAGGGTCATCTGGCTGCGCATTCAGCAGCTCACTGGTATAGCTCCCCGCTAACCAGCCAGTGGCTGAATAGACATTAGCCTTGATTTTGAGTGTTCCACCCCAGCCAATCGAATTGAAATTAAAAGATAGTGGTGTATTGGAACCTGTCGCGGGTAATGGAATAGTCTGGGTATAGTAGGTGCCGTTGGTATATTCAACGGTCACCTGACACTGTACTGCCACCGGCGGCCAGATTGCGGTTTCCGGACGGCCCACTTCACCATGAGCAGGATCAGGATGCAGAGTAAAAACAAGTGTCATCTGACGCTTGATATCCACTTCCAATGTGGCGGGCGAGGAAAGTAATTCATCCGTGGTTACAGCGATCTGTTCCCCATCAAGCGTAATCGCAGCTAGCCGGAACGTCCAACCCACCACCGGAACCGCCTGCGCAACCGCACTAGCTGCTATCTGGCTTGTAACATAAGTCGCTAACTTTTCCATCCCTTTTTCAGCCAGAATACCAATGGCAATATTGGCTAAACTGAATAGCACCTTTTTAGTATTGAATAACGGTGAACCGGTAGCGGCGCGACCAACAATCAATGGGAAAGCAATATTGGCCAGTATGGTAACGTTATCCTTATTAGAAATAAAAGCTTTATACCACTGGCTGTTAGTTACCATGGCCCCAGCTAACATCATCAGGGTCGGAATAGCGTATTGGAACATACCGGTCAAAATCACACCCGGCCAAACAATCGGGTTCTCCCACCGGGAGGTTCCCAGGCCGCCAAACAAAAATTTAGCTGCCTGGGCTTCAGCCGGCCAGAGCAAGCCAAAGTTAGTGGGATCCGTGGGCATCGGGATCCCCATGATCGTATTGACATTAGCCAATACACCCAGGGCCTTTTGTGATGGCGTTTCGAATAACGCAGCCAGCTCTTGAGGGAAATAAAACGGCCAATTACCGTCAACCTTTGGATTATCGATCGGCTGTTCCATCTTAGTGTCTTTAAAGAACTGAATATAGACACCTAGCTGACGTAAGTATTTGTT
Organism: Xenorhabdus stockiae; assembly: GCF_002632825.1. GTDB lineage: Bacteria > Pseudomonadota > Gammaproteobacteria > Enterobacterales > Enterobacteriaceae > Xenorhabdus > Xenorhabdus stockiae. The sequence goes on from NZ_NJAJ01000002.1 coordinate 116,048, forward strand.
CTTAAAATCAATGGAAAAATTACTTTGGCTGCTATCGTAACGGATGCTGTCGGCATACACATCTATACCGTGATTAGGAGTACGGTTGGTGGCAGTCCAAATTTGCTTGGTGTCCGTGTCCCGCTTAACAGCCAATGCTGTTGCCTGATCTTTGAATTCAGCAACGTCCAGAGACGCACTTTGGCTGACACTCCAATTATGATTTTGCAGACGACCATCATTATGCGAAGTTTTCAGCGCATTAGATGCTGGCGAGCCAGAATAATTCTCCGTTTCATCCGATAGGTTATATTGCATCACCGGATCACCTTCGGCGAAAATCACCTGTCCGTCTTGACCTACCCAGTCAAATTCGTAAAACATTGCGCTGCCATCAGGGGCAACCAATTGGCCATAAGTGGCAAAACCACCTGTCTCTGTCGCGGGTCCCTGACTCGATATTGATATAGCCAGTTCATAAACTCGGTTATATTGCAGTGGGTCTATTGCCTGCGGTGGGGCAATATGTGCATTCATGACAATTGATGCTGCATAAGCCTGACTGTTAGACAATTCCGGATGGGAAAACACAATAGAGCAAGCAACATCCCACGGTGTTTTCACTTCATTAGTCGCAACCCACAAATCGCCGCAATTAATAGAATTTCGCGCTAAATGTTGGCTATTAACACCAAGAGAACTAAGTTTACCCGGCAAAACCATCTCTATATTATTTACTGCCAGTTTTTCTATGTTACGTTTGGCATAACGATGTAAATGAGCATTGGGAATATGATAAGAAAGATGATAAAGAACCGGTAATGAAGAACGATAAGGCCCGGATTTATCACCAACCACTTTAATTAGCGTAACGTGATGGGGTAAAAAACAGTGTTCAGGTACCTCCGCAAAATGGCTAATATTGTGTGAACCGTAACGCAGAACCATATCTATTGCAGGATTTTCTCCAGCTGCTCTGGCTAAACTTGACTCATCATGTTCTTGCAACAGTATATTATATTCACCAACCCAAAGGTTTAATTTACTGGATTGGGTATGTAAATGACTTTGAGCTAGGTCAAAATGTAGAATATGCGTTTTCATTTGGATTTCATCTCTCTAACTTACTATTTTCTTTATCAAAATAAATACTCAATAACCGTATAAATAATTCGGAGGAAAATTCCGGAAAAACAATCCCTATGAGAATGAATACATCCTCATATAAACTTATTTATTAAATGATAATTACCTTAAATTAAGTGGAAAAAGATTTATCTACTTTACAAAAATCAATTGAATATGACATTTAAGCTACACAATTAATAACAGATGGGATCATCCATATTGGCATGCACCGGGGTAATCATTTCAATCCCCTCTGCTTTCCTTTCCTGTTTAAATTCAACGCTTAAATACCCTTTATCACCCAGCAAACAGTCTTTTATCGAGCCGAGCACATCCCAGATTGCTTCACGCTCATTGATATTAGCGGGCATCAGTGTAAACCCGGTTATCACGCAGATTTCATTATCATGAGATGTCCTTTGAGCCGTAGTCAGTTTCGTTTTTGGCGGCCCATAATCGGCTTGTCCTTTGAAGTTGGCACAGCCTTTTGCTCTTTTGAATCCACAGATGAGCAGCGGAAATCCGTCGATAATATGTACCGGCGCTGTCGAGCGCCCCCAATAACCTCGCCAGCTTTTCTTGCAGTAGCCGAAAGATTCGAAATCTGTTTAGCGAAATTGGCGCGTGAACCTAGCCCCGGAAACCATTCGCGTCAGTGGCTATTAAAGTACGTCCAAATGCCTTTATCTGTTGAAAATACTAAAAATTCACCCACCACTTCCATCGTGATGGCTTCTGCATCGCTCAGTTTAGGCGGATATCCCCGGCTTCTGAATCGCCTACCTTGCTGTAACTGCGTTAAATTGTCATCTACCCAACAAAACATCCAAATGATAAAATCTTGCTGTGACATAGCCTTTTATTCCTTTATTTCTCTATTTTTGACGACTTAAAGTTATAAAGGAGCGGCTATGTCATTTCAACTCACCATAAAAGTCTAGCATCACGTTAGCATTAATGCGATTCAATTAAAGAAGATATTTATTAAAGATTATGTGACACATAGCTAGCTTTCAATTTTAGCTAATTAATGGTTTAAGTTTTTATTATCCGATATTATTAGTATGAGTTAAGAGTAAAAATAATCATCTGAAAATTATAAAACCTATCTTCAATAATAAAACAAACCCTTAAATAAACTAATCTCATAAATTAAGATAGAATTTAAATAAATTAATCTTATAAATTAAGAGGGCGTTCAGAATTCTGTATCACGTTAATTTAGCGGTTACAACGTTATCACATTATCCAAACGCCCTTCAAAGATCATAGATTTAATCTGTTGATTTGTATTAAATATAGTATTCACTTTTAATGAAAGTGCCGATGATTTTATCATGTATTTCCGGCGACTTAGAATAACCCACCGTTTTACGATTGAGCCGCTTAAGTCGGTTGCGCAATGTCAAATTCTCCCGCTCAATACGTTGAGTGAAAGTTTTTACAACAAGATGCTGGCTTTTTAGTAATAGGTTGTAAACCTTGAAATTATCTGTACATCAGAAAATAACATTGAACGATGCGAGCTTGTTGAGCAGTTTCTTGAGTGTTTTTTTGCTTCTCGTTCCAAATGTATGAGCAATGATACGCCTCAGACGAGGCTCTCAGGCATACCACAACCAGCGTTGACATTTTTTATTTCCGACAAATGACCCCATTTCGTCAACTTCACAAATGAGCTGAACTTCGACTTTATCCAACGGGAGTGTCGTTACGCATCGTGGCTAGAGTTTTTTAACGTGCGGACAACAGCATTGATGCTGATATGTAGCGTCCGGGTAGCATTACGAATACCAGCGTTGTTCATAACCAGATCAACGACTTGTTCTTTTATTCCGGCTTGATAAGCGCGATAAAAATAATCGAGCTGAAAAGTACGATGACAGGATAAACAACGATAATGTTGGTGCCCACCTTTGCCAATACCCTATTTTTTAATGTCCTTCGTCTGGTGACAAAATCGACATTTTACTTCTACTGTGGCCATACTTGTTATCTCGCAAAATAGGCATTTTAGATGAAGAACAACGCCTTGAATACATGACCCAATTCTGCTACTTCATAATATTCACCGAGTCTGATGAGCGATGCATAATAACCAATCTTCCACAATAGTAGCAGCTTCGGATGCTGGATCCTGATTGCTTTTAAGAACATGGTAAGCCATCCCCTTTAGAGAAGGTTCGGCAACAATCTGCAATACCCCTAGCCTTAGTTCTTCCTCGATTAATAATAAGCTCAACAATCCCACTCCCTGACCTGCGATAGTTGCTTGTATAGCATGACTTTCCTCGTAATACCGAATACCGGTGGACAAATCAGATGATTTAAGCCCAGTAGCTTGAGCCCAAGCACTCCATGTTAGATCTATCGGTAAAGTACGATGCCAATCGAAATGAATTAAAGGCCATTGTGAAATATCTTGATTTATTGTCTTAAGGAGTGTTGGGTTAGCGACAGGTGCAAAATGATCCTCAAGAAGCAATGTACCGACTGCACCTGCGTGCTGACCAAAACCATACCTAATCGCCAAATCTACTGTACCGGAATTGAGATCTACAGGCGTGTTGGATGTATGAATATGTAGATCAATGTCAGGATGTGCCTCCTGAAACAATGATAGTCGAGGGATAAGCCATTTGGTGGCAAATGCAGGTGTCGTAGATAACATGACTGATTGCCGACGCGGTTTTTGTATATGTTTAATAGCTGTAGAGATAGTTTCGAAACCACTATGCACCGCAGTAAATAGTGTAAGTCCATTTGGTGTTAATTCAACCGCTCGTACTTTGCGTAAGAATAAAGAACATTCGAGATACTCTTCCAAGACCCGAATTCGGTGGCTTATCGCCGTCGCAGTGACAGATAATTCCTCAGCTGCCCTTTTGAAACTCCGCAAACGCGCTGCGGCTTCAAAGGCACGAAGTGATGTTAGAGAAGGGAGTCGTCTAATCATATATAAGTGATATTATATCATCTATTAGTTGAAAATAGATCGTTTGTCAGCCATTACAATTGAGTAGAAACTAGTGATACTTGAATAAATATCATTTGTAAAGGCTTAAACTCACATGACTACACTATTACACATTGATGCAAGTGCACGCGATGGACGTTCTGACAAAACTTCTCACGGATCGCATACTCGTCGCTTGAGCGCTCGTTTCGTACAACAATGGCTGAGCTTACATCCCGAAACGAAAGTGCTTTACCGAGATGTGGGTCAAAAAGCACCACCGCCAGTCACTGGTAAATGGATACATGCAGCTTTCACTCCAGAGCATGCCCGTGAGGACTGGATGAAAGAAGAACTTCGAATGAGTGATGTATTGATCGACGAAGTGTTATGTGCTGATCTCATTGTAGCTGGCATCCCGATGTATAACTTTGGGCCTCCCGCACAATTCAAGGCATATATATAGTGTTAGTCTTAACCCCGAGGTCCGGGTTTAAATCCATAAGTTTTAGCCTGAAAAACGACTAAAATACTCAGTATTACCAAAGCAAACATAGTAATTGCAAATGATGAAGGTCCTATCTGTTGAAGTAACCCTCCTCCGATTAACCCTCCACTAGCAACAGCAAGATTAAAAACTGTCACTAACATCGATTGGGCAACATCTGCATCATCACCAGCAGCATCAGCGATTGCTGTCTGTAACAATGTTGGAGCACCACCAAAAGTTATGCCCCAAAGCGTAATACCTAAAAGAACTATCCAGACGTGAGTATTTCCTGCAATAAGCAAAATAGCGACACAAGCGAAGCCAGTCAGACTAAACATTGTCAGTAAGCGTAATGCTTGATCTATCCAAACACCGGTGATCAGAATCCCCAAGGTTGATGAAATACCAAACAATAGCAGAACCATGTCTACATGATTCCCGAGACCAACTGACTTCAGATAGGGAGAAATAAAAGTATAAAGAATATTGTGCGCCAATATCCACAAAAAGATAACCCACAATACCGAACGAATACCGGGAAGAAGGAATATTTTCCTCACCGACTGGCGATTGGTGGATTTTTGTCCTGAAAAATTCGGAAGTGTTGTACTCACCCAACCTATTAATATTAACGCGAGTGCTGACATAACCCAAAACACGCCGCGCCAATCAAATAGGCTTCCTAACCATGTCCCCAAAGGTACTCCGAAACAGAGGGCAATAGGTTGACCCACTCCTACGATAGCCAGTGCTCTACCCTGAAGATGCACTGGCACCATATGTCTGGCGTATCTCGCAAGCACTCCCCAAATAATTCCAGCCGACATCCCGGCAATTAAACGTGACCCTAATATAATCGCATAACTGGAAGATAGCGCTGTGAGAGAGTTAAATACAAGTAACCCACCAATTGCCAACAAAAATAGAGGCCTTCTCGACCAACTACGAGTGGCAGCAACAATAGGTATCGCAGCAATTACTGACCCCAACGCATATACGGAAATCAGCTGTCCAGCAAGGGACTCAGAAATATTAAGATCTTGGCTGATTTGTGATAACAAGCCGGCTGGCATTGTTTCAGTCATAATTGTGATAAAACCCGCTAAGGTGAAAGCTAGAAGCTTGAGTATCGGAACCCTTTCAACATTACCCAAAGTTTCTGCTGTTACATGATAGCCAAGTGAATTTTTCATTATTTCCTCTTATCAGACACTTTTATAATTACTTGGCAAAATAAGTTGCGATCATGTCTTTATGACCATAGCCCACTTTTTGTGCTCGTTTGAAGCGCTCGAGCCCGGCTTCAACGCCATCAACTTTCACACCAGCTCGTTTAGAAGCATCGACAACTAATTCAGCATCCTTTATCGCATTATCCAAAGAAAAGCTAGTCTCATAATTTCCAGACATTATTGCAGCAGATTTAAGCTGGAAGTACATATTATCCATAGGACCATCTTTGAGCACATCAATAACAAGTGATGGATTTACTCCCATAGCTTCAGCAATAGATAAACTTTCCGCGATCCCATGTGTTAAAGCAAAAACCCAGCTGTTTAAAGCAAGTTTAAGCTTACTACTCACACCACTTTGCTCTGAAACCCACACTGTACGTTGACCAATAACATCAAACACTGGCTGAACAAGATCACGATCAAGCAGTGGTCCAGAAGCAATAATAATTAACTTACCTTGTTCTGCTGGACCTTTCGTACCCTGAACTGGTGCATCAAAATACTTAAGACCATTTTCAGCAGCGAAGGCTTCAAGTCGTTCATTCGCTGCAATACCAACTGTACTGGCCTGAATCCATATTGTGTCTTTAGATAAACTAGGTAGTGCAAGATTCATAGATTCTAATACTGCATTTCCATCTTTAAGCATGGTTAATATGATATCTGCATCATCAACGGCATTTTCTACTTGTTCATATACTGATATCCCAAATTCTGTTAAGGCCTTTGCTTTCTCATAAGTGCGGTTCCATACGCTGACGCTAAAACCATTCTTTTGTAAATTCCGGGCAATAGCTGTTCCCATAATACCTACACCAAGTACCGCAATTTTTTTAACGCATTTTTGTACTACTTGAGACATAACTTTATCCTTTTGTATATGAGATATTTATTTCACCTGCTTAAATTCGATGCATTATTAAACAATATGATTAAAAATTTAAAACAAGCACTCATTCTTGAACGGTCATTCCAAAATTTTGCAAATTTTTTTGTTTCACAAAATGGCTATTTCTCGATTACGCTCATTGCAACCTCAACAATATCAGTGAGCCTCTCAGATTGCTCCGTTCGAGAAGCGCCTTTGCTGACAACTCTAATTCCTTGAATTATACTGACAATAAATCGAGCCAAAGCGATGGGTTTTTTAGTTGGATCTATTTCGCCCATCGCTTGACCACGAAGTATCAGTGTGCTCAGTGCGCGTTCCATCCTACTCAAATTCATAGCGACTAGGTCAGCAATACAATTATCATGGCGGGCCATTTCCAAAGAAGCATTTGCCACCATACACCCTAAGTTTTCAGTATCATTTAGCTCTTCCAAGACTATCTTCATGAATAATTGTTGAATCAAATCTTTTACTGATCCCTCCTTAGCAAGAAGTTCAACATTACTAGATGTCATTTCATAATAATGCCGCAGGGAAAATTCATAGAGTCCGTGCTTACTACCAAAAGCATTGTACAAGCTCCCTCGACCTAGCCCCGTGCCTTCAACGAGATCTTGAATACTTGTCCCCGCATATCCTTTTAGCCAAAAAACGTGCATTGCGGCTTTAGCTATTACATCAAGATCGAATTCTTTTGGTCTCATCAGATATAAAACTTCCTTTCTGGAACGATTGGTAAAAAACTGTATCATCAATCCAATTAAAGGGTCAATACTCTTATTAAATTTAAGATAATGGCACAAAAAGAAAAAGTTGGGGGAAATATAGGAATAGTTAAACAGCAACAGTAATGTTGGCACAATATTGAATATCACCTAAAAGTATTATCTTAGAAAGATAAACAAAATTAATTGTTAGTTGCAGGTAATAGTTTTTCTGATACTGTAAATAAGAAAGAAACAGCGGGATGAGGCATATGCTATCAAATCATTGCACTCCTCGACATGGTGTTTTTAACAGAATAGGTTTACTTTATACGCTCCTTTCAGCCAGCGCCATAGTTGGTGTTTTACTTAGTATATCTGTAAATCCATCATGGATTTGGCTCCATTATCTGACTAAACCCACTGCTACGGCACTGTTAATGTTTTGGATTCTACTAATCCGCACACCTATCTCAATACGTTACCGCAACGCTATTGCTTTCGGGCTTGCATTTGCCGCAGGGGGTGACTTTTTTTTGATGTTACCGCAAGACTATTTTTTGGCTGGCCTATTTTGTTTTCTACTCACTCATTGCGCTTACATTTATGCTCTATGTTGCGACAGTATTTCTATTTCTGATATTAAAAATCACTCTTCTCATTCAAAATTTATAATTATTCGTACGGTTTTCATTATATTGGCGATCTTTATCATATTTATAATAATCGCATTATTAATATTTATCGGGCTGTTGAATAATCTACCTAACGGTATGAGAATTCCTGTCGCTATTTATGCTACGATTTTGGCTTTCATGGCTGGAGCAGCGGTAAATAGAGCTATTGTCTATCCATTTAAAAATCCAATTCCTTTAGCACAACATGCAGCGAATACAGCGGCGATTGGCGGTATTTTTTTTGCTATCAGTGATAGCCTGCTCGCTTATGGTCGTTTTTACTTTGAAACTCCATTAAGCCCATTTTTGGTACTCAGCACTTATTATATCGCTCAATGGTGTTTTAGCCGCTCAGTGATAAGGCGAGATCAATGACAAAACTAATCAACACTCAATTTAATGCTCTGCGTCAAGCATGGGAACAAAATCGACCTGATGAGAAACAACGCCGGGATGATTTGATATGTCTCCGCAAAAATTTTAAAGCCAGCCTAAATGAAATGACGGAAGCAATTTCTTGTGATTTCGGTCATCGTTCTAGGCATGAGAGCATAATGGCAGAAGCGGTGATTGTGTTGAATGAAATTGATCTTTGCTTGCGCTCTCTTAAAAAGTGGGCAAAACCTCAAAGATACAAGGCTGGATGGCAATTATGGCCGGCAAAGGCTGAAATACGCTATGTTCCACTTGGTGTTGTTGGTATCATGGCACCGTGGAACTATCCGGTAAATTTGACTCTCATACCATTAATAGCCGCGATTGCCGCAGGTAATCATGTTTTTATCAAGCCTTCCGAACATACACCGCACACCAATGCCTATTTAGAAAAATTACTCGGTAAAATTTTTCCTGAAAACCGTGTCAGTATTGCACAAGGCGGAGCAGATATTGCAGTCGATTTTTCTGCCCTCCCCTTTGATCACCTGTTATTCACGGGTTCCAAGGCGAATGGTAAAAAGGTCATGGCAGCTGCCGCACAAAATCTTACCCCTGTTACGCTGGAGCTTGGCGGAAAGTCTCCGGCACTGATTGCTCCCGATGCTGATTTGAAAAAAGCGGTGGCCCGCATTATAACGGGCAAGCTTTTCAATTCAGGACAAACCTGTATAGCACCAGATTACATTTTATTGCCGGAAAACGTCATTGAGCCGTTTATCGCAGAGATTAAGGAACAAGTATCGAAACGCTATCCCCAACCAAATAATTTTCCAGACTATACAAGCATTATCAATGACAACCAGTATCAGCGTCTTACCAAATTACTTGAAGATGCGATCACTCGTGGTCATCAGGCCATTCCACTTATGCCCCTCACTGATAAAGAACAAGCACTAAAGCAGCGTGTTTTCATCCCTACGCTAGTTCTGAACCCAGACGATGGCAGCACCATTATGCAAGAAGAAATTTTTGGCCCCCTGATACCAGTCAAAACTTACCATTCTTATGATGAAGCAATCCACTATATTGCAAGTCATGAACGCCCATTAGCCTTTTATTGTTTTAGCCGAAATAACAAGTACATTGAGGCGGCTTTATCGCACATCGTCGCAGGTAGCATCTGCATCAATGACACGCTATATCAATTTGCATGTACAGGTTTACCCTTTGGTGGTGTAGGCCCGAGCGGTATGGGGCAATATCATGGGTATGAAGGGTTTAAAACCTTTTCCAAGGCCATGCCTATTTTGCGCAAATACAATCCGTCACTGACAGATCTACTACGTCCACCCTATGGCAAGTTTGTTAATATGGTTATCCGCATTCTCACTCGATAAAAAACTAATTTAAAAACCGCGGTCTTGTCACAAGTTTGGTACTAAACCCTCTTTTTCATAAAAATCAAACATTGTTCTGCGTTGACGAATGCAGATCAGAGAATATAGTTAATCAATAGAATAGGTTTGTGGTGGAAGATGACGTGCTCTCCATCAATATTATTCAGGGATTTTTTTCGTAATGATACAGAGCGCGTATTGAGTATTCTTCGCTGTAGTTTTTCCTTCCGTGATTTTCCTTCCGTGGTTTGGCGAGGTACGAACAAAGGATCAAGCGTTTTGTTGGCGAGTTCAGCAACGACTTGATTTTCTTTGTGTGGACTGAAGTCAGCGCTCTCTTTCAGAACAATGATTGGAGTTTTAGTGTGTTGCTTAACGCCCTTTTTCAAGGGCAGTCGAGGTAAATATGCAAATCTCTCGAAGAAAGTTGCTGTTAGGAGTAGGTGCTGCGGGTGTCTTGGCTAGCGGAGCCTCAGCTTTAGTTCCAATGGTTCGTCGTGACGGTAAATTTATCGTCACTAAATCCAGAGCATTACCCGTAGATGGCACTAGCGGGGAATTACCGAAAGAAGCTGATGCTGTGATTATTGGGGGAGGAATTCAAGGCGTCCTGACGGCTATCAATCTGGCGGAAAGAGGAATGAGCGTTACTCTGTTTGAAAAAGGTGCCATCGCGGGCGAACAATCAGGCCGTGCTTACAGCCAGGTTATCAGCTACAAAACCTCTCCTGAAATTTTCCCATTGCACCACTACAGCAAAAAGCTATGGAGGGGAATGAATGAAAAGATTGGCGCAGATACCAGTTATAGAACGCAGGGCCGTGTTGAGGTTCCTTCGAGTGAAGAGGACTTAGCTCGTTCTATTGACTGGATCATATCCGCACGAGAAACAGCCGGTTTTGGTACGCCTTTGAACACACGAATTATTGGAGGTAATGAATTAACTAAACGACTGGCGAATGCAAAAACACCATGGAAAATTGCTGGATTCGAAGAGGATTCAGGGAGTGTCGATCCGGAAACCGGAGTGCCAGTTCTGGCTCAGTATGCCAAAAAAATCGGGGTGAAAATATTCACTCACTGCGCGGTACGCGGTATCGAAACCGCTGGAGGGAAAGTATCCGGTGTCGTAACTGAAAGAGGTTCCGTTAAGGCACCATCTGTTGTTCTGGCTGGTGGTATTTGGTCACGTCTCTTCATGGGAAATCTCGGTGTTGATATCCCAACACTGAATGTTTATTTGTCACAACAACGGGTTTCTGGTGCCCCGGGAGCTCCTCGCGGTAATGTTCATCTGCCAAATGGTATTCACTTCCGCGAGCAGGCTGATGGAACCTACGCCGTTGCGCCACGTATTTTCACCAGTTCTATTGTGAAAGACAGTTTCCTATTAGGATCTCAATTTTCGCACCTTTTGGGTGGAGGTGAGCTGCCACTGAAATTCAAACTCGGGGAAGATTTGTTTAACTCATTCAATATAGCGACTCAGTGGGGTCTGGATGAGGTTACACCATTTGAAACACATCGCATTGCGACAGCAACGCAAAACAATGAGCATCTGGATGGCGTATTTGAGCGTATGAAAGCTGAATTCCCGGTATTCAAAAACTCTGAAATCGTAGAACGGTGGGGAGCGGTTGTCAGCCCAACTGCTGACGAACTTCCAATTATTTCGGAAGTGGAAAAATACCCTGGACTTGTCATTAATACAGCAACAATTTGGGGGATGTCTGAAGGGCCTGCGTCTTCTGAAGTTACAGCCGATATCCTAACGGGTAAGACACCGATTATTGATCCGGCTCCGTTCAGTCTTTCACGATTCAATTCATAAGGAAAAAGTATTATGCGTTATAAAAACATGCTGTTATGTCTTCCTTTTATTTGGGGGATCGCACATGCTGAAAGTGTTCGTTACCACAAACTGGAAGGTATGCCGATCTCGGAGTCAGTGGAAGTCAGTAACAGCAAAAATATCATTTTCCTTAGTGGAAAAGTGCCGACTAAAATAAAGAAAGATGCACCAGATGATGTACTTTCCTCGTATGGTAACACGGAGGCGCAGACCGTCAGTGTCCTGAAACAGATCCAGACTCACCTTGGGGAACTTGGTCTGGGAATGAAAGATGTTGTCAAGATGCAGGTATTTTTGGTCGGCGGTAAAGAGACTAACGGAGATATGGATTTTAAAGGATTTATGGCAGGGTACTCTCAATTTTTCAATGAGAAGAACTCCATTAATCTACCGGCTCGCACTACTGTTCAGGTGGCAAAATTAGGTAATCCGGCGTGGCGTGTTGAGATAGAGGTTACTGCGGTTAGACCTTAAATGCTCCATAACACATTCTACAATAAGAAATTATCCAGACCCGTGCAGATCGCTCAGGGTCTGATCCTTCCACAGTATTTTATTATGAAGCGTTGGTTGAATAGAACTATCCAGTCATCCGGATAAACTTATTCTCAGAGCAGGATTATCGGAGCTTATCATTGTTTGCAAGGAGAAAAAGTGAATCTATTTTTAATTCCGGGACTTATGACTGATAAAACATTATGGCAAGAGATGGAACCTGCATTATCTGCGTTGGGTAATATCGTCTATGGTGATATTTCTCTGGGGAAAAATCTTCGAGAAATTGCCCTTCATAATATCGCCATGTCACCAGACCGATTTGTTTTAGTGGGGTTTTCTTTAGGAGGATACGTTGCTCGCTGGATTGCCAGTCTAGTACCAGAAAGGATCGAAGCCTTAGTGCTCATTGCTACTTCAAATTTTTCAGACAGCGATAATCAGAAAGCAATAAAATTCCGCACGGCAGAAATAGTGAAAAATGGGTTCTTTGACGGACTCAGCCTAACTACCATTCGGACATCGCTTCATGGTAATAATAAAAATAATCAGTATTTTATTGAACTCATCCGTGCTATGAGCCTACGGCTAGGACCAGATGTATTTATCCGCCAGTTAATGCTGCAACGGGATAATCCAACTTATTTATCTAGCCCTCGTAATTACCCCGTATTAATCATCGCTTCAGCCTGTGATGAATTGAGAACGCTGGCAGAAGCGAAATCGTTGCAACGTGAATTTCCAGGATCCACATTACGTATTATTGATAACGCCGGGCATATGCTGCCACTTGAACAGCCTATTAATTTGGTAAAAATTATCAGCACATGGCTGGAAGAGTCTATCAATACATCGTAATTGAGGCGTATGAAATATTTTATATATTATATTTTCAATTTTAAACAAGCACCAAAATAAGAGTAATCTCAGCTAATAATTTAAAAAATAAATTTCACTATTGCGAATAACTAAAATGGTTCGGTTATATTAACGAAATAATACCAGATAATATTTTGTTTCATGGCATAATATTATTCACTTGCTATAATTTGTAGATTGTCATTCAATCAAATTAAGTGAGGGAAATGGATAAGAAGAATATTAACTTACTTTACTCTGGAATTAATACTATACCTGCACTACCTATACTTTTCTAGGCTTAATCATAACTCTCCCTATGTTTAAGGGCTTATTATACAACATGTTGTAGTATTTTTTATCTACGGGAAATAAGAAAATGACATCAGATTTAGCTATTTAGGTTTCTGTCATATTAATACGACAGAAACCTATCTGAGAAGTAAACCTGAGTGATGATTTTTTCTAACTTCTTTGGTTAACGAATTAATATAACATTTTGATTATTCATCTTTTTACAACTTCTTTAGTCAATGCATCAATAAAAATTTTTGATTCGTCACATTGGAGAAAAACAAAACATGATTTCGTAACTATTGTATGCTTAGGTGCTAATAATTTTTGAGCTTGGGCGTACCAAAACGATGAGGTATAGCCATGTTCCAATTTCAATTGAAATGCTTCCTCTAAAGTTACACGAAAAGGCCAATCAAGATTTTTATATACTCCATCTACTATCCAAGAAGTTTGTGGTTCTGCAAATTTTCCCGGTGAAATCTCATCAATCGACGCCCCACCCGGGTCATGTGGACCGAAATTATTAAGTCTAAATACTAGACTCATTGATTTTAATTCGCTAATATCATTTATCAGTTTATTGTACACGTCAGCGTCATTGGTTCCGCTCATTTTTATTTGCACAAAAGAAGGATCATAACGAGCTAATTTCTCTTTAGTTATATTGATCCCTATATTAACGCGTTCATTAAAAGTTAACATATCAATCCTCTTTGTGTTGATTGGAATGTTTTTTGGAAAATTATCATTATTTATTACCGCCTGATAACGATCAGACATTTATAGCATAAATCTACTCTGTCAATTATTATCTTTTTTAACATTCAATATTAGTCGCCATACCTCATATAATTCCAGGATGATTAAATAAAAGATGCCCGGTCATTGTAAATATTATTGACCGGGCATTATTGTTATTAATGGTTGCTTGCTATTTCTGCAACATCACTAGTATTACACCATTTCTGCTTCATAATTCATAGCCATCACCATACTTAGGATTTTAGCCAAAATAACTTTATTCGTGCTGTCTTCCATCAGGCTAAAATGGTCGCCCGGTACAGGTGTCAGCTGGAGTAAAGTGTCAGGTACAACCTGCTCCCAGCCTAACGATGGCTCCATACTTAAAGAAGGTAATAGCGTTTCTGTAACGAAAGGAATTTGCGGGTAAGGCTCTGTTGCGTAGAATTGGTGGAGCATTATCTCCAATACTTCTGGTTCATAGGCTTTAATCATTTGCACATAACTTCCCATCTGTTCCCAACGCCTTGCGATCAAATCAGGGCGGAGGTTCGCCGGATAGAGTTCTAACTTCTGTGCTGCGGCAATAAATTGAACCAAACCTAACTGATCAATTTTCTGATGCAATATCGCTATCTTCTCTTCATGCTCCCCACCCGACTGTTTTGCCAGTTCAGCAAGGAACTGGAGTTTTGGCTGAATGATTTGCTGCTTAAAGCAGTGAGGAGCAGGCGTATCAATCAATCCCAGAAAATCGACAGTCTCACCGGCATTCAAAAGTTGCTGAGCAATGGCATAAGCTAATACACCGCCAGAAGAGTAACCATAGATTCGGTATCGGCCTTCCGGTTGAACTGATTTCATAAAAGTAATCATTTTGTCGGCTAACGCTTCAATAGTTGATACCTGCTCTTCATTGACGGAAGGCCAGGGTAATACATAGACCGGATAGCTGGGATTAATGTATTGAGATAACCCAAAAACATAAGAGTAGTCATTCATACCACTGGGAACAAAAAATAGTGGTGGTTCCATTCCGGATGAGCGCACGGGTATCGCACTGCTTTGCGGTTGAGACAGTGGATCTAATGTCATTTTTGATACCAGTTCAGCCAGCACAGGGAATTGGAATAGGTGATTCAATGTACACATCAAACCACAATCTGCGGCAAGGTTTATCATCCGCATAGCGAGCAACGAATGCCCTCCCAGTGCAAAGAAATTGTCATGCCGGCCTATTTTCTCAATCCCCAGTAATTCACGCCAGATAGCAGCCAGTGTTATCTCAACCTCTCCTCGCGGTGCTTCATAAGCTTGATGAGCAAAGGCATTCTGATCAGGTTCCGGCAGAGACCGGCGATCTAGTTTACCGTTAGGGGTCAGCGGGAAAGTATCCAAACATACAAAGGCGGCGGGTACCATATAATCAGGTAACGACTCACTCAAATATTCCCGCAGAGAATTAACCAGCCCGCTATCCTTATCTGCCACAACATAGGCCACCAACCGTTTATTCTGTCCCTCACCCAGCGCCAATACGATAGCTTCACGCACTGTCGGGTATTCCGTCAGTCGGGCTTCGATTTCCCCCGGTTCAATCCGGAATCCACGGATTTTGATCTGTTGATCGTTGCGACCAACAAAAACCAGATTACCATCCGGCAAATAACGGGCTAAATCGCCGGTTCGGTACATTCGTGCATCCGGTGCCTGATTAAATGGGTCCACCAGAAAACGTTCAGCAGTCAAATCAGGGCGATTGAGGTAGCCACGCGTTACACCGTCACCACCGATGTATATCTCCCCTACTACCCCCAATGGTACTGGTTGTCCATCATGATCCAGCAGATAAATCTGAGTATTAGCTGTCGGACGCCCGATAGGAATAAATCCATTCTGATAGTCTGATGGGCAACGCCAGACAGTAGCGCATACTGTGATTTCTGTTGGGCCATAAGCATTGAATACAGTTGCCCGGTTGCGTAATGTCTGGATTAGTGCAGGGTTTGGCGCTTCACCGCCCAATATTAAGGTTGGCCTGATATTTATCTCCGGTAAATCAGCACCATCCTGCAGCAGCGCTGGTGTCAGGCAGGCATGAGTTATCGAATGTTCTTCCAGATAACGCCAAAAGAGCTGAGGATCCTGACGAACTGCATCAGCAGGAATATCCAGAGTAGCTCCACTACACAAAGCCATCATAATTTCCCAGACACTGGCATCGAAGCCAAATGAAGCAAATTGCAACATCCGGCTATGAGAATGAATGGCAAACTGGTTGATTTTATCCTGAATAAGGTTAACGAATCCTCGGTGTTCAACCATCACGCCTTTCGGCATTCCCGTCGAACCGGAAGTATAAATCACATAAGCCAGATGTCGTGATGTTAACGCCGAAACCTGTGGATTATGATCCGGTTGGTCAGGCCGAATATCATCCGGGTTAATTATCGTTAATTTCGCGATAGCTTCCTCACCCAATACTACCCGACCGGTACTATCTGCCAATACCACCAGCGGAGCAGCATCATTCAGCATATAAACCAGACGATCGCCGGGATAGGCGGGATCCAGTGGTACATATGCTCCCCCTGCTTTCAATACTGCCAATAGCCCTGTTATGCTTGATGGTGAACGCTTCACGCAAACTGCCACCCGTTGATCAGGTTGTATACCCAGTTCGATAAGCTGGTGGGCCAGCCGGTTAGCACGGCCATTTAATTCCGCATAGCTAATTGTCTGTCCTTCATGTACCAAGGCGGTGGCGTTCGGTGTATTCTCAACTTGTTGCTCAAACAATTGATGAATACACCGTTGGTCAGGGTATTCGGTTTCCGTCGCGTTCCATGTTTGCAGCAACAAATTCCGCTCTGACTCTGGCAGAATTTGCAGCATCCGCACAGGTATTTCCGGTGCCTGTTCTAGCGCCTCAACCAAACTTTCCAGCGCCCGTTGCATATAACTACATACCCTTTCTGGATCAAATGGCTGAACAATTTGTGCAGTTAATCCCAATGATTCGCCAAAATCTTCCACTGACAGTGTAAACGGATAATTAGTTCGTTCCTGTGCACCAAGAAATTCAACACCGTCCATGATTTCATTCGAAGTCATCGGCAATGCATTATGGCGGTAGTTCAGCAAGGTACTGAATAATGGAGTTCCGCCCTGCACTCCACTGCAACGCTGTGCCAGCGCCAGCGACGCATGTTCATGTGTCAACAACCCTGCCAGCCAGCGATGTGCCATCTGTACGCTATCTTGTACCGGAGTTTCATCCATATCCAGTCGCAGCGGTAAAGTATTGATAAACAGCCCCATGCCATTGTCGGCACCTTCACCGGCAGCCATACGCCCGAATAACACCGTACCGAATACGACTTTTTCCTGCCCACTGGTACGCGCCAGCACCTGCGCCCACGCTAAATGACACAAGGCGGCCAGGCTGACACCCCGTCGACGGGCCTGATTGCGTAAACGATTATTCAATTCTGCGGTTAACATCCGGTGAGATTCTGTGATTTGTGAGCCATCATGGTGAACTTCTGTCAATCCGAATGGCAACGTTGGTTCATTCACCTCAGCCAGCATATCGGTAAAGAAACGAACATGCTGCTCCTGACTGACTCCCAATCTAGCCTGAGCAACCAGATTGCGGAAAGGTGGCGGTACGGGCAGATTGTTTTCTTGTCCGTCAATATAGGCCTGCACTTCATGGCTCATCACATCTAATGCGGTATGGTCGCCAATCAGATGATGCATCAGTTGCAATACAATCCAGCGACCATCCGTTTCTTGTGCCACAACAAAACGTAGCAATGGCGCTTGCCCCAAATCAAGGCGATAGTGACGGGGATCAAAACGTTGAGCTAACTGTTTACTCACTGGCCCATTCACGGAATCGAGTGTCAGTTCAGTCACTGATAATCGTGCCTGACGGCAAACCACCTGAGCAGGAACGGATAACCCTTCCCAGATAAAAGCAGTACGTAAGATATCATGCCGATTAATAACTTGTTGAACGGCATTCAGATAACGATCCAGCAGAGTCCGGTTCGCAAAAGCCATCTGGCCAGCCAGTAAATACGGGTCACCTTCCTTTGCCAATAAATGGTGGAACAAAATGCCATCCTGTAGCGGCGACAGCGCATAGATATCCTGAATATTGGCAATCCCGCCCGGTATTTGTTCAATGATGTGATCAATTTCAGGCTGAGTGAGATCAATTAACGGTAACATCTCAGGAGTTAGTTCAGTCGTTTCCGGTGTAATAACATTGGCTGGTACACCTTCCCCCTGATTTTGTGTCAAGGTTTGGGCAAGTTCAGACAACACAGGAGATTGAAACAAATCACGCACTGCCAGCGTTAAGCCCAGACTCCGCAACCGTTCGACCATGCGCACTGCGAGCAATGAATGACCACCCAGTGCGAAGAAACTGTCATATCGGCTGATTTGCTCAACGCCCAGTAAGTCATGCCAGATAGCGGCGAGTGCGATTTCTGTTTCCCCCTGTGGCTCTGCGTAAACCTGACGCGCAAATGCGTCCTCTCCCGGCATCGGTAACGCCCGGCGATCCAGTTTACCGTTAGGGGTCAACGGGAAGGCATCCAGACGCACAAAAGCCGACGGCACCATATAATCAGGCAATAATGTGCTCAAATGTTCACGCAGAAGACTCACCAGTCCATCATCCGCTTCTGCCACCACATAAGCCACCAGCCGTTTATCCTGTTCATGACCTAATGCCAAAACTAATGCTTCCCGTACTGCGGAATGTTCAGTCAACCGGGCTTCAATTTCCCCCGGTTCAATCCGGAATCCACGGATTTTGATCTGTTGATCGTTGCGACCAACAAAGACCAGATTACCATCCGGCAAATAACGGGCTAAATCGCCGGTTCGGTACATCCGTGCATTCGGTTTATTGCTAAATGGATCTGTAATGAAGTGTTCAGCCGTCAATTCAGGACGATTGAAGTAACCACGCGTTACACCGTCACCGCCAATATACAACTCACCCACAGCTCCTAAAGGAACTGGCTGGTGGCAGGTATCCAACAGATAAATCCGGGTATTAGCAGTTGGGCGTCCAATAGGGATTTGCTCTCCCTGATAGTCTGGCAGACAGTGCCAAACAGTAGCGCAAATGGTTATTTCTGTCGGGCCATAAGCATTAAATACGGCTGCCTGACGGCTCAGTATCCGAATAAGTAACGGGTTGGGTGCTTCACCGCCTAAAATAATAGTCGGTTTTATCTTCAATGCCGGTAAATCAGCACCGTCCTGCAACAGAGCCGGGGTCAGGCAAGCGTGAGTGACTGCCTGTTCTTCCAGATAATGCCAGAGACGACAAGGGTCATGACGAACAGTATTATCCGGAATAACCAGACTGGCGCCGCTTCCCAATGCCATCATAATTTCCCATGTACTGGCATCGAAACCAAATGAAGCGAATTGCAACATCCGGCTATGGGGATGAATACCGAACTGGCTGATTTTATCCCGGATAAGGTTGACGAGCCCACGATGCTCAACCATTACCCCTTTCGGCTTACCCGTAGAGCCAGAGGTGTAGATCACATACGCCAGATGACTGGAGGTTAATGCAGCGATTTGCAGATTATTATCCGGTTTTTCGGGTAATGAATTCGGGTCGAGTACAATTAACTGCGCAATCATTTGTGCTGATTGCTCATCTTGTGTCTGGCCTGATAACGCTGAGCGTCCGGTATTATCGGCTAATAAGATAGCCGGTTCAGCATCGCACAAAATATGGTTCAGGCGCTCGCCCGGATAAGCCGGATCCAATGGTACATATGCTCCCCCCGCTTTTAATACTGCTAATAACCCGACTATCCGCGCCGGTGAACTTGCCATGCAAATTGCCACCCGCTGATCCGGTACAACACCCAGTTCGATAAGCTGGTGGGCCAGCCGGTTAGCCCGAACATTCAATTCTGCGTAGCTAATAGATTGATCTTCGTACACTAACGCGGTAGCGTCTGGTGCACACTCAACCTGTTGCTCAAACAGTTGATGGATACACAACTGGTCAGGGTATTCGGTTTCCGTCGCGTTCCATGTTTGTAGCAACAAATTCCGTTCTGATTCAGGCAGGATTTCCAACATCTGTACTGGCATTTCCGGTGCTTGCTCAAGTGCTTCAGTCAGGCTCTCCAACGCCTGTTGCATATAATCACACAACCTTTCCGGATCAAATGGCTGTATTACCTGCGCAGTCAGCCCCAAATCAGAACCACCATCTTCTACTGACAACACAAACGGGTAGTTAGTCCGTTCCTGTGCATCAAGAAGCTCAATTCCGCTGGTGGTTTCATCCAGCATGACTGGTTGTGTATTATGCCGATAATTCAGCAGCGCATTAAACAGCGGTGTGCCACTGGCGACTCCACTACAACGCTGTGCCAGCGCCAGTGAAGCATGTTCATGAGCTAATAATCCCGCTAATCGAGTATGGGCGATTTGTACACTCTCCAGCACGGGAGTTTCATCCATATCCAAACGTAATGGTAAAGTATTGATAAACAGCCCCATGCCATTATCGGCACCTTCACCGGCAGCCATGCGCCCGAATAACACCGTGCCAAACACCACTTGCTTCTGACCACTGGTGCGCGACAACACCTGCGCCCAGGCCAGATGACACAGTGCAGCCACGCTGACACCCAAACGCCGGGCCTGATGACGCAAACGAAGATTCAGTGCAGACGTTAACATTCTATGTGACTCTGCCACTTTCGAACCGTCATGGTGTACTTCTGCCCATCCGAACGGCAACGTTGGCTCATCCACTGCCATCAGCATATCGGTAAAGAAACGGGTATGCTCCGCCTGGCTTGTTCCTAACCGGGCTTGTGCCACCAAATGACGGAATGGCGTCGAAGCCGGCAGGCTATCTCCCCGACCAGCCAGATACGCCTGTACTTCACTGTTCATCACCTCCAGCGTGGTATGGTCGCCAATAAGGTGATGCAGCAGCTGTAGCAGGATCCAGCGGCCATCTGTATTCTGAGTAATGACAAAGCGCAACAACGGCGCTTTGCTCAGGTCAATACGTTGCTGGCGCGGATCAAAGCGTTGAGACAATTGGTCACTGATTGCCCCGTCAGCCGGATCGAGCGTTAGCTCTGTGATGAATAAAGGAACCTGACGGCAAACGACCTGAGCCGGAACGGATAACCCTTCCCAAATAAAAGCGGTACGCAGAATATCATGGCGGTCAACGACCTGTTGCACGGCACTCAGATATCGATCCAGCAAAGACCTATCCGCAAAAGCCTGTTGGGTTATCAGTAGGTAAGGATCGCCTTCTTTTGCCAACAAATGGTGGAATAAAATGCCATCCTGTAACGGTGACAAACCATAGATATCCTGAATATTGCTAATTCCGCCCGGAACTTGTTCAACTATACGGTCAATCTCAGGCTGAGTCAGATCAATCAGCGGCAACATTTCCGGCGTCAGCGTCGTAGTATCCGGTGTAATACTGTTTTCGGGTATTGTGATTTCACAATGTTGCACCAGAGACTGAGCCAGAATGCAGAGTGTCGGGGATTCGAATAGTGTTTGAATCGATAAGCCCAGCCCCCTATTTCGCAAACGTTCAATCATCCGTACAGCGAGTAAAGAGTGACCGCCCAACGCAAAGAAACTGTCATGCCGGCTTATCTGTTCAACCTCCAGCAATTCGCTCCAGATAGTGGCAAGCGCGCATTCAGCTTCACCTTGTGGAGCTTCATAAACCTGACGGGCAAAAGCATGTTGATCAGGAGCCGGTAACGCCTGTCGATCCAGTTTACCGTTAGGAGTCAGCGGGAAGGCATCCAGACGCACAAACGCTGCCGGCACCATATAATCAGGCAAAATAGCACTCAGATATTCACGTAGGCTGGTGGCCAGTTCGTTATCCGTTCTGTTTGCCACTATATAGGCAACCAGACGCTTATCCTGACCCTCCCCCAGCGCCAGTACCAGTGCTTCACTGACTGCCGGATGTTCGGTTAAATGCGCCTCGATTTCTCCCGGCTCAATCCGGAATCCGCGAATTTTCACCTGTTGGTCATTGCGGCCAACAAAGACCAGATTGCCATCCGGTAGATAACGGACTAAATCCCCTGAGCGATACATACGAGCATCAGCATCATCGCTAAACGGATCCGGTAAGAAACGTTCGGCGGTCAAATCAGGGCGATTAAGATAACCACGGGCCACACCTACGCCGCTGATATATAACTCACCTACCGCACCCTGCGGCACTGGCTGACCATATTTGTCCAACAAATAAATACGTTTGTTAACGGTTGGCTTGCCGATGGGAATTAATCTTCCCGTATAATCTGGCGGGCAGTTCCAGATGGTGGCACCGACGGTGATTTCTGTCGGGCCATACGCATTGAACAAATTAGCCCGACCGCATAATGCCTTAAATAAGGCTGAAGCCGGTGTTTCTCCTGCGAAGATTAATGTGGGTTTTATGGCTATTTCCGGCAAACCAGCGCCATCATGAAACATAGCCGGAGTCAGACACGCGTGCGTTACCGATTGCTCTTCCAGATAATGCCAGAGGCGATGTGCATCCTGCCGGATAGTTTCTGTCGGAATAACCAGCATGGCCCCACTACTCAGCGCCATCATGATTTCCCAGACACTGGCATCGAAACCAAATGAAGCAAACTGCAATACCCGACTGGTTGCACTGATATTAAGCCGGGCACTTTGCTCCAGCGTCAGGTTAACCACCCCCTGATGTTCAATCATTACTCCTTTCGGTTTACCCGTGGAGCCAGAGGTGTAGATCACATATGCCAAGTGCTTAGAGGTCAGTTCAGGGACACACGGATTACTGTCAGGCTGATTTGGCTGAGTATTTGGCTCGAGTACAGTCAGTGTTTTCAGGGTTTCTTCACCCAGAGCCGACCGACCAATATCATCCGCCAGCAAAATAGTGGGGGCAACATCAGTGAGCAGATAAGCCAAACGCTCGCCCGGGTAAGCGGGATCTAATGGCACATAAGCCCCACCCGCTTTCAACACCGCCAACAAGCTCACTATTCTCTCTGGTGAACGTGTCACACAAATCGCGACAAGCTGATCTGGAATTACACCTAATGCAATTAATTGATGTGCTAATCGGTTAGATCGGGCATTCAATTCAGCATAACTTACTGTCTGGTTTTCATACCTTACCGCGATGGCATCCGGAGTTTGTTCGACCTGCTGTTCAAACAGTTGATGAATGCACAACTGTTCAGGATATGGCGCTACAGGGGCATTCCAGGTTTCCAGCAATAGTGTCCGCTCAGCAGGTGATAAAATATCTACGGTAGTGATGGATTGTTGAGGATGGCTTACCATCGCCTGCAATAAGGTCTGTAAATAGCCGACCTGCCTTTCAATTGTTTCAGGGTCAAACAAAGCAGAAGAATAATTCAGTTCCCCAACAACTTCTCCCGCCTTTTCTGTCAGCTCCAGTTGTAGATCGAATTTAGCGATATCGTATCCCTGTACAACGGGAGTCACCGCTAAGCCCGGCAGTTTCCACTCTTGCGTGTCATTCTCCTGCCAGGCAAACATGACCTGAAATAGCGGAGTATGTTCTGGTCTGCGTGGTGGTTGTACGATCTCAACCACTTGCTCAAAAGGCAAATCCTGATGCTCCTGTGCGCTCAGTGTCGTCTGTCGTACACGCCCAAGCAGCGTCTCCATGTCCAATGTGCCGAATGAATCCGTACCGGATAAATCAATACGCAATGCCAGCGTATTAACAAAAAAACCGATCAGTGGCTCGATATCCCACCGATTGCGGTTGGCACTCGGAATACCAATCACCAGATCATCCTGCCCGGATAGACGCGACAATAATGCAGCCCAGGCAGTCAGCAATACCATGAATAGAGTGCTGTCATGTTGCTGTCCCAGCTGTTTCAGTTCCTGTACCAACGTAGCATCAATCTGTACCGGTATCCGGCCGCCACTAAATGACTGTCGGGAAGGACGAGGGTGATCTGTTGGTAACTCCAGTAATACTGGCGCATCAGCCAGCGTACGACGCCAATAATCACTGTGCGCTCGCATTTTTTCATCGGAGAACACTTTACGTTGCCAAGCGGCATAATCAGGATATTGAATTACCAAAGGAGGTAATGGATCAGGCTGTTCATTCAGGCAAGCCGAATAAAGGGCACTCAGCTCTGATTTCAATATCTCTAACGACCAGCCATCAGACACAATGTGATGCTGAGTCAGTAAGAAGACATAATCCTCATTGGCCCGCTGTATGAGTGCACAACGGATTAAAGGGCCACGGGCAAGATCAAACGGTGTTTCTGCTTCCTGTGTACACAAAATGTTAAGTTGCTTATCGACATCAGGCAGATGACGCAGGTCGTATTGCTTCACTGGCAGAGTCAATTCCGCTGGCAACAGCTCAACCTGAGGTTGACCGTTAACCATAATGAAGACGGAACGTAGTGCTTCATGACGGGCAAACAGACGATTCAGCGCCTGTTGCCATGCGGAAATATTAAGCTTACCCCGCAAGTACAGTGCCAGCGGAATATGATAGGTATCACTGACCCCATCAAACTGCGCCAAAAACCATAAACGCTGCTGAGCAAATGACAACGGTAAAGGGCTACTATTATTACGGTCACGGGATACGGGGATAATGTCAGATAAATTATCCTTTTCCTCATTACGCTGCGCACTGATTCTCTCCGCAAAAGCTATCAGTGACGGTGATGTAAATAAGGCAGCCAGCGGCAACTCAACACCTAAAGCAGCGAGGCGATTCATCACCCGTACCGCCAGCAGCGAATGACCACCTAACGCAAAAAAGTTGTCATATCGACTGATCTGCTCAATACCTAGTAATTCGCTCCAGATAGCCGCCAGTGTAGTTTCGGTTTCCCCTTGTGGTGCTGCGTAAATCTGACGGGCAAATGCGCTCTGCTTCGGTACTGGTAATGCCTGTCGATCCAGTTTACCGTTCGGTGTCAGCGGGAAAGCATCCAGACGCACAAACGCTGCCGGCACCATATAATCAGGCAAGATAGCACTCAGATATTCACGCAGACGGGTAGCTAATCTGTTATCTTTTTCTGCCTCAGCATCTTCTATTACAACATAAGCGGTCAGGCGTTTTTCCTGCCCGTCACCCTGCGCCAGTACCCACGCTTCGCGCACAGCCGGATATTCGGTTAACCGGGCTTCAATCTCACCCGGCTCAATCCGAAAACCACGGATTTTTACCTGTTGATCATTGCGGCCAACAAAGACCAGATTGCCATCGGGTAAATAACGGGCCAAATCGCCAGTACGATACATACGCGCATCAACAACGTGAGTAAATGGATCGGGCAGAAAACGTTCGTCAGTCAGATCAGGGCGATTGAGATAACCACGCGTTACACCGTCACCGCCAATATAAAGCTCCCCCACTGCGCCTAAAGGCACTGGTTGGCCACCATCATCCAGCAGATAAAAACGGGTATTCGCTGTCGGGCGTCCAATAGGGGCTAGTGTATCGGTATAATTTAACGGACAGTGCCAGTGACTGGCACATACGGTAATTTCTGTCGGGCCATAGGCATTAAATACAGTTGCCTGACGGCTCAATGTCTGGAGAAGTGTTGGGCTGGGGGCTTCACCACCTAATATTATGGTCGGCTTTATCGTTAGCGCAGGTAAATCAGCGCCGTCACGTAATAGCGCCGGAGTCAGACAAGCATGTGTTATCGATTGCTCTTCCAGAAAATGCCAGAGGCGCTGAGGATCCTGACGAACCCTATCCACCGGAATAACCAGATTAGCGCCACTATTCAACGCCATCATGGTTTCCCAGACACTGGCATCAAAACCAAACGAAGCGAACTGCAACATCCGGCTATCGGAATTAATGCTGAACTGGCTGATTTTATCCTGAATAAGATTGACCAACCCACGATGCTCAACCATCACTCCTTTAGGCACACCTGTCGAACCGGAAGTGTAAATCACACAGGCCAAATGGTGTGAGGTTAGCACTAATATTTGCGGGTTGTTATCCGGTTGATCGGATAAAGCACCAGATAAGATACTTGGTTCAAGCAAAGTCAGCCCGATAAGCGCTTCCTCACCTAACGCAATACGTCCGGTTGCATCGGCTAATATGATTGAGGGAGCCGCATCATTCAGGATATGTGTCAAACGTTCCCCCGGATAAGCGGGATCGAGTGGGACATAAGCACCACCTGCTTTCAGTACCGCCAGCAAGCTCACCACTCGCGTCAGAGAGCTAGCCATGCAGATCGCCACCCGTTGTTCCGGTGCCATTCCCAATGCAATCAGTTGATGCGCTAATCGATTGGCATGAGCATTCAATTCAGCATAGCTAAGGGTCTGCCCTTCATACACCAACGCTGTGGCATCTGGTGTTTTTTCTACCTGTTGTTCAAATAACTGGTGAATACATAACTGCTTAGGATAGACTGTTTCAGTCGCGTTCCAGCCTTCCAGCAATAACGTACGTTCCGTTTCAGGCAAAATATTCAGTGCCCGTACCGGTGTTTCCGGTGCCCGTTCCAGCGCTTCTGCCAGACTTTCCAGCGCCTGTTGCATATAACCACATATCCGATCCGACTCAAATGGCTGTACTACCTGCGCAGTCAGCCCCAGAGCAGAGCCGCCATCTTCCACTGACAGTACAAGTGGATAGTTAGTCCGCTCCTGTTCCCCTAAAAATTCAATCCCCGGTAAGACTTCATGCGGAATAATCGGTTGATCATTATGCCGATAGTTCAACAATGCACTAAACAGCGGCGTACCGCCGGCAACACCACTACAACGCTGAGCCTGCGCCAATGAAGCATGTTCATAATCCAGTAACCGAGCCAGCCGTGACTGTGCCAACCGTATGCTGTTGTGTACCGATGTATCATCGATATCCAGCCGCAACGGCAAGGTGTTGATAAACAGCCCCATGCCATTGTCAGCCCCTTCTCCCGCCGCCATGCGTCCGAACAGTACGGTACCAAACACCACTTTGCCCTGCCCGCTGGTACGCGCCAGTACCTGTGCCCAAGCCAGATGACACAAAGTTGCCACACTAACACCCAGACGTTTTGCCTGCTGACGGAGACGATTATTTAATTCCGGCGCTAACATCCGGTGCGATTGTGTTACCTGCGAACCATCACGATGTATTTCGGTTAAGCCAAACGGCAGCGTTGGCTCATCGACATCAGCCAGTATGTCGGTAAAGAAACGGGTATGTTCTGCCTGATTGCTGTTCAGTCTGGCCTGTGCCACCAGATTGCGGAATGGTACCGGTATCGGCAGATGATCATCCTGCCCGGTCAAACAAGCCTGCACTTCGCGGTGCATCACTTCCATTGTCGTATGGTCGCCAATCAGGTGATGCTGTAATTGCAACACATGCCAGCGACCATCAATCTCTTGTGATACAACAAAGCGTAATAATGGAGCCTGATTTAGCTCAAAGCGATACCGGCGAGGGTCAAAACGGTGAGCCAATTGCTCACTGACTGGCCCGTCAGCCGGGGACAAGGTCAGTTCAGTGACCGATAAAGACGCCTGACGCCAGACTACCTGTGCTGGTGTAGATAATCCCTGCCAGATAAAAGCGGTTCGCAGGATATCGTGGCGGTCAACCACCTTTTGTACGGCCGCCAGATAGCGATCAAGCAGCGCACGGTCAGCAAAAACCATCGGATAAGCCAGCAAATACGGGTCACCTTCCTTTGCCAACAAATGATGGAACAGGATACCGTCCTGTAATGGTGACAGAGCATAAATATCCTGAATATTAGCAATCCCGCCCGGCACCTGCTCAACAATAAGATCAATCTCAGATTGGTTCAGATCAATCAGTGGCAACATTGCCGGAGTCAGCATCGTGGCCGTCGGAGTAATCGCATTCGGTGGTATCACTACCGCCTGATGTTTTTCCAAAGTTTGAGCCAATTCTGACAGCACCGGACACTGGAATAGATTACTGGCAGCCAGAGTTAACCCCAGACTATGCAGGCGTTCAATCATCCGTACGCCAAGCAATGAATGACCGCCAAGAGCAAAGAAACTGTCATGCCGGCTAATTCGCTGTATACCCAGTAATTCACGCCAAAGGGTTGCCAGCACAATTTCCATTTTTCCCAGAGGTGCTTCATAGATCTGACGGGCGAAATCATCTTCTCCCGGAGTCGGTAATGCCCGGCGATCCAATTTACCATTCGGCGTCAGCGGGAATTCATCCAGACGCACAAAGGCCACCGGTACCATATAATCCGGTAACCGCATACTCAGATGTTCACGCAGGCGAGTAGCTAATCCGTGATCCTCGTGAGTCAACACATAAGCAATAAGTTGTTTGTCCTGCCCCTCTCCTGAAGCCAGCACGACGGCTTCACGTATCGCCGGATATTCCACCAGCCGGGTTTCAATTTCCCCCGGTTCAATGCGGAAACCACGGATTTTAACCTGTTGGTCATTACGCCCCAGAAACTCCAGATTGCCATCCGGTAGATAACGAGCCAGATCTCCGGTTCGGTACATGCGAGCATTTGCTTTTTCACTAAACGGATCGATGAGAAAGCGCTCGGCGTTCAATTCCGGGCGATTGAGATAACCACAGGCTACGCCATCACCCCCGATATAAATTTCACCCGTCATTCCCGGTGTTGTCGGTTGCCCATCAGAGTCCAGCAAATAAACTCGCGTGTTGGCAATGGGCCGACCAATAGGAATAGAGGTTATTCCCGCAGCTAACTCGTGAATATGGTAGGTCGTGGTAAACGTGGTTCCCTCACTCGGGCCGTAAGCATTCAATAATTTTTGTGGCGGATTTTTACACAGCACCTGAGCAATAATATGCGGATCGAGGACATCTCCCCCAACCAGCAATAGCTTAAGCTGAGGCAGCACCGGAGATAACTCGTCAGCCAGACGGTTAAACAACCCGACGCTCATCCATAGAATAGTAATACTGTGAGTCTGTAAAGCCTGAACAAAATCCGGTGGCGTCAGTAACGTAGTATGATCGATAACCACCAGAGCAGCTCCGTTGAGCAGTGGTGCCCATACTTCAAAAGTACTGGCATCGAAAGCCGGATTAGCGGCAAAAGCAATGCGATCATCAGATTTAATATCAGCATAACCATTATTAATAACCAGCCGGACAACAGCCCGGTGTGGCACAATGACGCCTTTCGGTAGACCCGTCGAACCAGAGGTATACATGATATACGCTGGCCCGGTACTGGTATCCCGTAAATCAGGATTGCGATATTCTTCTTTTCCAATAGGTTCTGTTGCGAGGGTAAGACTGAGCCGGGGAACAACTAATTCAGCCGGGGTCGCCATCTGTATATCAGTCAGCAGTAATTTGGCGGAACAATCGCTTATCAGCCAGTTTTTCCGTTCATCCGGCACATTCGGGTCAATAGGAACATAAACCGCACCAGACTTGAGAATAGCTAACTGAGCTACCACCAATTCAATGGAACGCTCCAACAGAATCGCTACATGATCATCCGGACAAATACCTTGTTCAATCAGTTGAGCCGCTAACCTGTTAGCCTGAGCATTCAGCTCCGCATAATTCAGTATTTGATTGCCGGCAATTAATGCTGTGGCAGTTGGCGTTCTCTCAGCCTGTTGTTCAAATAACTGATGAATACATAGATGGTCAGGATACGGGGTTTCCGTGGAGTTGCAGATTTCCGGCAACAGAGAATATTCAGTCTCAGATAAGCCATTAAACTTTTCTGTAAATATGTCATCACTCATTTTTTCTGACGACATATCCACTACCCCAGCTTCAAGAATATTATTCTTGCTGGTAATGCTGTCTTTCATTTTTTTACTACCTCAACGAATCTATTGGATATTTGAAAACTGTTATATCTGCTGTTTTTAAATTGCTTATTTACGTCAGGTAACTATCACAATTGTTTTGTTTTATTTTTTGAGAAAATAAGAACGGGCACGCCGAGTATCGAAATATACTCAGGAAACATTTTCTCTCAGGTATTAGTTTTTCCATTTCGGTTAATAATCTGCCAACCAAAAATCAGGCAGCAGTCATCCCCGCCACAACGGAATAAACAGCTCACTTAATAAATTGGGAGAAGTTATTTCATTTTTTCCCTGTTCTTAGATAAACGTCTTTGATCTACCGCAATTTTTATTAATAGGCGCTTAATTACACAACTAAATGAAAACGGATGGATTGAATATATCGATAGGAAATTTCGACAAGTCATTACTGTATTTTTCACACTTATGATTAATATCAAAAACAAACTATTTCATATGAAATCAGTAAGTTAAAATCATCACTGATAAAAAATAACCATATCCTATTTTGTCACTTTCAAATTTAGTTACTGTTTTAAATCATGAATGAATTTAGTGACAAAATGAAACGATCACAATTATAAAATAATTTACGGCATATTATTTTATATTAATAAAAAATATTTTGGACATGATCCATCATTGATATTAACACCTAAAATATACAGTCATGATAATAAAAAATGATATAGATAATTTCTTGACAAAATATAATCAAGATTAATTTAGATGAAAAAATGAACAACACAAAACTCTGCTCTGTCGATAATATCTAGAAATTCTCAGTGTTTTGACATCATAAAACTCAATATAAAAATAAAATAACGTTAACATTAGAGATATAATGCTGCCTGAAAGCCCTATTTATTCACGTAAAGAAAATGTTTTTGTTTTCTTCATGCTGAAATATATGTTGGAAATAACGCTTATTTTATTTTTCACTATTAGAAGGAGCTTGATTTTGCCAGTTACTAATCGACGCAAGTTTATTAAAATCTGTGCGCAAACCGCAGGAGGCGTCTTTGCAATGGCGGCCCTGCCCGGCAGTATTCGTCTTGCAATAGCCGCAGACAACGGGGTTGTCACCAGCGATGAATTCCTGTGGCTGGAAGATCTACAGGGTGAGACCGCGCAACAGTGGGTAAAGCAGGAAAACCAGCGCACCATCGCGCGTTATACTCAGGGGGGAGGCTTTCGTAAGTTAGAGCAGCAGGTACTGAATATCCTTAATAAAGACACTCGGATCCCGTGGGTCAATAAGCATGGCGATTACTACTATAACTTCTGGCAGGATCAGGCTAACCCTCGCGGCCTGCTTCGGCGTACCACGCTGCAAGAGTACCGTAAGGCCAAACCAGCATGGGAAACAGTGCTGGATATTGACGCACTGGGTAAGGAAGAAGGTAAGGATTGGCTCTACCACGGTTTACAGCCTCTGGCACCAGAATATCGCTACTGCCTGATGAAGCTGTCACCGGATGGTGGAGATGCTGTTGAAATCCGTGAATTTGATCTGGAGAATAAGCGGTTCGTTGAGAATGGATTCAATGTCCCCGTAGCCAAAAGCAGAGTGTCATGGATTGATAAAGACACCGTGTTTATCGCTACTGATTTTGGCCCCGGTTCAATGACTCAGTCCGGCTATGCGCGAATCGCTAAACGCTGGCAGCGTGGTACACCATTGAGTGCAGCCGAAACACTGTATGAAGCCAAGCCGGAAGATATGGCGGTATTCGCCTATCGTGAGCGCACACCCGGCTTTGAGCGTGATTATGTAGGCCGTAGTCTGGATTTTTATCGTCGTGAATATTTCTTACTGACAAAACAGAATCAGAAAGTCAGGATTGATATCCCTGAAGACGCAGAAATTAATAGCCACCGTGAATGGCTTTTGATAAGACCGAGTAAAGACTGGGATGTGGGAGGGAAACGCTATCCGTCCGGTGCTTTGCTGGCAGCGAACTTCGACGATTATTTGGCAGGTAAGCGTGAGTTACAGGTGCTTTTCACGCCCAATGAGCAGACAGCGCTGAGTGGCTACAGTAGTACGCGTGATCACCTTATCCTCAGCATTATGGATAATGTCGTAAACCGGCTTGAAGTATTAACGCCGCAGGGTAATAGCTGGCAACGGCAACCTCTGGGCAATCCGGGTAGCATGAGCAATATTTCCGCCACCGGTATTGATGAGGAAACCAATGATTACTTCCTGACCATCAATAATTTCCTGCATCCTGCCTCGCTGTATATAGGCAATCTTGACGGTAGTGAAGCGGAGCTATTGAAACAGGGACCAAAAGATTTTGATGCTGGCAACTATCAGGTCAGTCAACATTTTGCCCGGTCAAAAGATGGAACCCGTGTGCCATATTTCCAGATCTCAGCTAAAGGCCTTAAACTGAACGGCAGCAATCCGACGCTGCTGAACGGTTACGGAGGCTTCGAAATATCGCTACTGCCAAACTATATAGGCACTGAAGGACTAACCTGGCTGGGGCGTGGTGGTGTTTATGTCGTTGCCAATATCCGTGGCGGTGGTGAATATGGCCCGGCCTGGCATCAGGCCGCTCTCATGCAAAATCGCCACCGCGCCTATGAAGATTTCGCAGCGGTAGCGCAAGATTTGATTGCACGAAAAGTAACATCATCAAAACATATTGGAGCTCGTGGCCGCAGCAACGGGGGTTTGCTGGTCGGCAATATGCTGACGCTGTATCCGCAACTGTTCGGTTGCATAGTCTGTGGTGTACCTCTGTTGGACATGCAGCGTTATAGCCAGCTTTCCGCTGGGGCCTCATGGATTGCCGAATACGGCGATCCGAGCCAGCCGGATCAGTGGGCATATATCAAAACCTTCTCGCCGTATCACAATATTAAGGAACACGTGGCCTATCCGCCCGTATTGTTCTACACCGCAACCAGTGATGACCGAGTTCATCCGTCGCATGCACGTAAGATGGCAGCACGTATGCAGAAGATGGGTTACCAGCAAGTCTATTTTTATGAAAATACCGTGGGAGGACACAGCGCTGCGGCCGATAAAAAACAGACAGCATTCCAGAATACAATGTTCAGTGAATTTATGTGGTCTCATCTGAATAACAAGACACCGACGACATAAACGTAAGGTGAACAATTCTGAGTTATTAATTTCGCCAATATATTTTTGAGATAGGGAGTTAGCTACTGGTAGCTAACTCTTTTTTGTGAGGTATTTTAGTAGGATAAAGAAGAGAAAAGAGAAATTACCACCCTGCAGGCAGATAGCCGAACAATGAAGCGATGGCATACACTGCGCTGGCCAAATACAGCAGCACAATGCTTATTTGCAGCAATGGATGCGTGATCCAGCTGCATTGCCAGCATGGAGTATGATCGCCGTATTTCCGAGCGCCACGTAAAATCAATATCGGCATGATTGATAGAATCACACCACTGAATACACCAGCGAAATACAGAGCATTAACAAATGACACAAGTCCGCTGTAAGCCAGCACGAACGGTGGCACAGCCACCAACAACAGCACGCCGAAACGACGCAATGGTTGTTCGTCATTACCCAGCCGGAATTTATCGAAGATATTAGTCAGGAAACTGCCGCCCAATCCCCAGTAAGAGGTTAAGATTGCACATAATGCAAACAGGTTAGTAGAGAAGAATGCCCACTCTCCCAACGCTTGTCCCCAGGAAATCGTCACTACCTCAGAGATATTGTCTAGACCATTAAGGGCAATCACAGACATCGGCACCATCGCTAGCAGCACAAAGATCACTGCCATACCAATAATAATCGCCTTCGGTAGTTGTTCTGGCTTATCGGCAAAGCCACGCGCCATTTCCGGCACGATATACTGTGCCGAAAAACTAAACACCACAACATTGAATAATGGCACCATGAAAAGCCAGTCACCATCCAGCAGGTAGCGCATCTGAGTAGTGTCTTTCAGCAACGTTGCTACTACTAACGTTAATAGCATGACCAACATGCCAATACTGATAAACTTTTCACCACGGCCAATTGCTTTCAGTCCGAGGTACAATACTCCTGCTGCTGGTACGAAGAACAACAGGCTACCTAATGTCGGTGAAATACCCAGCAGCGACTGTAACAGTTTGCCACTGCCGCTCATATAGGCGGTCAGCGCACCAACACTGTTGATACATACTGAAAAAAACATCACCCAAGCACCCACCCCACTGACATATCGCCTTGCCAGCCCACTAAGTTGTAAGTGAGCGCGGGTGCGCAGCGTAGATTCAGCAACATACAGCATAGTAATGGTGGTCAGTACCCCCACCAGCACCAGCCAGAACATCAGCGGCAAAAAGCCGGCCTTTCGTGAAGCATAAGCAATGGACAGCAAACCTGCGCCGATATTGGTGCCGACTATCATCGCTACACCTTCGAGAAAACTCAGTGACTTACCGGGAACCGGCGCTAACTCTCCAGAGGCAAGCGCCGAAGAAATACTGGTGTTATCAGAAGACATTCATCCTCCTTTATCCCGGTGCGCTAACCACCGGGGATAAGTTAATTTCACGGTGGTTAACAGCTCACTAGTACACTTTGCTCTTAATTATCCGTATTAGAGTTTAGCGTAAAATAAGAGGAAAAATTTTAGGATAAGGAAAACCCATGAAAAAAAGCTTATTACTGCACTCAAGTATTTTATTGAGGGTAATTTTTTGTGGAGTCAGTCAATATTCATGGTGTACTGGATACCTATTAGATATGTATTTTCAGAATTAATAATAACCTGATAAATACTACAAAATTACGACATTTTTACTGGTTTTTTTTTCAAAAAAGGAATCTCTGTAGAGAATCGTGCACTTCGTGCATCGCGTTCATATCCCTGAGGTTCGCACAAAAGATGATACAGTTCAGGCCTTCGGCCATGGATCCACCTCATTCCTGTGGACATAGTAAGTAATTCCAGATCAAGGCAAGCCGTTATCATGGTATTTTCAAAAGAAGTAGTTTCTTCAATAATACGACCATAGGGATCGATAACCATAGCATTGCCTGTACGGATTTCTCCGTTATCCAACCCAACACCATTGCTGAACAAGATAAATAAACCATTATCATGTGCCCGTGCAGGCAACCAGCGCATTAACCAGCCGCGGCCATTATCGCCACGAAATGCAGCCTCCAGAGCATCTGGATTTTTGTGCCTGTTTTCCCAGAGAGTAACCGGAATTGGTTTCATGCCGTAAGGGCTACGAGAATTAGTGCCTCCCGTCTGGTGAGGAGCCATCAGGATATCAGCACCAAGAAGTGCTGTTGCCCGTACATTTTCAACCAAATTGTTATCCCAACAGATAAGAACTCCAACTTTTATGTCCCAAGGGGTATCAAACACAGTAAAACTATTCCCACTAGCGAAGTCAGGGCGCTCAAATGCATGAAGTTTGCGATGCACATGTATCTGACCATCGGGCATACATACCGCGTAAGCATTATAAAATTGCTCATCTTCGCCCAGTTCGATAAGTCCTGCGCCTATTGCCATTTCATATTTTTTTGCTAGTAAAATGATACGTGACAAAGATAGGCTACCATCAATTCGTTCAGCCAGAAGCATCACTTCTTCGCCTGTAAGATCTGGCACATGCCAGTAACCGGTAATGCACATTTCAGGGAAAGCCAGTATTTTTATATGCTGTTCTCCAGCCTGATGAATGAATTCTTCCATAACCGATAAGTTATATTGCTTGTCATTAGCTCGGTGGCAGAACTGAACGGTGGCTACTTGAATACTCTGTTTCATAACACGTCTCCTCAAACAGAAAGTGATGAGTATTTCACCAAATAGACAACGCACTGTATAATCACAATTTTTCTGGATTTGATAACTAACTGGAATGGATATAAAACTATTACGTGCATTCGCCATTCTGGCTCAGAAAGGGCAATATCGCGCAGCGGCGGAAATTCTTTGTCTGACACAACCGGCTCTGACAAAACAAATTCAGACACTGGAGAATCTTGTCGGATTTAAATTGTTTAAACGTGGGCGTCACGGTGCCAGACTAACAACTGCTGGGCAGCAACTTTTGTCTAGGGCTTGCGAATTACTCAAGCAGCATGATGATTTTGGCGAATTTGTGAGCCAGATGCAGAAAGGAAATGTTGGTAAATTACTTCTGGGATTTGGTGTATCGGCATTTCAGCTTGCTCCCGTCAAGGTAACAGCTTTTCGCAACTTGTTTCCTGATGTGGAAATTTTCTTGAACGACATTCCTTCCGAAGTGCAATACCAAATGCTACTGGAAGGCCAACTTCAAGCTGGGTTTGTACGTCTTCCTGTACCGGAGAAACTGAAAGCAGAATCACTAATGGAAGAAAAACTGGTTCTTGCTGTAAATACAACGCTTCACATAGACCCAACCAATATTCAGAATGTACTGAATGCACATCAACTCCTGCAAATTTCGCCACATCGCGGGCACAGGCTAGTGGCTCAGATAGCCATTTTTCTCAGAGAAAATAAGCTTAATGCCCGAACTGTATCTGCTGCTGACGATATTCAGACTTTACTGGCACTGGTTGCTGCCGGAAATGGGGTTGCTTTACTACCAGCCGGAGTCAATCATATTTTACCTATGGGCGTAAAGCTCGTGCCCCTCGACGGGATATACACTAGGTGGCAGATAGGGATCGCCTGGAATCCAGAGATTAAGGATTGCTTGCGGGATAATTTTATTAATATGGTATTGACGCCCTCTCTACTTTAAAGATTCAGTCATGCAAAGCCTTACCTTCAAAATCTGGAGATTTTAAGAGTTGGTTATGAAAAAAATCATTAACCAACTCTTACTCTATTTTTCAGCAATGTTTTTTAGTATTGCGGGTTACTTCACCAGAGCTTCCGCAGTATCATTTTTACCCTTTGGCTGCTTTGCCATTTGATATGTCACTAATGCTCCGGTTGAACAAATAAACATAGTGAGAGCAATTCCTGACAAGGTTCCATTATTTAATAAACCCACTAATAAACCTGCAAATCCACCAAATAGATACTGAATCATCCCTAAAACAGCAGATGCAGTTCCTGTTTCAGCTCTTGAGACGCTGTTCATCGTAACGGATATTCCATTCCCGAATAATAAGCTGAGTGTTGCTACTGACATAAATAACAATGGAATGACGAAGTATATTGATGTCAATCCTGTAGTTACCGAAATCAGCAATAGCATGACAAAAAACAGGTTAGCCAATAAAGACCATTTCAGCACAACAGCAGCTTTATAGAATTTCAGTAGTTTCATATTAATGAAACCGAAGAAAACCATACCAACCGCATTGGCTGCAAAGAAATAACTGTATACTTTAGGTGTGAACCCAAAGTGATTCAGGAAAATAAATGCCGATGAATTTATATAGGCAAATAATGTCCCCATAACGAAACTTGAAGACAATACATTCATAAGGAAATATGAATTTTTAGTAACTTTAATATACGAATATAATTGCTTTGACAGGCTACCTGTTTCCCTGTTCTCTTTCGGCAGAGATTCTGGAATAAAACGATATGCAGCAATAAGCGTGAAAAACGATAAAGCAAATAACATCAGGAATATCGCTCTCCAGCCAAAAACAGAAAGAAGGATACTACCCAATGGCGGAGCAATTATTGGCCCAATCACAACGATTTGCATCAAAATGGTAAAGAGTCGTGCCGAAGTATGTGCATCACATGTATCAGAGATGATTGCCCGAGGGACGACTAAAGTAACAGCTCCTGATAACCCTTGAACAATTCTGCCTATATTGAAAAGCACGATGTCATCAGTAGTTGAAGTGAGTA
Organism: Xenorhabdus stockiae; assembly: GCF_002632825.1. Classification (GTDB taxonomy): domain Bacteria; phylum Pseudomonadota; class Gammaproteobacteria; order Enterobacterales; family Enterobacteriaceae; genus Xenorhabdus; species Xenorhabdus stockiae. The sequence goes on from NZ_NJAJ01000002.1 coordinate 153,817, forward strand.
AAGAGGCCAGTGAAAAAATAAGAATACCTAATAATAAAGGTGTTCTTCGTCCATAATAATCAATCACCGGCCCTAACATTCCCTGCCCGATAGCTAACCCTACTAAAAACAGGGATAATGAAGTTTCTACCTTAACAAGCTCTGTATTTAAACTTTCTTTTATCGCATTAAATGCTGGCAAGTACATATCGATTGCCATCACATCAAAAGCAGTCATTAACGCCAACAAAAACAGGGCAAATGCCGGTATTTTATTTTGCTCAAATCTACTCATAACCTTATCTAATCTTCTCTATGCTGCACGAAAATTATAATTGTACATAAGTACAATTATTCACACAACCGAGCTGAACACTGTGGAAGATAAAAACTCACGTGCAATAGAGTTATAAACAGAAGATTGTTTTTGGTGGAGTAAATTCCTTTCCGACGAATTTATTGCTTCCCTGCCCGTCGCTGCGTATCCTGAAATTCATCGAGCTGATACATACTCAATCTGACAAAATTTTGCTGATAAATGGCCTGATGTACTCTTTTTTGCTGAAATTACTATCTCCGGTTAATAGAGACTGAAGAAAGAAAGCATCCAAAACAGCGGTGAGCGCTTTGGCTTTTGATTCATCGTTAGTGATGTATTGAGAAATGATGTCTTTTGTTGCCTGCATCCAGTTAACGGCAAGTGGCCTTAAAGATGGCCGGGAGATAGCCGCAACGTAAAGCTCATATTCTGACTTTAAGCGTGAATAATCTGCGAATGTCCATGAGATGAACTCCGTCAGATTTTCGGCCGGATCTTCAAATAGCGACTCTTGAAACCAGTTATGTGACAACTCTATGAAGTTATTAAAGTATTTTTCTAGCGCTGCGCTTAACATATCATCCAGTGTTTTAAAATAATATGTTGTTGTTCCAAGTGGAACCCCTGCTTCTGATGCCACCGCCCGATGATTACACTCATAAATACCATCCCGGCAAATAACGACCTGAACGGCATCAAGAATTTGATTATATTTTGCTTTTCCCTTTGGGCTAAGTTCCTCATACATATTTGCACACCAATCTAATATCTTACTTTTTAAAAGGTCGTAGAAAATAACATTATTTCAATTAAAGGCAATACACCAAACAGAATTCGGATTTCATCGCGATGAAAGGCTTCATCCCTGAAGCCACGCATCTTTCGTCGTTCACGATAAGATTTTATCCATAAAACTGGCTGATACTCTCTTTTTCCTGACCAGATACGATGACATTGAGCAGTCGTTCATAATATGTAGACAGGCTATCAATCGTCTCTTCTGTATACAGTTCCGGGTTGTAATTCAGCTCACACTCTATACTTTCCGGCATATATAATAAATTCATCCCGAGTGATTCAAAAGGAATCACTTCAACTTCTATCAATTCAACATCAAGATTTGGCAATGATAATTTTCCATCTTTAGATATATCGATGAAATCATATAAACTTTTAATATCTACATAATTGAACACAACATTAAAAATATTATCTATTATTTTTTCACCCACAGAGTCAATTAAAGAAGAAATGTGGGCACTTGAATTATCTATGGCACTATAAATATATTGACTGACCTGATTAATAATTTCTTGTAGGCTCATTTCTTTACTTATGGTCGATTTGACCATAAGATCATCCAAAAATAATCCTATTGTTTGATACATTTCTATGCGAGGACGATCAGCTTTTGGTGAAGAAGTGATATGTTTAGACCCCCCGTAATGCATAAAAAGACATGTATGAAACAACGCCATAAACAACATATATGGCGTAATATTATGATCTTCACAATATTGTAAAACAACTTTATTTAGTGAGTCTGGAGTTTTAATTAAACGGGCATGAGACCGATATTTTGTCGCCGGATGTTTGCTGAAGGAAATTGGAAACTCGCGTTCAGCAATAACATCTGAAAATTGTTTCTGCCAAAATTCAATCTGTTTTTTAACTGCCTCAGTAGTATGACTTTGTTGTAAATAATAAATATAACCAGAATATTGCATGGCAATTGGTGCTAACGGATTTTCTTGTCCAAGTGAGTAGGCCGTATATAATTGTTTAAACTCATTCATAATGATATTGACAGACCATCCATCGGAAATAATATGATGGATATCAATCAATAATACCGTTATTTTTTCCGATATAGGAATTAAGAATGTCCTGATTAGTGGATCATTGTAAACATCAAAAGGTATTCTTAATTTAGTTTGCCAAAGTTTATTAACTTCAATACCAATTTTTTCCTTCGCCATTCCTTTTGAAAACTCTTTGATAACTTGAAGGTTTATTTTCATGCTGTTATCAGGCTGTATGAAGATCTGTTCATCTTCCTTATAAAATTTAAAACGTAAACTTTCATGTCGCTCTAAAATGGTATTTAAACTCTTTTCCAAAACACAGTGATCCAGCTCCCCCTCCATTAGTAGAGCAATTGGTACGTGGAAACAATCCTCCAATAATTTTTCTTCAACAAAATGCCAAAACATTTTCTGGCTATAAGAAATAGGCACTTTTCCATTAGATATTTCGTGCTTATCATTGTTGCGAATCTCACCCCGAACAACGTGTATTTTAGTTTGTTCTTCTGAATCAAGCTGATTAAGAAAATCAATCAACTCTTGTTTATGTTGTTTCCACTTATTGAGCAATTCAGTGGGAATGCTGTCACGACTGGTTTCGTATTGTAACCGATTGTTAACAACAAATAGAGTAATCCCCTGCTCTAACGCTTCATCCACAATCTGCGCTGCATCTATCATATTTCACCTCTTAAATATTCCTGAGATGAATTTTGCTCTGCCTGAAAATGTTTTCTTTTTTCTTTGAGAAGATGAATGGTGATAATTTGCGATAATTGTTCAAGTGTCGGGTGTTCAAACACGCTTCTTAATGGTACTTCTATTCCTAAATCGTTGCGTATCGAACTAATAAAACGAGTTGCCTGAAGTGAGTGACCTCCGAGAGTGAAGAAATTGTCATAAATGCCGACTTGATTAACGTTAAGTAATTTTCTCCACAACTGACTGATTTTAATTTCTATTTCACTTCTTGGAGCGACATAGGTTTGCCGACGTAAATCATCTTCATTTGGGACTGGCAACGCTTTTTTATCCACTTTGTTATTTAACGAAAGTGGCATTCGTTCCAGAGGAATATAAAGGCTGGGAACCATATACTCGGGTAATTGCTGTTTCAGGGTCGATTCCAGTAACTCTGAAAGTTCGCCATTAATGGCGGAGATTTGCGGATAATTTGCCAAATGTACCTGATTGTATTCAGTACGCGCCAGCACAGGAGGTAATTCGCCCCGGCTGAAAATAATATCCAGTAAATCAGGTTGCTGTTGTGACCATGTCACGCCACACTGATAACCGCATTGTTCAGCATATTGCAGTAAGGATTCGAGTTCCTGAATCTGTTTTAATGCTTGTGGAGAAAAGCTGCTGGCATTTTCCGGGGGGGTGATTATCTGGTTGGCGGGCCAGTGGCGTAACCCTTCTGCCAACACAAACTCATCTTTAATTCTGACATTAGGAATACCTGAAATACCAAATGTCTCTTCTGTTCCTGCCTGTAGTCTGTTTTTCAGGTTTTCCAAAGAATCAAAATTGTGCCAATTTATCGAACGTTCACAGAGAGATCCTGTATTTTCATCTCTTTTATGTAATATGACGTCATAGCGATAACGCATCATTTCATTGTCACCCACACCCCGCTTCACCAGAATATCAACCCGGCTGATTTCTGGGTAACGTTCCGGCAATTGGGCAAAATAAGTTGGGCTGAGTAAAAATTCCGGTTCCTGCTGTAAACGCCGCTGAATACGATTTGCCAGCGAACCCACCTGAATACGTTGTCCATTGAGACGACTTTGTTCTATTGTAGTCGCGTGAGCGGTTAAGAGATCTAAGTTGCGGATATCGCCCAGCAAAATTTTTCCTCCTGCTGTCAATGCAGGTATTATTTGCTCAAGCATTTTTTCCAGATACTGAACATTAGGGAAATACTGGACAACGGAGTTAATTACGACAGAATCAAATTCGCCAGTATGTAATGTTCCTGAATTGAGAGCATCCCCTCTTCTGAGTTCCACATGTGACCAGCCACGCTGTTGCAGCATATGTTGGTGACGATTTAACACCTCAGACGATATATCGGTAGCGACTACTGATTCACATTGTTCAGCATAGCGATATAGCAATAATCCACTACCACAGCCAATTTCCAGTAAACGGTGAGGATTCAGGGAGTCAATCCGCTTCATTATGTCAGCTAACCATTCTTCCATTTGTTCAACGGCAATTGGCTGTTCAGTGTAACTGTTCATCCAACCACCAAAATCACTTTCTGCTGTCACTGCATTATCTGTGTGGTCTTTTTGTGTATTATCCGTTTGACGGTATTGTTCATCAAAAATTTCTGTCCAGTTATCTACACTGTGTGCGTTAAATTCAGTGGCTTTTTTACCTAACCACTCTGCGCTTGGGCAAACATATGCAATGAGTTTTTTATCTTCATCCTGCCCATAAGCGATCACAGAAGCGCTACTTAAGGCGTTATGCTTACTTAAAACAGATTCTATTTCACCTAACTCTATACGATGGCTACGAATTTTAACCTGAGAGTCAATGCGACCGATAAATTCTAATTGACCATCGTGTGTCCAGCGAACTAAATCGCCAGTACGATACAGTCTGTTTTCCCGCTCATTCGTTGAATGTGAGCTGAATGGATCACGAATAAATTGTTTTGCTGTGATTTCCGGTGAGTTGCGGTAACCCCGTGCCAATTGAACACCACCGATATGCAACTCTCCGATAACTCCCATAGGAACCAGATTACCTTCTGGATCAAGAACACGCATGACTACGTTAGGTAAAGGTTTTCCAATAGTAATACGTTCGTCAGTTAATAAAGCCGTAGTAACGATAGAGGTACATTCTGTCGGGCCATACACATTGAACAATTGTCTATTCTGCGACCATTGAACAGCGATTTGCGGCAGCACGGCTTCACCGGCCAAAAGTAATGTTGAAACAGAACGCCATTTATCAAAATTAAGATGAGGAAGCAACGCAGGTGGTAAAACTGCATGGGTTATCTGATGTTTTTCAACAAGTTCATCCATCAATTCAGGGGAACGCCGCTGAGTTTCAGAAATAAGATACAGTGTTGAGCCATAGGCTAATGTCATAGACATTTCCAAAATCATGGCGTCAAAACTCCAGGAGGCGAACTGCAATACACGAATATTTGAGTTAACGTCAAATAAAACATCCTGTGAGAGAGCCAGATTAACCCACCCTTTATGCTCCAGCATAACGCCTTTCGGTTTGCCGGTTGAGCCAGAAGTATAGATGACATAAGCCAGATTATTTTCTGTCAGTGGATATGGCCGCTCATTTTCGGTGATATTACCCCTAGGCATTTGTTGTAACTGCAATTGTATCGTATCAGTATCTAAACAAATGACTTTCTGCTGCGTGATAGGCAGTTTTTCTACCTCTTGCGTTTCAGTCAGGATAAATTCAACTTCACTGTGCTCTAACATGTATTGAAGACGGGCTTTCGGATAGCTAGGGTCTAAAGGTACATAAACCCCACCCGCTTTAAGAATCCCCAGCAGCGCTACAACCGCCTGTAATGATCTTGGTACACAAAGCGCAACCAACGTATCCGGTTTAATACCCTGCTGAATCAAGTAGTGTGCTAATTGATTGGATTGCTCATTTAACGACTGATAACTCAGAGAATCAGTACCAAAGATTAATGCATTTTTTTCAGGGTGTATTGATACCTGATCTTCGAAGAGTTCGTGGAAACATTTCCCTGTTGGGTAAGAAACCTGTGGCTTGCCCCACTGATGAAGTAAGGTGTTTCGTTCAGAGTCTGCCAGTAATGGAATATCATGGACTGATGGTTCGCTGTTACCGGTATGATGATTCATCACATTAACAATGTTAGTCAACAATGTTTCGTAATTGGCTAGTAGTCTGTCAAGGGTTGCTATATTGAATAGGCTGGTATCCGCGATCCACTGAATTGATAGCTCACCTTCACTTTCTTCTTCATATATATGGACTTCCAAATCAAATCGGGTTGTCAGAAGCGAGCGCTCACCATCTTCAATCACACTGCCTTGATCCAGTGTTGTATTGCGCTGGTTATTCTGCACAGCAAACATAATCTGGAAAATAGGGTTATGATTTAAGTTTCGTTCCGGGCTAAGTTTTTCCACCAGCATTTCAAAAGGCAGATCCTGATTTGCATAGGCATCCAAAATAGTACGGCTATTCTGTTTTAACAGTTCACTGAATGTCAGCTGACCAGATAAATCCGTCCTGATTACCATTGAATTGACGAAAAAACCAATCAGGGACTCTGTATCCCGGTGTCTGCGCCCGGCCAGCGGCATGCCAATCAGAATATCCTTCTCATTACTGTAGCGACTCAACAGTACGGCAAATGCAGTTTCCAGAAACATAAATAATGTCACGCCCTGTTTTGCGCACAGTGCCCTGATTTCCTGAGTCAAGCTCTTTGAAATACGCTGTGGATGTAAAAATCCTTCAAGATTCTGTTTTTCTGGTCGGGGATTATCCAGTGGAAAGTGGTGAACTAACGTCGCACCAGATAATTGGTTTTGCCAATAATTAAGTTGTTTTTCCAGTATATCGCCTTGCAGCCATTCTCTTTGCCAACGAGCGTAATCAGTATATTGGACATTTAACGGTGGCAGAGGGTTTTCTTCACCTCGGCAATATGCCCGATATAGCGAGAGGATCTCATGAAGAAAGATCCCCAGTGACCAACCATCACAGGCAATATGGTGGATCGTATAGAGAATCACATAATCATCTTCTGCCAATTTTAATAAGCGAAGACGTAGCATCAGGTCTGTACTGAGGTTAACAGGTTGCTTCCATTCATTTTCACCGAGTTGTTTAACCCGATATTCTTGCTCGGTTTGTGAGAGTGCGGTTAGATCGTAGTGTGTAATGGGCAAATCATAAGAATCAGAAATCACTTGACGTGGTTCGTTATCAATTATTTTAAAATGAGTACGTAAAGATTCATGGCGTTTTAGCAATGCCCCTACTGCCATTTCAAAGGCTTTAAGATCGACTGATTCACGTAATCTGAAATCGCCAGAACAGTTATACTGAGGGCTACCTTCAGTAAGCTGGTCAATTAACCACAAACGCTGTTGAGCAAATGAAAGTGGGTAATGTTCAGCACGCTCATAACGAGGTATATCCTGTAATCGGTGATTATCCGATTCTTCTTCTGATTCAAGCTGAGTCAGAAAATCAATCAATTCTTGTTTATGCTGTTTCCACTCTTCAAGTAATTCAGATGGAATACTATCACGATTGGTTTTATATTTTAGTTTATTATCGCTAACAAATAGAGTAATTCCTTGATTTAAAGCTTCGTTCACAATCTTAGCTGCATTTTTCATATATGACCTTCCAATAGTTTTTGTGTTTTTTCTTGCTCAGTCTGGAAATGTTTTCTCTTTTCTTTCACAAGGTGGATCTCAATAATTGTTGATAACTGCTCAAGTGTCGGATGTTCAAAGACACTGCTTAGTGGTATTTCAATCTCCAGTTCATTGCGTATCGAACTGATAAGGCGAGTTGCCTGGAGGGAATGACCGCCCAGTATAAAAAAATTGTCATGAATACCGGGCTGACTGATACCCAGCACTTCTTCCCATAATTGGCCGATTTTTTTCTCTATTTCATTTCTTGGTGCAACATAATCTTGTTGATGAAAATCACTGCTATTCGGCGCTGGCAACGCTTTTTTATCCACCTTGTTATTGAGTGTCAGTGGCATTTGCTCTAGAGGAATATAAAGGCTGGGAACCATATATTCGGGTAATTGTTTTTTTAGTGCAGATTCGAGTAATTTTGAAAGTTCAGCTTTAATCACTGAGTATTGGGAGATATCTTCGGTATCAAATTGCAAGCTTCTTTCTTCCAGCCAGCTGATAGTCGGGCAAACATAGGCAACCAACCTTTTATCTTTGTCTTCTCCATATGTAATAACTACAGCACTACTTAAAGCTTCATGTCCACTCAGTGCGGTTTCAATTTCTCCTAACTCAATCCTGAATCCTCTTATTTTGACCTGAGAGTCAATCCGACCGATAAATTCGATATTGCCATCAGATAACCAACGAACTAAATCTCCCGTTCGGTATAAACGTTGAGGCTGGGATTCATCCGTTTGTTCATTGCAATATTTAATAAATTTGATTGCGTCCATTTCAGGTGCATTCAAATAGCCGCGCGCCAGTTGAACACCACCAATACATAATTCTCCCGCAACACCAATAGGCACCTGATTCCCTGATGGATCAAGGATACGCATAAGAATATTCGGCAACGGTTTCCCGATTGTAATTTTTTCATCAGTTAATAAGCTTGAAGTTACTATGGCTGTACACTCTGTCGGGCCATATACGTTAAACAGCCTCCTATTCTGTGACCAGTGAACAGAGAGTTGTGGAGGTACAGCTTCTCCCGCTAAAAGCAAGGTTGAAACAGAACACCACTTGTTAAAGTTCAGGTAAGGCAATAAAGCAGGAGGTAATACAGCATGGGTGATTTGATGTTTTTCAACGATTTCGTCCAGACATTCAGGAGAATGCTGCTGGGCTTCTGAAATTAAGTAAAGTGTTGCGCCATACGCCAGTGTCATAGATATTTCTAAGATCATGGCATCAAAGCTCCATGACGCGAACTGTAATCCCCGGCTATGCGTATCAACACCAAATAATTTCGCTTGTGACAGTGCCAGATTGACCCATCCTTTATGCTCCAACATAACGCCTTTCGGTTTTCCGGTAGAGCCGGATGTATAAATAACGTAAGCCAGATTATTTTCCGTCAACGGGAATGGGCGTTCAGTAATATTGTCGATAGGCATTTGCTGCAATTGTGACTGTATTGCCTCGGTATCCAAACAGACAATTTTCTGCTGACTAATCGGCAGTTTTTCTATCAGACTCGTTTCTGTCAGAATAAATTCTGCTTCGCTGTGTTCCAGCATATATTGGAGACGGGATACCGGATAATCAGGATCTAACGGCACATATGCTCCCCCGGCTTTAATGACGCCCAGCAGTGCAACTAATGCGCGTATTGAACGGGGAATACAGAGTGCAACTAATGTTTCTGGTTTAATCTTTTGTGCTATCAGATAGTGTGCCAGCTGGTTAGCCTGTTGGTTCAGCTCCTGATAACTCAATGAATCACTACCAAAAACAACGGCGGTTTTTTCAGGATATCCGGCAGCTTGTTTCTCAAATAACTCATGAAAACAGCCACTATACGGATTATATTCCTGTCTCCCATTCCATTGGGATAAAGTATGTATTTCAGCTTCAGCTAGCAGTGGAATAGCATGAACAGAAAGCTCTTTATATATCAGATCTGAGCCGATACGTGGCTTCATCATGCTGACAATATTAGTAAGCAGCGTTTCATAACTGGCAAGCAATCTTTCAAGAGTAATATCGTTAAACAGACTACTGTCATAAACCCATAAAAGGGATAACCCGCCACCCTCTTCTTCATAAATATGAATTTCTAAATCAAACCGGGTTTTCAAAAGTAGACGTTCTTCGGTCTCAATATTCTTATCCCGCACCAATGTCCCATCCCGCTGGGTATTTTCCAGCGTAAACGCAATTTGAAACACAGGGTTATAATTTAGATTCCTTCCCGGACTGATTTTCTCTACCAACATTTGAAATGGCAGATCCTGATGTTCATAAGCATCGAGAATAGTGCGGCTATTTCGCTTTAATAATTCACTGAATGTAGGCTGGCCAGATAAATCGGTTCTGATCACCAGAGAGTTAACAAAAAAACCAATCAGAGGTTCAATGTCATGATGAGTTCTTCCTGCAAGCGGCGTTCCTACCAGAATATCTTTTTCATTACTGTAACGGCTCAGTAAGACAGCAAAAGCAGTCTCCAGAAACATAAATAATGTGACTTCATGTTGGTGACATAATGTTTTGATCTCCTGCGCCAGATCTTTTGAGATATGTTGTTCTTTAAGAAGCCCTTTGAAGCTCTGTTGTTCTGGCCGTGGATTATCCAGTGGAAAACGGTGCAACGGAGAAATACCTGATAACTGGTTATTCCAGTAATCCAGTTGTTTTTCCAGAATATCCCCTTGCAGCCAATTTTTTTGCCACTGAGCATAATCACTATATTGGATTTTTAGTTCTGGTAACGGGTTGGTCATTCCCTGAGAGTAAGCCTTATATAATGTGATAAGTTCATGAATAAAGATTTCTATTGACCAGCTATCACAAGCAATATGGTGGATGGTATAGAGAACGACATAATCATTTTCAGCTCGTTTTATTAGCCGAATACGTAACATTAGGTCAGCACTAAGATTAAAAACTTGGTTATCCTCTTCTTTGCTGAATTGTTGAATATGGTGTTCTTTTTCATTTTCAGAGAGCATCGTCAAATCATGCTGCGTGATAGGTAAATCATAGGAAGTCACCAGAACCTGCCGTGGTTCGTTATCTATAACCTTAAAGCAGGTGCGTAATGCTTCATGACGTTCGAGTAATGTTTTTACCGCCGCCTTAAAAGCCTTTACATTGAGCTTTTCCCGTAATCTCAGATAGCCGGGGCAGTTGTATTGAGGACTGCCATCAGTAAGTTGATCGATAAACCACAAGCGTTGCTGAGCAAATGAAAGTGGATAATGCTCAGCATTACTATTTCGTTGAATATTCTGCAATTGATATGTTTGTGTTTCTTCTTTTGCATCGAGTTGTTGCAGGAAATCGATCAAATCTTGCCTATAGTATTTCCACTCATTTAATAATTCTTCCGGGATATTATCTCGGCTGGTTTCATATTGTAATCGGTTATCAGCCACAAACAGAGTAATCCCTTGATTTAAAGCCTCATCCACAATTTGAGCGGCATTCTTCATATGTCACCTTTTATATGAAATAATTTAAAACATATTTTATTAATCTTTTTATATAAAAGATTAATCCATCAAATGAGTTTGTTTTAATTATTTTTCTTCAGAAGGATAAATGACCTTATATTTTTAATGTGAACTTTAACAAATATTATAAGGCTATTTTTCTTGCGGCTTTAAATGGAGCGAGGTTGTTACTTTTATGTTTTTAAGATTTAGATTGTTTTGTTGTATTTTTTTCATGGCACTCAATTAATAATAAGAATCGATTGATGTTTATCTTAACATACCATCATTAAAATCCATCAAATTTATTGTTTGACTTGGTTATCAAAAACAAAATAAAATCATAATATTTTTTAATAGATAAGTAATTATAAAACCTATGTTAAATTTGATAATGGAAAATGGAAAATGGAAAAGGAACCTCATCCATAAGGATGTTTTTATTTATATATTTACTCTTTACCCATTCTATTATTAATTTTCTTCTAAATATTTTAGTGGTAAAAATTACTGATTCGCTCTTTTTCCCAACCTGACACAATAACGTTCATAAATTTTTCATGGTTCATCTGTAACTATTTTTATAGTGAAATATTTCACCACAAAATATGATTAAATCACACCTCATAAATAGAAAAGGATCTCACCTTCACATGTTCAATTAAAAGTCAGAGTATAATTGGAGAATCATTTTAAGAATTAAAAAAATCGCCTTGAATGTTGATTCAAGGCGATTTTTTTAATTTATGGGTATTTATGTTTATAGTGCGCGTAATATTGCATCAACACTTGCTTTTGCGTCACCAAATAACATTTGTGTATTATCTTTAAAGAACAGTGGATTTTGTACGCCTGCATAGCCGGTATTCATCGAGCGCTTGAAAACAATCGCATTTTGCGCTTTCCAGACTTCCAATACAGGCATTCCCGCAATCGGGCTGTTTGGATCTTCCTGTGCAGCCGGATTAACTGTGTCATTGGCACCAATAACCAGAACGGTATCTGTTTCAGCAAAATCATCATTGATTTCGTCCATTTCTAAAACGATATCATAAGGTACTTTGGCTTCTGCCAGTAATACATTCATATGACCCGGCAAACGTCCCGCCACTGGATGAATACCAAAACGAACATTGATTCCTTTTTCTCTCAATTTTGCTGTAATGTCATGTACCGGATATTGAGCCTGAGCAACAGCCATACCATACCCTGGGGTAATAATGACTGAAGTGGAATTCCTCAATAGTTCAGCGACCTCTTCTGCGGTTGTTTCTCGATATTCTCCCATTTCCTGATCATCGCCCGTTGAGACGCCATCACTACCAAAACCCCCAGCGATAACGCTAATAAAGGAACGATTCATCGCTTTACACATAATATAAGAGAGGATTGCCCCTGATGAACCGACTAAAGCACCTGTTACTATCAACAGATCATTACTCAGCATAAAACCAGCGGCAGCGGCGGCCCAGCCTGAATAGGAGTTCAGCATGGAAATCACAACCGGCATATCTGCACCGCCAATGGATGCAACCAGATGCCAGCCAAATGCTAAGGCAATCGCAGTCATGGCTAGCATGACAAAAACCTGTAAACCGCCACTCTCCGTTTTGATAAAGATAACCATTAGTACAAAAGAGACAATTAAAGCGGCCAGATTAAGTTTATGGCGATGAGGCAGCATTAATGGCTTTGAGGAAATTTTCCCGCGTAATTTACCAAATGCCACAACTGAACCAGTGAAGGTTATTGCACCGATAAAGATCCCAAGGAAAACTTCTGTCAGATGAATGTTTTCCATAATGGCATCAGCAAAAATATCATGGGCAATAAAACTGTTGAAACCTACCAAAACAGCCGCCAGACCAACAAAACTATGTAAGATGGCAACTAATTCGGGCATTTCCGTCATCTCTACTTTCTTAGCGAGACGAATACCAATAACTGCACCAATAATCATCGCCAGAATAAGCCAACCCACTTTTCCTGTATCAGGCCCCAAGATAGTCGCTATCAGGGCGATCGCCATTCCGATAATGCCAAAGATATTGCCTCGTCTCGAACTTTCATGACGTGAAAGACCGGCGAGACTGAAAATAAATAAGATAGCAGCAACAATGTATGCCGCAGTGACTACTCCGTTCGACATAAGTTACCCCTTATCCTTTCCGAAACATTTTCAGCATACGTTGTGTAACAGTGAAGCCACCAAAGATATTGATACTGGCGATCAGCACTGCAATGAAAGAAAAGAAACTGATCCAACCACCTTCACCTATTTGCAACACGGCTCCGACAACGATGATCCCAGAGATAGCATTGGTAACTGACATAAGTGGAGTATGTAATGAATGACTGACATTCCATACAACGTAGTACCCAACCACGCAAGATAAAGCAAATACGGTAAAGTGGGATAAAAACTCTTTTGGCGCAACATTTGCCAGCCAGCCAAAAAGAATCATTGCCAGCGACAGTAATCCATATTTCAGCCACGGAGATTTGGGCTTTTCAACAGGTTTATCTTCTTTCCTGACGGGTTCAGGTTTGGGAGGTTGCGCTGAGACCTGAATTGGAGGCGCTGGCCATGTGATCTCACCTTCTTTAATAACGGTAACGCCACGGATAACGACATCGTCGAAGTCAATAGTAATCTCACCGTTTTTCTCTTTGCACAGCAATTTCATCAGGTTAACGAGATTGGTACTGTACAACTGTGATGACTGAGTAGGTAAACGGCTGGGTAAATCGGTATAACCAATGATCTTGACGCCATTATCTGTCACAACAAGTTTGTCGGCTTCTGTCAGTTCACAGTTTCCGCCATTTTGTGCAGCCAAATCGACAATGACACTACCCGGTTTCATCGATTCAACCATTTCTTTAGTAATCAGTTTTGGTGCTGGCTTACCCGGAATTAACGCTGTTGTAACAATAATATCCACTTCTTTTGCCTGAGCAGAGAAAAGTTCCATCTCCGCCTTGATAAAGGCTTCTGACATCACTTTTGCATAACCGTCTCCGCTACCGGCTTCTTCTTTAAAGTTCAATTCAAGGAATTCAGCGCCCATGCTTTGCACTTGTTCCTTAACCTCAGGACGAGTATCGAAAGCACGAACCACAGCACCAAGACTACCTGCTGCTCCAATGGCTGCAAGGCCCGCAACACCAGCACCAATAATCATAACCTTAGCGGGTGCTACTTTACCGGCAGCGGTAATTTGCCCAGTGAAAAAACGGCCAAACTCATGAGCGGCTTCAACAATGGCACGATAACCAGCAATATTCGCCATTGAGCTCAAAGCATCCAGTGACTGAGCGCGGGAAATTCTCGGAACAGAATCCATTGCCATAACGGTAATATTGCGCTCTGATAACTTATCCATTAATTGAGGGTTCTGTGCTGGCCAGATAAAACTGAGCAGCGTAGCGCCTTCCTTCATTAAGGAGATTTCGCTCTCTTCCGGCGCGTTGATTTTAAAAATAATATCTGATTGCCAGACTTCATTATTTTCTGCAATCACAGCCCCTGCTTTTTGGTAAGCATTATCATCAAAACTGGCTAGATGCCCTGCTCCTGACTCAACGACTACATTAAATCCCAATTTCAGTAATTGCTCTACAGTTGACGGTGTAGCAGCAACCCGAGCCTCATTGGGGTATCGTTCTTTTGGTACACCAATATGCATAATGTTTCCTTCTCTAAGAATGAAATATTGCTGATTATTACCTGCTGAAGCTAATTTAACGATTCGATTGTTGTTATTACTACTATCAGTAAAACCTATCAATGAGATTTATCAACAAAGCACTCAGTGATAACAAATGAAATAATATCACATGGAAAATAAAACATTGTGGATAATCGTTTTTGTAGAAAGCAAAACAACCCTTAATGTAAGCCATGATGCTTTTTATATAAATCGCTATTTTTATTAAAATTATTAGCGACATCTACCAAAAATAGGTAAGCAGTTATTTAGATAGAATAAATTTTTGCGACAATTAACATTATTACATGCAATAATTGCAAGCTATGTGATAAAGAACAATGTTCAGCACGTTATAAATATTTTAATGCGCAAGGCGAAAGGATTTTTTATGAAGCTGAAAACTACGATCATCGCAACAGCGATCTTCTCCTTAACGACAATTACCACGGCAAATGCGGCGAAAGAATTAACACCAGAGAAAGCTGCTGAGATTAAACCCTTTGAACGAATTACAGTAACCGGGCGTTTTAATGCGATCTATGAAGCAGCCGATGCTGTTTCCCGTCAGGCTGATAAAAAAGGCGCTGACAGTTTCTATATTCAAAGTCTGGATGATTTCAATGGAAGCGGTAATTTACGTGTTGTTGCTGATCTATATCATAAGGATGCAGAAAAAGTAGATAAGACGACTCAATATCGTATTTATCGAGGAATTAAAGAACTGCCTAAAACTGAAGCTATTATTCTGGAACCTTTCGATACAGTAACCGTGAGTGGTTATTTCCCGACTGACCCCGACCTGAAAGAAGCTCTCGCCAAAGCAGCTAAAAAGAAAAATGCTGCGTCTTTCTTTATTGCCCGTGATATTGCACCAAACAATGGAGGTAATCAGGTCGTCACTGCTTATGTCTATAAAGAGGATGCGCCAAAACGTCAGGTTCAGTCTAATAAGGCGGTGATCCCGGCTGATTCTGAAGCAGGACGTCAGGCTTTAGCACAAGGTGGAGAAGCTGCTGAAAAAGTAGAAATCCCGGGTGTCGCTTCATCAACATCAACCAGTAATATCGTTGGTCGTTTTTTTGAAACCCAGTCATCAAAAGGTGGACGTTACACTGTAACTCTACCGAACGGAACCAAAATAGAAGAACTGAATAAAGCCTCTGCCGCCCAAATGGTACCTTTTGACTCTATTACTTTCTCCGGTTATTACACAACTGCGCCTGAAGTCTCTTATCAGGTCGCTAAGCGTGCCGCAGAAAAAGGGGCAAAATATTACCATGTTACTCGTGAGTGGCAGTCTAATGGTGGAAACGTTACCATTAGCGCAGATCTGTTTAAATAACAGCCTCACCAAAGAAGTATGCATTAATAATGTGTACTTCTTTTATTCTTCCTCCTCTGTTGCTTTCACATCTATATTTCACATCTATATATCTACTTTTTGTAATATCTATAAGATTCATTACCTGTCTTTTAGTTAAATAATTTCCCAAAATGTTTATCGTTTGTTTATTAAAAGTAAAATAAATTCTATCTTATGAATAATGTTTATAATATGAACATTAACCTCCCTTTTGAAATAGCATCCCTGTCACCTTAGAAATTGTCTCTGTTGACTGTACCATTTCATTACTACTGTGATATCACTGACAATCCGATGAATATCAAACGTCAGAAAACTATTTTTTGTTTATTTCATTAGGAAATGAAGATTTTTATGCATAAATTTTGTGTTTTTTTGCATAATTTTCCATTGCATACAGCCCTTTCACTCCGTAAAATCCCCCTGTTTTTAGATTTAACCACTGAATATTTCTGCATTCCATCGCATGGATGCAATAAATGTCCAATATGTGTTCGATATTCAGAATAAGTGTTCTGGCTAATCGTGTTGATTTTATCTGACTTTTAGGAACGTATCTTTGGAAAAAAAATTAGGCCTCACTTCTCTGACCGCATTAGTCTTCAGTTCAATGGTTGGAGCGGGTGTATTCAGCTTGCCACAAAATATGGCAAACGCAGGAAGCCCCGCTGCCTTAATGATAGGTTGGGGGATCACAGGCATAGGCATTCTCTTTTTAGCCATTTCTTTACTTTTATTGTCTCGTTTGCGTCCTGATTTGGATGGCGGAATTTTTACCTATGCCAGAGAAGGTTTTGGTGAATTAGTCGGGTTCTGTTCTGCATGGGGATATTGGTTTTGCGCAATCATTGCTAATGTTTCTTACTTAGTCATTGTCTTTGCTGCATTAAGCTTTTTTACTGATACCGAACATTCCGTAATTTTGGGCGATGGGAATACCTGGCAGGCGTTGATCGGCGAATCTGTTTTGCTTTGGTTTGTTCACTGGCTTGTACTCAGAGGTGTACAAACAGCGGCTGGCGTCAATAAATTAGCAACAATGGCCAAACTGTTACCTTTAGGGATATTCATTATTCTGGCCATCATTGCCTTTAAAATGGATGTATTTACATTTGATTTTACTGGCATTGAAATGGGGGTTCCTGTCTGGGAACAAGTCAAAAATACCATGCTGATAACCCTATGGGTTTTTATTGGTGTTGAAGGTGCAGTTGTCGTTTCAGGTAGAGCTAAAAGGCGTAAAGATATTGGAATTGCGACCTTACTGGCTGTGATTTCAGCATTAGGCGTTTATGTGCTGGTTACCCTGCTCTCCCTGGGTCTGGTCACCAGACCGGAACTGGCTGCAATACGTAATCCTTCTATGGCAAACCTGATGGTAGGATTAATTGGCTCAGCAGGCCAATTCATTATTGTTGCAGGCTTAATTGTTTCTGTCTGTGGTGCTTACCTGAGCTGGACAATCATGGCGGCAGAAGTACCCTTCATTGCTTCTTTACATAACTCATTTCCTAAAATATTTAGCAAGCAAAATGACAAAAAAGCGCCAGCATCTTCATTGTGGATCACAAATGGTGCTGTTCAGGTTGCTCTGATTTTAATCTGGTTAAGTGGAAGCGATTACAATACCCTGCTTTCTATCGCATCAGAAATGGTGCTCGTACCTTACTTTTTAGTCGGTGCATTTTTAGCAAAAGTTTCTTTTGAGCGTAGTAACCGCGTCTTACTATTTATTGCTACAGGTGCTTGCATGTATGGCTTATGGCTGCTTTATGCCTCTGGCTTAATGCATTTGCTGCTTTCGGTCATCCTATATGCACCAGGATTACTTGTTTTTCTATATGCACGCAAGCAAATGGATGATAGTAGTAGACTGAATAAAATAGAGAAATCTGCAATTGCTGTTCTATTATTGACTACAATTCCTTCTACATGGTTACTGATGCACTAAAATATTTACAGCATATTTCCTAAGCTGCATTCTTTGTTAAAGATAGGGAGAGAAGTTGTTCTCTCCCCTCCAACAATCCTTAAAATATTTCTTCTTGTTTTTTCCTCGCGCCATTTTTTGAAAATAAACCTTGTTAAGCTTTTTTGTACTCTATATTGATGAGTGTTGTTTTAGGTTTCTTTTAAAAGTATGTTGTAACTAATACTCGGCTTTATTGGAGGTAAAATAACCTATACATAAATATTTATTCAGTTTCGTCGTTACACTATTTTTTAATAGTATTCATCATACAAATCATGTCATACCAGTTATTATTAACAGCCAGTTAACTTGAGTTGGTTTTAAGTCTTGCTTTTTTGAAAAAAAATAGCTTAAGGAGCTGACTAATGCTAAATATCAGGCATTAATGCTAATTTTGCGACTTGCGTCACAAATAAATAATATTTAGTTAAATATATAGGAAAAATATAAAACTACAAAAATAAGCACTTTTATCTTCATATTTATTTTCTGAGATTTCCCGAAATTAATAGTTAAACTTATAAGATAGAATAAAAATACATTCAAGATTGAAAAATATTCTATTTTCTGAATTACAATTCTATTAATGGAAAGTTGGCAGAATAATGTTTCGAATATTGTGCTTTGTCGAGTTATTATTTTGACCTTTGGTAATTGATCGCTACTATATGCTTTGCAATATCTGTCGGATAGAGAACTTTGGTATCTTCTTGTACCGTCTTTCAGATATCAACTTAGACTACTCATTTGCTGTATTATATTTGTACGGCTTTAATGTTAATTAAATCAGCTATATCCCTGTTGTATTCATACACCAGGGATGGGATATATTAAAAATGAAAACCAAGTTAATTATTTCATCCTTATTCATTTCTTCTGTATTTATGCCTTTAGCACATGCCGATGACGGTCATGTTAAATTTACCGGAAGCGTAATCGCTGATGCATGTAAAATTGATTCTAATTCTAAAAATCAAACTGTCACTATGGGCACTGTCAGTGCACAAACTCTACTTGAAGGAAATCGAACAGCTGCTGCAACAAAATTCAGTATAAAACTAACAGGCTGTCCAGAATCAATTAAACATGCCAAAGTTAAATTTGATGGCTCTACTGATCCAGTAAATAAGAACCTTTTAGCATTAGATAAGCTGGATAAAAAAGTAGCCTCTGGCGTTGCTATCGGAATCTATGAGAATGATGGTAACACTTTGATTCCTATGGCAACACATTCAAAAATGAAAGATATTCAGAATAATGCAACTGAATTGGATTTCATCGCAAAATATGTTGCAACAATGCAAGAAGTTCAACCCGGTCCTGCTAATGCTGTAGCTAACTTCACTATCGTTTATAACTAAAAATATATAATAAAATATCTAATTAATAACTATTACCATTCACTATAACCAGTGAGTGGTAATAACAAGATAATTACATTAATTAATATATAACCATAATAAATAATATTATCGGAGTATCTATTTTGAAATACTTTCGTATTTTGATTTTTATTATCATCTGCACTTTCAGCATTAATACTACTTTTGCTGGTGTCATTATCGGTGGTACTCGTGTTGTTTATAACGGTGACAGAAAAGAAACATCTATCTCTATCAGTAATCCGGAAACAGATATTTCTTATCTTATTCAATCCTGGGTTCAGGGAGAAAATGATGAAACTAAGACACCGTTTATTGTTACTCCCCCACTTTTTAAATTAACCGCCGGAAATGAGACAGTATTACGAATTGTAAAAACCGGTGATAATTTACCAGCTGACAGAGAATCTCTATTCTGGCTAAATGTTAAATCTATTCCGGCAACAGTAAAATCTGAAGAAAATCAGTTACAAATCACTGTAAGATCACGCTTTAAGTTATTTTACCGCCCCACTCAACTGGCAGAAGACGCTTCCATTGCCTATAAGGCACTGAAATTCAAGGTTGAAGGCAACAAACTGACAGCCGAGAACCCTACACCGTACTATATTTCTTTTGCTTATCTTGGCATTGGGAATGCTTCAAAAAACCATGAGATCCAGACAGCCGGTATGCTCCCTCCTTTTGGTCAGCAGAGCTGGGATATTCCTATTAAAAATATCAATCAGGTATCCTGGAAAACCATTAATGATTTTGGCGGAATAACACCAGAAGAAAAGCATATTTTTTGAGTATAACTTTCATACAATCTATCAGGACTAGAAAATGATTATGGATAACAGCCGCCATTATCTTCAATACAATATTTCTGATAATTTGGTGTTATTTTTCAAACCAATAAAAGCATTCTTATGTATATTGGCAACAATATGGCTTTTGTTTTCCGATAAGGTTTACGGAGAAGACTATTTCAATATCAATGCACTGGAAACACTTTCCGGCTTTCCCGAATATATTGATTTGTCAATTTTTATGCAGGACGATCAACAGCCGCCGGGACGCTATTGGGTCGATACTTATCTCAACAGGGAAAAAGTAGATACCGGTAATGTTGAGTTTGTTCTGGTGAATAATAAGTTATCTCCCAGAATTACCCTAAAGCAGCTAAAAGAGATGGGAGTCAATGTCGATTTATTCCCGGCTTTAGCGGCTTTATCACCAGAGACCGAAATCACAGACCTTAGTCAATATATTGATTCTTCATCATCTTCTTTCGATTTTAACAAACAGCGTCTGGATATCAGCATTCCTCAAGCTGCTCTACATAACAAAGTAAGAGATTATGTGCCTCCTCATTTATGGCAGCAGGGATTAACTTCCTTACAAGTTAATTATAGTTATAGTGGTTCTACAAATTGGCTGGATGGTCAGTCAGGTTCAAACAGTCATAATTTTCTTAATCTCAGAAGTGGTGCCAACTGGGATGCTTGGCGTTTACGAAATTACGCAACTTACAGCAGCCAGAACAATAAATGGCGAAGCCTGAATACTTATTTACAACGTGATATTCATTCTCTGAAAAGCCAATTGACTTTGGGTGATAGTTATACCCCCTCACCTATTTTTGACGGTTTTCAGTTTCGCGGTATGCAACTGGTTTCAGATGATAATATGCTGCCTGATAGTCTGAGAGGTTTCGCACCAACGATACGGGGAATTGCACAAAGTAATGCTCAGGTGACGATTAAGCAAAATGGTTACATTATCTACGAAACCTATGTTCCTCCCGGACCTTTCATCATCAATGACCTGTACCCAACAACTGCCAGTGGCGATTTAGAAGTTATCGTTAAAGAAGCCGACGGAAAACAACATCGTTCTGTGCAACCTTTTTCGGCTGTACCTGTGATGCTGCGGGAAAAGAGTCTGCGCCATTCTTTGGCATTCGGAAAATACCGTTCGTCTGCTCAACACAGTAAAACACCTTATTTCGTACAAGGTACAGCCAGTTACGGGCTTTCCAATAATGTCACGCTATACGGTGGAACAATTTTCTCAAAAAATTACCAGTCTATTGCTTTGGGAACCGGTTACAGTCTCTATGATTGGGGTTCATTTTCTTTTGATGTGACACATGCTAAATCAGAATTAACTTCAGATATACGTGCATCCGGGCAATCATATCGGTTTCAATATGCAAAAGATCTTACCCTGACTGGCACCAGTTTAACGATAGCCGGTTATCGTTATTCGACTCACAATTTCTATGATTTCAAAGAAGTTAATGAATTTGATATTACCAGCAATAATCGCTACAACACCAATAAACGCAGTAAACTGCAAATGCATGTCAACCAGTCTTTAGGTGATTTAGGTGGTGTTTATTTATCTGCTTTTCAACAGGATTATTGGTCGCAGAAAGGCTATGAAAGGAATATCAGTGCTGGTTACAGTAGTAGCTACAATTCTGTCAATTACACGCTGAATTACTCCTATAATAGTTTGCCGGGAACGAATCATAAAGATCAGATTATCTCGCTCAGCCTACAAATCCCTCTTGATAGATGGCTAAAAAATAGCTGGGCCAGCTATAACATAACTAATAATAAAAAAGGAGATACATCTCATCAGGTCAGCTTAAGTGGAACAGCGCTGGAAGATAACAATCTGGCTTACAGTATTCAGCAAAATTACGATAACCGTAACACAGGTATTGGTGGAAACCTCACTACAGAATATAAAGGTGCTTATGGTCAGGTTGGCGTTGGTTATAACTATAACAGACAATCCAAGCAGTTAAATTACAGCCTCAATGG
Organism: Xenorhabdus stockiae; assembly: GCF_002632825.1. Lineage (GTDB taxonomy): Bacteria > Pseudomonadota > Gammaproteobacteria > Enterobacterales > Enterobacteriaceae > Xenorhabdus > Xenorhabdus stockiae. The sequence goes on from NZ_NJAJ01000002.1 coordinate 176,065, forward strand.
CGGAGTCGTCGCACATCCCTACGGTATAACTTTCTCTCAATCATTGGGGGATACATTGGTGTTAGTCCGAGCCAATGGCGCTAAAGGTATTAAAGTTCAGAATCAGACTGGGATTGCAACTGACCGGAGAGGTTATGCGATTGTTCCTTATGCCAGTAGCTATCGCAAAAATCGGATCTCTTTGGATACCTATTCAATGGGAGACAATGTTGATATCGATATCAGCACACAAACTATTGTTCCTACTCAAGGTGCTCTGACACTGGCCGATTTCCAGACTCGTATTGGTTATCGCGTTTTGCTGAACCTTTCTCACAAAGGAAAAGAAGTTCCATTTGGTGCAACAGCTACATTAGTTCAACAAAATGAGTCAGATGAACCCAGCAGCACTATTGTTAGTAATGATGGGCAGGCCTATATGAGTGGTATTCCTGAATCTGGTCAGATATGGGTGAAATGGGGTTATAAAGATACTCAGGAATGCCGGGTTAATTATCAACTTCCAAAAACAATACCAGAATCCGGCCTGTACTTGTTAGATGCCACCTGTGAATAACAACTATTGATCATATGTTTGATATTTTTACATATTATGGAAATGAATTATGGTTAAGGGCTTAAAATTATTAGTGGCGAGTATATTTACCGTCGGCACGATGAGCAGTTTTGCCAGTCAGGCCAATTATGGGAATTACACATGCCAATCTTTCCAAGGTGTTCCTCGTGGCACAACACAGGTTTCTTTTGGTTCTAAAATAATTGTTCCAAAGGATCATCCTATCGGAACGACTATTAAAGAAGTCCGTTTGGATCAATTATATGATAAAGGCTATATCGCCTATTGTAACAGTCTGACTCCAACATCCTGGGACCCACCTGATTTTAACCCTATCCACTATAATTATGATGCAATTTATGACTCTGGTGTGCCCGGAATTGGCATCCGCATCAATAACTGGCCAAACGAACCATATGGGCATGATTGGTTTCCCAGAATATCCTATTACCCACCAACCTGTTATCCACCTAACGGCTGGCCTCGTAATTACACCTATTACTGTGGCCGTACTTGGGGTTACCTAACGGTACAACTTATCAAAATTGCACCAAATACGGGCACGGGAAAGATCGAGAGCAGGATCCTGACCAGAGCCAGATTAGGGGGTAATCTGATTCATTCTTTTTATTTAGCTGAGACTGAAATCGTTACACCAACCCCAAGCTGTTCCCTTACTCATAAAACAACTCTCGTTAATATGGGAAAAGTCAGGACAAGTGAATTTCGCGGTATGCATAGCGCCACTCAGACAAAAGACTTCAACTTAGAACTGGACTGCGATGCAAATACAAAAGCTATTATGAGACTAAATGGACGTCCGGCAAAAAATGGTTATTCTAATATCTGGGCATTGGATCAAGATAGTGACAACGTCACAGCAAAAGGCGTGGGTTTACAAATTATTTTTCTCAATCGATTCTTATCGCAAGGTGAATCCATTGTCCTTCAGCCCAGCGATCAAGTAAGGCATTTCTCTCTTCCGATGCAAGCCCGTTATATTCAGACTGAAGCACGGGTAACACCGGGTAAAGCCAATGCAACAGCGACGATTACACTGACTTATCAGTAAATAATATTTTTTCTTTATTACTTTTCAGATGGTTGCATGAATTGGCATGCAGCCATTTTCATACTCATTCGCGAATAAATGAATTCGGTGTTCGTCAGGATCGAGAATGGTAAAAATAAATACAGGGGCTTGTAGATCCTAATTATTAAAATTCTACAGCCCCTAAACTACTACGAAGCGATATTCTCCATAGCCTGCAAAATACGCTTATCAGATATCGGATAGGCTGTACCCAGCTGTTGAGCAAACAGGCTGATACGCAGTTCTTCAATCATCCAGCGGATTTCTTTTACTTCCGGTAACTGTTTTTGCTGAACAGAAAGTTTCGCCAACCATTGCTGCCATTGTTGCTGAATATATTCAATCCGGCTCATATGCGTCCTATCCCTGTTTATATCAATTGCCAGTTTTTCCAACCGGCGTTCAATACCATTCAGGTAACGCAATACATCTGCCAGACGTTTCCAACCGTGGGCGGTGACGAAACCTCTAAAGACCAGACCGGAGATTTGCGCTTTGATATCAGATAGTGCTAATGCCAGAGAGATATCGACCCGCCCTTTCAGGCGTTTATTAATGGCGAATACCGTTGTCAGGATCTGCTCGACCTGTTTGGCAATCTCGACCACTGCATCATTCAAATCAGCCCGGACTTTATCCTGCAAGTCTGAAAATGCCTGTTCATTCCACGCCGGACCACCATTTTCTGCAATTAACTTGTCCACACCGCAGGAAATACAGTCATCAATCAAATCCAGAACTTTTCCATATGGGTTAAAATATAGCCCCAACTTAGATTTATTCGGCAGTTTTTCATGCAGGTATTTTATCGGTGATGGAATATTCAGCAACAGTAACCGACGCGTTCCTTCCCACATAGCATTAAGCTGCTCAGATTCAGTTTCAAACAATTTGATACCGATACTGTCTTTTTCATCCACCAGCGCCGGGAATGCTTTAACCGAATAGCCACCTCGTTTCTGCTCATAGCGTTCAGGTAATTCGCCAAAACTCCAGATATGCAGCCCGCTTTGTTCAATACCATCATCTGCTACGGCTGAAAGTGTTTCCTGTACTTTATCTTTCAGTTTCAGCTTCAGTGCCGAAAGATCTTTTCCTTCCGCCAGCGTTTTGTTTTTCTCTCCAATAATACGGAAAGTCATTTTCAAATGATCCGGAACCTGCTCTAATTGCCAGTCATCACGTGACAACGTCACTCCTGTCATGCGACGAAATTCTTTTTCAAGACTTTCCAGTAATGTTGCCTGTGGCTGAGTTATCCGCTCCAGAAATGCCTGTGCGTAATTAGGTGCTGGTACGAAATTACGGCGGATCGGCTTCGGTAACGATTTAATTAATGCCACGACCAATTCATGACGAATTCCCGGAATTTGCCAGTCAAATCCCTCATCTCTGACCTGATTTAATACTGGCAATGGAATATGCACCGTGACCCCATCAGCATCTGTCCCCGGTTCAAACTGATAAGTTAAACGGAATTTTAAATTATCCTGATACCAGTAATTGGGGTAATCCAACGCACTAACTTTATTGGCATCTCCTTTAATCAACATGCTCTTTTCAAAATTGAGCAATTCTGGCTGATCTTTGCTTACTGTCTTCCACCAGCGGTCAAAATGACGGGATGAAACTACGTCCTTGCCAATCCGCTGATCATAGAAGCTGAATAATGTCTCATCATCCACCAAAATATCCCGACGGCGGGATTTGTGTTCCAGCTCTTCGACTTCTTCACGTAATTTGAGATTAGCACGGAAGAATGAATGGCGGGTTTGCCAGTCCCCTTCCACCAGCGCATGGCGGATAAATAATTCGCGGCACAGCATCGGATCGATCTGGCTGTAATTGATCAGACGATCCATCACTATCGGCAATCCATATAAGGTGACTTTCTCTGATGCCATTACCGCACCCTGAGATTTTTGCCAGTGTGGTTCACTGTAATGACGCTTAATCAAATGCGATGCCAGAGGCTCTATCCATTCTGGTTCAATGCGGGCGGCAATGCGTCCCCAGAGGCGGCTGGTTTCCACCAGCTCTGCCACCATTCCCCATTTAGGCGGCTTTTTAAATAATCCCGACCCCGGAAAGATGGAAAAACGGGCGTTACGGGCACCGGTATATTCCTGTTTCTCGACATCTTTCTGACCGATATGGGATAAAAGCCCGGTCAGTAACGCAATATGGATACTGCGGTAATCCGCTTCCTGGCTGTTAACCGGAATACCAATTTCTTTGACTACCTGCCGCAATTGCGTGTACACATCCTGCCATTCTCTGACACGCAGGTAATTCAGATAATCCTGACGACACAGTTTGCGGAATTGAGAACTGGATAGTTCTTTTTGCTGTTCTGTCAAAAAATCCCACAATTTCAGGAAAGCGATAAAATCTGAGTCTTTATCAGCAAAACGGCGGTGTTTTTCATCCGAAGCCTGCTGTTTTTCCAGCGGCCTTTCCCGCGGATCCTGAATGGATAATGCCGCAGTAATCACCATGACTTCACGCACACAACCATGTGTTCGGGCTTCCAGCACCATGCGAGCCAAACGGGGATCGATCGGTAACTGCGCCAACTGCCGCCCCATTTGCGTCAGTCGGTAAGTACCATCGGTTGAAGACTCTGTATCGATAGCACCCAGCTCTTCCAATAATCGGACACCATCCTGAATATTACGTTTATCCGGCGCTTCAACAAACGGGAACGCACTGACATCCCCCAATCCAATCGAAGTCATCTGCAAAATAACGGATGCCAGATTGGTACGCAGAATTTCAGGATCAGTAAATTCGGGACGGGATAAATAATCATCTTCGGAATAGAGTCGAATACAAATCCCGTCAGAAACACGACCACAACGACCTTTTCGTTGATTAGCTGATGCCTGAGAAATTGGCTCTATCGGCAAACGCTGAACTTTGGTTCGATAACTATATCGGCTGATACGCGCATAGCCAGTATCGATAACATATTTAATGCCCGGTACAGTCAATGAGGTTTCAGCCACGTTAGTGGCTAAAATAATTCGGCGCCCGACATGAGACTGGAAGATCCGGTTTTGTTCGTTATTGGAGAGGCGCGCAAACAGAGGCAAAATTTCGGTATGCTTAAAATTCTGCTTACTAAGTGCATCGGCGGTATCACGGATTTCACGCTCTCCGCTCATAAATACCAGAATATCACCCGCACTTTCGCGGCCTAATTCTTCTACCGCATCAATGATAGCTTCTAGCTGATCCCTATCGTTGTCATTATCATCCCCTGTTATTGGCCGATAACGAACTTCCACCGGGTAAGTGCGACCTGAAACTTCAATAATAGGCGCATTACTGAAATGACGGGAAAACCGTTCAGGATCAATGGTTGCAGAGGTAATAATCACTTTCAGATCGGGACGTTTCGGCAATAATTGACGCAGATATCCCATAATAAAATCGATGTTCAGGCTACGTTCATGGGCTTCATCGATAATCAGTGTATCGTACTGTAATAACAGTCTATCCTGCTGTAATTCCGCCAGCAAAATACCGTCAGTCATTAATTTGACCAGTGTATTCTCACTCACCTGATCATTAAAACGAACCTTATAACCGACCGCTGAACCCAGTGATGTCTCCAGTTCATCGGCAATACGGCTGGCCACTGAACGAGCCGCTAAACGGCGGGGTTGAGTATGCCCGATAAGCCCTTTAATCCCCCTGCCAAGTTCAAGACATATTTTAGGGATCTGGGTGGTTTTACCAGATCCTGTTTCACCAGCAATAATAACAACCTGGTTATCCCTGATAGCTTTATAGATATCATTTTTTTTCTGGCTAACAGGCAGGTTTTCAGGATATTTAATCGTAGGACATGCCGTTTGACGATTAATAATTTTTTGTTTTGCTGTAGTAATATCCGCAGCAATAGATTGTGCTACAGCCTGTAAGGAAGCCTGATTTTTTATTTTTGCAGCTCCCTGCAAACGTTTTCTTAAACGGAACTGGTCACGCAACGGCGTGTGCTCAAGTTCAGCGTATAATTCAGCAATCGTCGCTGTTAAAGGTAATTCCACTGTGATAAATCCTTGTGACGTTCTTAATTGAGTAGTGCTGTTTTTCTGAAACACACTTTATTGTCAAAATTTCTTTTACTATCAAGGTATTCTAGTAAATTGAGTTATAGGATAGGGTTTTATAACTGGGCTATCAGAAGTGTAACATATCTTGAGTATTTCAATGTACTGCATATAAACGCATTTATTTCCCTCATCTTTCAGGTTAAAAACCGATGACTCAATCTGATGTTCAATAATTTTGAATACTAACCTCGAAATATTGCGCTATTTACTGAATGACAATCCCATTAAAATGCCTGACCTATAGAAACCATTGACAGTGTATTAGTTACAGTAACGAATTAAGGAATGAAAAATGAGTAAATTACTGGTTCTGAAATCCAGCATTTTGGCGCAAAATTCACAAAGCAATAAAATGGCAGATAATTTTATTGAGCAATGGTCCGCCAGCCATGCAGATAGTCACATCACCATCCGTAATTTAGCTGAGGAACCAGTTCCGGTACTGGATGGGGAACTATTAGGTGCTATGCGCCCAAGTGGGGCGGAACTGACAGAGCGTCAAAAAATGGCGATGGCACTATCTGATGAATTAATCGCCGAATTAAAGGCTCATGATGTTATTGTAATCACTGCGCCAATGTATAATTTCTCTATTCCTGCACAATTAAAAAACTACTTTGATTTGATTGCTCGTGCTGGTATTACTTTCCGTTATACTGAATCAGGCCCAGAAGGCTTGTTGAAAGGAAAACGTGTTATTGTGCTAACCACCCGTGGAGGCATTTATCAGCAAACACCAAAAGATTTGATAACTCCATACCTACAGATTTTCTTGGAGTTTATTGGTATTACTGATGTTAAATTCGTCTTTGCAGAAGGGATTGCGTTAGGCGAAGAACTGGCACATCAGGCACACCAAAACTCTCACAATGCAATAATTGAAATTATAGAAAAAATAAAGCAGGAACAATCTGAAGAAATCGCAGCCTGATTCTGTTGTTACTACTGGTGCGTGCCAGCCTAAAAATGGCACGCTTTATTTCTTCAACCAGTTGCCATTAATACCGCGCACATATTCCCCTGCTCCTGCACGGCTAACCAGCTTTTCACCCGCTATTCTCGCCACTTGATCGGTAGTTATATTATTTTGCGCCGCAATCTCCGCATACTTTTTTTCCCGTTCACTATTGATTTGCTTAACTACGGAAAGTGCATCCTTAGTATTCCTGACAGGAGCCAGATATCCGCTGAATGTTTCACCTACCAGACCTTGTTGTTTTGCTTCATCCAGCGTCATACTCATTGCAAAAGAACTAAACAGCAGGCTTAACCAAAGTATCACTCCTGTTTTTTTCATATTCTCACTCCTTAGAATAAGTCAGAGTTATTTTTGAGCATATCTTCAATCTGCCGATCGACTTTAATATGAATTTCATGTTCAATTTTCACATTCATATTAATATTGATGGGCTTATCCGGTGTTGCAACTTCCAGCCTGATACACCCAACCAAACCTACGCAAATTAACGCCATGCCACCAATGATCATCGTTAATCTGAACCCACGCTTTGTTATCATTTATTATTACTCCCGGTTAAAAACACCAAACTATTCCAGTTCAGCGATAATTCTACGGTACAGAGCAAAGTATTAAAACACAGTAATCTCTTAGGGAATTCGAAACTCATTGGATATAGAACTTTTTACCTATAATTTCCACTTGCTTTTTTCTATGCAGATTGCTAAAAACTTAAACATTATGAAAATTAAATCAATCTTCATTCTGGCCATGCCAGCTCAACAAACTACCACCACCGAAACCACTAGGTTGTTCGGGGGGTAGTCTCGACAGAATTTTTAAAAACCCTCTGAGCGACTCGCCAGAGGGTTTTTTCATACCTGCCTTATGCGTTTCGCTCAGAGTTTCATAACAGGAGAAGCTATGAAAACTCATCGTGAGATTGCACAACAACTTGATTTGTTTCATTCAGAACCCCAAGGGCCGGGAATGATTTTCTGGCATCCGAACGGCTGGCGGCTATTTCAAAATATTCAACAGCATATGCGGAAAATTTACCAACAGCATGGCTTTCAGGAAGTCCGTACACCTCAGTTTTTGAAAAAAGAGTTATGGCAGACTTCAGGTCATCTTGCTATGTACAAAGAGGATATGTTTTTCGGCGGTGGTCAGGAAAGTATGTCGGATTATGCCTTAAAACCAATGTCCTGCCCGGCGCATATTTTACTGTTCAAACGTGGTGTGCATAGCTACAGGGAACTCCCCATAAAACTGTTCGAGTTTGGTTTAGTCCATCGTAATGAACCCTCTGGGGCATTGAATGGCTGCCTGAGATTGCGCCAATTTACTCAGGACGATGCCCATGTCTTTTGTACATGGTCACAAATTCAAGCTGAGGTAATTAATTTTCTGAATAGAGCTAAGCTTGTGTACAGCCAGTATGGTTATCATCAACTTTTAGTCAGAATTTCTACTCGGCCAGAGTCTGCTCTCGGCGATAAAATTTTATGGCAGAAAGCTGAACAAATATTAATTGATGTATGCCGAGAGCAATCTGTTGATTTCGAAATACAAATCGGTGAAGGCGCATTTTATGGCCCCAAAATCGAGCTGGCTCTTAAGGATAATATGGAACGTGAATGGCAGTGCGGAACAATACAGCTGGATTTTAACCTCCCGGAACGCTTCGATATTGCTTATACAAATTCGTCCGGCGAGAAAGAACACCCGGTAATTTTACATCAGGTCATATATGGCTCAATAGAGCGCTGGATCGGCGTGTTACTGGAAAGCACTCAGGGCGCATTGCCAGAATGGGTACATCCATTACCCGTTGCAATCGCAACAGTGTGTGAAGCAGCTATCGATTATGCCAATGCACTGGTCTGTTCACTCAATTCTGCGGATTTACCTGTATTAACTGATCATAGTAATAGTTCTGTTGCTCATAAAGTCAGGCGATTTCATCAGTTGAAGATCCCCAATATTCTGATTGTCGGAGAGCAGGAAATGAAAACAGATCAGGTTGCTCTGCGTCGGGGGAAAATTATCTCTAGTGTGGGGAAAGAGCAGCTGCTTGAGCAGTTAATGGTTTACAGGAAAGCGTGATAACTTGAAAAGTTGGCCATTTTTAAATCAATGACCAACTTTTGTAAAATTATCAATGTTAACTAAATCAATCATATTAATGATTATCACTATTGTCAGTATCATCTCCCATATTAGTTCCAGCGATAAGCTGTGTAATATACCAGTGGCTTTCACTCTGATCTTGTCTCAGAAAATATTGGTTTCCGTCAATAGAAAATGGAATCATATATTGGTAATCTGTATCCCATTTATTTTCACCTTCAATTTGAGCTTCAGGTACTCCCCCACTCTTTATATAACTGATAAACCAATAGTTATCATAAAATCTTTGTCCTGCGTAATAATGTGTGCCACCAATATAATACGCAAATTCTGGATAATAATAATACTCCCAAGTATTAGACATGCTTTGCTCACCTACTGTCCCATCTTTATTCAATTCATAAGCAAAAGCCTTCAGGCTAGGGTCTTTTGTGTGTATATATATATATTCCTTATCTTCCATTGAAAAAAAGAATGTAGCTCCATAGAAACAATCCCAGCTTTTTTCCTCTGTTGGAGTTCGTACCATTTTTCCATCAGGAAGGATTTTTTGTATAATATAAGGATATTGACCATTATCATTAATATCATTACTGTGAAGATAAATAAATTGGTCTTTACCAGACCTATATGCAAATCCCACATCATAACTACAATTATAATAATCATGATCTACAATTACTTTATTCCCTTTTTCATCCAACTTTGCAATTATCCAATAGGACTTATAGGCACTTGTGGATGAGTTAATAAAAACTTTAGCTAACCCAAAAACATATTGTTCGTCTCCGAGGGTAAAAGGAAATAATAAATCATAAAAATTAACCCACTTCTGGCCAGTAGAAACTTGCTCTCCCTGTAACCCACCTGTAAGCAGCTTATGTACACTTACTAAGTGATCACATTTACGCTGACGCAAAAGATACGTATGATCACCAATAGTATAAACAAAGATCGTTCTAATGTATTGTCCATCACTGGGAGGTGAAGCCTCACAATCCAGATTGGCCTGAAAATTGATGTTTATAATTGTTGGTTCTGCTTTACTGCCATCCATTACACCAGTAAGAGTGACCGTTTCACCTGCTGCATTTGTGTCATAAAGTTCAAAGTTTGCATTTCCTTTTGAATCCGTTTCTATAGAAGTAGCCTGAGTAATTTTATTCTGTTCAAATGACGCAGCTCCAGTAATACTCAAGTTTAATTTTCGATTATCGAGGTGAACCACTGGACCGGTTCCTGTCAGAATAGCCTGAACCTTATTACTCTGTATACCATCAGCCATTGCGTAATCACCAATGACATTAAAATTAAGTGCGTAGTGTGCTGTAGCTTCAAAGTGGTAAGGTTGATGACCAATTGGGTTACTATTCTCTTGAAAAGAGACTGTTAATTTTCCATCACCGCCTATATCTGGGCCCACTATAAAAACAGAGGTTTCCCCAGAGCCATCTGTACAACCAAGTAATTTTTTTTGACCTGTGTCCTGACCGTTAACCACAAAACTACCTAGTGTGCATTCAAAAATTAAGTTTAATTCAGGCATTGCTATTGATGATTCGTAAGCCAGGATTTTAATTTTAATCGCAGGCCTTCCTTGGAAAAGTTTAATTGATGGAAAAAAATTAATTGAAATTTTCATATTATTTTACTCAAAGTGTAAGGGGGTCGACAAAAACAATAGTATTATTAATTTGTTCTATAGAAATACCCTTGACATTAATGGTAAAAGCACTCCGCACTGCTTTAAATGATGTTAAATTATAGACTAACACTTTATTTTTATCAGGATTAGGTATTTCCAGAACATTATTACCACCATTAATTTTAATATCTACACTCTCAAATTCCACTATAATATCAGTGATTTTATCTGATGATATTTTAATAAGAAGAAAACACTGACACATACCATCAGCGACACCATAAGAGCTATAGGTATAAGTTAGCCCCTCATCTGAAGATAGCATCCAAGTTGAAAAATCCAAAGGAACTTTATATGCAATAACAGGATCTTCATAATTAAGAATTAGCACGCTATTTTTAGAAATATCTTCACTATAAATATGAAGATAGCCAACCCCTTTCTCATTTATATTATCCAATACAGTATTATTTTCACCATCATTATCACCAAAATAAGCATTCGTTAATCGTGCATGAATTGGTTTACTATTTGAACCCGTATATATAACTGCTGTTAAAAAAGGCTTTATATCTGCATGTTCACTATCAATAGAACCAATATTTTTGGTTGTTTGCACTTTAACATTGACAGTATCTAAATCATTAAAAATAAAAACGCTCGTATAATCAGACTCTATACCCTTACCAGAGGCAGAAAATTTGGCAATAACCGATTTAACCTCCAAAAAATTAATTCCATCTATCTTGAATGTATAATCCACATAACCATTTGTTATATCATCGCCATGTAATGTAAGTTGGCCAGAATTTAGCTCCTTCACTTGTTCATCAAAATCCCCCAAAAATTTAGCTGAAATAACTATAGAATCATAATTAACCAAACCTTTAAATTTAGCCCGAACTCTTACTCCTCCTTCTAGATTAATATCATGTAAGTACAACTTTGATTTTTTAGCATCACGGAAAATTATTTCATTATCAGATGAAGCCATATGACCACCCCCTATAATTGTGACTAACGACGTTTTAGAATAAAGATGTTCTTTATGTAAATTTGTCACTGTGTATTTAGCTTCACATACTCCAGATATGTCTATTTTATTTACATCAAACAATAAAATATAAAAATCACGTTCTGGCTCTTCTGGTGTTATATGATGGGTAATACTTTTCACTTTGGCCTTAGTGTTATTTTTTAAGTAAATTTCTCCATCTATTTTATCTAATACCTCTACTCCTTGATATTTATTCACTTTCATCATAATATAGTTAGTGCACATCGCTATGATTTCAGGAACGTTAATTATTCCATCTGAATTTTTTTGAGGAAATTCGGGTCGTGATAAAGTATCTTTATTGTTCATAATCCACCTCTATGAAATTTATTTCAAAATATAACAATATAACCTGACCAAATTCCGCCATAAGTTACATCGCTATCATCATCATGACCAATTTGATAATCAAAAAAAATCTCTCCATCACTATAGGGAAATGCTAGATTGTTCTTTAATAATTCATAAGGTATATTAAATTTTAATGTTGCTGTTTTACCACCTATTTTATCTGGTTGATAGGGCATATTATCTGTAAAAACGTGTTTTACCGTTCTGGTGCTTGAATTAATATATAAAGTTAAAAAAACTTTTGAACCCAATTTAACCTTAGACCCATCGCTATTATCATTAGTGCCTATAATTCTGACAAACAAACCTGCATCATCTGGATTTTTGGCATGATCAGATGTATTTTTGTTAATTATAGCTCCCCCCTGCTTTATTATTTCATCAGAGCTAGAATAAACCTGACAAGGCTCGTACATTCTGTGAATATCTGTCCACGGTTTATTTGGTCTTCCTCTATAAGTAACATCAGCAGTGCTGGATTTAGCTACTACATTTCCACTTGATTTAATTAATAAATAGGATAATTTTGATAGCTCATCTTTATTTAAAATAAAATAGGGCAACTCCATTAAACATGGGTCATGTTGATGTACATTAAGAACCCTAGAATAGTATTTATATTTATCATTAACAAAAAACAACAAAAAATCGCCAAGCTCATAATCATCACACGGGGATATATCTACCCAAAATTTACTTTCTCCATTTGACGTTAAATTATCGCCAATGGCCGTAACAACTATTAGAGGTTGCCGGTAAATTTCAACATCATCAACAATTATAAATATAGTTTTTTTCGCAAATTTAAAATCAGTTGAGTTTGGTATTATAGAAGACAATTGAATAACTAGTGAGAGAGATTTTTTCGGAAAAATATAAAACTCCAATACTCCTTTCTCATCTGAGTTTACGAAAAACCCCTGATAATTAATAAATTCATTAATGTCTATTCTTGTTACTTTATCCTTATGATAAATATCAACTTCTTCCAACTGATTAACAATGTTAGATTTTATAAATACAGGCACTCCTGACAATACGCCGCCATCTTCATCTCTTATAACCGTATGAATTTTAGTTAATATAGAACCGACTTGAGAAACATTAAATGATGTCGGAATAGACAAGAAACTATTATCAACATTTAGTCTCAATGAATCAGGGTCGATTTTTTTTGCGGTATATTGTAATATATTGGATTGAAAACCATTTAACGATGTTTTAACTCGGAAAGAAATTTTTTCATTTTCCAATAATGTATTGGATACAGTTAAAGTGACCGTTGCTGTAGCCTTTTTTTTATCACTTTCTATAACCAGAGGAGTATCATCGAGTGGAACAGTAATGTTTTCATTTCCATAAAATGAAATTGTAGAATTATCATCTATATTTTCATTAGATGACAGGGTTACTGTAAATAAAAAACTTTGCCCTATTATTAAATTACCCGTTTCAGGTAAAGAAAATCCCATTTTTCCAGCCATATTTTTATTTTCCTTTTTATTATAAATATTATATTGAAGAGCGCTGTTATAATCAGCGCTCATTTCTAATATTTTTAATGACTACGTTACTCACCAGGAACTGGGACTGTTTCAATGCTCGAATTCCATATGGCACCATGCTCTAACTTATCATCTTGATAAAACTGATAGTCAAAATATATATAACCATTCCCGTGTATATTAACTATATCATTATAGGGAATATGGAAAAAAATAGAGTTTTTATTACCAGGACCACCAATGTCAGCCAGCTTAATTTGTTGAGTATACGGTTTTTGAAAACTGTTTCCATCTGAGTTAATATACATTATCAGGGTAATATCTTTTATATCTAATGGAACAGCTTTTGTGCCTTCTGGCAAATTAATAAATTTAGGATCAGATCTTACAATCTCAATAAATATTCCACGGTGTGGATATCCAGGGTATTTCATTATGGCACCATAATTAATATAGTTACCCATACCTGATGGTATGATATTATCTGGCCCAACACCAAGGCTGGTATGAACTATACAAGGATTAAATTTTCTTTTAACGCCTGGATCTGGTTCATAAGGAATACCGCCTATATAATTTAATGTTAATACTTCAGAATAGAATATATCTCCACTAGTTTTAACTGCAGCATAAGAAAATTGAGATGATTTATTTTCTTTAAATATAGAATAAGGAAGAGGTATATTATATTGATCTAACTGCTCACTTAAATTATGTAAATGCACAGAATGCCCTGTATATTCACCATCAACAAAAAATAATATTGCATCATTAACAGCTGCTTGATCATAACTACTTACCATTGTATAAAATTCTCTTATTCCTTGGTCTGCAGATAAATCTCCCATAGTAAATCCATCGATAGTTGGATAGCCTATAGAATCCATATATCCCGGATCCTTATAATTGACAGCATAAATAATTTGTTTGGCCAAAACATCAGCTACATCATTTAAAATGATAGTCCTAAGAGTAAGGATGGCTATTTCTGACAATTTAGGATAGAGATAAAATTTAACTAACCCTGTGCTATCTGAGGTTAACATTAAGCCTTCACTTGGTCCTATTTTTTCAAGGTTAATATTAGTTGTTTCATCAGCTTTCTTAAATTTAAAATCTGTCATTTTATGTGAAACAGTTGATGTGATAAATACAGGTGTATAAGCCAATGACTTCCCAGATGTGCTTTTCAAAGTTGCAGTTATCGGCGTGAAATTATTTGTTTCTGATATCGGACCACCCTCTGGCAATACTGTTTTTAAAACCGGATTTGTAATAAAAAGTGATAATGATTTTTTATCAATTTCATTAGCTGTACCTTGAAATAGTACAGATGAAAAAGCAGCTCCACCAGACGTTGCCGTAGTATCTACATTAAATTTAATTTCTGAATTATCGGTTGTACCCTCAAGTACTGTAAATCCTAACTTTGCACTAGCATGTTTAAATGTAGGATCGTAGCCAAGATTAGCAGAAGGTTGATCAAATTGTATATTGGGACTTTTATTACTGATAGTTATATTTGCCGCCAAACTAATAGGTTTATCCGAACTTAATGTCACAGTAAAACTAACATGCTGGCCTATCACTAAATCAGCATTCTTATTAATTGAAATATCCATTGGTTTTTTTATATCAACTATAGCTGTTTTCGCTTTATCTGAAAATGATTTAGAGTGGAAATTAACTCCACCAGCAGTAGCATTAGTATCTACTTCAAATGAAATGTTTGGATTATTTATTGCGTTCGGAAGAATTTTAAATCCGAACGTTGCAGTTGCTGTATGGTTGCCCGGCTCGTAACTAAGATCAACAGAATCATGGTCGAATTTTATATTTTCACTATGACCTTCCTTGATTGTTACTTTTTTTTTCATTGCAATATTTTCACTTGAACTTAGTGTTACAATAAAGGTTATATGCTGCCCTATAATTAAGTCACTACTTTTTATTCCTGAAATTATTAGCGTGTTATTTGCAGCCATTGTTTAATTACCTCATTTTTAATGAATAATCATGAAGGGAAAATACATTCTTTAATGTAAACCACTAACATCTAACTCAATCCACATTAAAGGTATAACAACCCAAAAACCAATGAAAAAAAGTTATCTAATGATAACTTTTTTTCATTGGTAAATTTTATGTTATGTTATGTGGAATTTTATACTTGTATATAGCATAAAACAATCCCCTTTGACTTATTATCAAAGGTGTTTTTGTCAAAATCATAAATTCTAAACTCACCATTAGTAGAAGGATCGCTACTCTCTACTACAATCGTATCTCCCTCTACTTTCGTAATATCCCTAAAAACACCCCAATTATATAAATTACCAAATTCATTATACAAACTATAAATGTTAGCAGAATCAGAGACGTCCTTATCTAAAAACAGCTTAGGTATTTTATTAGCAACTGAGCCAGTGTTACAATGGATATCGCCAGTTACATTTTTATATCCATCAGCAGGCAGTTCCAGCATTTTAATGGCAGACATTTTGTATTCATAGAGTTGAATTTCTCCTGTTTGTTTTGTTATTTTAACTGTTATTGTGGCTGAACCTGGGGCAATAAATTCTATAGGCCCACTTCCAGTACCAAATGATAACATATTCGTGCCAAAGATAGGTGAATTAACATCAGATATACCATAAGTGATTTTATTTTCATCTTTATCAAAGGAGCCAGAGATTTCAGATTCTCTTAATTCCCCTCTCAAAGAACTAAAAATATTATTTGGATGACGTTTGCCATCTTTATTATCAAAATACTTATTTTTATCTGTATATTCATCATAAATATACAATACCGCAGGTAGAGTCACAGGCGTGAACGCCACTTCGTTCTCATTATTTGTTTCTACCTGTGGAGCATCAGATATTTTTAATGACACCTTCACGTTTTCAACACCAACTCGACTTTTTAGTCTGGCATACAAATAACCATCCTGATCTGTTGTAAATTTATCCTTGTTGGTAGGCGAATAAGCTTCCGGTTGAGGGAATCTTTCTTTTGGAATTTTTTCATGATCGTGCATCCACTGTACACCTTGGATAACTTGATAAGAAATGATTTTTTCCTTATCATTTTTATTAATGATCTTTGCCTTGTAATGAAATTCTTCCTGGCCATTACCCATCAATATTTTTTTGGAACCAATTAATTCAACACTAGCAATTTCGTATTCTGGCGGAACTATATTCATCATAGCTGAGCATGTCGGCGAAGCATGATTTTTGCCTTCAATATTCATACACGCTTTCACCTGCACAGCCTCATGGCTAGTAATTTCTGCTGTCAGGGTACCGTTATTGGGATTTACTTGTTGTGGGATACTCGGTAATGGGGTTCCCTGTCGAGTAGATAGCTCGACATAAGATGGTGCATCGCTACCATCTTTAAGTTGCGGCTTAGTCCAAGAAAATTTAATTCCCTGCCCTTTATATACGGTATTATCTTTTTCACGCCAGACGGTTGCCGTAAGCGAGTATTGATCCTGTCTGCCCTTAACAGGTGAAGGTTCTATGGAGATTTCCGGCCAGATAAAATTAATAGATCCCTTTGATTCTCCTTGCCCATGATGAGCAACCGAAGCAATGATGGCAACATCAGTATTAGAAACCTCTGTGGAACTGGTTAATGTTGTCTTTGCTATTCCATTTCTATCGGTTTCTGACTGGGAGTGTGTAAATCGAAGATTAGAACTACCTTTAACTGACCAATTTACTATTTTTCCTGCCACTCCTTTACTATTCTCATCGCTCACTGTTGCCTTACAGGTATAGGTTTCGCTAACTAATACCGGCCTTTCACCACTAGTCGCTTCGCATACGACATCAATATTATCCTTTTCAGACTTAATTGATACCGGATCAGCGGTAACGGCAGCCTGATTTTTAATAGACAGTGAAACCTTTACACCACTAAGTGGTTTCGAGCTATCTAATGTAGCAATTAACTCTCCAGAATCATTTGTGCTATCTGCTTCTGTAGTTAACTTAACTGATTTCCCTTTATCATCGATTGCTTTCCATATTACATCTTTAATCGACTGCTTAATTAGCGGGTTACCCTGACGATCAACAACTGTAGCGCTGAATGTATAAGATTTTTCATCACCTACAATTAAAGGACTTTTAGGATTTACTGTCAGACCATCACGAATATGATATGGACTAAAACTTACAGAACCTATTTCTTGCTTTGGTGCTCCATCCAATTGTATGTATATTTTAACATTGTCATATGGCTTTTCGCTGAATAATATATTAGGTATTAATTGCTCTTTTTCATCTGTTAATATTGTAAGCTCGCCATTTTCATTCGTTTTTGCCTGTTTATTATTCCATTCAAAACGTAAGCCAGATTCATTACCTAAGGCTGGAACCGTGCTCCAAATCACCTTATCAATTGTCGCATTCTTGACAAATTCTCCAGCAGGTAAACCTTCATAAGTAATAATAGGATTGCTAAATGTATATCCATTTTTTGCACTATCTGTCGTTTTTGGAGATTCAGGAGGAATAATATTTATTTTCCCATCCACTAAAAATTGCAAAACCCTTATAGGTACCTGAATAACTTTCTTTCTGTTCTGATTATCTGTAAATACGATATCAAGCATATAATCGCTTTTATGCGTTTCCTGATAAGTGGGCAACGTGACGACAATACTCTTTCCTGAATCAGAAGAAAGCTTTCCTTTGTTATTTTTAAATTTTTTATCTGTCACGAACCAGCCAATGTGTTTAATATTTGCATGAGATCGGATAGGTGCATTAATAGGTATCTCCTGCTGACCATATCCAATAATGGTATCCATTTTTAAAAATTCATCCTGTTCTCTTTTTTTATGATCTAAAATAATATTATTGTTTCTTTCTACCAAATCGTAACGACTACCCACTAAAGTCCGCATTGAGGCAACATTATCGGGTGATAATTGAGTATCCAGCGGAATCCCAAATTTATAATTTAGGTTTGCCAGAAACTGGGTTTCAGTATGACCTTTTTCACCCTGCCGATAATCAACACCGATAGTAACCAGTGGGATCGGAGTATATGTCAGGCCTAACTTAGCTTGACTGGGATTTTTCTGTTTCGTCTCGCTGTTGAATAAAGTGACATTATCACCAAAATATTGCTCATAGGTCAGCTTCATTCCCAAATTAGGATAAGCTGACAAGAAAAACTCACTATTGATATCATAACCCGTGGCAGGGCGCTCATAATAATCTTCAAAGTTCCTAGATTCTTGCCAATCACTTAAACGATGATAAACATTAGCGGAAAGTTTAGTATAATCACTCCAAATCTCCCCTCCCAGTCCGAGTCGTTGATTTCTACCAGTAACATCATGATCATAAAAAGTATTTAATCCATACATCCAGTTATTATCAAAATAGCGCCCCCCCAAACCTAGATTAATCGTATTTCTACTATCTTTATTACGATAACCCAGCTGAGAAAAAAGCAACCAATCAACTTTGTTATCATAAATTGGCAGTAAGATATCAATAGAGTTATTCTTTAGTGTCCATTCTCGGTCTAATCCTAAATTAATTTTGACAGCACCAAATTGTGATAACCATTTTTGAGCTTTAGAAGATACGGTACTGTTAAGTTTATCCAAAGCAAAGTACTCTGCTTGTTCGGTAAGCTCTGAATAAGAAGAAGATAAAACATGATTTACTGTTTGAATATTACTAAAAAGTACATTTGGCATATCAGTTTCTAAGGTGTCATTATTTTTCTGTGCATGAGTATAAAACTCTTCATATTTTATGTTCTCTTCCACAGATGCATTACTGAGCGTAGAAGGCATAAGTAACATATAAAGTAGCACAAAAAAAACGATGATCTTACTTGCGTATGATTGCATGTATAAACACCTCAAAAATTTTTATACCAACTTATCAGTTGAGACTTTCACTTAAATTTTAATCTCGTTAATAACATCCACGTATTACCATTAATAATATTAGTAAGAAAATTTAAATTAGCATCATTTAACGTAAGAATATCTATCACATAATCAGTACGCCATTCTGCTTTTTCCTAAAATTAATTAAGTAAACTGCCTCATTGCTCGAGCATATCAAGTGAATACTCTCGATCTGAAAAAGCAATATTTTTCTCTAACCATTCCTCTAAACTACTGCCAAATCGCAGGCTGCGCCATAGCTGAAAAATATTCTCTTCATGCCGGTAGCTCAGCCTGACTTCACGCTTTTTATCCACGACTGGATTAACACCGTTTATCTCTGAGTGCATGACCAAAATACCCAGATTATCCAGTGTTACATTCGCTTTAGAGTGGCTGATTTCCAAATAACGTAGCCAATCCATTGCTAAACCGGCCGTTAAATCATTTTTTCCTATTGAATCAACCGTATCTTTATCAAGCCTTAATGTCAGACCACCCTCGTTAGCGATCCATCCCTGCCTAATAAGCCACTGTTTATCATTTAATAACAGCGGTAATTCACCACTGATTTTTCCTGACATAGCAAGTTGCTTCACTTTCAATACATGAAATAACTTACTCACATTCAGATGATTAAAACTCAGTACCGCAGGCTGTTTTTGTGGGAGCTGTAATTTATCTAATTTGAGACCACCATCCAGCATATCAATATTCACATTGGATAATGTTAGTGGCTGAATCTCAGTCGGGGGATAATAACCCTGCAAATCGGCAGAAACATGATTCATCTCGAATAGGCTATTGATTGTTTTAACCCGTAACTGAACCGGCGATGTAATACCTAATTGCCAGGTTTGTTCCTGTAAACGCCACGGTAATACAAAATCCAGCCCGTCAATACTTCCATCTTTCAGCCAGATGCCTGCATTTTTGACTACCCAGTGCCCACCAGCACGTAAACCTTGCCCTTTTGCGGCAGAAAATGCTGCCTGCGCATAGATATTCCCGCTACGCACTGTAATCCCCAGATCCGCGGGAATAAGAGTCTGAAACGCCAGCAATGACTGCCTTGGCCAACGCGCCTCTCCTCTTAGCCTGACTCCATCCCAACGACCATAAATTGGAATCGGCCCTATTCCCTTAGCCTGCAATTTACCATTTAACATAAAATTATCAGGTGACTGACCCGTTACTGTTGCCCTGAAATTAACTGGCGGTAAAAAGCCACCGGAACGAAAATCAGTTCTCAAAACAGAAAGTTGCAGTTCTCCCACTAATTCTGGCTGGGTTATAGAACGATTCCATATCAACGGCTTTATCAGCTGCAAACGAGGAGCTTTCATTTTTACAAGACCATAACTGATAGTATCAAACCCTGTATTGAGTTCACTTATCGCTATCTGTGACTGATTCCAGTTTCCTTTACCCGATATATCCCATTTAGCCTGCAACGGCGGTAAATCACCGTTCCCCCAATAACGCCAGTTCCAGTTTCCATGATCGGGAATAAAATTTTCGGCCATTCCATCAAAATGGAGTCTAAAAGTCCCCCAATAGCTCTCTTTTGCGGTTACTATTGCCTGTAAACGGCCCGTAAAACCATTACGGGTAAGGTAGGTTCCTGCCAAAGGTAATCTGGCTTCTTTGATAATAAAATTTTCGCTGACTTTTCCCCATACACGGAACAGAGAACCTGGCTTGAATGTTATCTTCGGATCAGCTAATGAGCCTGTTATAACTGTCGGCAATGACATTGTCATGATCATTTGCTCACTATTCATCTGCCCTGTCAGTTGGAGAGGGATATGTGTATTTGTTAGGCTTACCCTTGCCGGTTGCATGGAAAGAACCACATTGCCCTTACCAAAGTCTCCCTGTGTGATCAGATTCACTTTTCCACTAATCTGACTACCATTAAAACCTTTCTTCCAGTCTTCGAGAGTAAAATTAACTCCCCCGGATAATGGCTGCCCTGCTCCCAGCCATTGCCATTTACCGTGCTGGATAACAAATTGAGACTGATTGAACGACCACGGTAATTCAGCCCATATTTGTGGATTATTTTTGTCTAATTGGGCCTTTTCCGGAGTGATGGTGAACTTTCCATTCTGCCCTTTCCATTCCAGTAACATCAACAAAGGTTCAGGAAACTGCTTGACAGACAACTGCCCCGTTATTCTGCCCTGTTCCGGTAACTTGTTGATATCCAATGGCAATGAAAAACCACCATTCAGGCTAATAGTCTGGTGGGGTAATTTTGCGAAAAATTGGTGAACGTTCAGGTATTTTTTATCTGTAATATCAGCCGATAATTTTAACTGACTCCCCTGATAAGAGAGCGTTTGCTGGTGAGAAGATGAATCAAACTGAAGCTTTCCGGCAAATTCCTGCCACGGAGAAAGAGCAACATGGTCAATAACTAATTTAATTGCAGGAATGGAAAATAAGATCTCATCAACGGATACGGGAGCTGACTGTTTTTGCGTTATCGGTAATTGTGGCAAGCACTCACTCTGGCTATAAACATTAGCAACATGAATATCCCAATACTTGCCTTCTACCCGTTGCTTTGGCAAATATCCGGCAGATAAACCGGATAACTTTATGATTTCACATTTTTGTACCTGCACGGTTAGGCTATCAAGCTGTAATCTGTTGTTTGTCCATTTGGGCTGAGTCAAAGAAAGCGTCATTCCCTGTGGTAACCAATGGCTGGCAACCCATGGTAACCAGTGAGAAAGAGTGAACCATCCTGTCAACACTAATAACACCAGTAGTATTACCATGACTGCGAACGCTTTTAATATCCTGATCATTTATTATCGAACTCTTCTTTTTCAGTCTGAATATAACTTCCTGTTATGATAATCTCATGGAAAACTATGAATCGGTTTATTATACCGATGAATTTCAAGTTGCATCACCATGGCAAGGACGAAAACATAGCTCAAAACTATATGCCTAATGTATTTCAAGCCAGATAGTAGTAGCAAGAGAACAAATTTGCTTAGTCATCAAGGAGGAGGCTTGAAAAACAACAGGTAACTCTATGAACCGGAAAGTTCAATGAGTAGCTCAAGTAAAATTAAGCACCACACAGTCAATAAAGTACCGGAGATAAAGTTATGAAAGTTGCTGTTTACAGTACAAAGCAATACGATCGTAAACATTTTGAATTACTCAACCAAAAACTTGGCCTTGATTATCATATCGAGTTCTTTGATTTTCCCCTTAGCCCACAAACTGCTAAGAATGCTGTTGGGGCTGATGCTGTCTGTATTTTCGTCAATGATGATGGCGGACGCGAAGTCCTGCAAGAACTGGCAGAAATGAACATCAAAATTCTGGCATTACGTTGTGCCGGTTTTAATAATGTTGATTTAGATGCAGCTAAAGAACTCGGCATTCAGGTTGTTCGCGTACCGGCCTATTCACCGGAATCCGTTGCTGAACATACAGTCGGGTTAATGCTATGCCTGAACAGACGTATCCATCGTGCTTATCAGCGTACCCGCGATGCCAACTTCTCCCTTGAAGGCCTGACTGGGTTCAACATGTATAACCGTACCGCAGGTATTATCGGTACCGGGAAAATTGGCCTTGCTACCTTAAAAATACTGAAAGGTTTCGGTATGCACTTATTAGCACATGATCCTTATCCAAATAAGGAAGCATTAGAACTTGGTGTGAAATATGTGGATTTGGATACTCTGTATGCCGAATCTGATGTGATCTCACTACATTGTCCAATGACTCCGGAAAACCATCACTTACTGGATGAAATTGCGTTCAGTAAAATGAAAGATGGTGTAATGATCATCAACACCAGCCGGGGCGCATTGATTGATTCTGTTGCTGCAATCAACGCATTGAAACAACAGAAAATTGGTGCATTAGGCATGGATGTATATGAGAACGAACGTGATTTATTCTTTGAAGATAAATCAAATGACGTTATTCAAGATGATATTTTCCGCCGTTTATCCTCCTGCCATAATGTCTTATTCACAGGCCATCAGGCATTTTTGACAGAAGAAGCATTAACCAGTATCAGTGAAACAACGTTACAAAGTATCCAACAATTAACTTCTGGTGAACCCTGCCCGAATCTCGTTGGATGAAGTAATATACATCAGGAGATAAAATGAACAGAGCGATTCCGTTAGCGGTCGCCATCTTGTTACTTACAGCATGTCAATCCACAGGGGTAAGTGCCACAGGAAATGTAACTGCCAGAGATTTGCAGCACCATAAATTTGCGTTAGTCAGTGTTAATGGTGAGAATGTATCCAATAAAGAAGATACAAAGCTGTCCATCACATTTGGTAAAAACATGTTTGTTTCCGGAACAATGTGTAACAACTTTATGGGGGTAGGTGAATTAAAGGATAATGTTTTAATCGTCAACAAATTGACTAAGTCCGACATATTCTGTGTTAATGAAAAGCTCAACAAATGGGATCGGGTCATTATTGATATTCTGGCCCACGGTGCAGCAGTGAATTTAAAAGACAGGCAATTAACACTGAAAAATAACAGAAACAAGCTGGTTTATACTTTGAGAAAACCGGCTCAATAATGCAATAAGCTAAAGTTATTTTATTCTTTGTCATCGATATTATAGAGTTCAAGATGCCTCGAAGAAAAAAAGGGAACGTGGTTTTCCAGTCAGAGACTGGCCTCTTAGCCATTCCCTGGAGCATAGATAACCGCATGTTTATAAAACGGTAACTCGTGCAGCCAACAAAAAGGCAACTTGAAAGACGAAGAATTACAGTTAAAAAAATCAGGATTACCCGCATATGTCGGGTAATCTGTTTTCTAATAACTGATTACCTAACAAGAGTGTCTGTCTTATTTGTCATCGTCAAATTCTACTTTAATTCTGACGGCAGATGGACACTTTTCATCTAACGACTGGCGATAGCGAGTACAACCACGCATAAACTGCGGCCAGTCCGGGACTTCAATTTCTGTGTGTTTATATTCTGGCAACAATCCCCATAAATCAGGATGATACCAGCAAAGATCATGGCCGGATGAATCTCTGTGCTCTCTTATTCCTTCCCTGAGTTTCTTGATTTCTTCAATTAATTGCTCTTTCGACATATTATTGAGATCAGAGTCAGCCAAATTCTTTCCCAAAATAAAGCTCCTGCAATAAATAATGTTACTGTTCAAATGTAAAAAAACCTCGCCAAAGCGAGGTTATAAAACTTATATCATAATCATTCATTATGACAACATAATCCCGATCATTAACGTTACTGCAACCCAGAAACTTAAAAATTTCATATAACACATCCAGTTACTGTTCATTTTTCGACTCCCTCATTATCAAACAAACATTTGCAGCAACACAGTCAAGGCTGTTAGGTCTCATGGTATAATCCAACCGTTGATAATATAATTCAAATAAAAACAAATAATTATATTTATTTTTATTTACTTAAATACATAAATGTTTATACAATTATTTATACATAGATAACTGAACGAATCTATAAGCTCGGTATAAGATGAGAACATTGATTACTGAGCTAACGACTGACGACGAATATCGTCGGTAGTGAGAGGTCAGTACGTTAAACGTACCAACCTTGTGAAGAGGTTCCGCCGAATTTCGTCGGAAGCTATGGAGATATAGTTCAGTCTATCTATATGGAGAGGCTACCCAATAATTTTGGGCTGGCTGAACTCTGCTTTTTAAAATGGTAAAGAATCAGCTTTATTCTGGTGCTACTCAATTCGTAAGGCATTGATAGCCGATGTAAGCATTTCGATAACCGTTTTAACACTCTTATCAATTCTCTCAATAATTCCCGTTCTGGGGCCGTTTATCCATGCATCACTTTTATAAAATCTGCCCTGTACAGCCGACAGTTCATCCATATCTTCAAATGCCCGGATAAGATAATAACAATCTGGATCATGCTGCGAGTTACCGAAACTCACCACATCAATTCCCTGTGAACGATGTAATGGAACGCTGACGTTTACCATGATTTCATGAAACTGACTGCCGGTTCCTTTCTTTAACTCGTACTGGAGGATTTCGATGATCTTGTTGTCCATGTATTCGCCTTACGTATTGTTATTCTGAATGATGTGAGCATAACGAATAATACCGAAAATATGGCAGCCGTATAGCGATTAAGCGATAGAGGAATCAGCCAACTGATATCCCTGCCAGTCAGAAGCCTTTCCCGTAACCATGGCGACTATAGAGGGACATTCTTCTTCTGTCTTCGTGCCATGTTCCACCGTCTGTAGATGGTCAAGATTTTGACCATCATAAAAATCAACAAGTTAAATCACTGCGAACGTAATACGTACGGAGTCACTGAGTTACATTAAGTAACCTTGTGCTAGACGGCTTAAACTCAAGCCCACCTGAGTTGTGATTACCACAATAGAGAGTAATACATTGTCCCTATCTCACCCTTTTGCGCACCTCTTAATGAGGTGTACAAATTCTGTGAGTCAGCCAGACTGACGCTCAAAGTGTGAGTAAATATTATTTATGCACAACGTCATTTGTGAGTAACTATCCGTTACGCTCAAAGTCCGATTATCGGACATTGGATTTTGCATACCGATATTTTCGGTGCTCAAATTGAACCTCTTAAAGAGGGGCAATTCTTGCTTCGAACAACGAGACAGGTAACCCAAAATAATTGGGTCAGTTACATAAGGGAAAATCCCGCATGTACAAAAGCAAAAGGTATTGAGATTTCCCCAATACCCTAAATGGGATATCTCTCTTTGAGATGGCCACGATTTTGACCCTCTACGGCAACGATAGAGATTTCTCCAACAGTTGGTTCACACCTTGATTTACTTAATCTCCGGTTCTCTGCCGGAAATAAGCAAAAACAATAGGTTACAAACTAATTACACGTAACTCATTGATTATCAATAAATACCGCGCCATGCCGAGTATGAATAAAATCAATAGTTTATGCTAAATGGGTTTTCAAAGTCCTTTTAACCGATTGATATTCCTCAATTCCTGCTCAGAGCCGGAATTCTGGTTTTCTGACAGAATTGTATAAAATAAAAGGGTTATAGCATTAAGACTAAGCGCATAGGGATTGACGGGAACCGCTTAATTTTAATCTTCCCTGTATGGTGATTTGCGTTATTATAAAAATCAATCGGCTAAAGCTAGAATTTCTTTTCTATGAATAACACTAATTTCATTTTTCTTTATATATAAATTAAGCAAACGATGTTGTCTCATCTGTCTCTGTTGTCTCGATATGTTTATCATATTGTTTTATAACGATTAATATTTAAATTTTGAGACAACTACCCCCAATTTATGTTGTCTCAATTACTGCATTCCTTCTTACAAAGAATACGTATCAATTTGATAAATAAAGATTTAATGTAAAATTGAGTGTTGTCTCAATGTATTACTCTAACGCCCAAGCATTCGAACAACAATTTTCGACATACATTCAGCGCCTTTTTCAATCCAGAGTGTCAATGATACTGTATGGCTATTAACTGAGTGAATATCTTTCACTTGGTTGCTTGCCCTTCTTAAAAGGTACTGGTAACTAATTGATTTATCTCATGATGGAAAAAGCCATCATCCCAAAGGGTAGCATTCGCCGTGCTATCCTTTTCTTTTTGTAACTGACTAACTGTCAGTCGCAAAGTTTGCGCACCTCTTAATGAGTTGTGCAAATTCTGTGAGTCAACATGACTGACGCTCAAAGTCCGATTATCGGACATTGGATTTTGCATCGACGAATTTCGTCGGCACAAACTGAACCTCTTAAAGAGGGGCAGTTCTTGTTCCGGGCAACGAGACAACTGACCCACAAATTGTAGGCCAGTTACGCTATGAGCAGGTTACATATTTGCAGTGCGCTAATTTGTCAGCCAATGAAATAATAATTGCAAAGTGAGAACTCAGCAGCAGGTAGGTATGTTAAACGTGCCGAGTTATTTTTGACCAACACTCTTTAAGAGGGTAGCTTCTAGAACTGATAATTCATTAACCTCAGTAAATCATTAAAGCCCATTTCCACACCTACATTTGAAACAGAAGGATTGAGCCAAAGTGAGGACCACGGAATAATCAATGAGTTAAAAGTGAGATTTCTCACCTTTATATAACCTGTTGATTTTGCTTAATTCCGGCTCAGGAACGGAATTCAATTAAATTAATGAGTTAAAAGGGGAGAATTATCCTATTTAGATAAGTGATTGATTTTGCTTATTTCCCGCATGGTGACAGAAATTAAATAAATCAATAGGTTACAATATCGGGAAATTTCGCTTTTCGTATACCAAGTCTTATCAGACATCTGACAAATTCTATTAATTCCCCGCCTGTTATTTTATGTCATCCTGCCCACAAAACATGCTCCCTATCAAATATTAGTCAAGCCGTACTTTCCCGTATTGATGAACCCTTTTATTGATGTTCACCGGCGGAGAAGTCTCCCACCGCCTTCATGTTATTTAGCAATGTGTATTGTTGATTAGATGAGGGAATGAATATGCAAGATAATAAGCCTGATGTACCTGTCTCAGACGAGAGCAATCTCGTGATCGTTGCAACACCGGAATATGTCAAAGAAGCTATTGCAGAACATGCTGCGAGCCGTAATCACCCAGATGCCACACTGCAAGATAAAGGGTTTGTTGTCCTGAGTAATGATGTGAGTGATAGCGAGACTATGGCTGCAACGCCAAAAGCAGTTAAAACCGCATATGATTTGGCGAATACCGCTAATCAAGCAGCCAACAGTGCAAGCAATCTTGCCAGTACAGCAAGTGATAAGGCCGATAATGCAAACGATCTTGCTAACACAGCAAATAACCTTGCTAATACTGCAAATGAAAATGCCAATTTAGCTTTACCGGTTGGTGTTCCCGTTCCTTGGCCGACAGAAAACCCACCTGAAGGCTGGCTTATCTGCAATGGTGAGACATTCGATAAAGGAAAATACCCGAAACTGGCTCTTGCTTATCCCTCCGGTGTATTACCTGATTTGAGAGGGGAATTTATTCGAGGTTGGGATAACAGTCGTGGAGTTGATAATGGCCGCACTCTGATGTCATGGCAAGATAGTGATAACAAGTCACACGTACATGACGATTTAGGCGCACATGGAGGGGAAGCTGGGGGAATTGAGGGTCAAACCAGTCTGTTTTGTAAATCTTATTTTGGTGGTAAAGGCCAATATAGCGTGCGACCAGATAGCGGGTGGAAACCCGGCTTCTCTAATGGATTAACCTCTTTGCCATCTGGAGGAGATGAATCACGCCCCCGCAACATAGCCTTCAATTACATCGTTAGAGCCGCCTAATTCTGAGTAACCATCTAACCCGCAATTTTCTGCGGGTTAATTATTCCGTCATTCCACCGTTTCAGTCTGATCACTGTCAGTGGCAACCTCTGCCGCCTTCTGCTTCACATTCCACACCGAATTCGCCGGCATCTGAACACGGACATCCAAGCGACAGCCTTCGGGAATATCGCAGGGTTCACCGTCCTGATAGTACACCTTTTCCCCGTTCACAAGGGCTTTTATCCGCTTGTTCTGAAAGCGTGCCGGTAAATGGGAATGCTGGCGGTGGAAGGTCTCAATCGTGATACTGCCGTCCTTGTTCACCTTATCATCAATGTAGATAAGCTCCAGCCCGTTGTTGTTCTTCGGTGAGGAGATACCCCCATGCACACCCCATGCGCCATCGGCGTTATAGCCGAGTACGCCAGCCACCTGATAATGGCCGAGGCCGGGTTTAGAGACGGTTGCGCCTTCGGATTCGTCGTTGGTGGTAAATTTACCCGACGGGAAGATTTCAATGATGGGAGAGGCTACTTTGATAAACCCACCCTCAGCAACCCAGCAATTTGCCCCCACCACCAAAGCGACCCCCGCTCCTTTCGGAAATTGCATGTTATGCCACGAAACACCATCCCATGTGTAGGCAAAATGTGGCCCCCCATCCTTGGTTTTCATCATCAAATAGCTGCGACCATCCCTGCAGGCAATTTCACCAACAGCTGAAACTGAATCTTCTATCACAAGGGCACTCTTAATTTTTTGCACTCCGCCATTAGACAAATCAATCACCACTGCATTCGAAGCTCTGTTTACCGTATCCCGTAGACCGAGGTTGTTAATAAACCCATTTTTATCCGGAATATCCGCCCCGTTCTGGGATTTACCCAGCTTCCCGGCAATCGCTTCATTCATCGCCTTTATCGATTGCAGTGACACCGTCTGTCCATTCGGTAGCGTCACCTCCACTACCCCGTTCTGGCTCATCCACTTATCCATATTCTGGAGAAACTGAACGATATAGGCATTAATCGCCACCATATGTCGGACACCATCGGAGATGGAATTGGGCACCGTCGTCTGGATCTGGTAAGTGACGTTATTCAGCGTGGTTTTAGCTTTATCGGCCAGCACCAGCTCAGTATCCGAATTCACTGCTTGTATCATATGCAGCAAATTACTGCTGCCGGACTGGATAATGAGCACCTGCCCCGGCGCAATGCCGTTCAGGTTATCTTTAAATTTTGTGCCCGTGCCCCGGACAATCGCCGAGCCGGACACCGTGGAAAGTGTGCCTTGTGTGTAAATCATGATTGGATTCCTGACATGAATAAAGCGGAGAGGGTTAACCTTCTATCATGGTTAAATCGACGATAAAGCCTGCCATTAAGGGCGGTGGGCCGCGCCATGTGCCGGGGTTACTCAGGCTGGCCTCATGACGCAGATAGTCATAGGTATAAGCGAGTTCAATCCGGCCATTGCCATACCGGGGCTTGAATGACTCGACATACACATCATAATCCCATTCATCATCATAAAAAGGCGGATTATCCGCCCCCGGCGAGAACCGGACATTTTTATAATGCTGGCGAGACTGGGATTTTATCAGCATAATCCCATAACGCCGCCCGGCCTCCCCCGCATGCACAAACGGCCGGTGTTGGTTATTGGGGACATCGACAGAAAAAGACCGTACAAAGGACAGCAATTTCATGGCCGACGAGAACATCAGTTCCCCGCGCTCGCTGTAGACCTCCAGTCCGCTGTTACCCCGGACAGACAGTTGTGAGACAGGCGCAAAGAAATACTTCCCGCCCGCCCCGTACACTTCAGCATAGTTATAGTAACGTTCATCCCAGCCGATATTACTTTCATCCGCTCCAGCCTTTCTGAGAAAGCCCAGTGACGGTGTTTTATCGGACAATTGCACCAGCCCGTTATCGGTGTAAAACTCTAATCCCAGCATCTTAAATCGCCCAAATCGTGACAACGTTTTGCATTTCCGCCCACGGACTGGACTGTCCGCCCCCGCGCCCCATGTTTTCCCAGCGATAAGTGTCATAATCGACGTGATAGCTGAAGGTACTGCCAGAAACGCTGAACGTGGTGAACTCATTGCTGAGCTGGGCAATCTGGATCCCGGAGCCTCCGGAGCTGCGCATGCGTAAAAAGAACCGGGCGGTGACATTGCCGCCCTCACTCAGACCCGGCAAATACAAACTGCCAGTTTTGTTCAGCGGGATCATATGCGTCCCGAGAAAACGCGGAATAATGTTGTTTGTGGTGATAATCACCCGCCCCTGCTCATCATAAATCTCTAATCCCATGCCCATTACCAAAACCCCATTCGGATACGTAATCGTCCGCGACTGTCAAACAATTGCTTCAGGTTGTTGGTTTCGACCCAGTAACCGCCCGAACCCTGACCGTAACTGGTCATTTCCATATCAATACCGGAATCCTGCAACAGCTCGTTGGAAACACGGATGATTTTGGAAGACAGCTTTTTCGCCCCGAGAGACGCGGTACCGAACTCAGTGTCTTCTTCTTTGGCGGCGGTGTTTTCACCCAGCAGTTCGCCTTCCTCTGCCGTGCCATCCGCGGCGGACCACTCAATGGTCTGCCCGGTGGAGGTGCTGAGAATTTGCGCCACACTGGCAATCCCGCCATAGGCTTTCATGGACTCCACCACTTTGTTTAACATCTGGGTCGGCACGGTGTAGCCGCCTTTCTCGTCCGGGGTCGTCCCCTGTGCCCGCAACTCACGCAGCGCCTGACGCTCTTCCGTCGTCATTTCCCCCAGCCCGTGACGCAGGAACTTATCAAAGGCGGCGGCCCGACGCGCCTGCTGCTCGGCTTCCGGCTGCTGACGCTGCTCGGGTTCGGTGTTGTCCACCAGTTGTTGGTCCAGACTGCGTAAGGATTCCTCGCGCTGAATGTGCGCATCAATGCCGTCCAGCTCAGTTTTGGCCTTGTTCCATTCGGTGCGCTGCTCGTCAGTCCATGCAGCCTCCCCGATGGTGTCATGCAGGGTACGCATTTGAGCCGCAATCGTGTTACCTGCGCCACCGAGGAGGCCAGCACATAAATACAGGCATAGACGGCCGCCAGTTTCATTGACGTTTCCGGGCTGACATAGACATCGGCGCGGAGCAGGCCATCGTGCTCTGCCGACTCCACCGTCAGCGGTATTTGCGGATTTTCCAGCGGTTCACTGCGAAACAGCGCATCAAGTAGCATGGGGCCTCCTGCGGACAACCGCCAGCGCGTAGCCGATCAACAGGCTACCGCCGATAATCAGGGTATTGGCCAGCCCGTATTTCAGGTAACAGCCGGTCAGCACCGCCCCGACCCCCGTCAGGGCAATGATATCCATCAGTAAATTTTTCATAGCATTAAGAAATCGTCCGGGTCGAGGTTAGACAGGAAGTCAGGCGCATCACCGCCATTGACCAGTAAGCGGCTCAGGCCGGTAAATAAAGCAACAGGGCCGTCTATCTTGGCTTCCGGCGTGGATTTATTCGGGAAAATATTGTCGTTTTTATCCGGTTTCACCGTGACGTTTGACATCATCCAGTTCATCACCGGGTGGGCGTTATGGTGGAATTTCCCGCTGTAAACCAGCGCTTCCAGTGTTTTCATCGCTTCCGACAGGTTGCGTACGGTCTGAGCGACTTCCACTAAGGGAATGCCTTCTTCCGCTAAGGCGAGACTGAACTGCACGGCGCTCCACGGGTCAAAGCCGAGTTCTTTCAGGTTTTCCCCGCTAATCCAGTGCAGCAGCTCTTCTTTTATCTGCGCATGATCCACCACCTCACCGTCTGTCAGGGTCAGGATGCCC
>NZ_NJAJ01000020.1 GCF_002632825.1 Xenorhabdus stockiae
TGAAGCCTTAGAAGAGGCCGGAATGTTGGTTAAAGCGGAGAAAGATCGCTTTATCAGCAAAACCATCTCAGTGAATGGCACTCAGGGACGGTTTGTGGTACTGATTTTCAGGGATGAGGATTAACCTCACGTAGGAGAAAAAAACGTTGGGATAACGGGATATTGGGATAAGACAGGTTTATTTTAAGATATATCAGTTAGTTATGGGTATTTTACTTATCCCGTATTATCCCGCACTATCCCGTAATATTAAGTGATTACAAATAAAGTGATATCGTGGCAATGGCAGTGTTATCCCGAAAAAGATTTTGCTCTGGCAGGTATTAATTCTTTGAATTTAAAGTAATTTAAAACTGTGAGGTTATGTTACGGGATAAGCTGGGATAACATGGGATAGAGTAACTAAATGAAATATATAATAAATATGTCATTTACCCCGTTATCCCGTGAAAATTGGCGCAGTGATATAAAGATAATCGATAGTAACGATTATATTTTTTCAAATCTCCGTATTACCGGGTTAATGTATTAGCCCGGTAATACGGAGAAGACAAGCGCAGCGCGTCAGTGCCTAAGCAGAGAAGGTTTTCTGGCTGGCAATCAGTTTGGCACCACAAGCAGTGCTCATACCTTCCAGAGCAATCTGCTTACCCTGATATTTTAAAGTTTCACTTCCTTCTACTATTGGAAATTTATCTTCACATTTTGGGCAAATAACTAAATCACCCTTGCCTGCGACAGGAACACCTTGATAAACATAACCATCAATGGCAGTGATGACTTTACCACCATGATCAGTTGTATCATTTAATCGGATAACAGCTTTATTTGGCATATTGATTCCTTCCACAATAGGATAAAATATTTTTATACTATTGAATAAATATTTTTAGGTACTCTTTTGTCTGTTTTTCCATTATCATAATTAACATGTCAGCATCAGAATAATATTGCTTGAACAATTTTGAATTTAAATGTGGCAAGAAAATATCCTGATCGAATTCATGCCCTAATAAAAACATGCTCAGCGTTAAGAATGCAGATTGATTGGCATTTTCTATTCCATACTGATTGGATTTTTCAACACCAAGTTGTATGAGCTTTTTGATATCATCCTGTTTAATACATCTGTACTTTTGTGGAAATAGGTATTTTAATATATCATCAATGTTAATTTGATAGGTACTCCATTGAACATTTAAACGTTCAATATTGATATCTTGAAATTTAAATATACTGGCTTTCAGATGTTCATCTTTCTCACCATGCACTTCATTCAAATATCGAGTGACCTCATGATAAAGCAGACTTGTTTTTTCTAATTGCCCAAGATGAGCATGATTATCAAGGCTTGTTTTTATCCATGCATATTGCGGGTCAGTCTGAAATTCTGTACCAAACAAAATAAGCATATCAATATAAAACTGAACAGCCCCTCGTTGATCAAAACCCTCGTTTTTTGCTTTTTTTATTGCATTTTCCAGCGCTGATCTTAAACCATCCTTACTTAAATTTAAATCAAGATAAGGATAAGATTCATTACAATTCGTCACTAATTCATCAATATATGTATTGATCGAATGGCTTTTTAATTTATTATATTGTTCTTCATTAAACTCTATAGGCATATTTATGATGTCTCCGATCATAATGGCTAAGGCTATAATCGCTGGTGAAATATATTTTTTATGTCATTTTCAATTCAGCGACTATAGTTTCTAATTTATTATTTATATTAATCAATCTTACCTTCTAGGTAATCGCGGTAGGTCATAATATCTCTATGGCTATTATGCCATTCATTTTCTCTCAGAATGAACCAATATGAATCATATGTATATTCATTTTTATATATACTTCTAATAACTAGTAATTCATATTTTTTTTCTTTACAAGGAAATTTTAACAAAAAAAAGTCTCTAACTGGTTTTAATGATTCTTCATCAAATTCCGTATAGACGTACTCATAATTCAATTTATCTTGCATTAACTTTAAAAAATCAATAGAATTCATGTTTTTTAAAACATTAAGCTCAGGAAAATCTCTTGAGTCATTAATCTTTTCTTGTAATGTTCTTGTTATTTTCAAGGACTTAAGTACATCAACGCTATTAACATTTTCAATAGTATCAAATTTTTTATTAATCAGAAAGAAATCACTTACTTTAATATATTGAGAGGTAGCCAACCATTCACTGGCATCAAACCACACTTTTTTACTCGGATATTCTGAAGAATTTTCATCATACGATGGCACCAGTATTGCCATTTTATATTTTTGCATATACATATAATAACCCCCTAGGAAAAATAAAATTAAAAGTATCAGAATAGATATTCTTGCACTGTTTTTACGTGGTAAAAATTTCATAATTTCCACTCTATTGGCTTATAATCTTGCAGACCTTTTTTTAGTCCGTGAGGTGTATTCCCTGTGCCAGGTAATCTCCACGATCCATTTGTCGCAATAGGACCACCACCCTCTTTTTCATTAGAATCCCTAGTTTTTAAATCTATATTCCGTTTTTCCATTATATCATAATCTTTGGGTTTTTCCGGGGGCTTGGCATTCTTAATACCTATAGATACTTCATAATTATATGCATCAAGTGCAGCCTTATATTCTTTAATAACTTTACTATATTCCTTTGCCTCTTTAGTCTCCTTATCCGTGCCATATATTCCTATATAAGTGGAACGCCTCTCAAAAGCTTTTACCTCAACATCCCAGATATTCGCCATTCGTTGTGCCGGGCTTTTATTCTGTCCAGCATCAGGTATTCCTGTAAAATCCCCAGGCCATCCGTTATTAACTGAAATGCCTGCACGACAAGCATAAGTTGTTATTTTAGCATCAAAATCAAATATTGATTCATACACCTTTTCAATCTCTTCTGGTCCAAATTGTCCATTATCTTCATCCTTTCCTTTATAATGAAAAGTGGCATAATCAATAATTCCATGACAGAAAAACACCATCTCCTTAATCAACCTTTTCTTTTCTTTTCGTTGATTTAGAAAATCGATAAGTCCTTGCTTGTTTTTTACATAAACAATACGTCCGCCTAACCCTTTAGTGTATTCGTCAATCCTCTTAATATCCTTTTTAGTATATCCTTGCTCAAATACTACCATAATACGTTGCACTGCGTGATCACCCTGACTGGCTTGAGGAAAAAGCTGCAACTGATGTAATCCGCAATTAATAAAACGGTATTGATTTCCCGGTGATTCTGTAAAGACATTCCAATCTTTTTCCCAATCTATAAGAGGATCCACAACTGTTGTAACTGTTCTCTTCGCTGCTCCTAAGCTAAATTCTCCGGGTGCTGTTCTGGCACCAACCACGGTAATATAATCATAACCACTGATATACGGTTTTTCGGTGGTTGGCTCACCCGTATTTGTGAGCAGGCTGATTTTTCTTTCTTCGAGTTCCTTTAATGAACCAAAACTGCCACGCCTTCTTTCGTAACTTTTAGCCAGTTTACCAACCAATACGGTCACTTCTTCGGGTTGGCGGGTCATAATACGGTCGGTTTCGCCTTTGCCATTCGTTTTACCAAATCCTCTGGCGGGAATGGAAATAAAAGCATACGGCACGTTATTGACGTTAACCTGATTCTCAATCGGTAATAATTTTAGCTGATGACTGAATTTTTGATTGCATTTCACGCCTGGATCACCCACTTTTCCCGCACAATTGGGCACGCTAGTTGGATGGGTAACTTTACTTTTTTGTTGCTGCTCAATACCTTTGGAGGCTTTGTTCTTCAAATCTGAGAAGACGGAAGCAATACTGTTTTTGTCCATAGCTATTATTTTCCTTTCACAACGTAATGATTGTTATCAAGCTGATAACTCCACTCTTCAATATCTTTTGTGAATTCAATTAATTGTTCCGGCGTAAAGATATGCGGCATTTGATGCAGAACGCGGGGATCGTAAAAACGCAATAATGCAGTTTTACCTGTTTTTAACCGGATATTTAACTGTGATTCAAGATGGCGGGTCAGTTTATCCAATGACCGTGTTGAGTACAGCCAGGAAACGGCGGGAGCGACGTTCTCCAGCCGTAAGAATTTTTCTTCCCATGCCTGAGACTGATTCATATCGAACAACCACGGTCCGGCAAAGGCAATTTCCGCATCCGGGAATTGCCGGAACAGCGGATTATTCGTACCTTCAAGATAAGTCAATTCATCGTCAAAGCACCGCTCATACTGTAAACCGTCTACCAGCGCATATAGCTGCATTTCCGGGTAAGTTTCCCGATATTTTGCCCATTTTTCCTTTAAGGTGGTCATCATCATTCGCCTCTCATGACCATCACTGAACCCGTTGATGCCGCTTCCATTAAGCAGGACAGGCAAATTTTTTCCGGCGGTGGGGTAACTATTTTTTCTGCCTGAGCCACATTAATGGATGACAGCTTATCCAGTATATCCGGTAATTTACCGCCCCAGCCTGAGCCATTGCCCGGTGCGCCACTACCAAAGTTAACGACAGCGCTGCTGGTGATCCCGCCTGCGTCGATTTTCAGAAAATGCCCGGCGGCCTGAATAGTTAGTTCAGCCCCCGCATCAATCACAACTTTAGCGCCGGCACTCAGGTGAATTTCATTGCCACTTTGGGTTAATAGCGCATCTTCGGCCTTGATATGGAGCTTTTGCCCGGTGGACAGCGAAATATCATTGTTTGCCTGTACGCGGTATTCATTATCGATACGTAAATGCGCGTCATTTTTAATATGGTGTGTCCGGTTATGGCTAATATTGCTGGTTTCGTCATTCAGAATGTGCGTGTTCATATCTTTTTGTGCATGAATAAACACTTCCTCACTGCCCTTCGCATCCTCAAAGCGCAGTTCGTTAAAGCCTTCCCCTTTGTGGGTTTTCGTTTTAAATGTGGTGCGGGTTTTTTGGGCCGGTAAATCCAGCGGAGGGCGGTTCAGGCCATTGTAGACGCAGCCGGTGACTATCGGGCGGTCAATATCGCCGTTGAGATAGGAAACTATCACTTCCTGTCCGATACGCGGTATCGCCATAAAACCAAAGCCATGACCGTTCCAGCCCTGAGCTACACGCACCCAGCAGGAGGCGCTGTCATCCGCCTTATCGTAACGGTTCCAGTGAAAATGCACTTTAATCGCACCGTCTTTGTTGACGAAAATTTCTTCCCCTTCCGGCCCGACCACAGTCGCACTTTCATCCCCGTCTGACTGTGGTTTGTAATGAAACGGGGGACGCCAGTCGGCATAACCATCGATAAAACTGAAATCGTTGCTCAGTGTTGTGCCTTCGCCGCTATTGTCTCCCAGTGCCTGCGGGCAGCGACCATAATGACTGATCCCGACAATCTGCCAGCGGGTATTGAGCGGAGCATGGGGATGATTTTCGATTTCGAAGATTTTACCCGGCATCAGTTTGATACAATTACTGTTGCCACTGCCACTTTGGGTCTGGTTTTTCAGCACTTCGTGCCGGTATTTTACAAACGGTTTACCTTCGGCTTCTTGTTGAAAGCGGCCATAGCTCTCGTAAATGGTATACGGTGTCAGCGTGCCCATTGCCTGATATTCCGGGCTGCTTTCCAGTTGGTACACCTGAGAAAGCGGACTGTCCGGGTTATAATCGCGGTGAATACTGCGCTTCGGTGCCATGCCGACACCAAGATGAACCTGATAAATCACATCCTGCCCGTGCGCCGTATCCGGTTGTGGCTGGTATTGCAGAGGCAGGTTAGCCGTCATCCCCAGATGGCTGTCACTGAAAAACAGCGTTTCATCCTCAAACCAGAAACTGATCCCTTCTTCCGCGGCCAGCCGACAGAAAAACGCATAATCGGATTCCCGTTTCTGGGTGGTATATTCCCGGCTCTGGTGCGGATCTTCCAGTTGGGAATCTGCCTGAACATGGTGTTTTTTCAGCAACAGATCCATGATATCCGGCACACGCTGACGATGATAAATATGGCTGTCCTGATTGAGCGTCAGCCGCCAGAGATACGGACGTACCGTGAAGGTATACCGGGTTTTGTTGCCATCAGTGCCGCACCAGTCGGCATGGGAAATGATGCCGGTGATTTTGCGTTGCTCTGTTTCACCGTGAAAAACCTGTAATACGGCTTCTTGCATCAGCTGCGCGGTTAAATCGATTTCTGTCTTCGGTTTGAAAGGATTGTCGGGCAGGGACTGAACCAGCGTCAGGTTCAGAGTAAAAAGATCAGATAGCCCTTCCCGCAGGGTAAAATCCGCCACAGCAAAGGTATTTTCGGGTAAACTCCCTATTTGGCAAAGAAAACGTAATCCACTTTTTTGCATGATTTCTCCTGATTTTTCTGTTTCCGTTAATCGCGTTACATTTCACTGCGCAAACCAATCCGCTGCCGGAATTCCCATAACACGGCCTGCTCCCCCTGCCGGTAAATTTTTAACATGATGAAATTATTCCGCACGATAAAGCACGTCAGCAGCTGATCAAGCATCCGGCAGAACTGATACATCACACCGTCATTTTCATAACACGCTGTATCAAGGTAGAGATGCAGTGTGTTGCCATTGATGGGGAGACCTTGCCGGGTGAAGTCAAGACGCTCGCCTGACCGGGCGTCAACCCGGATAATGCCGTTGATATGCTGCTGCATCCGGCGACTGAGGATGCGATCATGCCCGGCATAACAATCATACAACCGGAGAAAATCTTTCAGGGCATCGGCATGGAACAACAAGAACGGCGGACAGTTTAAGAGGTTAATCAGTGACCAGTCTGATTTTCCCATCACCATCGGCGGAAAATCCGGGGAAACCGGCGTGATATTGCGGGCGTGTAAATGGGCGGGCATAGATCCCTGTGTGAGCGTGATATCACCGACAGCCAGTTGCATGGCCTGCTCATGATAGCCGATAACGTGCGCACAGACGGTCTGGGAGGCGAGGTTATCCGCTGCGTTCCCGTCCATCCCGTAAAAGTGTAGCCGGTTGTGAAGACGTCCCAGCAAATCATCGGTTATCAGTGCCTGAAAATAGACGTTACCGGGTTCACCGGCCTCCAGCAGCCAGTCACTGTTGGCGTGAAACTGGTCAATTGGCACGAAATGGCAGGGCTTGCCACGCGGAGCGCTGTCTGGAGTGACTTTCTCGCCGGGTTGTTTCGCCGTCTGGATACTGTCCACCCGGAAAAGCCGTTCTGTTTCAGCCAATGGTAGCGGATAACACGGTATCTCCGGTAACAATGAAACTGGCGGACTGACCATTGGCACCAGATGCACCGCCGGGACACACCCCAACTGGAAGGCATCGCCCAGCGCCTCAATGGGCAACTCCCCGTGCAGGCGGATAACCAGTTCACCGGTGCCATCCGGGTTTAACGGCAACTCGCGTGACTCATTGATATTTAACGTCATGAAACTGAACACATGCGGCAGGCAGTAATACTCAGTCATCTGTTGTAATCGGGCAATAGGCAGGTCGTCAGTAGGTAACAAGGGTTGCTGTAAATTCTCCGGCCAGCCCAGAAAATCACTGTGCCTGAGCCTGATTTTGCCCTCAGCCGTGCGCCAGTAGACCTCATCGATATGCATATCCAGCCACAGGCTTAACTGGGCGGCCCGGTTGTTATCGGTGCCCATAAAGAAAGACAGCTTTCCGCCTGACCAGCCCGACACAGTGTTACCCGTCTGATGCAGCGTCAGCACAATATCACTGTATTCACGGGTCTTTCGGATTTGTTTATCCCGTACCACCACAGGTTCAATATGTAAGGAACGGCAGGTGTTAAACGGGAAATGTTGTTCCCCGACAGTGGCAGTCACTGGTACGTTTTGCGGGATATCAGCCGTTCCCTGATGAACACCCTGATGGGGGGTAAATTGGATGATCGTGGTCGGGGGCACGGGGCGTAAGGTGTGAGGCCAGATGCGCGCCAGCATTTCATGAGTAACTTCTGGCAGGCTGTCTTCGACAGTGCTGCGCAAATTTGAAGACAGCAGCGCAAAACCTTCCAACAGACGCTGGATATCAGGATCATTGGGATGCTCCAGAAACTCGGCTAACTGCGAGTTTTCGGTGGCAGCTAACTTCATCTTTTCGCGCAAGTAGGCCAACTCTTGTTGGTACAAAGACTCCTTCTGATTTTTCACGTTGCTTTTTCCTTGCACGGAGACTCAAATGAATCATCTATCGGCATTTAATTGAAAATGTTTATAAATGATAAAGAAATCAGGATTAAATTGGCTATTATATGGAATTTTACGTTAATTAAATTAATAAATTTTGACTTTTGTCTGATAGAACGACATTTTTGAAAACAGGCTAAATACGTCTTTGACCCTGCTCCGCAAAACCGTTAATATCTTTTCTTACAAAACCGATCCATCGCCTGTCAGGATCGCCTTCGGGTGGCGAAATAAAACTCCCGTAGCCTGCAAGGGAGTGCATATCATGCGGTACATCTGCGCACTTTTGGAAGCAGATATCGTCAGACACCTAACCCCTCGTCTGGCGGTGAAAGTCTCTTAAACTGAAAAAAACCTCAAAAAGGTGTTTGTATATTGTCTCCCAAGTGCATTGAGCCATGCACTTCTTTCATATCAACATCAGACCTCATCTTCACTTAACTTTTGCATAGTGAGATCGAGTGACGTCCTGAACTCATTTCACACCCTACATCCAGGATAGTTTTTACTTTTGATTCAACGTATTAACTGCTCTTATTTGAAATATTCAGCAGACAACTTTTTACACCTGAACAATTAACTCATTGCTCCCGTTTGACACCGAACCTTGCGGCGTTTTGCTATGCCTGCTGGCATTTCAACTCTCGCACGACTTTTGCTGACCGTTTGCGGGTTTAAGGCGTCACTTTTTGCAGGTTTACCGCTGAAAGTGACGCCGCAGCCAAATAACA
Source organism: Xenorhabdus stockiae (assembly GCF_002632825.1). GTDB lineage: Bacteria > Pseudomonadota > Gammaproteobacteria > Enterobacterales > Enterobacteriaceae > Xenorhabdus > Xenorhabdus stockiae. The sequence goes on from NZ_NJAJ01000020.1 coordinate 8,907, forward strand.
TCACAACCTTGACAGGCTCAGGCCTGTTTCACCACTCAGTGAATCTGACACTGCATTTTTAGATTGAAAAAAGAGAACTTGACGATATCGAGGCTGGCTTTTTGCCGGTGGGGATGACCTGCACACGCAGGCGGCAGTACCGTGTACTCAACCGATATCCCGCAATACCTCAACCTGCGTTCACTCTGGCGCACAGATATCGATCAAGGGCAAGGCAGTTATTTTCTGTTTTGCCAGAATGGTCGCGCGCCAGAGATCGCATGTTGTCAAACATCCGCAAGGGGAAGCCAATGAGTCGATTGATTAAAGAATTAAAGTTTTTTGCCCGACAAGGCGGCGGTAGTCATAAAACCTGTCATGATCGCATTCGGATCGCCGGGCGTTTGGGTGCGTTGTTATTGAGCCTGAATATTCAGGTGAAAAGCCTTAAGAATTTGAAAGCCAAACATGTAGAGCAGTACGTTGATACCCGTTTATCTCAGGGGATTGCCAAACGAACAGTACAAAATGAAATGTCCGCGTTGCGTAATATCTTCCGCATGGCAGGCCGGGAAAAACTGGAAACTTCACCACGTTTAAGTAATCAGGCATTGGGATTAAGCGGCACCAGCCGCGCCGGAACGAAACAGGCGATCCCTGATACTACGTTTCAGGCCGTTTATCAAAAAGCACTTGAACGCGATGTTGGATTTGCCGTCACCTTGAAACTTGCCCGCTTATTGGGATTACGTTCTCAGGAAGCGGTGCAATGCAGTGCTTCGTTAAAAAGCTGGCTAAAACAATTAGAACAGCCAGAGCCGAAACTGCATATTGTCTTCGGTACAAAAGGCGGCCGGCCAAGACAAACCCGCGTACTGGGTATTGCAGCAGTAAAAGAGGCGGTAGAACAGGCGATGGCTATTGCAGAGCAACGCGGCGGCAGGTTGATTGATAAACCGGATCTCAGACAGGCCATGAATTACTGGCGGACACATACCACAAAGATTGGTTTAACAGGCCGCTATTCTCCTCATAGTCTGCGCTATGCGTGGGCACAGGAGGCACTTAATTTTTACCAACAGAAGGGTTTTAGCCGTCAGGAAGCACGGGCACTGGTATCAATGGATTTGGGGCACGGTGATGGTCGCGGGCGTTACGTTGAACGGGTTTATAGTCGTTCAACTTAGCCGTTCGGTTATTGAGTTAGATAAAACAATCAGTTAAAGTATTCCCGCCATTAGCCAAATCTAATGGTCAAGGTTTAGCAGCCTTGAGCTAAGAACACTGGTAGGATCTTTTCTACCAGTGCGCCTGTTATCACCCTTTCAATGGTGGTTCGGGTGGGGGAGACTCACGTCTCGCCGGAATCTTAGCCCGGTCTGCTAACCCTGCCTTGAATCACCACCATCAATATTAATTAATGGAAAGGGGTAACAGGAATGAATAGCAACAATATTCAAAATGACTGGCACCAAGCTGATATTATCGCTGCATTACGTAAACGCGGTACTACCTTAGCGGCGGTTTCCCGCGAAGCAGGACTCGGTTCATCAACACTGGCAAACGCATTCAGCAGACCGTGGCCGAAAGGTGAATGGATTATCGCAAATTACCTTGGCATCCATCCCTCAGAGATTTGGCCCAGCCGTTATTTCGATTCTCATACTGGAGAATTATTAGAAAGGAAAGCCCGCTCTCAGCCACAGGAATAACCCGCCTTAATTTGTGATCGACTTCGTAAAAATGAATATTTTTTATATCAAGCCCTGAGATTAAAATGGCAGCCTAATTTGACCATTTTTAACCTTCAAGGCTTTTTTTCTTTAAAATGATTGAAAAGCACACAATTAATGATATAAATAATAAAAATCAGTCAGATATGAAAAAAAGCAAACAAAAAAATCTTGGGGCATTAAAAGGGGCATAAAATCAAATATAGATAATGTATCCTTTATATTCAATTTATTATATTTATTTATGATTCCTGATATTGCACACAAAATTCCCGTTCCGGGTGGGCATGGCGCAGGCTGAAGACCACATCGCGGATACCGTGCTCTTTCAGAATATTGGTGATAATGGATTCAATGTTCAGTTGCTGGAAAATACGCGAATTCTGACGCAGGGTGGTGCGCCACAGGTCCGGGCGAATACTCATCTGGTAGGTGGTCTGGTGCAACCCGGTATTGCCCTGTTCAAAGCTGGCAACGATACCGGTGATACTCCGGCTTTCAACCCCATCCTGTGTGATTGTCAGCGTGGCAGCGCGGTCGAGTACCGCAGGAAAGTCGATGGCAGGGTCAGCACTCGCCAGTCCGACCTCCAGCTGGAACGGCTGAGAAAAGTGCTCATTCAGGGTAAAATCCGTGACGACAAAGGTTTCTGGTGCCAGACCGCCCGCCGTCAGGGTAAATTGCAGACCGCTGGGGGCACCATCACTGAGAAACTGACTGGCTTTTTGCAGGGTTTTAGTGGCGGCGCTGTGACCCCCGGCGGCTTTCTTTGCCAGCCCCGGTTCGTGCCCAACGAAGCTCCCGGTTGTCTGCTGAGCCAGCCGGGTGGCTTGTTGCCCCTGCTCAAACAGGGCCTTTCCCTGCTGAAGTTTTGCGATGTGCTTTTTCACTGACATAGGTGTCTCCCTGAGGTGATGACGGATAACGTGATAACCGTCGGCCATCACGTCCGGGCACAACATTGAAATTCGTCCGGCGTTGTCTCTGGTAAACGGGAGATGAAAACATCCATCGGCTGTTTTTACACCGGGCACCGGAAATAATCTGAAAAGACGCACAGACCGGACTATTTCGTTTAATGCATGAAAAACAATCAGGAGAGGAAATGATAAATAAGGCCTGAATGAAAACCAAATGAAATCAAGCGAAATAAAAAACTCGTCCGGCAATGACAGCGGAAAAAGTTAAAATCATTGCGCCATCAGGGTAATGCGCTTTGTTTTTATCAATAGTGAATGGATTGTGTTGTGATTTATTGCTGTCAGATTCAGGGTGAATTAATTAACGCAATGATTTATTTATAAATATAAAACTACAAGTATCTTAGAAATCATGATCATGTTCATTTTATGATAACGATCACAAATGGGGTTGTTTAAAATAATGAACACATTTTTAAACCGAATCCTAAAATAATATACCCTGACAAAAATAGATATTTTATTCTTGTTAAAATACAAATGAGAGGCTTATTTGAAATAATAACAATTATCACGATGAAATAATATGGATATAAAAAAGATGAAAATTTATTTTTATTTCTTTTAGAAAGACAGTTATTCAGGCTGGCTGAAAATAAACCGTGAAAACGGGGTCTCAAACATCGTTTGACCGTGGCTGACACAATCGCTACTATCGTTCTGTTATCTGATGATCTTCCGTCTGTAAGGATCAGCGTGAAGCGGCGAAATCAAAACTCCCGTAGCCTGCAAGGAAGTGCATACCATGCGGTACATCTGCGCACTTTTGGAAGCAGATATCCCCGGACACCTAACCCTCCGTCTGAGGATGAAAGTTTCCCGGTGTGATTCATCACCGGCTACTCACACAACAGAGCAAAACAGGCTCTGTCTTACGTCAACTGATACAGTTTTTATCTGTAAAACATGCATTCACATTTTCAATTCATCACGGTAAACGTCCCGAATATTGCGCGGCGTCACTTGTGTTGAAGCGCAGCGATTACCAAGTGACGCCGCAAAGCGGCAAACGTCCATAGCCCATCCGGTCTGGTTTTACGACCGATTTGAACCCTGCATTACTCAGTGAAACCACGCAAAACAGATCATTAACCACCCTGTTAAACGATTGTCCTAGCGGATTTTCAACCCACTGCCTGATTGCAGGCTGATGCAGTAAAAATTAAGGAGAAATGAATCACGTCAAGATAATGAGGCGTTCATCCTGAGCTGATCAGGTTCTGAACGGGGAGCATGTCATCGTTGTGCTGAGCACGTCGCGAGCTCCTGCAATAACTCAACACAATCCCGCCCTGCTACACATTGTCTGACGCACCACGGAACGGTGAACCTGAACCGACACGCAGGGAATTGTTTTAAAAACGACTAAAAATGAATAAAACAAACGCAAAGTAGCAGAAGAGGCGAGAATGGCGCAGGGATCGACACGTTCAAAGGTTGAGCAGTTCAGAAAAGCCTTTATCACGCATGCCCGACAGGCGGGTGGAAGTTTTGTTACGGTGGCGGATCGTGAACGGATTGCCCGGTACTTCCTTGATTATTTGAAAAACAATGGCATCAAACTCCGCCAAGTGGATAGCCTGAAGGTGAAATATATTGAGCGCTACATCGCTGGACGCAAAGCCAACAATCTCAGTCACCGGACACTGCAAAATGAAATGTCGGTGCTGCGAGCCATTTTAGCGCAGGCGGGAAAGCATAAGCTGGCTGATCCCAATAATGCCCGCCTGAGTAACCGGGCATTGGGTATCGCGGATACCAGCCGCAAGGGAACGAAAATGGCGCTGGCACCGGCTGCGTTCCGGGATATTTTTCAGCAGGTGGAGCAAAAAGACCGGCGTGTCGCGGCGGTGATGCAACTGGCGTATGTGCTGGGACTGCGTACTAAAGAAGCGGTGGAAGCCTACAAATCGTTAGCGACCTGGAAGAAAGCACTGGAAAACGGGCATACGTCTGTGCGGGTGGTGTTCGGTACTAAAGGTGGACGCCCCAGGCAGACGGTTATACTGGATCGGGAAGCCCTGCAACACGCGATTGCTTATGCTGAACGCGAGCAGACCGGGCGTGGCGGTAAGCTGATTGATAAGCCGACGATCACGCAGGCCATCGACCGTTACCGCTATATTGTCAGACGTGCAGGGCTGAGCGGCAATAAAGCGCCGCATAGTATGCGTTACCATTTTGCTCAGCAATCTGGGGAGCATTATATAGCGCAAGGATTCAGCGAGCGGGAAGCACTGGCACTGGTCTCGATGGATTTAGGGCATGGCGATGGACGAGGGCGTTATATTAAGCAGGTGTATTACCAGAATATTGAGTGTGAATAAGTTGTATGGAGCACACACAGTCGCTGCTTTGGTCATTGGAATATGAGCGAAGCAACCTTGAGTCTTAGGCGATTATTCCTATGTTATCGCTAACTCATTTTTGTCGGATAGACGGCATCTGTTACCAAGTGCCGTCCTCCTAAGAACCGTACGTGCAGCTTTCACTGCATACGGCTCAAGCCTTCACTAAGTCGTATTACGTTACCCAGCAACCTAAATTGCAGTCAGAGCAGGATCGTACCAAGAGTGATGACTTTCCTTTTTCGATTCCCTCTTAACCAAATAGGTTTGGTATTGAGGATCGAATGGCGTAGCCACACTCCTAATCTTCACATGCCTTTTTATCAGCGTTTGAGCTATTTGAACCAGATTAAAGTGGCAGTCCATATTGACTATTTTCTGCCAGCCATGAAATTACCATTCTCCTTGGTGGTTCATGTCGTATTTTCGACTTACCCAATCTTTAGATTTAGTTGGATGACGTCTGATCGCCCACTGCCATCATAACCAGAAGGCACTGTATAAGGTTTTCAGGCAACTCAACAAAGCGCTGGTGCGCTGAGTCAGATGAAAGTTCAAAGCTCTGAGCAGATATAAAACCCAAGACTCAAAACGTCTTCAAAGGATTGCAAAGGAGCATAGGGGGGGCTTGCCCATTGTCGGGCAGGAATAACAGGCGTGTTTGCCTGAAGAGAGCGGTATGAGTCGAGAGGCTCACGTACCGTTCTGCGAGAGGCTGCGGGAGCAGTTCCCGTGGCCTACTCATCCGGTGAATGACGAGTTGAGAAATATTTCTCAGATGGAACATTGAAGGCACCGAAGCGTAGTCGGCTTTTTACTGAAAATAGTCTCAGGGCTGATTGCTTATATATTTCAGCCGAAAAAGCCGCGCTTAGATTTACGTGACCATGAAATTGCGATGCTTAAGAAACGTTGAGATTAATTAAAACTCTCGCCTTATCTTTATCACTATTTCTTGTTATCGATTGTTTAATTTATTTCAAATTAATCGTGGTTATTGTTTTTCGTTTTTTGATAAAAATAATTGCTGTAAGAATGTTCTGAATGTTATTTCATCGCTTTTTATTTTTTCACCTTTATTTGGATTATAATTTCATTATATGTGTGTTTATCTGTCAAAAAGCAGTTATTTACTTCAAATAAACTCATTTATTATTTTTTTAATCTAATCAGGTGGAATTTATTTTGTATTGTTGCTTGGTTGAAAAGTGATCAAATCTCCGCATAATTGCTCTTCACATATTTTTGTTAATTCTCGATTGAAAATAAAAATGCGCCAATTTTTATTGGAAAAAATATGCCAAATAAACTTTTCAGTAATCTATGCTTCGGGTTGGCCGGATCCAGTGTCTTGGCAATATTCCCTGCTCAGGCACAACCGGATGACCAGACCTTAATTCATCAACAACAGCAACAGCAGGCACAAGAACAACGGCTGGAAGCCCGGCCGCCTCGGGTCAATCTGGCTGAGGAGGCAACCACAGTTGCCGCGTCTCCTCAGGCGTTTCCCAACGAATCCCCCTGTTTTGATATTCGTAAAGTGACGCTATCGGGGAACGAGGCACTGCCGCATTGGGTGCCCTTGCAGCGTTTGGCGGATCAGGCCATTGGCCAGTGTCTGGGGGCACAGGGCATCGGATTGCTGATGAGCACGATGCAGAACCGGCTGATTTCACACGGTTGGGTAACAACACGGATACTGGCACCCGAACAAGATCTCCGTCAGGGAGACCTGAAATTGATGGTCGTCCCGGGAAAAATCCGCCAGATCCGGTATGCGGAGGGGGCGGACACCTACGCTTCCCTGTTGACAGCGATACCGGCCCGGGAAGGGGCGTTGTTAGACTTACGGGCGATTGAACAAGGCATGGAAAACCTCCAGCGTATACCTAATGTTCAAGCCTCCATGGAACTGGTGCCGGGAGACGCTCCCGGTGAAACGGATATCATGATTCAGCGCCAGCAGTCCCGTTTCTGGCATGTGGGGGCCTGGCTGGATAACAGCGGCACGAAAACCACCGGACAGAATCAGGGCGGACTGATGTTTGCGCTTGATAATCCTACCTCTCTGAGTGACCTGTTTTATGTGGCGGTGACCCGGGATTTGGCGTTTTCTGACCGAAAACAGTCGGCCAATTACACGGCGCATTATTCCGTGCCGTTTGGCTACTGGCTGTTTGCAGTTACCGGCAGTAAATACAATTATGCCCAAACGGTGCCTCATCGCACGGAAGCAGCGAAGTACCGGGGAAGAAGTCACAGCCTGAATGCGCAGTTAAGCCGTGTTCTGCACCGTAATGCCAATTCCAAGACAACGTTAACCTACGGGGTGAATGTACGTCAGACCCGGAACTTCATCAAACAAACGGAAATTGCCGGACAAAAGCGCCGGACCAGCCACTGGCGATTGGCATTGGATCATCGCCATTATCTGGGGCCCGCTGTGTTGGATGCCGGGATCAGTTACCAGCACGGAACGCGCTGGTTTGGTGCACGGCCCGCACCGGAAGAGGAACTCAATCCACGGGGCAGTGAGCATTATGCCACCGCGCAAGCCCGGATCATTCAGGTGTCAGCATCACTGAACACCCCATTTTCATTGGCCGGGGAGGCATTCCAGCACCGGGTGGAATACCTGCGTCAGTGGAGCCAGACCCCGTTAACACCTCAGGATCGGTTCAGTATCGGCAGCCGCTGGACGGTACGGGGCTTTGACGGAGAGCGTTCACTGAGTGCGGATGCGGGCTGGACCTTGCGCAATACCCTGTCCTGGCAGACACCATTGCCGGAGCAGCAACTGTATCTGGGCGCGGATTATGGCCGGATAGGAGGCAATGGTGCGGACTTTAACGTCGGGCGCACACTGGCCGGGGGGGTAGTGGGGCTGAAAGGTCCGATCCGACCGGCAAATCTGGTTTACGACATCGCTGTGGGGACGCCTTTTTCGAAGCCGGACGGGTTTAAGACCGATCCGGTTTATGTGGCGTTCAGCCTGAACTGGCAGTACTGAGGGGAAACAGGATGCGGATTGGTGATTATGATGTTTATGCTCCGCTGATGTTAGGGGAGCCCGCCAACGCTATCGAAATGTTCGGGGCCGTGGCGCTCCTGTGGATGCAATCTGCCGAACAGCGGTCAGCCTATGTGGGAGAGCTGGAGACGCAGGTCTTACCTTTTCTCACCACCGAACAATATATTCTGGTGTATCACCAAGCCCGGCCCATTTTCTACCTCAGTTTTGCCCTGTTTAATGCCCAGACTGAATTACGGTATCTGACACTGGACTATGCCGGCTACGGTGACGATGGCCGGGCCTTGCCCCTGTGCAACGGTGACCGGTTCTGGATCCTAGACTGGCTGGCCCCGTTGGGGCACAGCCGTGAAATGGCGGCGCTAATGCAGCGTGAGGTTCTGCTCAACCATTGCTGTCGTGCCCTGTACCACAAAGGGGATCAGCATGGCCCACAGGTGCTCCGGTTCAGAGGACGCGGGGTCAGCCGCCAACAGGCGGCTCAGTGGTGGCAGAAATATCCCCTTGTACGGGACTTACCTGAAAGAGGTTTCACACTATGAACAAACTTTGTTATCGCGTGATTTTCAGTAAAACCCGACAAATGTTAATGGTGGTTTCCGAACTGGCCAACAGCCATACCGCCGGAAAGGTGCGGGAAGAAAACCCGGCGCAGACTTCGCCTTCATCCCGCCGGGTTTCCCTGCTGCCGTTGATCCTGAGTGTGTCACTGGCCTTGGGGCTGGTCAGCCAGCCGGGCTATGCGAACATTGTGGCCGACCCTCATGCGCCCGGAAAAGAGCAGCCTACCGTGATTTCATCGGCTAACGGCGTGCCGCAGGTCAATATTCAGACCCCCAACCCGGATGGGGTCTCCCGTAACCAATACCGTCAGTTCGATGTAGAACAAAAGGGAGCCATTCTCAATAACAGTGCTGTGAATACCAAGACAGATCTGGCGGGACATATTACCGGTAACCCGTGGCTGGCTCAGGGGGAAGCGAAGATCATTCTCAATGAAGTGAACAGTCGTGATCCCAGCCAACTGAATGGATTCGTCGAAGTGGCCGGTAAACGCGCGGATGTGATCATTGCGAACCCCGCCGGGATCACCTGCCGAGGCTGTGGTTTTATCAATGCCCAGCAAACAACGCTGGCCGCCGGGCAGACCGTGCTGGAGAATGGCCGCCTGAAAGGCTTTGAGGTGAATAACGGCCGGATTACGGTGGACGGGAAAGGGCTGAATGATACCCAAAGTGATCATACCCGCCTGATCGCCAGGGCTGTAGATATGAATGCCAAACTGCACGCCCAGCACTTAACCGTGACAACCGGGAAAAATCGGGTGGATGCTCAGGGGAATGTGGTCCAGACACGAGGTAGCCCAGCACAGGAAAAACCTGAATTCAGTCTGGATGTGTCAGCGATTGGCGGGATGTACGCGAACAAAATCAAACTGGTGGGCACTGAACAAGGGGTTGGGGTGCGTAATGCCGGGCATTTGGGCGCACAGGCCGGGGAGCTGGTACTGGACAGCAACGGCAAACTCACTAACACCGGTTCAATCACTGCCGCTACCGCAGTCACGCTCCGCAATCAGGGCAATTTTGTCAATCAGGGTAAAGTTCAAGCCCACGATCTGGCGATCCACAGTGACGGGCACCTGACCAACAGCGGTGTGATGGGTGCCGAAAAAAGCATCAGTCTGACCAATCAGGGCCGGTTAGCGAATCAGGGTGAGATAAATGCCGGACAGGATATGACGGTTCAGGCGCGTGATCAGCTCGATAATCAGGGCAAAATACTGTCAGGCCGTCATCTGGCTATCCAAAGTACCGCCTTTGATAGCGGAGAAAAAAGCGTCCTGATGGCTGGCGTGCATAAAGACGGCCGACTGGCACAGCCGGGAAAATTAACTATAGACAGTCACGGCCGACTCACTAACAAAGGCGTAATGGCCGCTTCAGAAGACGCGACTTTCACAACGCAGGGAGACTGGCTCAATCAGGGACAGGTACAGGCTAAATCACTGACTGTCCGCAGTGACGGACACCTGACTAATCACGGCGTGATACATGCGAAAAAAGCGGTCAGTCTGACCAATCAGGGGCAGTTAGCGAATCAGGGCGACATCACGGCCGGAGAAGGCATGACCCTCACCGCCCGTGACTCACTCACCAATCAGGGCAAACTGCGGGCAGGGCATCGGCTGACGATCCAAAGTGCCGGAGTTGACAATCAGAAGAGCGGGGTACTGCGGGCGGGCGTCAATAAAGCCAGCCAGCTGACCATGGACAGCCGAGGCCGGGTCACTAATCAGGGGCGGATAACCGCGTCTGAGGATATCGACCTCAAGAGCCAGACGGAGGCGGACAATCAGGGGGAGATCACCGCTGACCGGGATATGACCCTCCGTACGCCCGGGCAGGTTACCAATGCGGGCAAAATGTTGGCCGGCCGGCATCTGGCTGTCCACGGTAGCACCTTTGACAATCAGGTAGCCGGCGCATTGGCTGCGGGGGTCGATACAGCAGGCAAACTGACTCAGCCGGGTACACTGAATATCCAGACTGAGGGAGCGATTAACAATCAGGGGCTCGTAACGGCAGCAGAGGGTATTACCCTGCAAAACCACAACACTTTACACAATCAGGGTGAGATGACAGCCGGGCGTGACCTCTCAGTGAAGATCCGTGATCAGTTCAGTAATCAGGGAAAAATGCGGGCAGACCGGCACCTGACGGTCCACAGTGCCACACTGGATAACGGCAAAAAAGGGGTACTGGCCGCTGGCATGGATAAAAACGGCCCGCAGACTCAGTCGGGACAGCTGACTCTCAACAGTCTCGGTCCGCTCATCAACAAAGGCGTGATAGCGGCATCAGGGGCAGCCACCTTCACAACGCAGGGAGACTGGCTCAATCAGGGGCAGGTGCAGGCCACCGCGCTGACGGTGAGCAGTGACGGGCACCTGACTAATCACGGCGTGATAAACGCGAAAAAAGCGGTCAGTCTGACCAATCAGGGACGGTTAGCGAATCAGGGCGACATCACGGCCGGAGAAGACATGGCCCTCACCGCCCGTGATCAACTCACCAATCAGGGCAAACTGCGGGCAGGGCATCGGCTGACGATCCAAAGTGCCGGGGTTGACAATCAGCAGCACGGGGTACTGCGGGCGGGTGTCAATAAAGCCAGCCAGCTGACCATGGACAGCCGAGGCCGGGTCACTAATCAGGGGCTGATAACCGCGTCTGAGGATATCGACCTTCAGAGCCAGACAGAGGCGGACAATCAGGGGGAGATCACCGCTGACCGGGATATGACCCTCCGTACGCCCGGCCAGGTTGTCAATGCGGGCAAAATGTTGGCCGGCCGGCATCTGGCTGTCCACGGTAGCACCTTTGACAATCAGGTAGCCGGCGCATTGGCGGCGGGGGTCGATAAAACAGGCACACTGACCCAGTCGGGCACGCTGAATATCCAGACTGAGGGAGCCATAAATAATGATGGGATATTAACGGCGTCAGAGGAAGTTGACCTCCTAAACAACAACAGCTTACACAATCAGGGCGATATCAGGGCCGGCCAAAACCTCGCGGTGACTATCCGGGATCAACTCGGTAATCAGGGGAAAATGCAGGCAGGTCGGCACCTGACAGTTCACAGTACCGCGCTGGATAACGGCGAAAAAGGGATACTGGCCGCCGGGCTCGATAACGATGACAAACTGACCCAGCCGGGTAATCTGGCTCTCAATAGTCGCGGCAAACTTACCAATCAGGGGATCATGGCGGCTTCAGAAGAGGCGACTTTCACCACACAGGGAGACTGGCTCAATCAGGGGCTGGTACAGGCCACCTCGCTGACGATCCGCAGTGACGGGAATCTGAGTAACCCCGGAAAGATCGCCGTGTCCAAGGATGCCACCTTCCAGAATCAGGGCAGTCTGACAAATCAGGGCAATATCGCCGCAGGCCGGGATATCACCATCACCACCCGTGAGCAGGTCAATAATCAGGGACACATGCTGGCTGGTCGTCATCTGACCAGCCAAAGTATCACCTTTATGAGCCAAACGGGCAGTACACTGGCCGCAGGGGTTGATGATGAAGGTAAACTGACCCGACCGGGACACCTGACAATCAGTGCCCACGATGCGGCATCATTACACGGCCAGCATCTGGCGCACAATGATTTGGCCATCACTGCTCATGATATCGACATGTCGGGCAGTCAGGCAGGGGCAAAACACTTGCAATTGACCTCAGCAAAGCGACTGAACTTACAGGCGGCCACACTCAGTGCGCAACACAACCTGACGCTCACGGCCCCCGAATTGATTGACAATCAGCGGGGCGAACTGAGCGCAGACACACTGGTGCTGAACAGCCGACAATTAAAAAATACGCGGGGGAAAATCACCCAAACCGGCGACGCTTCGCTGGTACTGGATCATCAGGACGGCATTGACAATACCGATGGGGTGATTACCGCCAACGGGCAGGATCTGGTCCTGAAAAGTCAAACTATTGCCAGTGAAAAAGGCACATTGCACCATGCTGGTGCTGGCGAGTTGTCCATTGAGACACCACAGTTTCAGGGGCGCGCCAGTCGCCTGCTTTCCGGGGGAAAACTGACGCTGACCGGCGGGGATTACGCGCTGGCGCAAAGTCAGACCTCAGCCCGACACATCACCGCTGACATTCAGTCACTGGATCACCGTCTGGGGGAGATGACGCAGCACGGTAATGCCTTACTGTCATTGAACGTGAAGCAGGGGCTGGATAATGCCAGCGGCCGGATTGCCGCCAACGGGTCGGTGGCACTCCGTGCGGATAGCCTGAATAACAGCACACTGACCGACAATCAACTGAGCCGCCAGAAACAAGGTTCACCGGGCAGCGGGCTGGAAAATCAGGCGCTGACGTACCAACCTGGTTATATCATCGCGGCTGAAGACGGCCAGCTGGATGTGACGGTGGCAAACCACCTGAACAATCAGACAGGACAGTTGCTGGCTTCCCACGATATCCACCTGTCGGGCCAGTCCATCGACAATCAGCAGGGACATATCACGTCATCAGCCGGCGGGATCCAACTGACTACATCTCAGTTGGACAACCAGTCTGGCCGGATTGTCGGCCAACACATACTGCGCCTGAAAACACAGGGAATTAATAATGAAAAAGGGCAGATCCAGGGCGGCACAGTCGATATTGAGACGGCACAACAGCGGCTGAATAATCAGTCGGGCCGGGTGGTGGCCGAGCACGATCTGGTTTTAAGCACGGGGGAGGTGTTGAATCGTCATGGCCTGATACAAAGCGGCCAGCATCTGCGTCTCAATACACACGGTCACACGCTGGATAACCGTGACAGCGGGCAAGCATCGGGCCTCATCAGCCGCAGGGGCGAGATGCTACTGACAACCGGTGACATCCATAACCAGTCCGGTTATATCGGCAGCCACGATCGCCTGAGCGTGACAGGAAACTATGTTACTAATCAGGACGGGCAGATACTGGGCGGAAAAGCCACCTCGCTCACTGCAACGGCACTGAATAATGAGCAGGGCCTGCTGCAAAGCGGCGGTACGCTGGCCCTGAACACTCAGTCACTCATTAATCGCCAGAGCGGCAGCCAGCACGGTATCACCAGTAAACAGGCCATGACGCTGGAAACCGACACGTTGGATAATTTGCAGGGTGTGATCGTGTCGGCAGACAGCCTGAACATCAAGGCCGGTCAGGTCAATAACTCACAAGGCCAGCTGGCGGCGAAAAAGGCGCTGGATCTGCACAGTCTGGCGCTGAATAACTCGTCCGGTCGTATTCAGGCCGATGAGGCCCTGTCGGTCGATACCGGCGGAAAGGGACTGAATAATACGGATGGGGTATTGGACAGCCAACAGACACTAACGGTCAGGAGTGGTGATCTGACGAATCATGGCGGGATGCTGCACGGAAAATCTGCCGTCCGGTTAGGTGCCACGCAACTGGATAACCGGCACGGCGGTAAAGTGCTGAGTGAACAAACGCTGGATATTGATGCCCAAACGCTGCGCAATACGCAGGGACATCTACTGGCCCTGCGTCATTTAAACGCCACTGCCACAGAGCAGATTGATAACACCGACGGATTGATACGCAGTGGTGGGGATATTCGCCTGAACGCGGCCAGAATAGAGAATGCCAATACCCGTCGGGCCGACAAAGGAATTGACGGCCAGCATGTCACGCTCACGGGACGCGGGCTGAACAACCGTCAGGGGCAACTTACGGCGCTGCGTAATGCGACACTGACACTGACGCATTCTCTGGATAACACCAGAGGGCAGTTACAGGCCCATCAGCACCTGAGCGCCCGGGGTGATAGGCTGGCTCTGACCAATACCGGAGGAGACATCCGGGCGGGTCAGACGTTGTCGATCAGTGGGGTATCGGCCACCGGCGACGGCAAACTGCATTCACTGGGGGATATCACGTTAAACGTGCAGAACGGCTTTATCCACACCGGCGAAACCATTGCCAATGGGCGTCTGCAATTAGATACACAGGGCGACGTGGTTAACCACAGCCTGATCAGTGCGGATACCTTGCATGGTCGGGCGGCGAAGCTCACCAACCACGCCCCCGGGGAGATTTTAGCCAATCACCACCAATGGCTCGTCAAGGGGAATTTGTACAACGCTGGTTTGATGGACGGCACGAAAACTATCCTGAAAGCCGATACCCTGACCAATCAGGCCTCCGGGCGCATTTACGGGGATCAGGTGGCCATTGAGGCCAAGACGCTGAATAACTTGCCGGCGGCCGGGATCGTCGATGCGCTGGAAAAATGGAGAAACCAAAAAAACACCGGGAAAAAACCGGCAACCCGTTATGAAAACCTCGTTGCCAACAGCCAATCGGCCGTTATTGCGGCCCGTCAGCGGCTGGATATCGGGGTGGAGACCCTGAACAACCAGACACACAGTCTGATTTACAGTGACGGTGAGCTGGCCGTGGGCGGTGGGCTGGATAACCAGCAACGTCCAACAGGGCAAGGTCGGCTGTTAAACAATCTCAGTGCCAGTATCGAGTCCGCCGGGAATATGCGCTTAGCGATGAACACGATCAACAACGTGAATGATCACCAGGAAACCGAATTGGCGCTGGTGTCGCAAACCCCGGAAGTGATCTATCAGATGCGTGGCAATCGCTATAACCCCAAAGATTATCCGATGTATATCGGACGTGAGGAAGTGGCGCTGCTGTGTTTCAACGGTGAGCATTGCTCTACCGATAATGATGTGTTCCAGACGCTCAGCTATACCCGCACGGTACAGGAATCGCGGGTTACTGCCACCGATCCGGCGAAAATTCTGGCCGGCAAAAATTTAACCCTTGAAACCGCAAAAATACCGAATGGACAACCCCGCCTGAAAAATCACCACAGCCAGATTGTGGCCGGAGGCGCACTGACTGTCACCGGCGGTGAAGTGGAAAATACCCAAACGCCGGGTCAGCGGCATATCACCGATCAGGGACAGGTCGAATCGTTCTGGCGTATCAGGAAAAAGGGCCGCGATAAGCAGGGGTGGGAGGCCCAGCCGTATCAGCGTTCACAGGTACAGGATATTCAGTTAAAAACCAGTACCCTCGACGCCAATCAAGGGCAAATAGCGATGAACGGGCAGTCACCCGGGCACTATCAGGGACGCACTACGCAGATGGCCCCGGCCGATCAGCGCCAGATTGAGGCGTTCTTTGTCAGCGGAGAAGCCAAAACGCCGGAGATCGTTCAACGGCCGGGCCAGCAACTGGATGTGGTGAGCCAGCAGCCGGCTTCCGCCGGCGAAAAACCGTGGCGGGTACGCACGGAAACGCCGGATTACCGCTTGCCGAACAACAGCCTGTTTAAACTGAATCTATCATCCGACGGTCAGTCTTCAACCCTGACTCGAACCGCGCCGACAGATGATACACAACCGGTGTTAGCACTGGATTTGTCATCGCTTACGCCACTAACCCGGACGCCGTCATCAGGTAGTCAACAGCCTGAACTGCCTCTGGCTCCGCCTTCAAGCCGTCATTCACTGACACCGCCTCCGGTTCCGGAGGCACAGGTACTGATTGAAACCGATCCCCGGTTCACGCAATACAAACGCTGGCTGGGCACGGACTATATGCAGAACAGTCTGCGCTGGGATCACAATAATATGCACAAGCGACTGGGCGATGGTTTTTATGAACAACGCCTGATCCGGGATCAAATCATCAATTTGACGGGGCAGCGTTACCTGTCGGGGTATCAGAACGATGAAGAGCAGTTTAAGGCGTTGATGAATGCCGGTATCCGTGCCCAGAAGGCGTTTAATCTGACTCCCGGTGTGGCTCTCAGCGCAAGCCAAATGGCCCGGTTAACGGAAAACATGGTGTGGCTGGTGAAAACCTCGGTGAGATTACCGGACGGCAGTCAGCAAATGGTGTTAGCCCCGCAGGTTTATGTGCGTACTCAGGGCAGCCAGCTGGATGGTAGCGGGGCATTAATGAGCGGTCAGCAGGTGAATATGCAGCTCAGCGGTAATTGGCTCAATCAGGGAAACGTGACCGGGCAGCAACTCCATGTGCTGGCTGACACTATCCGTCATCAGGGCGGGTCTCTGCAAGGCGATAAAGTGTCATTGCAGGCCCGTACGGATGTGATCCAGCGCGGCGGAGTGGTGACCGCCAATGACCTCCGTATACAGGCTAACCGCAATATTGATATTGCCAGTACGACCCATTCGGGTGAACAACGGGCCGGGAGCAGCCGGTATGGCGACACTTATGTCAATCATCAGGCCGGGATTTATGTGGAAGGGGCGGATGGCAAACTGCGCCTTCAGGCCGGACAAGATGTGAAACTGACGGCGGCGCAACTGACGGCACAGCATAAGAACAGCCAGATACAGATGAACGCGGACCGGAATATCGAACTGGGGGCCGTGAAAACCACACAGGATGAGCAGGTGATTTTCAGCGGCAATAACCGTATTACCCGACATGCATCACAGGATGTCGGCACCGTGATCCACGGCGCAGGACAGGTTGAACTGCGGGCTGGCCGAGATATGTCGCTGAAAGCCGGGGAGGTCACCGCCGGTGATCGCTTACACGCCAACGCCGGCCGGGATATCCGTTTACTGGCGGGTGAGCAACAGCAGCGTCACGATGAATATCTGAAAGTAAAAGGCAGCAACAGCTGGCTGGCTTCCGGCACAACCACTACGCAACACCAGTTTGATCGCCAGCAGGCCCTGAGTAGCCAATTGAGCGGGGAGTCAGTGACCATGCAGGCCGGTCAGGATGTCCTGATTGGCGGCAGTCATGTGATCGGAACACAGGATGTGGACATCAGGGCTGACCGCCATTTGACCGTCACAACCGCACAGGAGCATAACCGTGAACTGTCCCGTCAGGAAGAGAAAAAATCCGGTCTGATGGGCACGGGGGGAATTGGTTTTATGATCGGCAGCCAGTCAATGAAACAGTCCAGTGCCCGTGAAGATCTGTTACACAAGGGCAGTACCGTTGGCAGCAGTGACGGTAATGTGGTTCTGAGTGCCAAAAATCAGGCCACGATACAGGGTAGTGACATCGTGGCGGGGAAAAACCTGTTTGTTCAGGGTCAGGACGTGGCCATGACTGCCGTGCAGAACCGCCATACGGCGGTCAGTCAAACGGAACAGCAGCAAAGCGGCTTGACTGTCTCACTCGGCGGCACGGTGGGCAGCGCCTTGAATACCGCCGTCCAAACGGCCCAGGAGGCGCGGGACAGCAAGAATAATCAGGACCGCCGGCTACAGGCGCTGAAAAACACCCAAGCCACCTTATCCGGGGCTCAGGCGCTTCAGGCGTGGCAGTTGAGCGAAGCGCAGTCTGCCAAAGCAGAGGCAATCAATCAGGCAGGCGGCAAGGCAGAGAAACCCACCGATGTGGTCGGGGTACAACTGTCGCTGGGCAGCCAGTCGTCGAAATCGGAAACCCGGCGAGCACAGACGGTGGCACAGGGCAGTACCCTGAATGCCGGGCAGGATATCCGTATCACGGCCACCGGCGAAACAGAAAAACCCCGCGCCAGCGGGGATATTCAGGTGCAGGGCAGCACCCTGAACGCCGGGCAGGATATCACCCTGACAGCGAACCGGGACATCGCCCTGACCTCAGCGGAAAATACCCAGACGCTCCGGGGGCAGAACAGCAGTAAAGGCGGCAATATCGGGCTTGGCCTCACCGCCGGGCAGGGTGGCACCGGCCTGAAATTCTCGGCTGGGGTCAATACCGGTAAAGGACATGAAACCGGGGATACGCTCACCCATACGGAAACCCAGTTCACAGCGGGCAATCAGGTAGCCCTGAATGCCGGACAGGATGCCTTGCTGAAAGGGGCGCAGGTGAGCGGCAATAAAGTCACGGCCAATGTGGGCCGTAACCTGCATCTGGCGAGTGAACAGGATAGGGACAACTACCACAGCAAACAGCAGAACGTCAGTGCCGGGGCGAGCTTCACCTACGGTTCGATGACAGGGTCTGCCAGTGCCAACGCCAGCCGGGAAAAAATGGACAGCCACTATCAATCCGTCAAAGAGCAGACTGGGATTTTTGCCGGGCAGGGCGGGTTTGATATTCAGGTGGGGAACCATACCCAGTTGGACGGGGCTGTGATGGCCAGCACGGCCGGCAAAGATAAGAACCGGCTGGAAACGGGCACACTGGGCTTTGGGGATATTCAGAATAAAGCAGCATTTAAGACCGAACAGCAAAGTACCGGGATGAGCACAGGCGGGGCCGTCGGCAACCAGTTGGTGTCGAACATGGCCTCGAATATGCTTTCCGGCACCGGCAATCAGGGCAGCAAAACGTCCACCACGCAGGCGGCGGTGAGTGAAGGCACGCTGATTGTCCGTGACAGCGGAAAACAGCACCAGGATGTGAACAGTCTCCGCCGTGACCCGGAAAACGCGGCCAACAGTCTCGCCCCCATTTTCGATAAGGAGAAAGAGCAGCAACGGCTGGCACAGGCGCAGGCCATCGCCAATATCGGCACACAGGTGCTGGATATTTACAATACTCAGGAAGCCATTGCAGCCACTCAAAAAGCCACCGCTGACTTGAAAAACCCGCAAAACCAGCAACACTGGAAAGCACAGGCCAGAAAACAACTGGAGCAGGAAAACGTGCCCGTCACCGCTGAGGCACTGGCAGACCGGACCTATCAACTGGCTTACAATGAGGCTCTCCAGAAACAGGGGGCCGATATTGGCGGTAATCGCCGTCAGGCGGTTTCGGCAGTTGTCTCGGTCCTTCAGGGACTGGCGGGGGGCGATATCAAGGCGGCGATGGCCGGCGGGGCCGCACCGTATCTGGCCAATGCGGTGAAAGCCGCGACCTACGGCAACACTGGGTATGAAAAACTCACGCCGGAGCAGAAAGCCACCAACCTATTGGCGCACGCGATACTGGGCGGTGTTATTGCTGAAATGAAAAGCGGTTCAGCCATAGCGGGCGCGACAGGGGCGGTCGGTGGTGAACTGGCGGCATCGGCAATCGCCCATGCCCTGTATCCGGGCAAGAAATTCAATGAACTGACCCCGGATGAAAAGGAAAAAATCAGTAACCTGTCTACCTTAGCCGGCGGGATCGCAGCAGGACTGGCCACGAACTCCACGGCAGGTGGGATTGATGGGGCGCAGACGGCGAAGAATGCGATTGAGAATAACTATCTGAGCGTCAATGAGCTGGACAATTTTGCGCATAAAGCCCGCACCTGTGAAGGGAACAGTTGTAAACAGGTGATCAAGGATATGGTGGAGACCAATGTCCGTAATCAGCAGGAAATGATGGACTTTTGCAACAGCAACCCGACCCAGTGTGCGCAGAAGTATGGTTATCTGGTTGATCAGTGGCCGGTGTTTGAGCGTACCCTCAAAAATATGGACCGGGACGGCACATTGCCGGTTGAGTTCAGGAATTACCTGTCGGCGGTGAATACGTTAGGTCAGGCGGCTACAGGCAAGGTAGGCGAACTCGGCTGGACAAAACGCTTTGAAGCAATGGGCATGAGTCAGGAAACTGCCGCTGCAATGGCGATGACACTGCCTATTGTGATAGAGGGAGCCAAAGGGCCGAAGTCGTCACCAAAATCATCGCAAAATAATGCCGGCAAAGGTGCTCAGCCTGAGTCAGCAGGGAAAAACACAAGTGGCGCGGAAAATGCGGCAACTTATCCGAAGTTAAAAGAAGACTTAGTGCAACGAAACCTGAGTCATATTGCTTCGCAAGATCCAAGGTTGGCAGCTGTAGTTAAAGGTGATAATGGTAAGCTCAATTATGGCATTGGGGCAGGAACTCGAGCAGAAGCGGATAGATTAGGCAAAATCTGGGTAGGAGATGGAGCCAAGAAGACTACTGGAAATGGCTGGGTTAGTGCGGATGGTACAAGAGGTTATAGACCACCATCAGAGAAACCTAATAGTGCCCATGCTACTACTGGTGTGCAAGCCAATTTTGAGACATATTCAATTGATTCTAAAGGAAAAATAAATAAGACTGGAAACGGTCATTTAAATATTCTGGATTAAAAGAGGATGCATTAGTGAAAGCAGTACTAAAAGGCATAGATTGTATGCATAAAGATCCCGTCATGTACTCCGGTGAAGATGACGGAACTATTAATATAACCTTATCCCTATTAATCGGGCCAGAGTTGGAAAGTGGGAGTGAATATTTTGATCTTTTTATCTGTACACCTGAATGGCTGTGTAATCATCATTGGCAACCGGAATTGATACGTCATACGCTTCTGGTACGTGAGTATAATTTGGATGAAATTAAAAAGATCATCACGGATTATATTGAACAGTGTGAAGGTAATGACTGGATGGAGATAGCCCAAAAGCTTTCCCGTGTCTTTGCCTGGGAATATGAGGATTATCAACCTTAACCTGCTGTTATCCAAGGAGTCCAGCTAAAGAACTGGACTCTTCCTTTAGCTGTCAGTCATTCTCAGCCAGTTGAATGATTAACTGCCCGGCTTCGCTGGTAATAGTGATCGGCTTCCCTGTGGTAAAACCCAACGCAGCTAGCCATAGTTAGGTCATGACTCCAATAGTTAGATTAATATATGTTCTATGGCTTTCAAGAGATGACAAACTGCAAATGAATTAGTGAATTACGAACTAATGTTCCTCTTCAAAAAAATACGCATCTAACTATTGGCAGCACGACCCGACCTGAGACCTAGCCTCATCATACCGATAATAACAGTGGTCAGGTGAATACGGGACCGAATCACACGGGTAACAATGATGGTCAAATTAATACTGGGGCCACTCATACAGGGAATAATGCAGGTAAACCCAATACTGGCGGTAATATATTAATAACGCCAGTACCTGAACAGCCTAGTATTGATGACTTAGCCTATCTGGCGGCGAAAGGTAAACAGCCTTATCAACCTAATCAGGGGGCTGTTGGAAATATGGGGGAGTTCTTTGGACAAGCAGGCTTTGGTAGCGAAACTAAGAAAAATTCGCAGAAAACCAACCAAATTTATCAAGGCCAAAGTGTGTATCAGGCCTCAGGTAAGGTTAGTGAATATATCAAAAAAGGCGATAAATTTTATTTAGATGGTGACCATAAAAATTACTTGGAGGTTTTTGATAGCAGAGGAAAAGCCAAGGTGGTGTTAAATCTTGATGGTTCATATAACCAATCAAAAACAGAAGCTGCTCTAAAAGAAGGCCGGAGATTGAAATGACGCATGATGAATTTTTGGATGATATGAAGGAAAACTTCATCTCCCTATTTGACGAAAAATCCACGGAACCTGTGGATTACGATAATTTATTTATCGATTATAAAGAATCACTTGAGCAGAATTTTGAAAGGTATTTGCAACTTTTTAAATCACAAGTGGTTATATTGTCACAAGCCAGAAAAAAAGGGGATGAGTTAGCGATGCAATCGGCATTGTTAATATTACGAACTCATGCAATGAGTTTAACGAGTTTCTTTGATGCTATTGTAGAAGATGCTGAGTCATTACTTCGGACAGGCGAATGGTCAAAAATACCAGAAGGTTACAAACTGCCTGAGTGCTATAACAAAGAGTAAGTAAAAGATCCCAGCCCAAGCGCTGGGATCTTACTTTTAGCCGTCAGTTTTTTTCAACCAGCCGTCCAGACAAGCTGGTCAGCGTTCTCCCGTTGCCGAAAAAGGGGGGCGTGCTTCCAATGGTTAGATGCGTATTTTTTTGAAGAGGAACATTAGTTCGTAATTCACTAATTCATTTGCAGTTTGCTATCTTTTGAAAGCCATAGAGCATATGTCAATCTAACTATTGGAGTCATGACCCTCTCCCTGACGCCCCAAAAACTCCGTCGTGCTCCTGACATTATTTTTTGTCCCGGGAAATGAATTACCCATTGACCGGATGATTTCTGTTGATTAGCGTAGCCAGACTTATCCATGATCCGGTCGCTTGTGAGGATCACCTTCGGGCAGCGACAGCAACACTCCCGTAGCCTGCAAGGGAGTACACCACGGTGTGGTACATCTGCGCCCCTTTGGAAGCAGATATCGTCAGTCTGATGGCGATGAAGGTCTCTTAATCTCATCCATGATGGCCAACCGGCCAGTCACCCAACGGGGAACACATTTCCCATTGGGTCAGGTGTTCTCCGTTGTTTTTATCAGGAGAATACCATGCAACAAAATACACCCCCGGCCACGGTGCACACTGTGTTCCCGGCTGAACTCTCCCCTTTTGCTGAAATTTTTCCGCACACCGGTTCACTGGAACTGATGTTGCTGGAGCACACGTTCATTAAAGCGGCTGCCGGGCTGTGTGACGATGACCGGTGTGACCGATGGCAGTACCGGAAGGTGTCAGACCGTATCGCCTATATTGTGCCGGTACTGTTGGATACGTCGGTGGTCAACGTGAGTACGACGGACTTTAAAGGTGAAGTCTCCGCCGATGCCTTTGGGCTGATGGTGACCCTGAGTGTATTGGGTTACCTGACTGACCTGATGAAGCTGGACGGATATGCTGAGCGGTTTTGCGCCCTGCGTGAATATGCGCGGCAACATCCTCAGGCTCAGTGTATCCGAGCGGCCCTGGGTTTAAAGGGAGAACGTGATGCCGGATAATGAACTGATGCTGCTGGACAGCCTGGCCCTGTCGGTCGTGTTTCCCGACAAAACGCCACTGGAACGGTTGTTTCTGGGATTCCTGCTGGCGAATACCGCCTCACAGTTGTGCGGTGAATATCGTCCTGAGCAGTGGCGCAGCCGGAACGTGTCTGATTCCCTGACGTATATGATCCCCACCGCGGCAAAAACCTATTCGGTTTATCTGCCGGAAACGACACTGACGGCCACGTTATCTGCGGATGCGTTTGGTCTGGCTGTCACCGCGATTGTGTTTGCCCGTATTGCTGAGTTGGATGAACCGAATGCCGATGCGTTCCGGTTCTGCGAACTACGCGAATACGCGCTGCACCACCCGGAAACCGGGCTGCTACGGGCGGTACTGGCGATGCAGCCCAAAGAGGACATCATCAGTTCGTCACTTATCCATAACAATAATAATCACCACTGACGTTATCAACCTATGAGATTGTTAACCCTTTTCTTTAGCGCCTGACCGGGGAGCCGACAACACCTTCCCGTATTGGGTGGGTGTTGTCTTTTATTGACGTCAAATCAAGGAGAGCCACACCATGAACCCGATTTTTTTACCTGCGCCGGAGAGCACGACACCGGCGTCGCAGGAAGCTATTTTTACCGTCCAGGTCACTGGCCTGATACAGCATCCCCAACGGCCCCAATCGCTGCGGGAGGAAACGCTGACCGTGTGTGAGACCGACTCGGTCACCGAAGCGGTACAGCGGCTGAAAGTGATCCATCTTTTGGGTGACTGGCCGGTACCGGAAATGCCCTCAGCTCAGTGCCGGCGGGCTTTTTTTCCACTCACGGTGATGATTTATGATGCCAAAGATAACAAGGTGCTCGGTGGCCGCTTTTATGACGAGATTGTCTGGGCACAGCCGGTCACCGTGACATCAGAACGTTTATCACTGGTGCAGAAACAACAGCGATTGTGTCAGTCAGCCACCTTTGAGCTGAGCTGGCAGAATGCCGGGGCGGCGCGTGTCTTGTGGCAGGAGGCGAATTTGCTGTCGCTGCATGTGGTGTCGCCCGATTATCAGCACCATCATGAAGTCCGGGACATTCTCCGGCACAGTACCACAGTCAGTATCTGAACGTGAGGTATCACTCTGGAGCCTTTACGTTTAACCGTCTGGCAGATGATTGCCGCCGCGTTGCTGAAACGTCATTTTGGTCTGAGCCTGAATGACACGGCATTGTGTGAAACCGAAACGGTAACCGAACTTATCGCCAGTGGCATCCGGCCGTCTGATGCGATCAATGAACGGGTGGATAAATACGATTTAACCCGACTGGACGCCTCGGCAATGACGCCCGATACACCGTATCCGGGGGGGCATGATGAACTGACGGTCATTTTCGACAGTCAGGTTGCCGGTATCTTCAGACGGGATTTCAACTGACACTTTTCTTCAATCACCCATCGGGGAAACTGACTCCCGTGGGGGAACAGTTTCTCCGGTTTTTAAACTTAAAAATCAAAGGAACTTAACCATGGCAGAATGGGTCACTAATCAACTGGACGTCACCGGCAAATCCGTTTGTCTCGATGTGATGCAGCAATGGGTTTGTGGGGAAGAATTTCCCCGTTACCGTCAGGCGGTATTGCAGAGCCTGCGGCTGTTTCTGGCGGGCTGTGCGGGGATACTGAAATCCACCAAACCCCTCACTTACACACCGTATCCGGAACTGGTGCGGGGTACGGCAGCGCCGACCGCGCAGAATCTGGCGTTTGAACAGTGGCTGGCGTTGTTGCAGGACAATGTGCTGCTAACCACAGAAAACATGAAGCGGATTGACAGTATCTACCGTCAGTCGGGCTTAAGCCTGCTGCGCTGGGAGACTGTGCCGGCGTCAGCGCGTGACATTATCACCCACCTGCTGACCCGTCAGTACACTGACTGGTTCGGCGTGGTGAGCTGGTCGGACAACCTTGATATCGGCGTGTGCTGGGAGAAGCTGTCGGTTTATCCGACCTCGGCTCAGCCCTGCGATATGCTGATGATACGACCGACCCGATTGGCCACGGAAATTAACGGCAACAGTGGTTTACTGAAAGGGATGGCCTCCACGGTGCAGTTCTACGATGAGCACTATGGGCTGGAATGGCCGTTCGGTCATCATGTCCGCTGGGAAAGGCGCCATGTCAGCAGCTTAACCGTGCGTTTTGACACTCCATGGGTACCGCCTTCGGCGGAACTGATGGGCGGATTGTCATCAGTGTTTGACTGTGAAATCCGCCACTGGTACAGCGAACCGTCAGGCAACCTCAAAGGCTATGACTGCTATGACCAGGGCGAGCATGTGGACAGTCATAACGGGCAGGCAGGACACGAAAACCGTCCGGCCCTGTATCTGGTTAACGGCGATAAGCCCGAAACGGCACTGGTATTACCGGCGATGGCCGTCGGCCAGTAACTCTTTGTTCAACGCAGCATCAATTTATCTTTACTTCAACCGAAAGGGGAAACACATTCTCCTTTCGGGGCGTGTTTTCCTTTTTGAGTCTTATCAGGAAAACATGCTATGGCCTCTCGCCCTGACTACCAGAAAGACTTTATTTCGCTGTTTAAACAAACCGCCCGTTACCGTAATCGTTATCGGGTTTTTCAGGATTTTTGCAACTGTGCGATGGCGGCCATTCACAATAAATACTGTTTCAGTGAGGAACTCGAGCAGTTCTATCTGAAAACCATCAACAAATACGAACGGGAAGATATTGACCGGATTGTGGAACTTTTTTCGATGACCGTGCTGGCATTGTCGGAAGCACCCGGTGATTTTCTCGGCAGCGTGTTTATGCAACTGGAGCTGGGCAATAAGGAACTTCAGCAGTTCTTTACGCCCTGGAGTGTGGCCAGAGTCATGGCACAATTGCAATTGCATGAGGTGTCTGACTTGTTGCAGACCCGACCCTTTGTCACCTTCCACGAACCTTGCTGTGGTGCGGCCTGTATGATGCTGGCCGCCGCGGAGGTATTAAGAGAGCAGGGACATGATCCGTTGTCCAGTATGTGGGTGTCTGCGATTGATATTGACCCGCTGGCAGCGGTGATGGCCTATATCCAGCTTTCCCTGACCGGTATTCCGGCAGCGGTCACGATTGGTGATGTGCTGAAGGATCCCGGCAGCCAACGGACACGCTACACACCGGCTCATTATCTGGGCAACTGGTCGCAGCGTTTGCAGGCCTATGAACACGCGGCCTGATTTCTGTTTGCATCTTCTTTGTTTCACTACTGCGCCTTTCGGGGCGCTTTTTTACGTTTAAGGGTAAGTCATACAAACAATTTTCATTTTCGCAAAAAGAGTTTCGCCTTGTTTCAGCGTGGGATTGACCGACACTGGGCTAAATTTGAAGCCAAAGAGGAAAAGCCCATGTTGGAACGTTTTAAATCCCATTTTGCCCGCCCGTCTGTGACACCATCAAAATCATCCGGACAACAAGCGGAAACTCTTCGCGACAACCGGGGGTATTTTCAGCCACAGTCAGCGGAAGCGCTGCTGGCAACCTCAGAACGTGGTCAGGCTCTCCGGCAACTGTGGGAAAACAGTGCGCTGCCCGCCGGGTTGTATCAGCAGTTTTATCTGGATCCGCTCCGGCAATTATGCGCCCGTGTGCAGCATATTCCTGCCACACAGGAAGGCGTCTGGTCTTTTCGTGGTGGGTTTATAGATTTGACACTGCAATTTACTGCCTGTGCCGTGCGGCTGGCGAAAGGACACATGCTGCCACCCGGCGTGGCACCGGAAACACAGGCCGCACAGAGCTTGTTGTGGCAGGCAGTGGTATTCTGGGCCGCGTTGTTTTACCACCTGCCGCTGTTGCGGCAACTGGAAGGTGAACTGGATGATGGACACCCCTGGCTGCCGGGGTTGTGGGTGCCAGCACGCCGTTTCCGCTTCCGGTTTCATGCCTCACTGTCTGAGCTGCCTGTTTCTCATAAAACGCTGCTGGCTGCCCGTTTGTTACCGGAGGAAGCGGTCACCTGGCTGTCTTTAGTGCCCGGTGCGTGGCAATGTCTGATGTTGCATCTTGGCGGGTCACCTTCTTCTGTTCCGTTGATGGATTTACTGCTTCAGTCAGCGGCTGAGCAGGTGAAATCGCCATTGCTGAAGTCGGTTGAATCTGCTGAAGCGAGGGCGGATACCACTCAGGCATCGCCCGATCCGATGACTCCGTTTGTCACACCGATAACCGTCCCTGCGTCCGACACCCGTGATGATACCCGGACATTACTGTCACTGTTTCAGACAGCGGAGTGAACTTTGGGTGGGAAATAATACAAATGATAACAATAACGATTTGAAATTGTTCAAACGCCCCGTATCAGCGTCAGAATGCCTTGTTTCAGCAATGTACAAAAGGTCATTATATGAAAAATAAAATAATTCAACGTGTTAATTAATTTTTAGTTTATTAACAGGACGTGGCTGTACCGGGACACAACTTGACACACGAAGGAAACCATCATGTTCAATAATGAGGAAAAAATGGGTTGGGATGAATTACTGGAAGAATACTTTTTCTCGCATATGCTGCGACCGGCTACGGAGTGGAGTTATCGCAAGGTGACCCGGGTTTTTATCGGGTTTATGGGCGATACGGTGTTGCCGGAACAGGTGACTCACCGTGATGTACTGCGGTGGCGACGCTATCTTCTGACCGAGAAAAAACAGTCGAGCTACACCTGGAACAATAAGGTAGCCCACCTGCGGGCGATTTTTAATTTCGTGATGGAAAGAAAACTGCTGCCGCTCACTGAAAACCCGTTTAACGAGGCGGCAGTGAAAAAAGAGAAGAAGACAAAGAAAATTCTGAGTAAATCCCAGATAACCCGCCTCTATCTGCTGATGGGACAGTATGAGGAAGAGGAGCGCAGGCAGGTGACTCCCCGGGGAGGGCGTTGTGCGTTGTACCCGACCGGATATTGGCTGACGGTACTGGATACGTTCCGGTTAACGGGGATGCGCCAGAATCAGCTATTGCACCTGCGGCTACGGGATATCAATCTGGACAGCAATTATATTGTTCTGCGGGTCGAAGGGAGTAAAAACCACAGTGAATGGCGGATACCGATGATCCGGCAGCTTAAACCCCGCCTGGCGAAACTGGTTGAACAGGCAAAAGCCTGCGGGGCGAAAGACGATGATCCGCTGTTTGATTTAAGTCGTCTGGATTTGCACGCTCATGGACGGATGAGCCGTTACCGGTATGATCACGATAAAGAAAGGCAGCATATCCGTTCGTTCTTCAACCGGTTGTCGAAAGAGTGTGGTTTTGCCGTTTCCCCTCACCGTTTTCGTCATACACTGGCCACTGAGCTGATGAAAGCACCGGATCGTAATTTGCAGCTGGTCAGGTGTTTGCTGGGGCACCGCAGTCTGGCAACCACACTGGAATATATTGATATCGATATGGAAATCGCAGGTAAAACGCTGGAGAATGAACTGGCAATCTACCTGGATATTGCGGTGTAAGGATAACCGGCAGTAAAAAAGACAGGGCAGGTCTCAGACAGGATCGAGGAGGTGGAGGTGTGAGTCACTGCCCTGCATCAACAGGGATGGTACGAAAAAATGGCTATTTGCGATCCCCTGTCCCGTAAAGTCTTTCCCTTACTTGACATCAGAATCAATTACTGAAATCATTACCTTGAACGAAAAAAGAGTGCTTGCAAATGCAGGCACTCTGTATTCTTTAATTTATGGCTTTTTTAAACATTGAACGTACAAACTAAGCGATCAATTGTTTAACATCTTCTTAACAGCCCTAAATTTTAACTTATTTGTTAATTACCTGATAGTATTCAACAAATTAGCTTTAAAATCGTGGTGCCCGGAGGCGGAATCGAACCACCGACACGGGGATTTTCAATCCCCTGCTCTACCGACTGAGCTATCCGGGCTAACGGGGACGCATTAAACAGTATTCACTCCAATCCGTCAACGACTTTTTTAGAAAAAAACATGAAAAATGGTCGTTGGCGGAATTTTTATACTAATTAAGCGCAATTATTCAGCTTTGCTAGCTTTTTTTAACTTAAAGCACCCTCTTTTCGGCAATTAGCTATGGTCAGAATATCCTGAGCCAGCAGTTTTGCGGTTACCACATCTTCAATATCTTTTTTCACTAATAGCTTGCTAAGGCATCCTTCAAGGATAAGTTCCATCTGTTTGGCAACTTGTTCACTATTTTCAATGCCAATTTGCTGTAGTAGCCCATTCGAATATTGGAATGAGCTTTGTTTTTGTAATGCAGCTAATTGATGGATAGGGTGGTCGGTATCAGGAAAAGCACTACAGGCTGCAATAAATAGGCAACCGGGACAGCGATTTTCCTGTACTTTTTCTTTGAGAGTATCGTAACGAGCTAATAGCTTTTGTTCCGAGGATAATGTTTCATCCAGCAGAATATGGCGTTGCCAGGCTTCTATTTGCTGGCTGTGGAAACGCAGGCAGTCATAAAGTAGGGCTTCGCGGTCTGGCCAGAAATGTTTTATTTGGTCGATATCAATGTTCAGGGGAGCCAAAAGTGCCTCCAGTGTTACTGACAGACCCTGTTGCTCAAGTAAATTGAGTACATGATTAAGTACGTATTCACGCTGCACTGTTGCTCTCCTTTTAAATGTTTTTTATTGATCTTTTATCTGTTCTGAAGCTATTGGGTATAAATGCTGTAAATGGCGATTAAAACGTTCTGCATCCATAAATCCGTTGACTCGCGAGTCGGGTATTTCCTGGCCTTGGGTGTCAAAAAATAAGATAGTGGGAAGCCCCAGCACTTCCAGTTTTTTCAGCAATTCTTTCTGGTCAGGGCCATTCTCTGTAACGTTGGCCTGCAATATGAGAAAGTGACTTAGTTGCTTTTGTACCTGTGGGTCACGGAACGTATATTTTTCAAATTCCTTACAGGCGACACACCATTCTGCATAGAGATCCAGCATGATCGGTTTATGGCGATTTTCAGCCAGAATCTGACTCAACTCCTGCCAGTCACTGATTTGTTGGAATGCTAAAGATGCTTGTTGTTGTTCTGTAACAGGATTTCCCCATACCCAGTCCTGTAAAGGGCGTGAGGCGATTAAAGCCAGTGCCAGTAAGATGAGCTGTAGGGTACGTAACCAACCGTTTTTGTGGTTTAGCGTCAATGAAAAAGCCCAGCCACAGAAGGCAACCGCTAATATGCTCCATAACCTTATTCCCCATACATCTCCCAGAACTCTTTCCAGCAAAAATATTGGCAGTGCGAGGATAATAAAGCCGAATGCTTCTTTCACGTATTGCATCCACGGGCCACTGCGGGGTAAGAATTTGTGGCCGAATAAAGTCACGGCTATAAGTGGTAAACCCATTCCCAGTGCATACAGATAAAGTGTCAGACCACCGAGCACAGCGTTACCACTTTGGGCGATGTACAGTAAAATGGCGCTGAGCGGGGCGGTTGTGCAGGGAGATGCAATCAGGCCCGCCAACATCCCCATGACGAATACACCAAAATAGGAACCACTTTTTTGCTGGTTACTCCAGTTCACCAAACGGGTCTGAACGGAAGAAGGGAGCTGGAGTGAGTACACTCCGAACATGGATAGTGCCAATAGAATAAACAGGACGGAAAGCCCTATCAGAATATAAGGGCTTTGTAGTGCGGCCTGAAACTGTAAACCTGCTGCGGCGACAATTAATCCTAAGGCTGTATAAGTGATGGCCATTCCCTGCACATAGCTCATTGCCAACCAGAAGATACGTTTCAGGCTCTCAGGGCGTTTCTGTCCCAGAATAATAGCGGAAATTAACGGATACATTGGCAGGATGCATGGAGTAAATGCGATACCTATACCAATCAATAATGCCCATAAGGGCGAAAATGGCATTTGATCCGTTTTGAGTAACGTTTTTTCCTGCGGCTGTGATTCACTTTGGGATGCTTTTATCTCAGAAGATTTAGATTCTGACTGTTTTGGTGTTTCATCTGTTAATGGTTTTATGGGTGCGCTTACGGCGTATAGTGGCACGCTGATTGTTTCTGGAGGATAACAATATCCTGCTTCCGCACAGCCCTGATAGGTTACCTGAAGTGTTGAGTCATTTGTCGCACCAAGGATAGGAATATTGATGTGTGCTGACTGAAAATAAACCTCAGTTTTGCCAAAAAACTCATCTTCATGAGCTGTTGCTTTGGAAAAATCGATATGGCCTAAAGAAGTTTGCTGATCGGGTGTGATGATGAACTGTTTTCTATAGAGGTAATAACCGGGCTTAATATCCCAACTTAGTGTCAATTGTTCCCCTTTTTGCTGAAAATCAAACATAAATGCCTGTTCAGCGGGAAGATACCGATTCTGCCCCAATTGTCCGGGTTGCTCAAACAGCGCACTGGATTTAAGAGGGAACGCACTGATTGCACCGAACAGTAGAAACAATATGAGAATACGTTTCATCATAGATACTTTTTTACCTGCCAGTTATAGGGAGTCAATGGGTGAAATTTACCAGAATCGGCACTACGACTAAAACGAGCACTATAACCGATGGAATCTGAGACAAAAAGCTGATTGATTAATATTAATGCAAAGAGGTGTTTTTTTCAGAGAAGAAAATAGAAGATAAAAGAAAGAAAATATTTCAGGGGGTTTTAATCCCCCCTGAAAATCAAACATAAAGCCTGAAGCCTACAGAATCATACCACCGAACAGAAAGCCGAATGTGACTGCCAACCCAACAGCAATCGTACCCGGAATAAAGAACGGATGATTAAAAACAAAACGTCCGATACGGGTTGTGCCGGTATCATCCATCTGTACTGCGGCAACTAAAGTTGGGTAAGTTGGCAGAATGAACAGCCCGGAAACAGCAGAGAAAGAGGCAATTGCAGTCAGTGGTGTGACATGCAGCGCTAATGCCATTGGCATTAATGCTTTCGCAGTTGCTGCCTGTGAATACAATAAGGCTGAGCAGAAGAAGAAAATAACCGCGAGTAACCAAGGGCGAGAATGAATCAGGTTACCGGCAGTTTCTTTAATCCAGTCGAGATTCGCCTGAACAAAAGTATCACCTAACCAGGCCACTCCCAGAATACAAATACAGGCACTCATGCCAGCCTTAAAAGTACTCGAATTCAGAATAGCATCTGTATTGACGGAACAAATAATCGTGGTGAGCGTTGCAACACTCAGCATAATAATCAGAATCGCGTTGGTGGTATTCATCAGGGGTTTTTCAACTAACCCGACACTCGGGCTATTGATAACCGCATAGATAACGACGCCGATAACACCCAGCAAAAATAACAGAACAGAGAGCTTTGCCTTCGGTTTGATTTCAATCTGAGACGCACCGCGCATCTCTATCAGGCCGTCAGCCAGACGTTTCTGATAGATAGGATCATTTGCCAACTTGGAATCGAAAAGCCATGAAATGATGAATGACATTAACACGATGGCACAAAATGTGGATGGCAGCAGTATCATCAGCAAATGAATATAGCTGATACCTTGCCCTTCCATAACCGAAGCCATATAAACCACTGCCGCAGAGATAGGGGAGGCGGTGATCCCGATTTGAGCGGAGACTACAGCAGTCGAAAGTGGACGACACGGTTTGATGCCCTGTTCTTTAGCAACTTCGGCAATAACAGGCAGTGTTGCCAGTGAGATGTTCCCTGTACCTGCGAATAGAGTCAGAAAGTAAGTGACTATAGGTGCGAGGATTGTGATGTATTTTGGGTTCTTACGCAGTAATCTTTCAGTTTGCTGGACGAGGTAATCTAACCCACCCGCTATTTGCATTGCTGATATTGCAGCAATCACAGCCATAATAATTGAGATAACATCAAATGGAATACTGCCTGGTTTTACACCTAGAATGGCGAGGATTAAAACGCCAATTCCACCCGCAAAGCCAATTCCGATTCCCCCTAATCTTGCCCCCAGAAAAATGGCCAGCAGAACAATAACCAATTCTACGGCTAACATGTTACATACTCCTTCATTTATTTAGTTTTATGAAAATCTATGGTTAATAATTTGTGTTTGCTGCCAATTAAAAAGGCACGCTTCTGGTTGGAATAGCGTGCCTTAAAAATTAAGACGAACTCGTTATTATAATCATTTAATTAGTCATCAAAACGTTTTGCTTTGTAAGTCGGATTTTTTAGGTTCTCAACAGAGAAAATATCATCTAGTTCCGCTTCTGTCAGCAGACCACGCTCCAAAACAACTTCCCGGACGCTTTTACCTGTTTCTGCACAGATTTTACCTACGATATCGCCATTATGGTGACCGATGAATGGGTTCAGGTAGGTCACGATACCAATAGAGTTAAAGACAAAGCTTTCACAGACTTCTTTGTTGGCAGTAATACCGTTAACGCATTTCTCAACCAAATTACGGCAAGCGTTGCTCAGGATAGTAATAGATTCAAACATAGCCTGACCAATAGCCGGCTCCATAACGTTCAGCTGCAACTGACCAGCTTCTGCTGCCATAGTGATACAGGTATCGTTACCGATAACTTTAAAGCAAACCTGATTAACAACTTCTGGAACAACAGGGTTTACTTTGGCTGGCATGATGGAAGAACCTGCCTGCAATTCTGGCAGGTTGATTTCGTTCAGACCAGCACGTGGGCCGGAAGAGAGCAGACGCAGGTCGTTACAGATTTTAGACATCTTAACAGCCAGACGTTTCAGGGCGCTATGAACCATAACATAAGCACCACAGTCAGAAGTCGCTTCAATCAAATCTTCTGCAGGTACACAAGGCAAGCCGGTCACTTCTGCCAGCTTTTCTACAGCCAGTTTCTGATAGCCAGGTGCTGTGTTCAGACCAGTACCGATAGCGGTTGCCCCAAGGTTCACTTCCAGCAGCAGCTCTGCGGTACGAGTGATATTTTTAATTTCTTCTTTTAATAACATGGAAAAAGCACGGAATTCCTGACCCAGAGTCATTGGTACCGCATCCTGTAATTGAGTACGACCCATTTTCAGGATATCGTCGAACTCAATCCCTTTTTTGTCGAAGCCCGCTTTTAATAATTCGATTGAATCAACCAACTGCATGATTGCGTTGTAAACAGCAATACGGAAACCGGTAGGATAGGCATCGTTAGTTGACTGGCTTCTGTTCAGATGATCATTGGGGTTCAGGTACTCATATTCACCTTTCTGATGCCCCATCAATTCAAGACCGATATTTGCCAGCACCTCATTCGTATTCATGTTCAGCGAGGTACCTGCGCCACCCTGAAAAACATCAACAGGGAACTGATCCATACATTTGCCTGTGTTGAGCAGTTCATCACACGCTTTGACAATGATATCTGCAACTTTGCCGGGAATGGTATGGAGTTCTTTGTTTGCCAGTGCTGCCGCTTTTTTCACCATGACCATGCCGCGAATGAATTCAGGGACATCGTTGATGGAGCGGTCACTAATATAGAAGTTTTCAATCGCACGTAGAGTGTGAATACCGTAATAGGCTTCAGCAGGGACTTCACGTTTACCTAACAGGTCTTCTTCGATACGAATGTTGTTTGACATGAGAACCTTCTTAAATTGGATACGTTTTACTGTTTGTTATATGTTTGTTGAGATAATGTTGCCGACAGCAATCGCTGTGATATTAGGTGATTACCACAAAATTGCAGGCGCGATCATATGTGGATTTGTCAGAAATGCCTTGAACCTGGATCACTTTATAGTACGATTTTACTAATGAAATGACATATGTGTGATTGAGGTCACGGTTACTCAGGTAAAAAGTCAAATGTCTTAAGTATTGAAAACCGTTATTGTTATCCCCACATATGTTATCCATGCAAACTAGTCATCTATAGATGTTGCTATCAATGAGCTGGGTTATAAACGCGATTCGTGGTAATAAAAATGCGTTGGTAGTATATACAGCGCCTAAAGCGGATGAGAATACCGGCTTATATCCTTCATCTTTCAGGTGCCTCATTTTAGGCTGCCACATTTTAAGTTGCTTCAACTTAATTTGCTTTAACTTAAATTGCTCCAATTTCATTTTCTTCAACTCATTTTCTTCAACTACAGGAGAACAACGTGCGCTGGTTTCCTCTTATCCTGATATGTCTGCTGATTTATATCGAATCAGTACTGTTTGTCCGCATCGCTTCTGAGGTCGGCGTTCTGTTAACGCTGTTATTGGTTGTTCTGACTTCCTGTGTTGGGGTTTCTCTGGTTCGTAATCAGGGCATAAAAAATTTTATGTCAATGCAGCAGAAAATGGCTGCCGGAGAAAGCCCTGCGGAAGAAGCAATCAAAAGTGTTTCTTTGGTCATTGCGGGTTTCCTGTTAATTATTCCCGGCTTTTTTACCGATTTTCTCGGGCTCTTGTTGTTGTTGCCGCCTGTGCAAAAATTGCTGACAGCTAAGTTACTGCCACATCTGACTTTTTACCGTCCGAATGTTCGTGGTGGATATGGCCGGGATAGTAATCATGGTCAGACATTTGAAGGAGAGTATGAGCGCAGGCAGGATGATGCTTCGAATAAGATTACTCGCGATGATCAAAAAAATCATAATGATAATGACCATAATAAGAAATAACTTCAGCCCATACTGCCTGAGAGTGTCACGGGTAATAAAAAAGTGAAATATTTTTTGCTATCCCCCCTTGAAGTACTGCCTATAAGCCCCAACTTGTAGCTTCATGGTACTGGTTCTGTTGGGTTCTGGTATCAATCCTCTTACCTGATATGGACTTTATTTATAGGAGATCTATCAATGAAAATTCGTCCATTACACGACCGTGTTATCGTCAAACGTCAAGAAGTTGAATCTAAATCTGCTGGTGGAATCGTTCTGACCGGTTCAGCTGCGGGCAAATCTACCCGTGGTGAAGTTCTTGCTGTTGGCCATGGTCGCATCCTGGAAAGCGGTGATGTTAAAGCTCTGGATGTTAAAGTGGGTGATATCGTTATTTTTAATGAAGGTTACGGTGTTAAAGCAGAGAAGATCGATAACGAAGAAGTGTTGATCATGTCTGAAAGCGATATTCTGGCAATTGTTGAAGCGTAATTGAAAATCTTACGCTCAGATCTTCTTAATTGAACGAATTTAAAGGAAAGATACAATGGCAGCTAAAGACGTAAAATTTGGTAATGATGCTCGCAGCAAAATGTTGCGTGGTGTGAATGTACTGGCTGATGCAGTTAAAGTGACTCTGGGTCCTAAAGGCCGTAATGTTGTTTTGGATAAATCTTTTGGTGCACCTGTAATTACTAAAGATGGTGTTTCTGTAGCACGTGAAATCGAATTAGAAGACAAATTCGAAAACATGGGCGCACAGATGGTTAAAGAAGTTGCTTCTAAAGCTAACGATGCGGCTGGTGATGGTACAACTACTGCAACCGTTCTGGCCCAAGCAATCGTCACCGAAGGTCTGAAAGCAGTTGCTGCTGGCATGAACCCAATGGATCTGAAACGTGGTATTGATAAAGCAGTTGTTTCCGCTGTTGAAGAACTGAAAAAACTGTCCGTACCTTGCTCTGATTCCACTGCAATTGCACAGGTTGGTACAATCTCTGCAAACTCCGACGAAACTGTAGGTAAACTGATCGCAGAAGCGATGGATAAAGTCGGTAAAGAAGGTGTAATCACCGTTGAAGAAGGTACTGGTCTGGAAGACGAACTGGATGTTGTTGAAGGTATGCAGTTCGACCGTGGTTACCTGTCTCCTTATTTCATCAACAAACCAGAATCAGGTTCTGTTGAACTGGAAAACCCATACATCCTGTTGGTAGACAAAAAAGTTTCCAACATCCGTGAACTGTTGCCAGTTCTGGAAGGTGTAGCTAAAGCAAGCAAACCTCTGCTCATCATCGCTGAAGATGTTGAAGGTGAAGCACTGGCTACTCTGGTTGTGAACAACATGCGTGGTATCGTGAAAGTTGCTGCGGTTAAAGCACCAGGTTTCGGTGATCGCCGTAAAGCGATGCTGCAGGATATTGCTATCCTGACTAACGGTACTGTTATTTCTGAAGAGATTGGTCTGGAGCTGGAAAAAGCAACTCTGGAAGATCTGGGTCAGGCAAAACGTGTTGTTATCAACAAAGACACCACTACTATCATTGACGGTGTAGGTGAAGCAAGCGCGATTGAAGCGCGTGTTGGTCAAATCCGTCAGCAGATCGAAGAATCAACTTCTGACTATGATCGTGAAAAACTGCAGGAGCGCGTAGCGAAACTGGCAGGCGGTGTTGCTGTGATCAAAGTTGGTGCAGCGACTGAAGTTGAAATGAAAGAAAAACGTGCACGTGTTGACGATGCACTGCATGCAACCCGTGCAGCAGTAGAAGAAGGTGTTGTTGCTGGTGGTGGTGTGGCGCTGGTTCGCGTTGCAGGTGCTATCACAAGCCTGACTGGTGACAATGAAGATCAGAACGTGGGTATCCGTGTTGCACTGCGTGCAATGGAAGCACCAATGCGTCAGATCGTTGAGAACGCAGGCGAAGAGCCATCTGTTGTTGTGAACAACATTAAAGCAGGTCAGGGCAACCACGGTTATAACGCTGCAACTGAACAGTACGGCGACATGATCGAAATGGGTATCCTGGATCCAACCAAAGTAACTCGTTCTGCACTGCAATTCGCAGCATCTATCGCGGGTCTGATGATCACAACTGAAGCGATGATCACTGAACTGCCAAAAGATGACAAAGCTGACTTAGGTGCAGCTGGTGGCATGGGCGGTATGGGTGGAATGGGCGGCATGATGTAATGCGCTCATCCTGATGATGGGATCTCCCACCCATTAGGCTAAAACTTTGAAGGCGAGCAGATTTTTCTGCTCGCCTTTTTACTTTCTTCTGTTAATAGCATACAAAAGATTAAATTTATCATCGTAATATACACAATGCATTTCAAAATGCGTCGCGGCCAACAAAGAGGCAATTTGAAAGACGAAGTGTATGAAGTTAGAGTAATCAACGAGGGAAGACATGCGAATAAAATTTTTGCTCGGCGCATCGGTGTTGCTGTTAGCGGGATGCACGACAAATAATCAATTAACTTCAGCAGGTTCCAGTGTACGTTTTGTGGACACTCAGCCGGGTAATGAATGCCAGCGGTTAGGTGAAGTGACGGGAACTCAAAGTAACTGGCTTAATGGTGTCGGTAGTGAAAGCAGTTCTATGCGTGGTGCGGCTAATGATTTGCGTAATAAAGCCGCTGAGATGGGTGGGAACGTGATATATGGCGTAAATAGCCCGTCAGAGGGATTGTTAAATAGCTTTATTCCCCTCGACAGCAAGATGGTTGGTCAAGTCTATAAATGCCCTTGAGTGTATGTGATAAGCAGCATATTGAATTCGGGCAATGCCCAGAAAAGCAGCTTGCAACATGGTGAGCTAGCTGTCTGAATTTCTGTGCACTGCCTGTTATTGCGAAAATATTAAAGAAACTTCGCTGGTTAATTATTTTTTAACCCTAAGTCCAATGGGGTTTTACTCGGTTCACCGCCGATTTCTCTTGTCAGACACGGCACCAGATAGCCAGAAACTTTGGTTAATAGCTCCCGCATAATGGCTTTTGCTTCTTCATCACTGACAAGAAAGTGTGCTGCACCCTGTACTTTATCCAGCACATGAATGTAGTAAGGCAAAATACCGGCATCAAATAACGAATTACTTAAATCAGCCAGTATATCAGCGTCATCATTTACGCCTCGTAACAGAACACTCTGATTCATCAGGGTGACTCCGGCCTGTTTCAGCCGAGCCATACTCTCCCGGAATGCCTCATCAATTTCGTTTGCATGGTTAATATGAGTGACCATAATGACCTGCAAATTGGATTGTGCCAGACGATTACATAATGAAAGCGTCACTCTGTCGGGAATAACGACGGGTAAACGGGTGTGAATACGTAGCCGTTTAATATGAGGAATAGACTCAAGTTGAGTAATCAGCCAATCCAGTTCATGATCCTTTGCCATCAGAGGATCACCGCCAGAGAAAATGATCTCATTAAGCTCAGTATGCTGCTCGATATACTCTAGCGCTGATTGCCAGTTACTTTTATTGCCCTTGTTATCTTCATAAGGAAAATGTCGTCGGAAGCAGTAACGGCAGTTTACCGCACAACCTCCTTTAACCATTAATAACGCCCGGTTGCGATATTTATGTAATAACCCCGGAACGACCGGATGCTGTTCATCTAATGGATCAGTGGAAAATCCGGCTGGAGTATCAAACTCTTCTCGTGCAGTTAAAACCTGTAGTAATAAGGGATCCTGCGGATCGCCCTTTTTCATTCGTGATACAAATGCTCTTGGCACACGCAAGGGAAACAGGCGTCGCGCCTCATTACCTTCTTTCAATAAGGCGTGCGTGTTCAGGGATAACAATTGCAACAACTCACTGGGATCAGTGATAACATCAGTAAGTTGTTGTAGCCAGACTTCTCTGGCAGGGTGAATATGGGTTATAATGTGTGCCATTTTTTGGCTAAGCCATTTCGTTAAAAATTAGAGGATCTCCATGGCTACTTATAGTACCAATGAATTCCGTTCAGGTCTTAAAATCATGTTAGATGGCGAGCCGTGCGCTATTCTTGACAGTGAATTTGTTAAACCAGGTAAAGGGCAGGCATTTGCCCGTGTTCGTATTCGTAAGCTGATTTCTGGCAAACTGCTAGAAAAAACTTTTAAATCAACCGATTCCGTTGAAAGTGCAGATGTTATGGATGTCAATTTGACTTACCTGTACAACGACGGTGAATTCTGGCATTTCATGAACAACGAAACTTTCGAGCAGTTAGCTGCAGATGTGAAAGCTGTTGGTGACAATGCTAAATGGCTGATCGATCAGGCAGAATGTGTTCTGACACTGTGGGATGGCCGTCCTATCGCTGTGACTCCACCAAACTTCGTTGAGCTGGAAATTGTTGATACCGATCCAGGCCTGAAAGGTGATACCGCAGGTACTGGTGGTAAACCAGCTACTCTCAGCACTGGCGCGGTAGTAAAAGTACCTCTGTTTGTCCAGATCGGTGAAGTTATCAAAGTTGATACCCGTTCTAACGAATACGTTTCTCGCGTGAAATAATCTCGCTTTGTTATTTTAGAAAAACCGCAGCCTCTTCGTCCAGAGGTTGCGGTTTTTTTATGGTCATTTTTACGACCATTGCAGCGGTTTGGGTTGATCGTTATAATTCCTTTTCATTTCCTATCGTTATCTGGGACGACCCGGATAAACGTCATCTCATTGGGGACGGCCCCGCTTCCATTAGATATAAGGTTAAAACATGTCTTGGTTGATACTTCTCATTGCAGGTTTATTTGAAGTTGTATGGGCTGTGGGCCTGAAGTATACACAGGGGTTTTCCCGTTTAGTGCCGAGCTTGATCACTGCCAGTGCGATGGCTATCAGTGTAGGGTTACTGGCTTATGCTATGAAAAGTCTTCCGGCAGGAACAGCTTATGCGATTTGGACAGGCGTTGGGGCGGTAGGTACAGCGATTTTTGGAATTATGATATTGGGTGAGTCTGCAAATATTGCCAGAATATTAAGCCTTGGCCTGATTGTGGTTGGCATTATTGGTTTGAAACTTGCCAGCTGATTTTTTGTAATTCATTGATTAGCATTAAAATAAAACCCAGCATTATGCTGGGTTTAGATTGCTGACAACCCGTGAAAATGTACGTAACGATGCCCATGATATTATTTCGCATAAAAAAGATGGTGCAATCTGGAAATTTATAATGTCATCAGGGAAACCACTTGCTACTTGGTTCGGTATTACAACGAGATTCGTTCCTATAGCTTTAATAAGGAAATATCCCCTGCTGAATACGCAAGACAGTGGTCAGAGGCTAGAAAAGCGTCCGAAAGTTCTTGACCATATATGGACGCTTAGCTGCACAATTTTTTGATAAAAATAAAATTTTATCGTTCACCGATAATATTCACGATTGCCCCGTATGAACAACTTCTCGAGTTAATATAAGACCAGAGCATCCCAGAATGAGGTAGCATAGGGCAGATAACATCATAACCCAGTAAAGACTGATAATATGAATTAAGGCAGGTATAGCCAACAGTGCCAGCAGTAAGAAAAACCATTCATAAAACATTCGACAACGAAATACCCTGACAACATCCTCTTTGGCAAACTGTGTCTGCATCAAAGTAGCCAGAGGAATTTGCGTTACTGGAGCTCCCAGTGCAGCGATACCGGACAAGAACATAATTAACAAAATATTGTCACTCATTGCCATCATCAGTAATGCAAGGCCAGAAAGCAGACGACCCACAGACATAGCTAGAACCGGACGTGTAATGGTGAGTTCAGAAAAGATTAGATTCGACAGCACATTAAAAACACCATATATCCCAAGTATATAGCCAAAATATTCTGATTTTTCAGGAAACTGTTGATGTAGTTTTAATGCGAGACCGATAACAAGGCTGACGTACCATCCTGCATTACAAAGTGCATAGGCAATGAGGTGAAAATTAATTGAAAACTGACGATTAAGGGCAAGGAAACCACCAAATATTGCTTCAGCATTTCTTCTGATAAACCCACCGGAGCGAGTGTAATTAGCTGGTGCTCCTTCAATTCTCTGTAGCACCGATGAAATACTAAAAATAAACACGGCTGAGATAAGATAGGTAACTGCATTGAAGAAGAAGAAATTGTAAACTGACATAACAGTAAACATCATAGCCGCAAACGCGGGACCAGCAATTCGTGCAATCCGCCTGACAATATCAAACAGCCCATTGATTGTCTGTAACTGTGAACGATCCGCCGAAATCGCAGGTAAGATAGCCTGTAGTGCAGGATCAAAAACCGGGCGGAACCAAGATACTACCGCAATCACAAAGACCAATAACCACGTTGGTACTATCCCATTTACCTGCCAACTGATGAATGGAAGCAGTGTCGCAACAAAGCGAGCAAGATCAGACAGGATCATCATATTGCGGTGATAAAAACCCTCAGTAAGAGCTCCTGACGTTAAGGTAGCAAAGAGTATGATCCCTGCTTGTAGGGCTATCAGATAGCCGGAATCATTGCCAAACCTGTCTGTCGCAATCCAGACTACAGCAAAGGAGTATATTTCCGCGCCTACACAGGAAAGGGTTAATGCAGCCCACAAACGAAAGATGATGCGATTCTTCAGAGCATAGTAGAGTTTCATACATTGAGCTTTTTCGTTTCTTTGAGTGCATTGAATAGATGCTGGATAGCTTACCCAGCCACGGATAAATTCAAAATCAATGGTTACATCTATTTTTCGGATTAAGAGGTTTGGGACGCGAGATCATTGTGTGGGAGTGCTTCGGGAAGGAAAGACAGGGAGACATTCTTAACATGGCGGCAAGCCCCGTCGGGTGAACGGAATTTGATTTAATCAAAGCACCGGATACGAATAAAATACTAGCACGTTGTCAGTCATCAGAAATAAAACCCAGCATTATGCTGGGTTTTATTTTGCTTACTTTTTTTCATAACGAGAAGGCCATATCTCTTCTGGCGTAAGCCCCAGCGCGGTTGCGATTAAACGCTCCCCTTTTGGCCAGTGACGCTGTAGAGCATTCGCAAGTGTTGATGATGCCAGCCCCGCTGTACGTGAGACTTCTGACAA
Source organism: Xenorhabdus stockiae (assembly GCF_002632825.1). Lineage (GTDB taxonomy): Bacteria > Pseudomonadota > Gammaproteobacteria > Enterobacterales > Enterobacteriaceae > Xenorhabdus > Xenorhabdus stockiae. The sequence continues at coordinate 51,776 of NZ_NJAJ01000020.1, forward strand.
TGTTGTGCCGCGTTTTTTCAATTCAGCAATGATATCGGCGGAGTGCCAATCTTTATTTTCCATTTTTAATTTCTCCGGTTACCTGTCATTTTTCAATTAAAAAGAAATAATTTATTAGTAGACTATGAGTCACGCATAATAACATAACTTAGATTTAAATGTGACTCATAGTCCGTGGTCGGATAAGTAACACGAATCGATACTTATCGGATGAAAACACCTAACAACATCAAATCCCTTTTCGGGCAAAGGATTAGATATCTCAGGAAAGAAGCCGGGATGTCGCAGGAGGCTTTTGCCGATAAGTGTGGTTTGGATCGAACCTACGTCAGCGGTATTGAGCGCGGTGTCAGAAATCCTACCTTAGAAATTATTTATGTGATTGCGAATGGGTTGCAGATTGAGCTGAATGAATTGTTTGATTTTAAAGCTTCTATTTCTTCCGGTTAAATAATCCGTTGTTCTGTTTCTTATATCGTTCTGAAAGTGAAGTTTTATCACCTTTGAGCATATACAACTAGCTCAAAGGTGATTTTGGTCTGTTTGTCAGGTAGCTTTCTCAGTGATCGGTCTCACCAATATTTTTTAGGGCATCGATAACCATCCGCCAAAATTTTGCCTGATCCAGTTTTACAGCAACCTGAGTATGGCAGTCCTCTGAAGGCGGGAAGCGAAAATCAGCAACAGTCATACCTGTGGTTAAGGTTCCGGACATTTCGATATTAACGGGAACTTTTTGTGTGGTCATAACACTGGGATCAATCACATAAGCGACAGCGCAAGGATCATGGACGGGAGGGTAGTCGAAACCCCGCTGTGTCATCCGATAACTTTTTCCATAAAATTGGAGTAAATCCAACACAAACTGAGCAGGGCGTGTATTTATTTGGGCTATCTCTTCAGTAACTTCCGGTGTTGCTAGTGCTTGATGGGTGAGATCTAATCCGACCATTGTCAGAGGCCATTTTTCATTGAAAACAATATGTGCCGCTTCCGGGTCTATTAATATATTGAATTCTGCAACGGCACTTCTGTTACCTTCATGGTAACCACCTCCCATTAATACTATTTCTTTTACTCTCTCCACAATTTGTGGTGCCTTACGCACAGCCAGAGCAATATTCGTCAAGCCTGCGGTTGGGACTAATGTGACGCTTTTGGGCGGATGTTCCATGATGATATCAATGATTAAATCAACGGCATGGCGAGCGTCTAGTTTTATTTCCGGTTCAGGCAAAATAGGGCCATCCAGTCCCGTTTCTCCATGAATGTCAGGAGCTGTTTTGATCTCCCTGACCAACGGCCGATAGCAGCCAGCAGCAAAAGGAATATTACGGATATTAGCGATACGGGCAATGGAAAGCGCATTATGGGTAACTTTATCTAAAGTTTGATTGCCCACAACAGTTGTTACAGCTAAGAGTTCGATATCAGGGTTGCCATGAGCAAGCAGCATAGCAATGGCATCATCATGACCAGGGTCGCAATCGAGAATAATTTTCTTGGGAGACATATTCATTCCTTTTATGGTGCCTAAAGTAAATATACCCACAAAGAATAATTCAGCATCAATAAAAATTCCTCCGCTGACCATCACAAAACGACATGATAAAAAATGCAATCTATTAACAATTGTTTTTATTATTGTGATTTAATTAACATATAAACAACAAAGGATTTGAGCATTTTAATTGCGTATGATTCATATATAAATGATAAGAAATGGCAGATGGCAAATTTATATATTTATTAATTTATTAATGTTTTTTGATCTGGCTTTATCGTGTTGCTTGAATAAAAAACGTTAATTGAATAAATAACATTCAGTCAATGCACAGGTATCCTTGAACATATCAGGGTATAGGCTGATGCTCACGGGGTGTAATATGAATAATCAGATCGATTCATTAACATACTATGCAGCAACTAAAAAATATGATCTTCGCTTTCCAACATTGACAGAAGATCTGGATGTTGATGTTGTTATCATTGGTGGTGGGTTTTCTGGTGTAAATACAGCATTGGAGCTGGCAGAAAAAGGTATTACCAATATAGCGATTCTGGAAGGAAGAACGCTTGGATATGGAGGAACAGGGCGTAATGGTGGGCAGGTTATGGCTGGCATTGGTCATGATTTGGATCGGATTAAACGCCACGTCGGTGAGAAAGGTCTGGAGACCATATTTAAAATCAGCAACATGGGAGCAGGAATAATCCGGGAGCGGATTGCCAAATATAATATCAATGCGGATTTTTGCTCTGGTTATGGCTATTTAGGGTATAACTCCAGGCAGGATAAGACGTTGCAAAGTTGGCTGAAAGAGTTTCAGGCAGCCTGCCCCGATGATGAAATTGAGCTTTATACCGGTTCAGATGTTAAAAAAGTCATCGGTTCAGATCTGTACACCTCTGCATTGAAACACATGGGAGGTGGGCATGTTCACTCTCTGAATCTGTTGTTAGGGGAAGCTAAGGCTGCCACAGAGTACGGCATCAAAATTTTCGAAAACAGTCAGGTTTTGAATGTTGAATATGGCCCAAGAGTTACCGTACGCACCGCAATGGGTTCTGTACGGGCAAATAAAATGCTGTGGGCATGTAATGCGTTTCTGAATGGTCTTGAACCAACAATTTATAAAAAAACAATCAATACTTATGCATTTCAGTTAATGACAGAAGAGCTGTCAGACGAAATGATCGAAAGAGTCAGCCCTATCCACGGAGCTTATAGCGATATCAGTCCCATCATCAATTACTGGCGGGTGACTAAAGAGAACCGGCTATTGTTTGGTAGTGCAACGCAGTATCTCGAATATATCCCTTCTGATTTAAAAGCATGGAACCGGAATCGCATGCTGGATGTTTATCCTTACCTGAAAGATGTGAAGATTGAACTGGCATGGGGAGGCCCGATGTGCTGTAGCGTCAGCCTGTTCCCGCAAATAGGTTCTTTGCCACAGCATAACAATGTCTTTTACGTTCAGGGTTATTCAGGGTTTGGGGTAACACCAAGTCATATTATCTGTAAAGTGCTGGCAGAAGGTATGAGTGAGGGCTCCGATCGTTATTCTCTGCTGAGCTCTATCCCGCATATGAATGTTATTGGTAAAGAGCAGCTGAGGCATATATATCTTTCTCTCGGAAAGAGTTGGCATCAGCTTTCAGGCTACTGGAAAGGGCGTCGTTAGTTTTACTGATTTTTGGGTTTTCACTGTTTTTTTGCACATAAATTTCTTTTTTGCACAATAAATTCTGAAAGGTAAAAGTCATGATAAAGCCGTTATTGTTAGAGAAATCACTTCCTGAGTTAATGCCGATTGGTAGTGTGACTAATCTTGGTTCTGTTGTAGTGGAAGGTGACCCACAGGCAAGTGTTGCCATGGTTCACGGGGAACCAAATGATAATCTGACCTGCGGTATTTTTGCCTGTACCAGAGGGAAATTTAAGATGGTTTATCCCTTTGATGAAATGGCAACGGTGCATGAAGGTTCTGTGAAACTGACGGATGTTAAAACCGGTGTTGTGGCCGAATATCACAAAGGTGATTCATGGTTTGCTGCCAAAGGTACGGAAGTTTTGTGGGAAATTACCAGTGAACGCTTCGTGAAACATTATATGGCGTGTATCAATTCTCAGATTTCCGGCTGACGGAGGGTAACATCATGAGTGACATCACTTTGCTGGCGTCCGTTACGGCTTTTTTGCAGCGTACTCATGGCCATTACATTAATGGACAATCCGTTCGTGGTCAGGGAGACAAAACCTTTTCAGTCGTCAACCCCGCGTCTGATGAGGTGATCGCTACCGTTAATCAGGGAAGTGAGGTCGAAGCCAATGCCGCTATGCAGGCTGCATCTGATGCTTTTCATGGTTCATGGGCTAGGACTTCACCGATGGAACGTGGAGATTGTCTGATACGGCTGGCGGATTTGCTGCAAAAACATAGCGAAGAACTTGCCCAGTTGGAAACTCTATGTTCAGGAAAAACCATTCAGTTATCACGTATGCTGGAGGTTGGAGCCTCTGTCCAATACTTGCGCTATTTTGCTGGCTGGTCGAGCAAAATAAGTGGCGAAACACTGAATGTTTCTTTGCCATCTTTCAAGGGTGAAGAATATACCGCCTTTACCCGTCGTGAACCTGTCGGCGTGGTCGTCGGGATTATTCCCTGGAATTTCTCGATCATGATTGCCATCTGGAAACTGGGGGCCGCTTTGGCCTGCGGTTGTACGATTGTTCTGAAACCAAGCGAATATACCCCGTTAACAATGTTGCGCGTGGCGGAACTGGCAAAAGAAGCCGGAATTCCTGACGGCGTGATTAATATCGTTAATGGCTCCGGAGCCGGTGTAGGAACTAAGCTGTTGACTCATCCGTTGTGTTCCAAAGTGTCTTTTACCGGATCAGTACCTACAGGTAAACTTATCGGCAAATCTGTCATGGAACAGGGGCAGTTCCGTGCAACGCTGGAGCTGGGCGGCAAAAACGCAGCGGCTTTTCTATCAGATATGCCTGTAGAGAAGATAGTTGATGGAATATTGGAAGCCGGATATCTGAATCAGGGGCAAATCTGCGCAGCAGCAGAACGTTTCTATATTCCTTCTGTTCATATGGATGCGGTTTTGAAGTTACTTTCTGAACGTCTGTCTGCGATGAAAATTGGTTCTCCCCTTGATGAAACGACGGAAATGGGGCCTTTAGCCAATAAAGAGCACTATGAAAAAATTCTGTCCCTGTTTGAAAAAGCGCGTCAGGAAGGGAATGAAATTGTCTATGGCGGTCGCGCACTGGAAGGGAAAGGCTTTTTTGTAATGCCCACCGTGATCAGAGCCAAAAGTGCAGATGATACGTTGATGAAAGAAGAGACATTCGGGCCAATAGGGACTTTCCTCAGTTATGATGACGAGGAGGAGCTGATTGCTATGATGAACGCAACGCCATTCGGTTTATCCGCCAGCTTATGGACAAATGATCTCAGCAAGGCGATGCGAATGATCCCGCGTATTCAGGCCGGTGTTTTGTGGGTTAACATGCATACGTATCTTGATCCTGCCCTTCCATTCGGAGGGATAAAATCATCAGGATTCGGTCGGGAGTTTGGCAAGGCATTCATCGAGTATTACACAGAACTGAAATCAGTCATGATACGGTATTGATCGTTGCAGAATATCGATGCTTAAGTGGTTTAAAGTTGCTTCGTGTCAGACAAAACGAGGCAACTTAATCGTTTATCAATGTTGAAAAATGGTTTTAGGCTGATATTTCCAAAGCCATTGATCCAAAAGCAATGTTTCCATAATGCTGTATAAGTATTGTCATAAATGTGTCATTGCGGTTTCACAAAAATGCCATATTGGGTGTTTACTATTTGGGTAGAAGGTGTTTTTTAATTCTCCCGATCATAAGGAATCACCTATGTTCTGCAATGACCTGTCCCATCGCTCTACATTTCATAATCGTACAAAAAATTTTCTTGCTATGACTGTCGCTATATTAGCGTCAGGCGTATGTTTATCTGCGCAAGCTAATAGTGCGAGTGCGGATAACATCATGGCAGAAAAACGTTCTGCTCATGGTGAGCTTACTCAGTTTGGTGGTGCCCGTCGCCTGACTCAGGATCAAACTGATGCACTTAAAGCAGCTTTAAATAATACAAAAGCGAAGAATGTCATTTTGTTTATTGGTGATGGCATGGGGGATTCTGAAATTACGCTGGCCCGCAACTACGCACAAGGTGCTGGTGGTTTTTTCGAGGGAATCGATGCTCTTCCTTTCACGGGGCAATATACACACTACTCACTGGATAAAGAGACCAAGAAACCAGATTATGTCACGGATTCCGCTGCTTCAGCTACCGCGTGGGCGTCAGGAGTGAAAACCTATAATGGCGCGCTCGGCATTGATGTTTTCGGCAAGCCGCATCAGTCATTACTGGAGTTGGCAAAGCAGAATGGAAAAGCCACAGGAAATGTGACAACAGCTGAAATTCAGGACGCAACTCCTGCCGCGCTATATGCGCATATCACCAATCGTAAATGCCGGGATCCACAGGAAGCGTTAGAAAAATGCCCGACGGAAGTGTTGGATAAAGGTGGCAGAGGTTCTATCACAGAACAGCTTTTGACGGCGCGTGCTGATGTCACTCTGGGAGGAGGGGCTAAATATTTTGAGCAACAATCAACAGCCGGAGCTAATAAAGGAAATACCCTGAAGCAACAGGCGCTAGATCAGGGTTATCAATGGGTAACGGATATAAAATCACTGAGCAATATTAAAGCGGCCAGTCAGAAAAAGCCGTTATTAGGCATATTTAGCAATGGAAACATGGATGTGATCTGGGAGGGACCAAAAGCGGTTTATCACGGTAATCTTAATGAAGCACCGGTGAAGTGCCAAATTAATGCAAAGCGTAGCTCTGATGAACCGACATTGGTACAGTTAACAGAAAAAGCGATTGATTTGCTGAAGGCTAACAAAAATGGATTTTTCTTGCAGGTAGAAAGTGCCTCGATTGACAAACAAGATCATGAAGCTAACCCTTGCGCCCAAATTGGGGAAACGGTGGCGCTGGATGAAGCTGTTCAGGCTGCGCTGAAATTTGCCAGACAGCATGAAGATACGTTAGTTATCGTTACCGCTGATCATGCCCATTCCAGCCAGATTATTGCTAATGATGTTAAATCACCCGGCCTGACCCGTTCATTGATTACCAAAGATGGTGCGGTTATTACGGTCAACTATGGCAACGCAGAAGAAGGCAAACAGAATCATACTGGTACGCAGTTACGTGTTGCGGCTTATGGCCCACATGCTGCTAATGTCGTTGGCTTGACTGATCAGACAGATTTGTTCTTTACCATACGTGATGCGATGGGGTTGAAACAATAAGACAAGATGTACCCGATCAATATCATCGTTCAATTCTGAATGGTTTAATAACGTATAATCAGTACGAATGATCGGATTAGGATAAATTCGATAATATAAGCTACAATGAAGTAAAATCAGTACCTCATAAAATTGAAATAAGATCATAGATAAAGTTATCTTTTATTTTTCATGGTAAACCATTATCTCCCCCTTATGGGGAGATAATGGTTTTGCCGGATTTATCTTCAGGTTAATTTCGTGTAATGGATAATATGCAGATAAAAAACTAATTATTAAATAATATAAAAACATTTAATAACAAGTGTATAAATAAACTGTTAACTAAAGGTAAAGATTATAAAAATCAGCAAAAATCTTTGTATTATCCATATAAATAACACTTGCCGTCTCTCTTATATTTTGTTCATTATTAGGGAATCTTAATACCATTTCAGCGACAAGCCAATCTTTAAATGTCCCACTATAATGACTTGCAGACCAATACATCCTTATTGAATTCATGATGTTTGCATCAAACGGAATTCTATTTAATATTTGGTGATCAATTATAGCTCGTATATTATTAGTATTTGAAGCATGAGTAACTAATGTTGCATCATTAATAAATGGCAAATATAATTTTTCGTAAATGTTTCTTGTGATATTTACATGATGACTACCACCCATAATACGATCTAACCCCGACGCATCCGTTTTTAATTTCCATACATTACTTCCAGATGGAGATTCATCAACCCCTAGTTTTAAAAGTGTCTTGTAACTTGCCCCATACTCACTTTCTGGAATTAGATGTCGAGTGGTATTCCAATCAATCTGAATAGTATTCATTTGATTATCAATAAGTTCAGAACCACCTAAGTTCATCAATTTCCTAAAATTACGAGTATACTCGGTTTCAGTTGTTGTCACTGCGTAGTGGCTACTGCTTCCTGCCTGAGCCGCGCCTCTGCCACTCAGCCCATGTGCAAAACTGTCGGACAGCTGCTCACCCACCTGCCGCATCCCGCGAGTCAGCCCGCCCAGCAATCCACTGCCCAGACTCAATGCCCCCAGCCCGAGCGAGGCCCAACCCAGTATGGCGGAGGCCTGCGGGTTACTCTCTTCGGTGGCCACACTGGCAATGCTGGTCGCATCTCCCAAAAAGCCGATACCTGCTATAATCGCACCGTCTATACTCAACGAGGCACCGCCGGTCGGAATGGCCATGGCCAGCCCCGCTAACAGGCCAACCGTACCAAGTACGATGCCGAAAATACTGCCCCAGCTCATATGTCCGCTCGGATCGCTGTGGTTGACCGGATCACCCAAACAGTAAGCATACGGATTGAGGCCTCCAGCCCCGAATGGACTTAAGCTGTCCGGTGCGGTAAACCGCATCAGCACCGGGCTATAGGTGCGGTAGCCATTGCCCAGATGATAACCCCCTCCTGTCGGGTCGGCACGTTCTCCGGTATAACCGGGCAGTACCATGTTCTGCTCATCGGCTGCCTGCTGGCCATAGGGGGTGTAACGATAACGGGTCGGTGTGCCGCTGCCCGGTTGGTCTATCAGCAGACTGCCCTGCCCATCGGTGCCCAGTAAATGGGTCTTATCACCGGCGATTACTGCGGCCGGTGTGCCGTTCGCATGCACCAGACGGGTTGCCGTGCCGCTTTCACGCTGCACTTCTGCGACGCGAGCATTGCCCTGATAGTACAGCTCCTGTGTCCCGGTATTGTCCAGCCGGTGTAGAACCAGTCGGTTTGCGGCATCATACCCGTACGTGCTGATTTTCTCTTTCAGCGTCACTGAGATCAGCCGCCCCAGCGCATCGTAGGTCAGCTGGTTCCCGCTCTCATCCTGAATCAACCGGCCGCCTGCATCGTAGGTTAGCGTAATTTTCGCCGGGTAGGCCGGGTGCGTATGGGTAATGCGGTATAACTGGCAGGGATCGGACGGACTGTAGGTAAAGGTGGCGGTGTCGCAGCTATTGTCCGCCAATGTAGTCACACAGGTCAGCATATTGCCCAACCGGTCATAGGTAAACTGCTGGCGGCGCAGGCTCATGCCATACGCATCCTGAGGGCATTCCGTGCCCGAACACTGGTAATCTGTCAGCCAGCGGCGGGCGACATCATAGGTATAACTTTCCTGACGCAACAACCCGGCCTGCTGTGAACGGGTTTCCCGGCTGGCGAGCTGACCGAGCACCGTATAGGTCTGCGTCAGGGTCAGTACGTCCGTTCCACTGTCAATCCGGCGTTCCGTTTCCCGGCCGAGGTCATCCCAGGTCAGTGTGGTGGTCAGTGATTGCGACTGGGCGTTATCATGCACCGTCCAGCAGTTTAACCGGCTGGCAGCATCATAGGACATCGTCACGTTTATCGCGCTGTCTGTTATCATTACAGGACGCCCCTGTGTATCAAAATACCGCTGGCGGCGGGTGCCAGTCACATCCTGACAGGCCGTCAGCTGGCCGCCCGGGGAATACGTGTATTGAGTATGCCTGGCCACACCGGTATCGTTAAACGTGGTCGTTTCCTGCCGCAATAAGCCGGCGGGGGTATACTCGCACTGCTGTGATACCTGTTTTTCTGCCACCGCGTTTATCATCGCGCCGGTTTTGGCGTCATAGCTAAAGGTCTGGGTGATCCCCGCGGTGGTTCGCTGAAGCAAGGCATTTCCCAGACGGGGTTCATACTGTTGGTGAACCGTCTGTTTGAGCGGGTCAGTGACTATCTCAGGTGCCGGATTACTGCAGGTATAGGTTGCCTCATGTGTCCGACCGCCTACCGTGACCGAGATGACCCGATGCAGGCTGTCGAACACCCGCTGACCCAGCACTTTCCCGTCCGCCACAATTTGCGTCACTAAATTATCCGCACTGAACGACGCATACCTTTTCTGCACCACGGTACCATCGCTGTACGTTATCGTCGCAACGCGATGAAAAGCGTCATAGGTGTATTGCGTTTTCTGTGCCAGTGCATCCACCGTGGCCCGCAACCGCCCCAGCCCGTCATACTCGTTCTGTTGCTGGCTGACGAATTGGCCCTGGCTGTCATACAGCGTTACCGTCAGAGGCTGATGTCGCAGATTGTAGGCCGTTTCCGTATAACCGAATGTCAGGCCATCCACCTCAGTAGTGCAGCGGGTGATCTGGGTCACCGGATTAAACACCTGCCGGCTACGCTGGCCTGTATCCGAGGTAATCAGGCTGGGTTGTCCCCAGTCATCGTAGGTGATCTGCTGGTTAAGGGAGATCGAGCACGTCTTCACGGTATCGGGCTGCGCAGGATCGGGGCCGGTCGGTAGTGTGTCATGGTGAGACTGCGTCACCACCCGCCCCCAGCTATCCCGCCCGTTCTTTGAGAGGAGGTGCCAGTCTGTAGTCGCTTGTTCTTTCGCCAGAATGTCCAGTTTTTTCGCCAGAATATCCAGTTGATAAACCTGCCCGCGCCCATCAGCCTGGCAACGGGCCTGATTTCCCCAGACATCGGTCTGCGTTGTGGTGACGACACCCGGCGCTTCAAGGGAATATGTGTACCCCTTCTCACGGGCATAATTGGTGTTGGCATTATCCTTCTGCGTCAATAAACGGCCCAGCGCATCATAGAGGTAGTGTGTCGTGCAGCCCTGCGGATTTTGTTGATAGCCGATTTTACCGCTGAGACAGGATTTTTCCTGTATGCTACTGAGCGTGAATCCGTCATGCCCGCACCATTGTGTGGTACACCGGAGCTGACCCGCGTTCAGGACATAGACGAAAGTTTTTTGACTGTTCCACGGGGAGCGGGGCTGCGCGGAAGCGGGATCCTGCAGGCTATACACGGTTTCTACCACCGAGTCCACTCGCCCATGATGCGGACCCTCCGGCTCATCCCGGTACTCGGTCTGGCGGATATGCAGCAAGATCTTATCGCTGTATACTTCCTGACGGGTACACACCACCGCATGATCTGTCAGGCTATCTGGGCGTGTGGGCAGGGAAGCATAGCGGTAGATCTCCTGATGGACGGGCACATCGTCATAGCCGGTGACCGGCGGGGGAATGATTTTTTTCGATTTTACGTAACGCACAAACCCGTGCGGATCTGCCGGGCAGTATACCGTGTTATCCTTGGTGGATGTTTCGCCTTCAGCCGGGTAGTACACCCATTCGGTTCGGGTACCGTCCGGAGCAATCTGTAAGGTGGGGTTGCCTGCTGTATCAAATTCTGTCTGCGTGGTTTCCTCCCTCGTCAGCGGGGCATCGTCCGGTTGATCCGCCTGAGCGATAAACCGGATGGTAGCGGATTTTGGCAACTGAAATTGCGGGGGCTGCTGAGCAAATTCCAGCCCGATTTGAGCATAATAGTGCGTTTCATGCTGGCGCTGGCAACTGTTTTGCTGCACGTTTTCAGTAATCAGCAGGTGGTAGCTATTGTAACGCCGGAGAATGTGGCGCTGTTCGCTGCCGTTGTTCCAGTGCTCGGTGGAGCCGTAGAGGTAATAGGTCATCTTGCCGTAGAGGAGGTAATCTTCGTCCTCATTCCAGCTCTCCTTATTTTCGTAACCCAGAAAATTAGGTTCGGTATATTCATAGTGCCTGATGACATCAGGGGAATTTTTTGTCTGTTGTGTGTATTGGGTTACATAGGGTAAAGGTGGCAGGCCGGCCTCGTCGGGAAACTGGTGACCATCCGGGTCGTAATCGACAAATTCAACGAATCCCGTCGGCGAAGTAATCCGGGTCAGAAAACCGCAGTCTGATTCATATTCCAATCCCCAGCTTAATGTCTGCTGATCGACATTATTGCGAATTTGAACGACCCGATCATTCTCAAAGATGAGGCGGATGGTATACGATTCCGTTGATCCGGGCCAGACTGTCATGTCGGTATAAATACCGGTTTGATAATCGATGTTGAATAGCGTCTGATTATCATCTGATATCGCCGCAAGGCGGGGGAGGCCGACTATCTCGTAATTCCACGCTAGTTTCAGGGAGTGCCCCAACGGGTTGATAATGCGCATTGGTATTTTAAGATTATAGGCATTCAAGGGACCACTGAGGATTTCCATCAGCCCCGATTTATGGATAACCCGGTAAACATCCTTCGTGACATCCTTTTCAAACCGCACTACATCCTGTTTATACTGCTTTAAAGAAACCGAATCATCCGTTTCATAGACTTTATACCTTTCGCCGGTAGAGAGCATCAACAGCTGCTTTTCACTATCATAGTGTGTCAGCCCGAGCGAAAAACCCACACCAAACCCGATATTCATCGGGTTCAGCGGACTGTAGGACAGCGCCAGCGTCAGCTCCGGCCCCAGTAGGGTATTTCCAATCAGATGTGCCAGCGGCATCGTACAATTAAATAACCCGGTGCGCGGATCTACACTGCCTGTGGTGGAACTCTGGAAATTTGTCGCCTGAGAGAAAAAATTATTGCTCATAGTTATCACCTATTTTTGAGGAAAGGATATGATGGAAGCCGGAAATTTCTGCATCCGTTTAGCCCTCCTGTAGATAAAATTCACTCGCATTATTTACATCCACAACCACTTTTAGCCAGACTGATTCATTGCCGTAAATATCGTGAAATTTGAATTGTGGAATTTGATCAGATTCATTATCCTAAAAATTAACCGCTGGACTTTCGAAAAAAAGTAGGCTCACGCTAATAGCATCGGTGCGTGGTGTCGTAAATATATTTTCTTGTGGAGTAGCTTCCCTTTTAATACTGGATCGGTTCTTCTCATCATATATTTTTTTATTGTATAATCAGCACTAGCGATTCTCTGCGTGCTATATTTACCCCAAAGAAACCAAAGGTAAAGGTCTCCTTCTTGTGTGCAATGGGTAAATCTTTGGTAATTAACTTGATTAGGATTTTTATCGTTTGTTGTATATTTAACCTTTACATCATATACAGAAAACCCTATGTTGCTATTAGGGAATATATAGAAATTGTCTTGATGCCATTCATGATATTTATAATCAACATCTTCATGAGATCCGAATATAGTATGGGCAGCGCTTGATTCTTTTATGAATAGCATATTCTCTGAATGATAAAGAATAGGTTTATTACCTTTTAATGAAATAGGTGTGTTTTTTTTGATATTTCATGGTAATTAATCATGTCTAGAATATTAATAATCAGCATGGCATTCTCAGTAAATATATATTAATGTTAGTTTCAATATTTAAATTACGCCAGAAAAAATAATAAAATAATTACCGTATTAATTAAATGATTTAATGTCTGTTTTTTAAATTAAAGTATAAGTAATAACGTGTTATTATTTATGGATTTATTATGTATAAATAAATTTAATAATATTAATGTATAAAAAGTGATTTTTTAGATTTCTCAGGAAATAGTGATAGTTTTGAGGAGATATAACAGATAATAGAGGGAATTTGAGTTCAGGAATGCGATGGTGAAATAGAATTAAGAAACTGGATATGTTAATAAGATAGGGAGGGGAAAATAAGAGTAACAAGAGGAAAATCATATAAATAGTAACAGTGGTGCGAAGGGGGGGACTTGAACCCCCACGTCCGTTAGGACACTAACACCTGAAGCTAGCGCGTCTACCAATTCCGCCACCCTCGCAGGTACTGCTATTTATCTGATTTGTTTAATGATAACTATCTGATTTGGTGCGAAGGGGGGGACTTGAACCCCCACGTCCGTTAGAACACTAACACCTGAAGCTAGCGCGTCTACCAATTCCGCCACCCTCGCAAATTCAGATACCATCTTTAAACAGATAGCATGGGGGCGCATTCTAGAGATTTTACGGCTGACGTCAATCATTATTTATCGCAAGAAAGCATGACTGATGTAAAAATCGACATGTTGCTATTGCCCTTCCGGGGAGATGGGCAATAGCGGTCTTTTGTTTGTTACTTCTTGGTGGCTTGGTAAATCTTGAATTTACCTGTCTGGGCAAGAACTTCGTGACTGCCGAAAGCGCTATCCAGTAAATCAGCATAAGGCAAAAACGAGTTTGCTACGATGCGGAATTTACCACCGGATTTCAGATAATTTGGTGCCATACGTATCATGTCATCAGCGGCTGCCATACTGGTTTTCAGACCATCATGGAATGGCGGATTAGAGACTATCCAGTTGAATTTCTCTTCAATAGCAGAATAGACGTTGCTGGTGATAACATTTCCTTCCAGTTTATTGGCTTTCAATGTTGCTTTACTGGATGTTATGGCGGCTGCATTGACATCGCTGAGAGTCAGTGACAAATCGGGATTATTTTTACCCAACACTGCGGCCAGTACACCAGAGCCACAGGCAATATCCAGCAAGTTGCCGGAAATCGGTTTATCAAAAGTGGAAAGCAGAAGACGACTGCCGACATCCAGATCATCCTGACTGAATACGCCGGGCAGTGTATTGACGATGGTATCCCCAACCTGATAGCTATGCCACCAGTTGTTCTGATCAAACTGAACCTGTTGTTCAAGCTGACCATAAAAAAGGCTGCAACGGCGGGCAGTATCGACTTTGCGGAAAGTAACAATACCTTCCATCAACTTATCAACGCTACGCACACCACTGCGGTTTTCGCCGACAATAAAAATGTTTGTTCCGACAGGCAGGATGGAAAACAGGCTGCGGAGTTGGAAACGGGCTTCCTGCTTGCTTTTTGGCCAGTAATAAATCAGCGTATCGCAATCTTTGACAAACGCTTTGTCAGCCGTAAGGCCAAACTGAGCATTATCACCTAATGTACGGATCAGGGATTGCCAGTGATGATATTGACTAGTGTGTACCCGCACACTTGCGGCTTCGATTTCCGTTGCCAGTGTATCCTGAAGATCGCCTGCGAAGAGCAGATGATGGGAGTGGAATTGCTCTTGATGGCGCAGGATAACTTCACTGGCCGGTGTTAATGCTGACATCTATGTATAGCTCCTTATAAGTCTTTATCCGGTCATAATTATCTTTGGGCAAAGCTGGGATGCCATGTTGTTGGCGCAGAGATAAGCCCTCTGATACTATACCGCTCATCTTTCAGGTGACAGTTTTACTGCTGATAGCCTGAAATCTACTGGGTATATATTACCTGTTATTTTTTATGGCAGATGGAATAAAACACGATGACGAAGCGTGACAGATCACTAACCCGGTTGGGTATCACCCAATGGGTTCTGCGTAACCCTGCGGCCCTGCGGGGTGAATTATCTGTCCTCATCCCTGACTCAACTCGTCTGTTGATCATTACTCATGATCACATTGACTTAAGCCATTCATTACTTGCTGATATTTTCACAGCCATGGGGATTGATGCCTCATTAGTTTATTGCATCACAACAAAAGATGTTGAGCTGCTTTCAGAATCAATCCGCTGCCCATGCTGGCTGCTGGGGGTTGATATTACCTTATCAATACAAGGGATTTCTTTGAGAAGCCCGGCATTAAATGACTTATCCCTTGATGGGGATGCAAAACGTTCTCTTTGGCAACAAATTTACCATTATGAAGAATATTTCTCTATTAACTCCCGCTGATCTTCCCGCGGCCTTCCAGATAGAACAGGCCAGCCACCCCTTTCCGTGGAGTGAGACAACATTCTACTCTAACCAGGGAGAGCGTTATCTCAATTATAAGATCGAGCTTAATAACCAGATAATTGGTTTTGCAATAACCCAGTATATTTTGGATGAGGCAACGCTATTTAATATCGCTATCCATCCGGAATATCAATCACAAGGGCATGGAAGAACGCTATTAAATTATCTGATTGACACATTACCTGAAAAGCAGATAAATACGTTATGGCTTGAAGTCCGGTGTTCCAACCAGTCTGCGATTGGATTATATGAAGATCTGGGCTTCAATGAAGTTTCCATCCGCAAAAATTATTACCCGACCGCGACAGGTAAGGAAGATGCCATTATTATGGCGTTACCGCTGTTTGGGTGAGTATGAGTGACGTACCCGTATTATGAACTTTTGCGATTCAGGAGAAAGGGAATGTAGATTGAATCTGATGAAGTCATGATGATTTTCTGCATCATCATCTTGCGTATCATTAGTTGTTTATGACGCCAAGTTCAGCGAAAATAAACGCTAATTCCAATTAACATACCGGATTGGATGGATTAAGGGTCTCTGATGGCGCCTCAATATGGTATCGATCCGCGTACAGAATAGAAGATTTCAATAGATGTCAAATTCTCCATTTCTGCAAGAAGTTGCGAAACGGCGCACATTTGCAATAATTTCGCATCCCGATGCGGGTAAAACGACGATTACTGAAAAAGTCCTGTTATTCGGACAGGCAATTCAGAAAGCGGGGACGGTAAAAGGCCGGGGTTCCAATCAGCATGCTAAATCAGACTGGATGGAAATGGAAAAACAACGTGGTATTTCCATTACCACCTCAGTGATGCAGTTTCCTTATGGTGATTGTCTGGTTAACCTGCTGGATACGCCGGGGCATGAAGACTTCTCTGAAGATACTTACCGTACTCTGACAGCGGTTGACTGCTGTCTGATGGTTATTGATGCGGCAAAAGGTGTTGAAGATCGTACCCGTAAGCTGATGGAAGTTACCCGCCTGCGTGACACGCCAATCCTGACATTCATGAATAAGCTCGACCGTGATATTCGTGATCCGATGGAGCTGATGGATGAAGTCGAAAATGAGCTGAAGATCGCTTGTTGTCCGATCACATGGCCTATCGGTTGTGGTAAGTCTTTCAAAGGGGTTTACCATCTCTATCAGGATGAAATTTATCTGTATCAATCCGGTCAGGGGCATACTATTCAGGAAGTCCGGGTTATTAAAGGCCTGGATAACCCTGAGCTGGATACTGCTGTCGGAGAAGAGCTGGCCGAACAGTTGCGTGAAGAGCTGGAGTTAGTCAAAGGCGCATCACATGAATTTGATCTGGATGCCTTTTTGCAGGGTGAACTGACGCCGGTATTCTTTGGTACTGCGTTAGGTAACTTTGGTGTCGATCATATGCTGGATGGTCTGGTTAAGTGGGCACCAACGCCAATGCCGCGTCAGACTGATGCGCGTGAAGTAACAGCACAAGAAGAAAAATTCTCCGGATTTGTGTTCAAAATTCAGGCCAATATGGACCCGAAACACCGTGACCGTGTGGCATTTTTGCGTATTGTTTCCGGTAAATATGAAAAAGGCATGAAACTGCGTCAGGTTCGTATCAAAAAAGATGTGGTTATCTCAGATGCACTGACTTTCATGGCTGGTGATCGTTCTCATGTTGAAGATGCGTATCCGGGCGATATTATTGGTCTGCATAACCACGGTACTATCCAGATTGGTGATACTTTCACTCAGGGTGAAGAGCTGAAATTTACTGGTATTCCTAACTTTGCTCCTGAATTGTTCCGCCGCATTCGTCTGCGTGATCCTCTGAAACAGAAACAATTGCTGAAAGGTTTGGTTCAGTTGTCGGAAGAGGGAGCAGTACAGGTATTCCGCCCATTGACCAATAATGATTTGATTGTTGGTGCTGTGGGTGTGCTTCAGTTTGATGTAGTTGTTGCCCGGCTGAAGAGTGAATATAACGTCGAAGCACTCTATGAGCCTGTCAACGTTTCTACCGCTCGTTGGGTAGAATGTAGTGATGTCAAAAAGCTGGAAGAGTTCAAACGTAAGAATGAACAAAACCTGGCTTTTGATGGTGGTGATAACCTGAGCTACATTGCACCAACTATGGTTAATTTAAACCTGACCAGCGAACGTTATCCTGAGGTAGTTTTCCGTAAGACACGGGAACATTGATATTTTTATGGGCCAACACCTCGTTGGCCTTTTTTATTTTTCCTACCATAATTAATACTTTCTGCTTTATTTAAAAGCATCATTTCTAGGTATAAGAAAATATACGTTAGTTATTGTAAAGCTCATACCATTTGCGTAATTTATTGATATATCATCCTTTGAAATTCTGGCTTAGATAAAAGGAAGGAAGGTAGTAGGATGAAAAATTTAAAGTTCACAAACTCATTCCTGGCTGTTGTTTTAGGCTCGGTACTCATAGGTGGTAACGCACTGGCAGCAGGCACATCTTCAACTTATCAGCCAGAAGGTAAAACACAGGAAAATACAGACCAGAAAATTAATGATTCAAGAAATCATAGTGGGAAAAAAATCGAGAATTCCCTTAAAAAAGCAGATAATAATTCTGACGATAGTGTTATTACTGCCCGAATAAAAGAAAATTTTCTGGAAGATACCGGGCTTAATAGTCACGATAATAATATTTCAGTGAAAACAGAAAAAGGCGTGGTTTATCTTTCTGGTTTTGTCAAACACGAAGAGTTGGCAAAACGAGCTATCAGGCTTGCTCATAAAGTGGAAGGCGTTCAGGCCGTAAACAGCACCCTGTCCATCAAAAAATAATCTATTTTTTGTTGAGAGTGACTGATAATAAGTCACTCTACCGGCTTATTCCCCAAATAAAACTTAATCTAATTAAGCGATTATCTCTTCAAGAATATAACGGATAAGATCTATTCATATTATTGGTAATAACTTGCCTGTTGGTGAATTAATCTCCATTATTTAATATAGGCTTTACGGATGCATTGCTCAAATGAGAAATCACTTGGGTGAGGAATTGTTTGCATAACATTATTACTAATTACTGAAAGATGATCATAATTCAAATGACACCTTGGAACTGACATTGACTTTGTAGGGGGAAATGTGGGGAAACATATTCCAATTACGTTGGGTAATATAGAACCTTTAGCTTATACATCGCGGATAAAACCGGGAAAAATTGCACTTGTCTGTGAAGGTGGTGGGCAGAGGGGAATTTTTACCGCAGGTGTGTTGGATGAATTTCTAAGGTTAAATTTTAACCCGTTCGAATTATTTCTTGGTACTTCGGCTGGTGCTCAGAACCTTTCTGCTTATATCTGCGGTCAAAAAGGCTATGCCCGTAAGGTGATCAACAAGTACACAACCAATCCGATTTTCTTCAACCCATTGCGCTTTGTCCGGGGCGGGCATCTTATCGATTTGGATTGGTATATTGATATGATCTCTGAACAAATTCCCTTAAACATTCCTATTGCGATGGATCATTTTGATGATGGCCGTGAGTTTTATATGTGTACCTGCCGTGCTGATAATTTCGAAGCCAGTTATTTTCAACCTGATGAAAGTAACTGGATGGAAATTATCAAGGCTTCCAGTGCAATCCCCGGATTTTATCGCAATGGTGTAACGCTCGATGGTATCGTTTATCAGGATGGTGGCATTAGTGATGCGATTCCGGTTGAAGAGGCATATCGCCGGGGAGCTGATACTATTGTCGTGGTCAGGACAGTGCCTTCGCAGCTTTATTATACGTCACAGTGGTTCAAGCGAGTGGAACGCTGGCTGGAAACCAGCAGTCAGCAAAAAATGCTCAGAATGTTGAAGCTGCATGCTACAAGCTACTTCCGGACACAACGGTTTATTGAAAATCCACCGGATGACGTACAAATCTTCGAAATTAGGCCACCCGCACCGTTGGCAACTATGGCTCTGGGGAGTAAAACGAAAGCATTGAACACAGATTATCATCTGGGTAGGCGTTGTGGGCGGTACTTTTTGGCGACTATCGGACATACTTTTGTCGGTGGTAAGTTTGGGCCGGAAAGACGTAAAAGTTATGGTGTTTCCCGCAGCGGTTTAAACCACGATGGAACGAACCGTAATTGTTTCCGTCGCAATAGTTTTATGTGTAGTGAGCATACCCCTGCAATAGGTACTTCGGTAAGAATGGCAGAGGAAACCGGCGTGAATGACAGCGAGCAGATGCCACTGACTGGTACAACCATGATCAATAACGATTATGACGAACAATAATGATGACGACAAATATACACAATGGATTTCAAGATGCATTGCGGTGGCAAGAGAGTGAACCCCCAGAAACATAGACAACTGTATGTTTATAAAAACGGTGACTGGGGTGAGCGAGCGCAGCCAACAAAGAGGCAACTTGAAAGACGAAGTGTATGATATGGATAAATAGATGTTTATTGACACACATTGCCATTTTGATTTCCCTCCTTTTTCGGGTGATGAAGCCGCAAGTTTAGAACGAGCCAGACAAGCAGGCGTTGAGAAAATTATTGTGCCGACTGTCAGTCAGGTATATTTCCAGAGGGTTGCTGACTTGGCGGCCAAGTATCAGGCAATCTATGCCGCGTTTGGATTGCATCCTTTATATATTAATGAACATCATGATACAGATCTGGATTGTCTGGAGCAGAAACTCAAAGAGAAACCTTCCCATTGTGTAGCCGTTGGTGAAATTGGGCTTGATCTGTACATGGCAGAACCCCAGTTTGAGCGGCAGAAAAACGTTCTGGCAGTTCAGCTTAAGCTGGCCAAAAAATATGAGTTGCCTGTTTTGCTTCATTCCCGCAAAAGCCACGATCAACTGGCGGCAATGTTACGAAAACATCATGTTCCACGCACCGGCGTTATTCATGGTTTTGCTGGTAGCTTATCTCAGGCGCAGGCCTTTGTACGTCTGGGTTTTTACATTGGCGTCGGGGGAACGATTACGTATGAAAGAGCGAAAAAAACACGTGATACGATAGCTCGCCTGCCTCTTTCCTCTTTAGTATTGGAAACGGATGCACCTGATATGCCACTAGCCGGTTTTCAGGGGCAGCCAAACCGACCCGAAAGAATCGCGCAGATTTTTTCTGTATTGTGTGAATTGCGTCCCGAATCTCCGGATGAAATTTCCCGCCAAATTTATCAAAATAGCATGGCATTATTTGCGATCAGCTAATTTATCCCAGTGGAAATAGTCTACTTTTGGTTGAGCAAAATAGGCTATTCTGGTCGAAATAAACATTAATAATATTTAACTGGCATTATCTTCTCATTTCTTCCTTTTTTACCGCAAAATTATCTAAACCCTGATAAATAAAATGGGTATATGTGATATAAGTCTCATTTCCTGTTTTTATATTACTTTTTGCTGCATTAATTTGTGATGTCAGTTGCTTGTTCTTTTTTACTACTGGGTATAATCGCCTCCACACACAGTGTCAGTAGGAACTCACAATATAACTGACATATTTTTAATTCATTCAGTGAACAGGGATTCTTCCAATGCAACTCATTATGAGCCTGATAGGGATGGTAGTGCTGATTTTTATCGCAGTACTTTTCTCGAGTAATTATAAAGCTATTAAAATCCGCACTGTCCTTGGTGCCTTCTTGATTCAGGTGCTTATTGGTGCATTTGTGCTTTATGTACCAGCAGGTAAAGACATTCTGATTGGAATGTCAAAAGGTGTTTCCAACGTCATCGGATACGGTCAGCAGGGAATTGATTTTATCTTTGGCGGGCTGGTATCTAACAAAATGTTTGAGCTGTTCGGCGGCGGTGGTTTTGTTTTTGCCCTGCGCGTCCTGCCAGTTATTGTCTTCTTCTCTTCTCTGATTGCCGTTTTGTATTACATTGGCCTTATGCAGCTTATCATCAAAATATTAGGTGGTGGCTTGCAAAAAGTATTGGGAACATCACGTACAGAATCCCTGTCAGCAACAGCAAATATTTTTGTTGGGCAAACTGAAGCACCTCTGGTTGTACGCCCTTATATTTCAACCATGACACAATCCGAGCTGTTTGCGGTGATGTGTGGTGGTCTGGCATCGGTAGCCGGCTCTGTATTGGCGGGTTACGCATCAATGGGTGTTCCATTGGAATATCTGATTGCAGCGTCATTCATGGCAGCGCCGGGTGGCCTGTTATTTGCAAAACTGATGGTGCCGGAAACTGAAACCACTCACGATAATGTTGATGCGATGTCACTGGTATCAGCAGAGGATCGTCCGGCCAATATTATTGATGCGGCAGCATCTGGTGCGGCATCCGGTATGCAGTTAGCTCTGAATGTAGGTGCAATGTTATTGGCATTTACTGCATTGATTGCTTTGTTGAATGGTATGTTAGGCGGTATCGGTGGTTGGTTCAGCTATCCTCAATTGTCTATGGAATTGATTCTGGGCTGGGTATTTGCGCCAATCGCTTACCTGATTGGTGTGCCGTGGCATGAAGCAACCGTGGCCGGTTCTTTCATCGGGCAGAAAATAATAGTTAATGAATTCGTTGCATTCATGCACTTTGGCGACTATCTGAAACCGGATGATGTCGTGCAAGCAGCCGGTCTTCAGGTTCTTTCTGATCATACTAAAGCCATTATCTCTTTTGCTTTGTGTGGATTTGCGAATTTGTCTTCTGTCGCTGTGTTGCTTGGGGGCTTAGGTGGTATGGCACCAAACCGTCGTGGTGATATTGCCCGTTTTGGTCTGAAAGCCGTATTGGCTGGTTCACTCTCTAACCTGATGAGTGCCACAATTGCAGGGTTCTTCCTCTCTCTGGCATAATTAGGAAGTCTAACCAGAAAATACAGACTAAATTGAATGCAGGTGAGTTAATCTTACCTGCATTTTATTTTTTCCGGGCTTAATCAATGTGATTTCAATCACGATAAAATGATAATAATTGCAATTTTCATTTGATTAGTGTGATTCTAAGCATGAATTATTACATACTTACATGTTCAAATAATGATGAATCAAGATTTCATTGATTAAGCTAATACCTGCCGGGCAAGACAAGCTGAAAAAATCAAACTAAAGAAAAAGGTGCGGAGAGAAGGAGCTCTGTTGTTGCGATGATATAGGGCATTGCAACATCTTCAAGGAACCAAGTCCGCTCACCAACATATGAATACATTAATAATTCGGAACAGTTAGCGATTAAATGTTCGGAAGAATATGTGAACTGATTCAGTTACGATAAAAATACCGTTGGAGAGTTTTATGACCGATTTAACCGCAGCTGCTCAGCGTGCGCTGAGCTTGATGGATTTAACTACACTCAATGATGATGATACTGATGAGAAAGTGACAGCACTTTGCCATCAGGCAAACAGCCCAGCAGGGCATACTGCGGCCATCTGTATCTATCCGCGTTTTATTCCCCTAGCCCGCAAGGTACTACGTGAACAGGGAACTCCGGATATCCGGATTGCGACTGTTACGAACTTCCCTCATGGCAATGATGATATTGATATCGCACTGGCGGAGACTTGTGCAGCGATTGCTTATGGTGCAGATGAAGTGGATGTGGTTTTCCCTTATCGCGCCTTGATGGCGGGTAACGAACAAATTGGTTTTGATCTGGTTAAAGCCTGTAAAGACGCCTGTGCTGAATCAGGTGTCTGGCTGAAAGTCATTATTGAAACCGGAGAGCTGAAAGACGCTGCGCTGATCCGTAAGGTCTCTGAAATTTCAATTAAAGCAGGCGCTGATTTTATTAAGACATCAACCGGAAAAGTGCCGGTTAATGCGACACTGGAAAGTGCAGAGATCATGCTGAGTGTTATCCGTGATATGGACGTGGGAGAGACTGTCGGGTTTAAACCGGCGGGTGGCGTTCGCACAGCAGAAGAAGCGGCGCAGTATCTGGCACTGGCAGGCCGGATCATGGGCGACAAATGGGCAGACTCCCGCCATTTCCGTTTTGGCGCTTCCAGTCTGCTGGGTAGCTTATTGACGGCGCTGGGTCATCAGGGTCAAAAACAAAACAGTAGTTATTAACAATAGTAATTATTGAGAACAGTAGTTATTGGAAGCACAAGTTATTGAATGCAGAAGTTATAAAAACAGTCGTTTAAGATCAATAACAATGCCTTGAATGTTCGTTAAGATAGAGCTGATTCATGACTACTGTTCTTCTCAGACAATGATAATGGGAGGTAGCTTTGTTTTTGGCACAGGAAATTATCCGCAAAAAACGAGATGGTTTTTCACTGAGCGAAGAAGAAATCCGCTTCTTTATTAACGCTGTGCGTGATAATACGGTATCAGAAGGGCAAATTGCTGCTCTGGCGATGGCCATTTATTTCCGGGATATGACGATGGAAGAGCGGATTGCCTTAACATTGGCGGTACGTGATTCTGGTACAGTCCTTGACTGGAAAAAGTTGAATTTGCCCGGTCCGGTTGTGGATAAACATTCGACGGGTGGAGTTGGTGATGTGATATCCCTGATGTTGGGGCCAATGGTTGCAGCATGTGGTGGTTATGTTCCGATGATTTCAGGGCGTGGATTAGGTCATACCGGAGGAACGCTGGATAAATTAGAATCCATCCCCGGGTTTGATATTTTCCCCGATGATCACCGGTTCCGTGACATTATCCGGGATGTGGGTGTTGCAATTATCGGTCAGACTAACTCGCTGGCACCCGCGGATAAACGTTTTTATGCAACACGTGATATTACTGCTACCGTTGATTCTATTCCGCTGATTACCGCTTCTATTCTGGGCAAAAAACTGGCTGAAGGATTAGATGCTTTAGTTATGGATGTGAAAGTCGGTTCTGGCGCATTGATGCCGACTTATGAGCAGTCAGAACAGTTGGCGGAATCGATTGTTGCGGTGGCTAACGGTGCGGGTTGTAAAACAACGGCACTGTTGACAGATATGAATCAGGTATTAGCATCCAGTGCCGGAAATGCGCTGGAAGTGCGTGAAGCGGTGCAGTTTCTGACAGGAGAATACCGCAATCCCCGGTTATTTGAAGTGACGATGGCATTATCTGCTGAGATGTTGGTATCGGGTAAACTGGCAGAAGATCGTGATGCTGCATATCGTCAATTACAGGCAGTACTCGATAATGGTAAGGCCGCGGAAATATTCGGGCGTATGGTGGCAGCTCAGAAAGGGCCTGTTGATTTTATTGAAAACTATGACTGTTATTTACCGACAGCTTCTTTCAGCAGACCTGTATTTGCTGAAAATAATATAATTAAAAAACAAAGCATTGTAACAGAAATGGATACCCGTGCATTGGGGATGGCAGTCGTTGCATTAGGCGGTGGTCGCCGCAAAGCGACTGATCCGATCAATTACAGTGTGGGGCTGAGTGATATTATTCCGCTTGGCTCAGAAGTAAACACAGATACTCCTCTGATGGTGATTCATGCCAATAATGAAGATGACTGGCATATGGCGGCAGAGGCTGTGCGTGCATCGCTTGTTTTTCAACAGGCATATACTTCGGCAGCAGAAGTGGATGCCGGAATGAAAGTCGCCACCCAGATGGTTTATCGTCGTATTGGTGGATAATTCAACAGAAGTATTGAATAGATTTTAACAGCTGGCAGTTCCCGCATTGATAGCGTGAATTGACACAGGAGAAAATTATGAAACGTACATTCATCATGGTCTTGGATTCCTTTGGTATCGGTGCGAGTGCAGATGCAGAAAGATTTGGTGACAAAGGGTCTAACACTTTAGGGCATATTGCAGAACAGTGCGCTCGTGGTGAAGCTGATATCGGTCGTCAGGGATTGTTGAAGTTACCGAATCTGAGCCGTTTGGGACTAGGAAAAGCAACGGAAGAATCCAGTGGAACTTTCCCGGTTGGTTTGGATAAAGATGCCGAAATTATCGGTGCCTATGGTTATGCGAGTGAACTTTCTTCTGGTAAAGACACGCCATCAGGTCATTGGGAAATTGCCGGCGTTCCGGTTTTATTCGACTGGGGTTATTTTAACGAGTTAGAAAACAGTTTCCCGCAGGAGTTATTGGATAAATTGGTTGAACGTGCCAATCTGCCGGGTTATCTGGGTAACTGCCACTCTTCCGGTACTGTTATTCTGGATAAGCTGGGAGAAGAGCACATGAAAACGGGTAAACCGATTTTCTATACCTCAGCGGATTCCGTTTTCCAGATTGCTTGTCACGAAGAAACATTCGGTCTGGATAAACTGTATGAATTATGTGAAATCGCCCGTGAAGAGCTCACTGATGGCGGTTATAACATTGGTCGTGTAATTGCCCGTCCGTTTGTCGGCGATAAAGCGGGTAACTTCCAGCGTACCGGAAACCGCCATGATTTGGCTGTTGAGCCACCAGCGCCAACTGTACTGAAAAAACTGGTTGATGAGAAACAGGGTGAAGTGGTTTCCATTGGTAAAATTGCTGATATTTACGCGAATGTCGGTATCACTAAAAAAGTGAAAGCGACGGGAATTGATGCACTGTTTGATGCTTCATTGGTAGAGATGGAGCAAGCCGGTGACAATACGATTGTATTCACCAACTTTGTTGATTTTGACTCATCTTACGGTCATCGCCGTGATGTAGCCGGTTATGCTGCTGCGCTGGAACTGTTCGATCGCCGTTTGCCGGAAATGCTGAAGATGGTGAAAGAAGATGACATTCTGATCCTGACGGCTGACCACGGTTGTGATCCAACCTGGCCGGGTACGGATCATACCCGTGAGCATATACCTGTACTGGTTTATGGGCCAAAGGTAAAACCGGGCTCATTAGGGCATCGTGAAACCTTTGCTGACATTGGTCAGACAGTGGCGAAATATTTCGACCTGACACCAATGGATTACGGCAAAGTGATGTTCTGATTTTCCGGGGGAGCCGTTGGCTTCCCCGATCGCTAATATTTTTTTAATACCCATACCCTATGGATTTTGAGCGGCATCGCGGCGGCAAGTGAGTGAATCTCCGGAGCATAGGTAGCTATGTGACCGGGAGGAGCGAGCACAGCCACCAAAAAGGCAGCCCGAAAGACAACGGGTATAATAAAAACAAGGAATAGATTTATGGCCACCCCACATATTAATGCTGAGATGGGCGATTTTGCTGATGTTGTTTTAATGCCAGGCGATCCACTGCGTGCAAAATACATTGCAGAAACTTTTCTGGAAGATGTGCGTCAGGTTAACGATGTGCGCGGTATGCTCGGCTTCACTGGTACTTATAAAGGCCGCCGCATTTCAGTTATGGGGCACGGTATGGGCATTCCATCCTGTTCCATTTATGCCAAAGAATTGATCACCGAATTTGGTGTCAAAAAGATTATCCGTATTGGCTCCTGTGGTGCCGTAAGCGAAGATGTTAAAATTCGTGACGTAGTGATTGGCATGGGTGCTTGTACTGACTCTAAAGTCAACCGTCTGCGTTTTAAAGATCATGATTTTGCAGCAATCGCTGACTTTGATTTGATCCGTAATGCGGTTGATGCAGCTAAAGCGAAAAATATCAATGCGCGCGTTGGTAACATTTTCTCTGCGGATCTGTTCTATACTCCAGACCCACAAATGTTCGATGTCATGGAAAAATACGGCATTCTGGGCGTTGAAATGGAAGCGGCTGGCATTTACGGTGTTGCGGCTGAATTTGGTGCAAAAGCACTAGCAATTTGTACTGTTTCTGACCATATTCGTACAGGTGAACAGACTACCGCTGAAGAGCGTCAGACTACTTTCAATGACATGATTGAAATCGCTCTTGAATCTATTTTGTTAGGTGACAATTAAAAATAATGTAATTTAATTGCTTTATTAAAATAAAAGCCCTTCTCTATAATGAGAAGGGCTTTTTTATTATCCAGTATAATATGTTTTTCAGATGGTTTTATTAAGAATTAATCTCATTTATTTGTTTGTCTGTTTTCATTTTATCAATCGCTGATTTTATTATGAAAATAATAAATGAATATTTTTAACAAAAAACACCCATTCAACTAAAGTAATAATTTAATATTATAATTAGCGTGTTAATTTTCTAAAATAGATGAATATTTTGCTTATATTTTGTCTTCTCCTTTTGTTTTGATATTAAAATCTAATTTTTATCATTATCTCAGTTTAATTGAGTATTTTTTTATTTTAAAAAAGACAAAATCGCTCAATAAAGATGCGCAAACTAAGATTCTAAACTATTCGTCTTTGTGAGATGCAATTCAGGAAAATAATCTAAATTTACATGTTTATCAGTAAAATATATTGCTGTCTATGCGTGGTTTTTGGTAAAAACTCATATCCGATACGCAGTTAGGGATCATTGCCAGTTTTATCCGCTGAAATTTGACTTAGGGTGCTTTGTATAGAATCATAATATCGATTTCATTTAGTTGAACAGTTAAGCAGTCTGTCAAAAAACTAAATAGCAATTATCCTAAAAGCCAGAAATTAATTTCTGGGTTTAGGACATTCCTTGAATATAAATCCCTACTTTTTAATTAAAAGGTATAAATTCGATTATGAAACTGAATAAATTGGCAATGGTTTTAGGTCTTGGTGTCGCTTTAACTGCAGGCGCTGCAAATGCAGGTGGAAGTGATATCAACTTGAATGATCGTGGTGTTGTTCACTTCCAAGGTACTATTATTAATCCGACTTGTTCAATTAAAAATCCCCATATTGATGTTAATTTTGGCGAAATTCGGACTTCTAAGTTTAAATCCAACAAAGATGGTCAATCCGAACGTATACCTTTTGATATTATTTTAGATAAATGTTCTGATATTACAGGAAAGAAAATTACCACCACGTTCACTGGCGATAAAGCCGATGCTGACGGCTACCTTTTGGCTATCAAAGGTAAAGCTAAAGGCGTAGGCATCGAAATTGGTGACTTAAATGACGGTGAGAACGGAAGAATGGTTCGTTTAGGCACTGCTACAACTGGTGTAGATGCAGTTGATAACCGTCTGAGTTTCGATGCGAATCTGAAAGTTCTCCCTGGTCAGACTGTAACAACAGGTGATTTCTATGCATTCGCACACTTTACTTTAAACTACCTGTAATAGTGAAAACTAAAGGCTAGTTTTTAATTGCTGAATGTCAGGAAGCCCATGTCATTTTGATTTTTATTTGGGTTTCCTGACATCATTATTCAGCCTATTTCAAACATGCACTGTGTCTAATAACGGTGTTTAAAACTGATAAGAAAGCGATTTAAGTGGCTTGAGAATTGAAAATCTTCTTTAGAGTTAATTGAAGTTGATGTTTTCTCAGTTACCTATATTCGGAAAATCACACATTCTGCCATACATACGGATTTGGCACTATCAGGCAGTAATTAAATTCAAATTGAATTATTAACGATTCATTGCTTAGAGGATGTTATGGCTTGGTTTATAGCTTCTATGAATCATGATTTTTCGTCTGTTAATAAAGAAACACGCAGTAATAGAAAAAGAATCTTTAATAAAAACCACGTGCTTAATAAACAAAGAATAGCTAATGAAATAAATACAAAACCTTCGAAGCCCGGTATTAAGCTACTTTCTGCCCTGATACTATTTTCTCTGTCCGGTATCCAGTTTGCTTATTCTAAGCCTATTGAATTCAATACTGATGCGCTGGATATTAATGAACGCTCCAATATTGATTTGGAGAAGTTTTCCCGTGCAGGTTATATCATGCCGGGGAACTATATGATGGCAGTTCGGGTGAATCAGTCTGAATTGCAGGATATGTATCCTATTGACTTCCTCGTGCCGGATAATGATCCGCAAGGCAGTGAAGCCTGTATTTCCCCCGAATTAGTGAAAAGAATCGGCCTGCAATCAAAATGGGCCGATAAATTAGTCTGGCAGAATAATGAAAAATGCCTTGATCTGAATAGCCTGCCGGGGACCTTGGTTAAAGGGGATTTAGCTACTTATACCCTGTATTTAGTTGTTCCTAAAATCTATCTGGAATATGAATCACCGAACTGGGATCCTCCTTCCCGCTGGGATGAAGGTGTCCCCGGATTGTTATTTGATTACAACATTTATGCACAGGCAACTAAACCAGATCATGGTAATGCGCGCCAGCAAATCAGTGCAAATGGTACGACTGGTATTAATGCCGGCGCGTGGCGCTTCCGTGCAAACTGGCAGAGCAGATACGATCACACTAATACCGAGAAGAACGGTTCGGATGATACAAATCGCTCCAGTTCCAGAAAACGCAGTTGGGATTGGACCCGTTACTACGCGTATCGCGCCCTTCCTACTATGGAAGCTAAGCTGACACTGGGAGAGAGTTACCTTAATTCCAATATTTTCGATAGCTTCCGTTACACCGGGATTAGTCTGGTAACAGATGAAAATATGTTGCCGCCTAATTTACGCGGCTATGCCGCAGAGGTTACAGGTGTTGCGAGAACTAATGCCAAAGTCACTATCAGCCAGATGGGAAGAGTGCTGTATGAAACTCAGGTTTCCGCAGGCCCATTCCGTATTCAGGATCTCAGTGATGCCGTAGCAGGAACACTGGATGTCAGAATTGAAGAGCAGGATGGTGGAGTCCAGCAATTTCAGGTCAATACGGCAACTGTTCCTTTCCTAACGCGCCCCGGACGTGTGCAGTACAAATTTATTGGCGGACAATCCACGAATGAAAAACATCGTCGCGAAGGGCCGGCTTTTGGTTTGGGAGAATTTTCCTGGGGGATCAATAACGGTTGGTCATTGTATGGCGGGCTTTTGGCTGCGGGTGACTATGACGCCTTATCGCTGGGGATAGGACGTGATTTGCTGATGTTTGGGGCATTGGCGTTTGATGTAACAGGTTCAAGAGCAAAATTACCGGGTGAGAACAAAACGTTGACGGGGGGATCTTATCGCCTCAGTTACTCGAAGCGTTTTGAAGAGTACAACAGTCAGCTGACATTCGCCGGATATCGCTTCTCTGAACGTGATTTCATGAGTATGGGGCAATATATTGACCGTCGTTACCGTTCCCGAAATATATCCTCTGATAGTGGAAAAGAACTCTATACCGTTAATTTAAATAAACAATTTAATGAATTAGGGTTCAGCACCACTTTCAGCTATAGCCACCAGACCTACTGGAATAAGCCAACGAATAACCGCTATGACCTCTCTTTATCTAAGCATCTGGATATAGACCGTTATAAAGGTATCTATGTCAATTTATCCGCTTATCGTAACAATTTTGACAATAAAAAAGATGATGGTCTGTATCTGAGTCTTTCCATTCCTTGGGGAGAAACAGGAACTGTCAGTTATAACGGATTAGTCAATCGTCAGGGTAATGGTCATACCGTCGGTTATTTCAATCGAATTGATGATCGTAATAACTATCGTATTTCAACAGGTGTGAATACACGTGGAAGGGCAACAGTAGACGGTTATTACACCCATTATGGTGATGAAGCACTGGTGACCGCCAGCGCCAGCCATCAATCCGATAGTAATACTAGCGCGACCCTGGGTTTACAGGGCGGGATCACTGCAACGGGCAAAGGAGTCGCTTTACACCGTACGAATATAGCTGGTGCAACCCGCCTGATGGTAGATACCGAAGGTGTACGGAATGTGCCTGTCCAGACTTACGGCTCTTCAATTCACTCCAATTACTTTGGCAAAGCTGTACTGGCTGATGTGAACAGCTATCACCGTAATACCGCAAATATTGACTTGGATAAATTGCCGGATGACGTGGAAGCAATGCGTTCGGTTCAGTTGGCGACATTAACCGAAGGTGCCATTGGATATCGTAAATTCCAGGTGATATCCGGGATTAAAGCCATGACAGTGATCCGTTTGCCTGATGGTTCGTTCCCGCCTTTTGGTGCATCTGTTATGAACGCCAGCCAACGGGAAATTGGCATGATGAGTGATGATGGATATGCCTACCTGAGTGGAATGAAAAAGGGTGAGAAATTGCAGATTCATTGGGATGGACATGCTCAGTGTGAGGTGACTGTACCAGATAATATCTCATCAGAGTATTCAACCGCATTTTTGCTGCCTTGCCAGTTTTTAAATGTAAATGATAAGTAAAAAGCAATAAAAAAAACCATGAAATAGGTTTTTAATGAAGTATTACATTAATTTTTAATGCGGTAATGCCGATATTAATTGATCGCAGTAATACAAATATACGTTTTTAAAGCATGAGCTAATGACACTATGAAACTGAAAAAAATTCTAATGATAGCTGCCGTGACGGTAACAAGTTTAATGTCAGTGCATCAGGCAACGGCGGCGATAGCATTAGATCGTACCCGGGCTATTTTTAATGGGAATGAAAAATCTGTCAGCTTGAATATTGAGAATCAACACCCTGATTTGCCTTATTTAGCACAGGCATGGATTGAAGATGAGCAGGGAAATAAAATCAACAGCCCACTTGTTGTTGTTCCGCCTGTTCAGCGTATTGAAGCCGGGATGAAGAGCCAGATTAAGATTCAGACTCTACCCGCGATAGCGCAATTACCTCTGGATAGAGAAAGCCTGTTCTATTTCAACGTCCGTGAAATTCCACCACGCAGTGAAAAATCAAATGTTCTGCAACTCGCGATACAGACGAAAATTAAATTGTTCTACCGCCCGGAAGCGGTTATCGCACGTCGTGTGGATCTGGAAAACCCGTGGCAGGAAAAACTGACGTTAACCCGTCAGGGAAACCAGTATGTGCTGAATAACCCAACGCCGTATTACGTCACGATTGCAGAAGGCCAGAGTCAAGTTAAAGGCAAGCCGGTCGAGGGGTTCAAACCATTCATGCTGGCACCTAAAAGCAGTGAAACACTGGGCGGAACAGCCAGCGCTTTCGGTAGTAACCCTATCTTGACTTATGTCAATGACTATGGCGGACACCCGCAGTTAGTTTTTAGTTGTAGTGGCAATAACTGTACGGTGACAAAGATTCTCGATGAAGAGGGCTGATTAGATTTGGTGAATCACAAAACAGACTTCACCCAATCATAATGAATTTTAGGATAAAGAATAATGAATTCGTTAAATATAAAGTTCTCTGAATGTGCGCGGAAATTATTAGTACTGCCGGCCTTATTCCTGTTGGGAATGAGCAGCCTGCAAGGTGCTTATGCGCAAGATAACCTTCGTCAAAATGTCAGAATTACGATGACTGTACTGGCGCCTTCCTGTGTGATTAAACCGGAAGATAAAGCGATGGAAGTGGATTTTGGCAGCATTACCAGCCGGGATCTTTATTTATATCAGCGCACGCCAAGTCAGCCATTCCGTCTGCACTTGGAAGAGTGTGACCCCAAAGTCGCGCAGAAAGTGAATATCAAGTTTGTCGGGCAAGAGAGTAAAGAACAGCCGGGATTATTAGCGTTCAGTCACGGCAGCAATGCTTCTGGTGCGGCTATTGGTATGGAAAAACTGGATGGTACACCACTTCCTTTTAATAAAACGGCTCAGTTCTCACTTGCTGGCACGAACAGTAGTCATGTCATTCCGTTTCAGGCCTATGTCAAAGCCGATCCTAAAGCACTTTTGCAAAACAAAATTGGTGTAGGAGAGTTCAATGCGATGGCAACTTTTGAGCTTAGTTATGAATAGCTACGCCAGCCTTTTGAGTGGCTTCCATGATATTCGGGCCAAGCTTGGGGCTATTTAGGGAAATAAATTATGCGTCATATTACAAAATCACTAATGAAGTTTTCTGCATCATTATTTTTCTTAACTGCTTCATATTCTTATGGTGGAGCTTATGTTATGCCCGTGAATACCACGACATCGGGTAAACAAACCATTACGACAATGGAACTGATTGAATGGACGGAAGAAGAGGGAATTGAGAACCCTTGTTATAACAAGCCGCAATGTTATGTTGGCCCGGATGTCCAGTATAACAATGGTAAACAACCGGGCATGTATGGTTCCTGTATTGATGCAAAGGTGTGTTTGACTGATGCCCATAAATACCGGACAACCGCAGATGTCATGCGGGCTTATAAAAGCCAGCTTGGAATTCCTAAGCGGGTCACATTCCCGATTATTACTGCGAATGCACAGTGTGTCGGCTTGTTTTATACCAACCAGATATCATCCGGTTATGGTACAGCACAAAAATTTCCTAATTCAACCTGCAATAAATTACCGCCTGCAAACCAGAGTTGTGAACTTATTGTTCCCGTTGAAATTGCTTATGGCGAATTAAAAGCTTCTGACGTTAATAACGCAACCCGTTCTATTAATGGCCAGTTTAGCTGTGCACTTTATAGCAACAAAATAATGTTACAGGTTAAGTCTATTAATAACGAATCCAAAGTTTATCTCGATGCTAATAAGCAAATTTATTCAGCATTACAGATTGACGGAAAGAATGCAGCAGATGGAGTGAATGTCACTGCTGAGGGAAAATATATACCTTCCACTTTCACTCTGACTTCAACACTGCACACATTAATACAACCGAAAGCCGGTAAATATGAAGGTACAGCAGTTGTCTTACTAACCTATTTATAATGAGGGTAAAGATACTATGCGAGTCAGTATGCTGGTAGGTAAACGGATCCAAATGAAGCGAAAAGAGCTTGGGATAACAGCAGCAGAGCTGGCGGACAGAATCGGCGTCAGTCACCAGCAGTTATCACGTTATGAACGGGGAACGAATCGAATTAGTCTGGAACATTTGGTTGTTGTCTCTATTACTCTGAAAACACCTGCAAGCTGGTTTCTGGAAGATTGTTTTATTAAACCCGCACCTCAAATGAAAAACCAACATACCTGTGTGGCTGAAACAATATTAGATTTATCTTGAATAAAAAGTATTAATTAGGAAGGTGTGATTAAATTTATAGAAAAGCCATCTCAAATTAGAGGTGGCTTTTTTCTTGATTCGGAAACTTAAAGCTTAGATTAATTTTTATCTTAATGTTATACGCTCCCAATTACCCCTCATAAAAGCTTGATGAGTTGTTATTTTTTGAGAACAAAATAAATTCTATTTATCGTTATTTTGTTGTTCAATTGCCATTAGGTATACGGCATTTAAAACTTTATTTTTCATGGTATTACAGCTAGAAGCAATCACCGCCGGGATATTCCCTTTAAATCCTAATCAACGTATCCATAGCGTACTGATCCAATTTATAACCGTTATTTTGGTTGAGTTTTTTTATCAATATTGAAGCACTTATCGTCACTGTTACTTTTTATCTTCATGCAAGGAAAAAGCACTATGAGTAAATTGCACCTTACTGATCCCGAAAGAGATGGCCATTACCGTGACATCACGCGATCTAACGGCTATCTACAAAACATGGCTGAGCGTTACGATAATTTAGTTTCAGATGGCACCATGGATATGATCGGTAGAGTATTTCACCGAATACCTTGTAAGCATGTTTCTGTCAGCTATAACCCTACTTGTGCTGATAGCACACAAGTACGTGAAGTTTTGCATTTAGGCTCTTATAACTACTCTGGACTCAATGGTCATCAAAAGATTATCGAATCCAGTATTAATGCAACTCATCAATACGGAACCACATCAAGCGGTGTACGCCTTCTTAATGGTACTAGCGATTTGCATCTTGAAATGGAAAAACGGCTGGCCAAATTCCTTGATGTGGAAGATGTTATTACTTTCAGTTCGGGGTTTTCTGCGAATCTCGCCGCTCTCTCCACGCTATGTCGTGAAGGTGACATCGTTTTCAGTGACATGCTTAACCATCAATCTATCGTTGATGGTCTGAAACTGAGTGGCGCAACGATCCGGATCTACCAGCATGTTTCTCTGAAAAGTCTTGAAAACAGGCTTCTTCAATCTCCATTTCAGGCACGTAAATTTATTATTACTGACGGTGTTTTTAGTATGGATGGTGATTTGGCACCCTTACCTGGGATCGTCGAACTAGCCCGGAAATATAATGCGTTTGTCATTGTTGATGATGCTCATGGCACCGGACATATTGGCCCGAATGGTCGGGGAGTTTGTGCTCATTTTGGTATAACGGATCAGATTGATGTTATTACCGGTAGTTTGAGTAAAGGCTTGCCCGGCATTGGCGGATTCATTGCGACCAACAAGAAAACAGGAAACATTATTCGTATTGCTGCAAATCCTTATATTTACTCCGCTTCATTGCCTCCGGCTGTACTTGCTTCGATCATCAGTGCCATCGATATTCTTGAGAGCTCACCTCAGTTGACTCTGGAGTTGCAAGCCAAAGGTCAGTATTTCCGCCAAAAATTACGTGATGCGGGATTTAACATACTCAACAGCGAAACGGCCATTGTGCCGTTGATTACGGGGGATGAACGTTGTTGTTTCGCCATGGCTCGTATGCTTCATGAGAAAGGCATATACGTTAATCCTGTGACTTATCCTGCGGTAAGTAAGACACGAGCACGTATCCGGATTAATTTGAGCGCAAACCTGAACGACGAAGAGTTGGACTATAGCATTCGTACTTTAATCCAGATTGGTCAGCAACTGGCTTTGATATAAAAAACAGCTCCCTTACTGATTGGATAACCAACTTTGGGGGAGCTGTTTTTTACTCGCTTAAATTACTTGGTAATTTTTGCGTGCATTTCCTGTACGGAAATGACCTGTTCAGTCGGGTCAGCACTGAGCGCCATGGTGGTTGCGAAACCGCCATTCAGGGTGGTGTCATAATGCACTTTATATTGCAGTGCGCTGCGACGAAGTAGTTTAGAATCTTCAATCGCCTGACGGCCTGCGGTGGTATTGACGATGTAGTCATATTCACCGTTTTTGATTCTGTCCTGAATGTGCGGGCGACCTTCATGCACTTTGTTTACCAGACGTGGGTTAATTCCTGCTTCACCCAGAACAACCGCAGTACCATGAGTTGCATCCAGTTCGAAGCCCTGCTTAACTAACTGAGCTGCCAAATCAACAACACGTTCTTTATCGCCTTCACGTACCGACAGCAGTGCGCGGCCTTTTTTACCCATGATGGAGTTACTGCCCAGCATTGCTTTGGAGAAAGCTTCAGCAAAGGTACGGCCAACACCCATGACTTCACCGGTAGAGCGCATTTCTGGCCCCAGAATCGGGTCAACTCCCGGGAATTTATTGAATGGCAATACGACTTCTTTCACGGAATAGTAAGGTGGGATGATTTCCTTGGTTACACCCTGTGATTGTAAGGATTGCCCAGCCATTACGCGCGCAGCGACTTTCGCCAGCGGCATGCCCGTTGCTTTGGAAACGAATGGCACTGTACGTGCTGCTCGTGGGTTCACTTCGATCAGATAGACTTCGTTGTTTTTCACAGCAAACTGAACGTTCATCAAACCACGGACACGTAATTCAAAGGCCAGTTTCTCAACCTGATTACGCATCACATCCTGAATTTCCTTGCTCAAGGTATAGGCAGGCAAGGAGCAGGCTGAGTCACCAGAGTGAACACCCGCTTGTTCAATATGTTCCATGATCCCGCCGATCAGGACGCGTTCGCCGTCACAGATAGCATCCACATCAACTTCGACAGCATCATCAAGGAAACGATCCAGCAGAACCGGCGCATCGTTAGAAACACTGACTGCGGTTTGGAAATAACGACGCAGGTCAGTTTCATCGTAGACGATTTCCATTGCCCGGCCACCCAGTACATAGGAAGGGCGAACCACCAGTGGATAACCGAGGTTGTTACCTTTTTCAATCGCCTGTTCGATGGTTGTCACAGTGGCATTTGCCGGCTGTTTCAGGCCAAGACGGTTTACTGCTTGCTGGAAACGTTCACGGTCTTCTGCACGGTCAATGGCATCCGGGCTGGTACCGATAATTGGCACACCGGCTGCTTCCAGTTCGCGCGCCAGTTTCAGCGGAGTCTGGCCGCCGTACTGTACGATCACGCCTTTTGGCTGTTCAACGCGGACAATTTCCAGTACGTCTTCCAGTGTTACCGGCTCAAAATAAAGGCGGTCGGAGGTGTCGTAATCTGTTGAAACTGTTTCAGGGTTACAGTTAACCATGATGGTTTCGTAACCGTCTTCGCGCAGCGCCAGAGCAGCGTGTACGCAGCAATAATCGAATTCGATGCCTTGCCCGATGCGGTTCGGGCCGCCACCCAAT
Organism: Xenorhabdus stockiae; assembly: GCF_002632825.1. Lineage (GTDB taxonomy): Bacteria > Pseudomonadota > Gammaproteobacteria > Enterobacterales > Enterobacteriaceae > Xenorhabdus > Xenorhabdus stockiae. The sequence goes on from NZ_NJAJ01000020.1 coordinate 89,299, forward strand.
ACCATGATTTTTGGCTTATCATTGTTTGGGTTAGCTTCGCACTCATCTTCATAAGTGGAGTACATGTAAGCCGTATCAGTTGAAAACTCAGCCGCACAGGTATCCACACGTTTGTAAACTGGATACAGACCATAATCATGGCGCAGTTTACGGATCTCTTTTTCGGATACGCCAGCCAGTTTTGCAAGACGTGCATCAGCAAAACCTTTACGTTTCAACTGACGCAGGAAGCCGGAAGTCAGGCCGTTGATGCCTTGCTCTGCAACCATATCTTCCAGACGAACCAACTCTTCAATCTGTACCAGAAACCAGCGATCAATGTTGGTCAGGTTGAAGATACCATCAACGGACATACCCGCACGGAAAGCATCGGCAACGAACCAGATACGCTCAGCGCCAGCATCTTTCAGTTCGCTACGGATTTTGGTCAGTGATTGTGCGTCATCCAGATTAACTTTCGGGTCGAAACCTGTTGCGCCGACTTCCAGACCGCGCAATGCTTTTTGCAGAGATTCCTGGAAAGTGCGACCAATCGCCATGACTTCACCAACGGACTTCATCTGAGTGGTCAGACGGTCATTACTGCCGGCAAATTTTTCGAAGTTGAAACGAGGAATTTTAGTGACGACATAGTCAATCGATGGTTCGAAAGAAGCAGGAGTGAGACCACCGGTGATATCATTCATCAGCTCGTCAAGGGTGTAACCAACCGCCAGTTTTGCAGCGATTTTTGCAATAGGGAAGCCAGTGGCTTTGGAAGCCAGAGCGGATGAACGGGAGACTCGCGGGTTCATCTCAATGACAATCAGGCGACCATTTTTAGGGTTCACTGCAAACTGTACGTTTGAACCACCAGTCTCTACACCAATTTCACGCAGTACTGCCATCGAGGCATTACGCATGATTTGATATTCTTTATCCGTCAGAGTCTGGGCTGGGGCGACAGTGATGGAGTCACCGGTATGGATACCCATCGGGTCAAAGTTTTCAATGGAGCAGACGATAATGCAGTTGTCATTTTTATCACGGACAACTTCCATTTCATACTCTTTCCAACCAATCAGTGATTCATCGATCAGCAATTCATTCGTTGGAGAAAGGTCCAGACCGCGTTCGCAGATCTCTTCAAACTCTTCGCGGTTATAAGCGATACCACCGCCTGTTCCACCCATGGTGAAAGAAGGGCGGATGATACAAGGGAAGCCTACGTCTTCAGCGACTGCCAATGCTTCTTCCATAGTATGAGCGATGCCGGAACGTGCAGTATCCAGACCGATTTTCTTCATCGCTTTGTCAAAACGCTGGCGATCTTCTGCTTTATCAATGGCATCAGCGGTTGCACCAATCATGGTGACGCCGAATTCCTGCAATACACCCTGACGTTCCAGTTCCAGTGCGCAGTTGAGTGCTGTTTGCCCGCCCATTGTTGGCAGGACGGCATCCGGACGTTCTTTCTCAATGATTTTGCGTACGACTTCCCAGTGAATCGGCTCGATATAAGTTGCATCAGCCATTTCCGGGTCAGTCATGATGGTTGCCGGGTTGGAGTTCACCAGTATGACACGGTAACCTTCTTCTCTCAGCGCTTTACAGGCCTGCGCACCTGAGTAGTCAAATTCACATGCCTGACCGATAACAATCGGACCTGCACCCAAGATCAGGATACTTTTAATATCAGTACGTTTTGCCATTTTCCTTTTTCTCCTGATTATTTGGTGTTCTGAGCGTTTTGCTGACGATGCTGTTCAATCAATTCAATAAAGTGGTCGAACAGAGAAGCGGCTTCATGCGGGCCAGGGCTGGCTTCAGGGTGCCCTTGAAAACTGAATGCAGGTTTGTCAGTACGGTGAATACCTTGCAGTGTGCCGTCAAAGAGTGATTTATGGGTTACGCGCAGGTTTGCTGGTAATGAACTTTCATCAACGGCAAATCCGTGGTTTTGTGCAGTAATCATCACGACATTGCGATCTAAATCTTTTACAGGATGGTTGCCACCGTGGTGACCAAACTTCATTTTGACCGTTTTTGCGCCACTTGCCAGAGCTAGTAACTGATGCCCCAGACAGATACCAAATACAGGGATTTCAGTATCCAGGAAGGTTTTAATTGCTTCGATGGCATAGTCACAAGGTTCTGGGTCACCGGGACCATTGGACAGGAAGATCCCATCTGGTGCCATTTTCAGCACTTCATCCGCAGGCGTCTGGGCTGGTACGACAGTCACGCGGCAGCCACGATCCACCAGCATACGCAGGATATTACGTTTTACACCAAAATCATAAGCGACAATGTGGTATGGCAATTCTTGTTCTTTACGGGCTTCCGGCAGCTCTTCTGCCAGTGTCCAGCTTCCCTGTAACCACTGATAAGACTGTGCTGTGGTGACTTCTTTCGCCAAATCCATACCTTTCAGGCCGGGAAATGCCTTTGCTTTTTCCAGCGCAACTTGAACATCCGCTTCATTACCCGCAATGATACAGCCGTTTTGCGCCCCTTTTTCGCGCAACAGTCGGGTCAGTTTACGTGTATCAATATCAGCAATCGCAACAATGTTATGATTTTTCAGATAATCAGACAGATTATTTTCACTACGATAGTTGCTGGTGATGAGTGGTAAATCGCGGATTACTAAGCCTTGGGCCTGAATGGCGGGAGATTCTTCATCAGCACTATTAATGCCGACATTTCCAATATGAGGATAGGTGAGAGTAACAATTTGGCGGGAATAGGAAGGGTCGGTAAGTATTTCTTGATATCCGGTCATTGAGGTATTGAAGACCACTTCACCAACCGCCACACCTTCTGCACCTATGGCGCGACCGTGAAATTGGGTCCCATCTTCTAGAACCAATATAGCTGACTTAATCAAAACGCCCTCCGGGAATGAATAACAAATCGCACTCAATGCATATTAACTCGGAATTAATCCTTTAAATCAATGCCAATCATGTTCTTTGTCGAAATTTTGGCAAATTGCGCGCATTCTAATGATGAGAACGGGGCTTGTCTACAAAAAATCCCTTTTTTATTGGTTTTTTTGCGAGGCTCAATCCAACATTGTTGAAATATGCCTGAAAATTATAAGTAAAGTGCGATTATATGCTCGATTAATGTGAAATTAAATTTTAAAACTGAAAAAAACGTGTGATTTTCAGTACCTATGGGAGAAAAGATGATAAAAATGACAATTTGCGGTGTAAAAGTATGAGTAATTGACGATGAATGTTATATTCGCTATTTAAATATGTAATTACGCATTCATTGGAAAATAATTGCGTAATTACATTAAGTTATGAATTCAATAAATCATAAATTTTAGAGGTTAAGGACATCTTTCATGTCATAAAGGCCACTGTTTTTATTGGTTATCCAGGTTGCGGCTTTAACAGCACCATTTGCGAAAGTCATCCGGCTTGAAGCTTTATGGGTTATCTCGACTCGCTCCCCAATATCAGCAAAAATAGCAGTGTGTTCTCCGACAATATCACCGGCTCTTATGGTGGCAAAACCAATACTTTTCGGGTCTCGTTCGCCCGTATGGCCTTCCCGGGCATAGACTGCACATGTTTTCAGGTCACGGCCTAATGTGTGAGCAATAGATTCCCCCATTGCCAGCGCGGTTCCTGAGGGCGCATCCACTTTATGGCGATGGTGAGCTTCAATAATTTCAATGTCTGTATGCTCCCCCATTACTGTTGCCGCTTTCTCCAACAGTTTCAGGACAAGGTTGACACCAACACTGAAATTCGCAGCAAAAACAATCGGAATATCACGGGAAGCATCATTAATAGCTTGTTTGCCTGCGTCATCAAACCCGGTTGTACCAATGATCACCGCTTTGCGGTGTTGGTGACAAATGGCGAGATAGGTCAGTGTGCCTTCCGGGAGGGTAAAGTCGATCAAAACGTCAAAGTCATCAATAACAGAGTGGAGGTTATCATGGATCGTAATATCGTTCGTACCAATACCAGCCAATTCTCCGGCATCCGCTCCCACTAATGAAGAACCTGAACGTACCAGAGCAGCTCCCAGTGTAACGCCATCCGCCTGCTGAACGGCCTGAATGAGATTACGCCCCATACGGCCACTGGCCCCTACGATAGCAATGCGAATATCTGTATCAGCCATAAGGCCCCCGCTATAGTGAATATCAATTTTTAATTGAGGTGATAAAGTAAATTGCCTACAGCTTAACTGGCAATAGCGGGCTGTGCCAGACTTAGAGGGATGCCATTAGGAAAACAGAGATCAGACGGGTAGTTATAAAAAATGCTAAAGATGGGTTACTCTTCGGCCTCAGGTAATTCGTAATGATAATGATGAGGTTCTTTGGCGACTTTTTTATCTTGGATATTCTCCTGTCGGAGTCTTTCAGCAAGGAACTCTATAAATACACTAAGCTTCGGGGATAAATACCGTGTTGGAGGATAAAGAACCCATAATTCACCAGTATAATTAGCCTTAAAATTCCAGTCAGACAGTACCTGAACCAGTCGCCCCTGCTGTAAAGCATGTCTGGCAGTAAAATAAGGTAAACTACTAATACCGATGTGTTTCAGTGCTGCATCAAGCCTTACACCGGTATGATTAGCTGCGTAACGCCCCTGAATATTGACAGTGACAGTTTTGCTACCCTGACTGAACTTCCAGCGTGAATCTCCCGGTTCTTCACCAAGATAGATACAGCTATGGGTTTTCAGATCATGGGGGTGTTGTGGTATCCCGTGTTCTGCAAGGTATTCCGGTGTGGCGCATAACATATGCCAAATCTTCAGTAATCGTCGCCCCATCAGGCCCAGAGGGGGCTGATCCGTGATCCGTATGGCGAGATCAACTTCATCATCTATTAAATCAACATACCTGTCATCAAGCCGCAAACTGACATCGACTTTAGGGTAACGGGTAAGAAAAGCCGGTATATGAGGATGAACGACAAAACGCCCTACAGCTTTAGGCACACTTACCCGGACTATACCTAGCGGTTCACCGCTAAAGTTTCCTGATACAGACATGACGGCCTGAGCTGAATTCATGATGTCCAGACAATGTTCATAAACCTGTTTCCCACTCTCGCTTAAACGAAGTTTACGTGTTGTTCTTTGTAGCAGGCGGGTTCCGAGCGCTTTTTCTAGTCTGGCTACAGAACGGCTAATAGCAGAAGGCGTAGCTGCTAACTGACGGGCAGTTTCAGAGAAACTACCTGTTTCAACCACTTTGGCGAAAATAGCCATTTCCCGCATCAGGGTTATCGTGTTATTTGTGCTCATAGGTCAAAAGTTATTTGGTTTTTGGATGGATTATCGCTACTGAGTTTATTTAACCTCAGCTTCGCTTAAAAATAGCGATCTCATTATCCCGTAGATTCAAGCTCGGTTTTTTAGGTTGGAATGTATAAGCAATAAGGCCAGCAGCAACT